>NZ_CAXOQT010000087.1:0-244 GCF_964211445.1 Rothia mucilaginosa | reverse complement strand
AGCGGTGGCGGTCTGCGTCGAGGCGGCAGGTACATCGTGCGCGTGGATCAGGGCGGCGAGGCACTGGCTCGCCAGACCGGTCTGCTGGATTTGCGTGGCCGCCCGGTGCGTGGCCTGCCGCCGGCTGTGGTGAACGGCTCCCTGCAGGATGCTGAGGCGGTCATGCGCGGTGCATTCCTGGCGCACGGTTCGCTGACTGAGCCGGGTCGCTCCTCCTCGCTGGAGATTACCTGCCCCGGCCCGG
>NZ_CAXOQT010000086.1:0-292 GCF_964211445.1 Rothia mucilaginosa | reverse complement strand
CGGTCCGGGCGCACAATGCTCATGTGCGCAAAGGGGTTCTCGGGTACGTCCTTACGCTCGATGGGGGCGTGTTCGACAGCCTCGGCGGGCGCTTCAGCAGCAGTATTTTCGCCCTCTGCCGCCGGTTCAAGGGCAGGATCAATCAGGCACAAATCCTGGTGCAGGGAGTCCAGGCCGCGCGCCTCACGCACGGGCACCTCCGCCAGCTGCCCGCGGTCACCGTAACGCTCGTGCCAACGGTTGAACCACTTGCCGGGCATAATCGCGGGCACGTAGCTAATGCGCAGCATGG
>NZ_CAXOQT010000085.1:0-296 GCF_964211445.1 Rothia mucilaginosa | reverse complement strand
AGTCACAATATATTCCTTTGATTGCCTTGGTTGGTTCGTGCGGCGCGCGGTTCGTACCTTATTCGCGCGGAGGCGATGCCGCATTCTGGAAGGTGTGTCCCTGTATTGTACCGGTTTTTGACGGAATGATATGAGGGGCACCTAACCCGCCGAGATTCCCCGGGGCGGCCTGAGCGGTGAAGCTCGGGCGGGAACCCTGACGAAAATCTCGGCGGATTAGGGCGCGGTGCCGCGGTGTGCATCGGGCGGTGCACACCGACAGCGGTTAGTGCCGCGCTATAGTTCGGCGGCTACTA
>NZ_CAXOQT010000084.1:0-311 GCF_964211445.1 Rothia mucilaginosa | reverse complement strand
CCCGCCTCATAGGTATCCACAATGTTGTAGTTGTGGCGAGCCTTCTTATTCTGGGCAATAATCGCGTTATTCGGGTCCTTCTTCGCGTCTTTCTTCTTTTTCTGAGCCATCACTCAATCCTTATACGTCTTAGCTCTCTTCAGCCGCGCGCCCCGAAGCACGCCAGCGAATACCAGCATCAATAAAGGCGTTCAAACCGCCATCCAAAACATTAGAGGTATTACCCTCCTCATAGCCGGTACGCAGGTCCTTCACCATCTGGTACGGATGCAGAACATAGGAGCGCATCTGATCGCCCCAGCTTGCCTTAA
>NZ_CAXOQT010000083.1:0-315 GCF_964211445.1 Rothia mucilaginosa | reverse complement strand
CGGCTCCAGCCCGAGCGCGGCAAGAATTGCGAAGCCGATGGTGGTGTAGATGCACGCCCACATGAAGGTGCCGACCAGCATCGCGGGCACCCAACGGCGCAGCGGCATTTTCGTGAAGCCGGTCGTGATGATGACCGCGGTTTGCAGACCCACGGTGAGAAAGCAGAGGGGCACGGCAATAACGCCCCATCGGTTGATGAAGGCGCGCGCCTTGCGGTAGAGCGGGCTATCCATGGCTTTGCGGATGCGGTCGAGGCGGGCGCCCCCTTCAGCAGCGAGCGCGCCAAGGGCGTACACGATGCTGGTGCGGACGAT
>NZ_CAXOQT010000082.1:0-338 GCF_964211445.1 Rothia mucilaginosa | reverse complement strand
CGTTGCTGTTCTCGCCGGTGCCGGTGTCCTGACGGGGTGCGTCCCGGTCTGCGCCGCGTACTACACCCGGTGCCGCGTAGGCGGCGGTACCGAACGGCAGGGCGGTCAGCCCGAGGGTGAGCCCCAGGGTGAGTGCGCCGCAGCTGCGTGCCAGCTGCTTGAGGCGTCCCGGCTGTGTGTGCCGGGTTGCTCGCGCGGGGGTAGCTTCAGGGAAGGTTGCCACTGAATGCTCCTTATTTAGTGATGGTGTGTTCCTTAGTGGTTTCTGCACCTGTGGCGTTGCGCTGAGAGTGCTACAGCGCGTCTGCGCGGCGTGAACGTCAAGGTTCATGCCGACG
>NZ_CAXOQT010000081.1:0-348 GCF_964211445.1 Rothia mucilaginosa | reverse complement strand
GTCCACTGGAAGTTCTCTGCCACGTGGGTTCCTTTCGCAACGTGAGTGGATGCGCCAGCAGGCTTGTGCTAGCGCGCTGTCCGTCGGGTGTAACGTGCCTTCCGGGGTGCTTATTCCCGCGCCGGTAGGTGACGGGGTAGGTACCAGGGTAGGTGCGGGGCACACGGGGTGCTGTGTGCGGGGCGTCCGGAGAGTTGTTTCGACCCTTTCGTTTTAACAGGATAGTTCACTGAGCGGCAGTATCCGGTGTGTGAATGCAGACATTCACAGGGTGATACGGGGCTGAGATGGAGAAAAGGCGACGCCACAGCGCGGGCTCTGCGGATTTCACGGTGTACGTTTGAGCTG
>NZ_CAXOQT010000080.1:0-348 GCF_964211445.1 Rothia mucilaginosa | reverse complement strand
TTGAGCGTCTTGGTGATGCTGATTTGTGGTCGGCTTTGTCGGTGGCTTGTGCTGATGATTTTGTGCGTGGTCTTGAGGGTGGTTTGGATGCTCAGTTGGGTGAGTCGTTTGGTGGTGTTGGTCTTTCGGGTGGTCAGTGGCAGCGTTTGGCGTTGGCGCGTGTGGTTCTTCGGGATGCACCGGTGTGGGTGTTGGATGAGCCGACCAGTGCTGTGGATGCTGAGACTGAGGAGGAGATTTTTGCTCGGTTGAAGGTGGCTGCTGTTGGGCGTTTGGTGGTGTTGGTGTCTCATCGTGCGTGGACGTTGCGTGGTGTTGATTCTGTGGTGGTGTTGGATGGTGGGTGTG
>NZ_CAXOQT010000079.1:0-357 GCF_964211445.1 Rothia mucilaginosa | reverse complement strand
GCCGTAAGCAGGTTCTGTTGGGTACCGGCCTGCCGGAGGACCCGGTTGAGGGCGGTAAGGCCGTGACCGTGATGGTTTCTGACTCGCCGAAGCCTCCGGCTGAGCGCGTGTCGGTGACCCTGCCGATTATCAACAACTCCCGCAACGTCTTCTTCCTCATCACCGGTGAGGATAAGCAGGATGCGACCAGCCGCCTTCTGGCTGGCGCGAAGCTGGACGCTGAGGACCTGAACGCGGAGTTGCTGCTGGAGACCCCGGCGGTGGGTGCGCGCGGTAAGAAGCAGACCTTGATTTTTGCTACTGAGGAGTCGCTGGCTCCTGAGAACCGCCCGTAAGGTTCGGTTCTGAACTGCATAT
>NZ_CAXOQT010000078.1:0-363 GCF_964211445.1 Rothia mucilaginosa | reverse complement strand
AATCCTCCGCGGAATCCGCACCATCATCTGCAGGGTTTTCACCCTCGGATGCGCCGCTGAGGGAATCCAGGTAGCCCTCAATATCCTCAGCAATCACCTCGCCGGAGACAGTGCGCAGAGTCGAGTCCATCTTCTGCTCAATCTCACGCACCAGCTCGACCTTCTCGTAGTCCTTCGCCATTTCTTCGGCGAGCTCCGCCTCCCACTCATCGGCGTGGGCGCGCAGGCGGTCGTACTCCTCCGACTCGACCTCGATACCGAGAATAACCTCCAGCGCCTCAATCAGGCTCACGACCGCGCGCGGATTCTGCTGGTCAAAGCTCAGATACCCCGGGATGCTCATACGCAGCATGACCGAAGAGC
>NZ_CAXOQT010000077.1:0-367 GCF_964211445.1 Rothia mucilaginosa | reverse complement strand
ATAAGTTCCTTGAGGACGCTATCGAGATTGATGTTGACGCCCTGTTCGACGGTGAGGAGCTGTACCTGGGCGGCGTCATGGAGCACATTGAGGAAGCCGGTATTCACTCCGGTGACTCCTCCTGCACCCTGCCTCCGATTACTCTCGGCCCGGACATCATCGCTAAGGTGAAGGACGCTACCGAGAAGATTGCTCGCGGCACCGGCGTGCGCGGCCTGATTAACATTCAGTTCGCGTACGTTTCCGAGAACCTGTACGTGATTGAGGCGAACCCGCGTGCGTCCCGTACTGTTCCGTTCGTGTCGAAGGCTACCGGCGTGCAGATGGCTAAGGCTGCTGTGCTGATTGGTCTGGGTAAGACCATTGC
>NZ_CAXOQT010000076.1:0-386 GCF_964211445.1 Rothia mucilaginosa | reverse complement strand
GAGCCCTTCTGCGCGTTCCCCGAAGCGGTCAGCGTACGCGCAGGCTGAGGCTGAGCGCCACCCTGAGCCGTGCCGTTCTGCGCGGTGCCGTTTTGGGAGGCGCCATTCGCCGCATTACCCTGACCCGCGTTCGCCGTGCCACCATTGGGCTGAATCTGCGCCGGGGCAGCCGTCTCACCGCGATGCGGCACATAAATCTGCACACCATCACTCAGCGCACCGGCAAGGTTCACGCGGTCCAGGTCAGCATCCGCGGCGGCACCGGAGGCGGCGGCAATCGCATCCACGGCGCGGCCCTGCGCGGGCAGGGTGTACACGCCGGGGTTGTTTACGGCACCCGCCACGTGCACCCGCACGGTAGCCTCACCGGAGGCGCCACCCTGCGC
>NZ_CAXOQT010000075.1:0-398 GCF_964211445.1 Rothia mucilaginosa | reverse complement strand
AAGTACGGTACTCCGCGCGCTAAGGTCCAGGAGGCTCTGGATGCTGGCCGCCCGGTGATTCTTGAGATTGACCTGCAGGGCGCTCGCCAGATTCGCGAGACCATGCCGGATGCTCGCCTGATTTTCTTGGCTCCTCCGAGCTGGGATGAGCTGGTGTCGCGTTTGGTGGGTCGAGGTACCGAGAGTGAGCAGGAGCAGGCTCGTCGCCTTGAAACCGCGAAGGTTGAGCTGGCTGCTGAGAAGGAATTTGACGTCACGGTCGTCAACGACTCTGTTGAGCGTGCAGCGAAGGAGATTGCTGAGCTGATTGGCGCCGCCTAATCTGCATGCTTTGCGTTCGCGGTGGGGCTAGAGTTTCTTCCGACCTGTGGTTCTGCCGTGAGGCGTTGTGAAGGGTG
>NZ_CAXOQT010000074.1:0-414 GCF_964211445.1 Rothia mucilaginosa | reverse complement strand
GCTTGCCCTGCTCAATGATGACTGCGTAGGCTGCGGGTCGGGTTTCCATTGCTAATGCCATGGTTTGATTTTACCGTCTATCGTTCTTTAGCGTTTCTTGCCGCGGCGTGCGCTGGCGGCTTTGGCGGACTGTCGAGCGTGCTGGCGTGCGTTGCCGTTTTTCTTGGCGTTGGCGCGCTTCTTATCGCGTGCTTCGCGGCGTGCGTTGGCGGCTCGTGCCTTCGCTTTCGCCTTTGCCTTTTCGGCGGCGACGCGTTCGGCGCGTGCCTGTCGGGTTTCGCTACCGCGGTCGCTGGTTGCGGTGCGACCGCGCACAATGCCAATGAAGTCCTGCAGGAGCGCCTCGAGCTCTTCACTGCGCGGCTCGCCCTTGGGGGCGCGCGGCCAGACCAGATGCACCGGGTAGGTGTCTAG
>NZ_CAXOQT010000073.1:0-448 GCF_964211445.1 Rothia mucilaginosa | reverse complement strand
TTCGATGCCTAAGATTCAGAACATGGGCGCATCCACCCCCACCCTGGTGGCGCACCCGACCCGCGAAGCTCTCGCAGCGGACGCGGTGACCCGCATCCTCGACATCATTGAGCACGTGCTCTCTGAGCGCACGATTGCCCACATTTCGCTGACCGGCGGCACCATGGGTATCGCCACCCTGAAGGCGTGGGCTGAGAACGAGCGCGTAAAGGATATTGACTGGTCGCGCGTGCACTTCTGGTTCTCCGATGAGCGTTACGTGCCCGAGCGTAGCCCCGAACGTAACGACGGTCAGGCTATTGAGGTGCTGCTCGCTCCCCTGCTGTCGCACGGCCTGGTCGTGGGCAATGTGCACCGCATGGGTCCGTCCGATATTTTCACCGGTCTTGAGGCTGCCGCCGAGCACTACGCTTTTGAGATGCGTGACTACGCCGGTTCCGCACCGGCT
>NZ_CAXOQT010000072.1:0-471 GCF_964211445.1 Rothia mucilaginosa | reverse complement strand
GGACGCGCCGGTTGCGCCGTAGCCATAGCCGCGGTAGACGGTGCCGTCCTCCAGGACGAGCAGCGCGCGGTCCGTACGCAGGGCGCCGGATCGTGTCATGTCAGTCATGCTCTTCTTCCTTTTCTCTGGTGTTCTCCCCCGCTTCCTGTACGGCCTCTACCGTGCAGGTTCCGGGGTAGTCTACGATGCCTTCGGCGGGTTGTTCGCCTGCCGTCAGGCTAAATCTATGGGTGTGCGGGTGCGCCGGGGATGTTGGTCCGCGGTACCTTTCGGGAGTGCTCCGTAAGGTCCCCGCTGCCGGTTAGGCTTCCGGTTCTGCCGCCCACTTCTCAGGCGCATCCACCGCATTCGGGGCGATGCGGCGCAGCTCCCGCAGTACCGCCTGCTTGTCCTCGGCGTAGCGGGTGCGGAAGCCGGTCTGCACGCGGTGACCGTCCAGGGTCCAACCAATCACGACCAGGCCGTTCTTCT
>NZ_CAXOQT010000071.1:0-551 GCF_964211445.1 Rothia mucilaginosa | reverse complement strand
GAACTTGCCGCCGCCGGCGCGAGCGTTGAAGAGGCAGTCTTCGCCGCAACCTGCGACGACGTACGCAACGCCTGCGACGTGTTCGAACCCGTCTACAAGGCATCCAACGGTTTTGACGGCCGCGTCTCCATCGAGGTTGACCCCCGCCTGGCACGCGACGCTGAAGGTACCGCCAAGATGGCGCGTGAACTCTACGAGCGCGTGGGCCGCGAAAACGTCATGATCAAGATCCCCGCAACCCAGGAAGGCCTGCGCCCCATCGCAGAAACCCTGGCTGCTGGCATCAGCGTGAACGTGACCCTGATCTTCTCCCTGACCCGCTACCGCGAGGTCATCAACGCCTACATGCTCGGCCTGGAGCAGGCGCTGGAGAACGGCAAGGACCTGTCCACCATCCACTCCGTCGCATCCTTCTTCGTCTCCCGCGTAGACACCGAAATCGATGCACGTCTCGAGGCAGCCGGCGGCGACGCTGTACAGCTGAAGGGCAAGGCAGGCCTGGCAAACGCACGCCTCGCCTACGAGGTATTCGAGGAAATGTTCTCCTCCGA
>NZ_CAXOQT010000070.1:0-560 GCF_964211445.1 Rothia mucilaginosa | reverse complement strand
GGAGACCCTGAAGCTGGCTAAGCGCCACGGCTTCTCTGACGCTCAGATTGCCGAGATTATCGGCTCCTCCGAGGACGTTGTGCGCGGTGTTCGCCACGCTCTGGGTATCCGCCCGGTCTTCAAGACTGTTGACACCTGTGCTGCCGAGTTTGAGGCGTTCACTCCGTACCACTACTCCTCCTACGACCTGGAGGATGAGGTCGCGCACCACGAGAAGCCCTCGATTATGATTCTGGGTTCGGGCCCGAACCGTATCGGTCAGGGTATCGAGTTCGACTACTCCTGTGTGCACGCTTCGCTGGTGCTGCGTTCGCTGGGTTACGAGACCGTCATGGTCAACTGCAACCCTGAGACTGTTTCGACCGACTACGATATTTCGACTCGCCTGTACTTCGAGCCGCTGACCCTTGAGGATGTGCTGGAGATTGTTGAGTCGGAGCGTCGTACCGGCGGTCTGATGGGCGTGTTCGTGCAGCTGGGCGGTCAGACTCCGCTGAAGCTGGCTCGTGCCCTGAAGGATGCGGGCGTGCCGATTCTGGGCACCACCCCCGAGGCTATTG
>NZ_CAXOQT010000069.1:0-584 GCF_964211445.1 Rothia mucilaginosa | reverse complement strand
CTGGATCCGATGGTCATTTACGGCACCGTGTTGCGTGAGCATAACGGCGGCGGTATTGAGCGTGTGAAGGTGGTCGGCCAGGTGAACCTCTCTAAGGAGGAGCGCGTTCACGATATCGGTCTGACCCCTGAGAATGCTCGCCCCTGCCCGGAGGCGCTCTCCGCTATTGAAGAGTCCGATTGGATTGTTTTGGGTCCGGGTTCGTGGCGTACGTCGGTTCTGCCGCATCTGCTGTTGGACGCTCAGCGTGAGGCGATTATTCGCACGGAGGCGCGCCGCTGCGTGGTCATGAACCTCTCCGACGATAAGGAGACGGTTGGCTTCACCCCGGCAACCCACCTGGACTTGTTGCGCCAGTACGCCCCGAAGCTGCACCTCGACGCCGTAATTGCTGACGCGGACATGCAGGCGGATCACCGTTCCGAGCTGGAGCGTGAGGCTTCTGCGATGGGTGCGAAGGTTGTGTGGGCGCACCTGCGCTCCTCCGCTCAGCCGAATGTGCACGACCCGCTGAAGCTCGCTGCCGCGTATAACGAAGCGTTTGAGCTGAGCGCATAGAATCACCGTTGCGGCTGCTATTTTGG
>NZ_CAXOQT010000068.1:0-591 GCF_964211445.1 Rothia mucilaginosa | reverse complement strand
TGACGGTACGAAATGTTCTCAGCGTACGAGGACGGAAGAACCCCCTCAATCATCTGACGGGTACGCTCCATGCCCTCCTGCGGAGTGCGGTCACGCATCGTACCGTAACGTGCCCCAGCCGCCGCAGCATCCACCAACATCGTTCGTGCATACAGGGCGAAAGAAACCTGCAGAATCGCCATGGTCAGCAACACCAGCAGGGCACCAACCATGACGAATTCCGTGCTGGCGTCACCGCGCTCGCTATCCTCCACAGAATATTCCGCGGAGGAAAGCTCAGCGGCAGTCAGCTCAGAAGCGATGCGGGGCTCACGCATTACTGGTGAACCAGAGCAATCGCGTCGTTGAACATCTTGGTCAGAGCGGGCTGAGCAATCGCCAGAATAGCGGCAACCAGCACGGCGCTCATCATGGTGATCATGACCCAGCCGGGCACGTCGCCGCGCTCGGGGTCATCCTGCTTGTTCTTCAGACGCAGAGCCAGCACGGATGCGATAGCCAGGGCAATCAGCACGGTCAGGGTGGTGCGGAAACGACGGAACATGATTTTCTCCTTATCGAAGGGTGTAGTGTGTGGTTGGTGCGGCGCGC
>NZ_CAXOQT010000067.1:0-591 GCF_964211445.1 Rothia mucilaginosa | reverse complement strand
CGCAGATGCTCGGTTCCCTGGCTGAACTGGTGACCCGCGACGGTGCACGAGTGCCGAAGGTGGCGCTCGGTATTGACGTTCGCGCCCGCGCGCTGTTCTCCGATCTGCCCGCAGCGATTGAGACTCTGCGCAAGTCCGACATTGACTTCTCCATGCTCTTCCTTGACGCCAAGGACGAGACCATCATTGCCCGCTACGAGGCTCAGCGCCGCCCGCACCCGCTGCAGGGCGAGGGTCGCGTCCTCGACGGCATCCGCGCTGAACGCACTCTCTTTGAGGGCCTGCGCCTCGCTTCTGACCGCACCATTGACACCACCGGCATGAACGTTCACGAGCTGGCTCGTACCGTGCGTGAAATGTTCGCTGAAGGTGCGGATAAGAAGCTGAATCTGACCGTGATGAGCTTCGGCTTCAAGTACGGTGCACCGTCGGACGCTAACTACATGGCTGATATGCGTTTTATCCCGAACCCGCACTGGGTTCCGGAGCTGCGTCCCCTGACCGGTCAGGACGCTCCGGTGCGCGATTACGTGCTGGAGCACGCCGGCACCGAGGAGTTCATCAGCAACTACCTTGCGGCTCTTCGCCCCG
>NZ_CAXOQT010000066.1:0-677 GCF_964211445.1 Rothia mucilaginosa | reverse complement strand
TCCACCTCGTTCCAGTCGGGCTGCTGGTCCCAGTCAGCCCAGCCGTTCGACTCCGGGTGGGATGCCGTGGGCTGGTTGGGAGGCGCGGGCAGACTAGTCTCGGACTGGCTAACCTTGGGCTGAGCGGTGCCGGGCTGAGAAGAAGAATCGGGGTGGGACAGCTCAGAGGCCGCGAAATCAACGTCTGAGGACTCACTCTGCAGTGCCTCAGCATCTTCGGGCGTTACCTCGGTTGAGATAGCCAGCGGCACGGTGTCCTCGGCATCCGGCGCACCGTTTGTGCGGGCACGCGGGCTGCGGTAGAGGCTGTTCATCAGGGAGCGGGCGCTACGCTGCGCACCGCCCTGCTGGGGTGCGTTGTCTTGCACAGCACCGTTGTTCGGTACAGCACTCGGGTTCTGCAGGTGGTTCTGCTCGTGGTTGGGGGTCATGCTCGTCATACCCCTACCCTAGGCTCACGCGCGCGAACGCACGAGCGCAAACAAAGAGCCTGTGGATAACTCCCCTCTCGCAACGAGAAAGGAGCCATCCACAGGCTCATTTTTGAAAAATATGCGGTTTTTGTTCAAAAACGGCAGGTTTGGGTTTGTCATAAAACCGTCACAAACACCTCAGCCACACGCCTGGACACATGCCTAGACACACGCGCAGCCCGCTCCGTTTAAGACCAGAATCTA
>NZ_CAXOQT010000065.1:0-680 GCF_964211445.1 Rothia mucilaginosa | reverse complement strand
CCGATAATGTTCTTGAAACTTTGCCCCACAGACCCCTTGTAAGAGTTGTACCTGTGATAGGCCCTCTCACGGCGTATGCCGCAGCGCAACCCCATCTGGCGCATCATCTTCAAGACTGTCTTATCGGCGATCCGCTCCCCTTCCTCAGCGCGCAGGCACATGGCTATCTGCCTGTGACCGCACCCGTTGGGAGTTCGCGAAAAGATCTGGGCAACCTTGGCACGTAGCTGTACCCTGGTTGGCTGCTGGGGGTGAGCCAGCGCGTAGTAGTAGCTCGACCTGGCAAGGCCTGCCACCTCAAGGAGGTCGTACAGCTTGTGACCGCGCCCTGAAAGCTCAGCGACCACTAGGGCTTTGTCCCGGTTTGGGAGCGTTTCTGCGCCTTCAGGGCAATCGATTTTTTTAGGTACGCTACCTGTGCCTCGAGCTTGCGCACGCGCTCTTCGAGTTCCTCCTCACGCGTTGGTGGCACCGCCCGCACCGACCCCTTTGGCCTGCCCTTGGGCTTGGGCTTAAGCGCCTGCGCGCCGCCTTGGCGGTACAGCCTGCACCACTGCTTCAACGGTGTCGCACTCGCAATACCGAAGCGCATCATTGCTTCAGGCTTACTCATCCCACCATCAACCACAGCCTTTGCTGCGGCGACCTTGGTCTCATAGTTGTATCTGGTCTGTTTTACT
>NZ_CAXOQT010000064.1:0-735 GCF_964211445.1 Rothia mucilaginosa | reverse complement strand
GGTGCATCCGCTGGCGTGCGTGCTCATTGCACTGCTGGGTTGCCTAGCGATTCTGCTGTTCTTCCCGCCGCGTGCGGCAATGCCCTACAGCTTGCTCTTTCGCACGACCGGTCAGCTGGTTTTCCTGGCGTGTATCGTGACGGTGCAGGCGGTGCTTCTATGCGCTACGGGGGTGGATGCCTCCCGCGCCACCCTGCAGCAGGCGCAGGGCGCCTCGCTTCGCCTGAATGGCACGGTGGAGCAGGTGCGCCGCGTGGATCCGCGCACTACTCTGGTGGTCATTAAGCTGGAGGAAATTCAGGGGCGGAGCGTGCGTGCACTGGTGAATGAGCGGGTGCGCGTGTACCGGCGTGACGGTTCGGCAAAGAGCGCCGCGCAGCGCCCGGAAGCAAGTTCTGCGGCTAAGCATCAGGGGAGCGGCGCCGCGCGCTCACGGGCGATTTATCCGGGGATGAAAGTGACCGCCCTCGGCACGGTGGAGTTCAACGGTTCCACGGCAAAGCTGAGCGGCGCAACTATTTTCCCCGTACCCGCACCCGCCTATGGTGCCGGGTCGAACACTACCGCCCATACCGCGGAGGAGCCGTACCTGTCCACGATCAAGGAACAGTTGCGTACCCGCGCCCTGGATACCCTCGGCACGGAGTCGGCGGCGCTGGTTTTGGGCACCGCCTACGGTGATGATTCGCTGATGAGTTCCACCGCGCGTGAGGATTATAAGCTCAGTGGGCTCAG
>NZ_CAXOQT010000063.1:0-806 GCF_964211445.1 Rothia mucilaginosa | reverse complement strand
TGAGTTCTCACGCGACGAGTTGGGGGTCTGGTCATGCTGATTCCTAATGGTTTGCCGGCTCACCTGTTCTCGGCTGTGCGGGAACGGTATGCCCACGCTCGTGCCCGTGTGCAGAGCCGTGCGCTTGTCTCAGACCCGGAAGAGGGTAGTATCGCCCCGCTGATTGTGGGCATGGTGGCGTTGCTGCTGCTCATCGGTTCGGTGACGGTAGCGATTACCGGCGCGTATCTGCAGACGCAGCACCTGCAGGATATGGCGGACGCTCAGGCGAACTCGATTACCCGCACGATCCGCACTCCGGAGGAGGCGAGCGGCTCGGCGGCGTGGGAGTACGCGAGCGCGTACCTGGCTGAGGTTCAGCCGGGGCAGGATTTTCAGGCGCTACGTCTGGATAACGTGTCTGTGGATTCTGACCAGAGTGTGCACGTGTACCTGTCGGCTCGTATTCGTCCGCCGCTGCTGTCGATTGTGGTGCCTGATGGTATCGAGGTAACCGCTCACGGTTCGTCGCGTTTGAAGACGAGCCAGGGCCCGTCCAGCGACTAGCCCTTCCAACGACTAACCCGTCCAGCGACTAGCCCTTCCAACGACTAACCCGTCCAGCGACTAGAGGCGCTGTGAGCCCCATAGACTGCGAGGGTGCATCCGCAAGGTAGTGTAACGGCTAGCGGATGCGCCCTCGTTTTATGCCCTTTTAATGTCTTCGTTGGGCGTCTTCTGCCCTCTGCCTGCATCATCCTTCTGCGCTGTGGGCTGTTGCGGGCTGTAACGGCGGGACTTTCTGGCCGTTTCGCGATAGTGTTAAA
>NZ_CAXOQT010000062.1:0-830 GCF_964211445.1 Rothia mucilaginosa | reverse complement strand
AATGGGCACCAGCTGCTGCTGCAAAAGTGCCGTCGAGGGGTCTTCCAGGGTGACCAGGCGGTTATCGTCAATTGCCGAGTCGCAGCTGTGCAGCAGGGTCACCTGCACGGTGTCTGCGGTGAGGGCGTTGACGCGCTCGGCGGGGTCATCCTGAATCTTCGGGTCGTGCACGCGGTAGCGGTAGAGGCTACGCAGGGAATCCACGCCGTAGGTGCCACTGGAGTACCCGGTCGGAATGGAGAACGCCAGGGAGGACTGCACGTCGCGCAGGTTTGCGAGGGAGTTGAGCTTGTGGCGAGCACTCACGGCGCGTGTGGTGACCAGTACATCCTTGTTGGTGGCGTTAGCGCCGTTGAGGAGCATGAGCTCTTCGGGCAGGATGCGCGAGATAGCGTTGGTCATATCGGTGGTGCTCATGGCGCGCAAGTTGATGGGGTCTGCGGAGCGGGTGGAGCTTGCGGTGGGGCTTGCGGTGCCGTCCTCTGCCGGCGCGGAGGTGGCGCTCTCCGACGCGGCAGGGGTGACGGTGGGCGCGGGCGGCAGGGTCACGCCTGCGGCGGCCGCGGAGGCGCTCACGGAGGCGGCGATGCGTTCGTTCTGCGCGGCGGCGGGGCTGATTTTGCCGTCGTCCGTCAGGTAGAGCAGCAGGTCGCCACTGTAGTCGATGACCAGGTCTAACGATTCAAGGGCGGCGGCAGTGGTGCTGCCGGTTTCCTCGTCGTCGGGCAGGGTGGCGGAGTTAGCCGAAGGCACCATGAGCCCGCGCAGGGCGGTCGCACGACTGTTGTCGGTGTCAACCAGTTCGACGGTGTAGCCGACCTGGCGCAGGG
>NZ_CAXOQT010000061.1:0-855 GCF_964211445.1 Rothia mucilaginosa | reverse complement strand
GGACGGCACGAGCGACTACCGCCTGCAGACGGTGCGTGAGAAGGGTCTGGACTACCCGCTGGTGAAGGTTTCTAAGCGTAGCAACGGCAAGTGGCAGGCCATCGAGAACGCCCTGTACCCGCTGAACGGCGCCTGGGGTGACACGGACACCAACATCATGGATTCGAACACCCTGGTGATGACTGTTCCGTTGAGCGTTCTGGGTCTGGACCCGAACGCCGAGTCTACTGAGATTTCGTACTCGGTGACCACTTCTAGCGCGTTCTCCGCTACGACTGTGGTTGATACGACCGATTCGGTAACGTTCAACTATGCGGCTCCGAAGCTGTGGTTCAGCGGCGATTCGGCGGGCGTGCCGAACCTGTTTGTGGATGCACCCTCGGCGCAGCTGGTGGCGCACCGAAATGGTGATACGAAGAACGTTTCTGCCCTGTTCCTGCACATGCACAACGCGACCGGTGACCTGTCCGGCGTGAATGGTGCTGCGGGTGAGCGTGCGCAGGTTCTGCGCGTGTCGTCGTCCTCCGAGGCTCCCGCCGAGAGTGCGCACTTCAAGGATGTTCCGGCGGATTACCCGTTCGTGAATGACATTAACTGGCTGGCTCAGCGTCGTATCACGACCGGTTACCCGGATGGCACGTTCCGCCCGAATGGTTCGGTGGAGCGTGGCGCGATGGCGGCGTTCTTCTACCGTATGGCGGGTTCGCCGCAGTTCACTGCGCCGTCCACTCCGAGCTTCAAGGATGTGCCGCGCGACCACCCGTTCTACAAGGAGATTGAGTGGATGCGCGCCCGCGGCATTACGACCGGTTGGTCTGACGGTACGTTCCGCCCGAATGATGCGGTGAACCGTGA
>NZ_CAXOQT010000060.1:0-867 GCF_964211445.1 Rothia mucilaginosa | reverse complement strand
TCTCTGATCGTGTGGCGTCGCAGCTGCGCGGTGAGACTTTGCGTGAGTCGCTGTTGAAGGAGCAGGAGCGCCGTGAACCGAGCCTGCTGGAGGCGATTTCGGCGTTCTGCGCGCCGCTGCTTCGTTCGCTGTCCTCGTCGCTGAGTGGTTCGTCGTTGAGTGATAGTTCGGTGCAGGAACGTCTACGCCGTGCGGGCTCTTCGCAGAGCGTGAGCGCGTTTCGTGCTGAGCAGCTGCTGTGGGCGCTTGCCGGTGTGACCGTCATGAGTGCGCTGACTGTTATCGGCGTGGTGCAGGAGCGTTTCTCCATCCTGGTGGCTCTTGTGCTGGTGCTGGTGAGCGGTTTGAGCGGCTTTCTGGCGCGTGACTGGTGGCTGGGCGAGGCGGTGACCAAGCGTGAGAAGCAGCTGGTTGCTGAGTTCCCGGCGCTGGCGGAGATGATGGCTCTGTCGGTGACGGCGGGCGAGTCGGCGCTGGCGGCTTTGGAGCGTATCTGTCTGACTTCGCGCGGCGAGTTGGCTCGCGAGTTTTCTGAGATTTTGGCGCAGACCCGCACCGGCGTTTCGCTGTTGAGTGCGCTGCAGGAGTTCGCGGAGCGTACTCGTGTTCCGGCGCTGAGCCGCTTCGTTGAGGGTATTGCCGTGGCGATTGAGCGCGGCACCCCTCTGGCCGATGTGTTGCGTGCGCAGGCTCAGGATGTGCGCGATAACGCTAAGCGTGAGCTGATGGAAACAGCCGGTAAGAAGGAGATTGCGATGCTTGCCCCGGTGGTGTTTTTCATCCTGCCGCTGACGGTGATTTTCGCGGTATTCCCTGGCCTGTCGCTCATGCGTTTGAACTTTTAGATCTTGCGGCGGGTACACCCCG
>NZ_CAXOQT010000059.1:0-1004 GCF_964211445.1 Rothia mucilaginosa | reverse complement strand
AATGGCGCGGATTTTACTTAGGTAAACCTTAGTTTATTGACAGGGTGTCGCTATTTTCGGCTTGTCACCCGCACGGGAATTAGGATATATTTTTATTACCGAATAAGGCAGGTCTTGTGGGAAGGCCTTCCTAATCGGTCTAGAAGACTTTCTTCCTGTGTGTGATGCTGGAAAAGGAACCCCGCTGATGGGGTTCCTTTTCTTTTTATTCGTTCCTTTCCAGAGGCACATTCCCAGCAAAACAAAACCCCGACAGTACGAACTGTCGGGGTTTTATACACATATCTAGGACAAGGTCTACTTCTTACCCTGATTCTTGTCCTGGCGGTGCAGAGCACTCAGCGGCTTGGGCAACTGAACCGGGTTCCAGGTGTTGCTCACCGCCTCAAAGGAGGAGCCAGCACCGGGGTGACGGTTCGTCGAACGAACACCACCGGTTACCGTAGCACCGGTCGAAAGAGCCGAATCGTTCAGCGAGGCGATATCCAGCGCATCGAACTCGGAATCGTCCAGGACATCCGGCAGAGGAATCTCTTCGGGAATCGGCTGAGCGGGAGCCTGAGTAGCAGGTGCCGCAGGTGCCTGACGGACGGGCGAACCGTCACGCAGAGCCTGGCGGGCCACCGGCTGATCCGGGTGAATTGCCGGCTGCTGCGCGGGAGCCTGCTGCTGAGCGGCAGGCGCCTGGGCAACCTGCGCAGGCTGAGGTGCTACCGGCTGAGCGGGAGCCACAGGTGCCTGGGCATGCTGTGCGGGCTGAGCAGACGGCACGCGCTGAGCGCGTTGAGGCTGAACCGACTGCTGCTGAACAGGCTGACTCGGAGCAACCGGAGCCCCAGCTACCTGAGGCTGTGCCGCAGCACGCGGGGCGCTAGCGGAGGGAGCGGCGGAACCGCTCTCCTGGTCAAAGAGCACGCTACCGCGGCGAATCGGCTGAAAGCGGCTCGGACGCTGCTGGCGGCGCTCCTGACGGTGACCCGCGGACGCCTCCGCCGAACGAGCAG
>NZ_CAXOQT010000058.1:0-1088 GCF_964211445.1 Rothia mucilaginosa | reverse complement strand
CTGCTTGTAGTCAGCCATGAAGTTACCCAAGCGCTCCAGGGCGCTGGTGAGGGTCTGCGTATCGGGCAGGAACACCAGGCGGAAGTGGTCCGGGTCCTTCCAGTTGAACGCGCGGCCGTGGCTGAAGAGAATCTTCTGGCTCTTGAGCAGGTCCAGGGCGAACTGCTCGTCGTCGGTAATGTCGAAGCGCTCAATATCAATCTTCGGGAACAGGTAAAGCGCACCGTCCGCGCTGGTGCAGCTGATACCGTCAATTTCGTTGAGCATCTTGTGCGCCAGGGTGCGCTGCTCGTACAGGCGGCCGCCGGGAACAATCAGCTCATTAATGGACTGGTAGCCGCCGAGAGCGGTCTGGATGGCGTGCTGCGCCGGAACGTTAGCGCACAGGCGCATGGAGGCGAGCAGGTGAATGCCCTCCAGGTAGCTGGAGGCGTCCTTCTTCGGGCCGGTGATAGCAACCCAGCCTGCACGGTAACCGCAGACGCGGTACGCCTTGGACAGACCGGAGAAGGTCAGGCAGAGCACGTCGTCGCCGGTAAGGGTTGCCATGTTGATGGCTTCAGCGCCGTCGTAGGTAATCTTTTCGTAGATTTCGTCGGAGAACACGACCAGGCCGTGTTCGCGTGCCACGTCCACAATCTGCTTCAGAATCGAGCGCGGGTAGACGGCACCGGTCGGGTTGTTCGGGTTAATAACTACGATGCCCTTGGTGCGCTCGGTAATCTTCGACTTGATGTCTTCAATGTCCGGGTACCAGTTGTTTTCCTCATCGCAGAGGTAGTGCACGGGCTTGCCGCCGACCAGCGCGGTAGCTGCGGTCCATAGCGGGTAGTCGGGCATGGGGACCAGGATTTCGTCGCCGGTCTCGCAGAGTGCCTGCAGGGTCATCGGGATCAGCTCAGACACACCGTTACCCAGGTAGATGGAGTCGGTGTCGAGGTTCATGATGCCGCGGTTCTGGTAGTGCTGCACAATGGCGGTACGTGCCGAGTAAAGGCCGCGGGAATCGGAGTAGCCCTGGGTTTCGGGCAGGTGACGAATGATATCCATCATGATGGCATCCGGCGCCTCAAAGCCGAAGGGTGCGG
>NZ_CAXOQT010000057.1:0-1145 GCF_964211445.1 Rothia mucilaginosa | reverse complement strand
GACTCGATTCGCGTGCCCAACGGCAAGCTGGATCAGGCGAACACCTCCACCGCGCGTGGCCTGCACGGCTCGCACGGCATCACCAAGCCGGACGTTGCGGCACCGGGCACGAACATTTCCTCGATCCTGGTTGGTGGCGGTACCGAGGCGACCGTGAAGACCGGTACGTCCATGTCCACGCCGTTTGTTGCCGGTGTTGCGGCGCTGATTATGCAGGCGCACCCGGAGTACGGTCCGCGCATGATTAAGACCGCCATCATGAACACCGCCGACCACCGCATGCAAGACGCCTGGGGCAACCCGTACGCGGTGGACCGCGTGGGTACCGGCCGCATCAACACGCGTGCGGCGGTGGCTGACCGCGTGATGCTGTTCAACGCGGCACGACCCGAGCAGGTTTCGGACACTTTCGGCGTGCTCGAGTACGCCCCGAACGCCGGTGTGCAGACCCTGCAGCACCGCGTGAGCGTTGAGAACACCGACTCGGTGGCACACACCTACACCCTGAACTATGAGGGCAGCACGAGCATCCCGGGCGTGGAGTTCTCCTACCCGCAGTCCGTGTCTGTGGGTGCTGGTCAGACCGCCACGTTCACCGTGACGGTGCGTATTGACCCGTCGAAGCTGGAGAAGACCATGGACCCGTCCATGTACCCGACCCAGGATTCGGTGAACTACTCGACTGGTGCGGTGACCATTTCGGGTGCCCGCCAGTACATTGCGAGCGCTTCGGGCCGTCTGATTCTGACCGATGCTGATTCTTCGGCTGCGGTGAAGACCCTGCGCATGCCGCTGCACGTGGCACCGAAGCCTGTCTCCGCGATGCGTGTGGCTGGCTCCGATATTGCTTTTGATTCGAATGGTTCCGGTGCGACCGAGCAGACCCTGACCCTGCAGGGCACCGCCGTGAACCAGGGCGGTTACCGTTCCCTGCTGGGTGCCTTCGAGCTGGGCGCTTCGAGCCCGCGCATCCCGACCGCGAAGCTGGGTGTGGGTTCTGATTCCCGCATGGACCTGCAGTACGTGGGTGCCACCTCGAACGTGGCGGCGTTGAAGGCTGCCGGTCAGGACACCTCCACGGCGCAGCTGTCCTTCGGTATTTCGACCTGGGGTAACTGGCAGGAAGTGACCCCGCGCGGCACCTA
>NZ_CAXOQT010000056.1:0-1303 GCF_964211445.1 Rothia mucilaginosa | reverse complement strand
AGGAGTTACCGCCGATAGCGGTGTCACCCACCTCCGTGTTCGAGGCAATGACCACGCCGGTTGCGCCAGCCGCCTGCAGGTTGTCGAAGCGCACCTTCGAACCGCAGGGTGCTACGCCGTCAGCGTCCGCCCAGTCGATGAGAGCCCACTTGCCCTTCAGTGCGGCGGCTTCCTCTTCGGTGAACGCCTCGCAAGCGTAGCGGTTGCGGGAGGCGGCACGCACCACGGTGCCGCGCAGCTGCTCCTCGGTCGCCTTCGAATAGTCGAAGCTGACCGAGTAATCGCCGTAGGTGTCTGCCTCGTTGGCGGGGGCGAGAATCTTGACGCGGTCGACCAGCTGGGTCGAGCCAATCGAGTTCGCCACGGTCAGGCCGTAGGCGCTGGTGCCGGGGCCGCCCGAGTTGGAGTAGGTGTCGCCCACGGCGTTGTAGTTGTTGGCGTTACCCGCCGCAACCACGGAGAGGATACCCTCGCGGTAGAGGGAGCCGACCGCGTAGTTCACGGTCTCATCGAACACGCCGAACTCGTTGCCGAGCGACAGGTTCGCGATGTCGGCGCGGTCGGAGAAGTCGCCGTCGTCGTTGGGGTCGAGCACACGGTCCAGGCCGAGGGGAACGAACGCGGTGGTGCCCTTACAACCGAAGATGCGCAGACCAATCAGCTGGGCGTCCGGTGCGGAGCCGGGACCAATCTTCATGTCCTTGAGCTGCTCGTCGGTGAGCTTGGAGTAGTCGCCGTGGAAGGTCGAGCCGTCCGCGTTCACGCCGTAACCCGCCGCGGTACCCGCCACGTGGCTGCCGTGGCCGCCGCAGTCGAGCGGGTTGTTATCCGGGTGGGGAGTGGAGGTTTCCTTCTTGGCGGAGTTGTAGTCGTCACCGACCAGGTCGTAGCCGCCGAGGAACTTCTTCGAATCGTAGGTGCCCTCGGGAATTGTGTCGGATGCCTTCGCCTTCTCGAAGGCCTCCTGCGTGCCGGGGCCACCCAAATCGGCGTGGGTGTAGTCGATACCGGTATCGAGCACCACAATCTTCACGCCCTTGCCGGTGTAGCCGGTGGAGGCGGGGTTCGCCGGGCTCTTCGCCCACACGGAGAGCGTGTCCGTATCAATGAGGGTGCCGCTGTTCTGCGGTGCCATGTCCTCAATGATGCTGATGCGTTCCACATCGTCGCGGTTCGCGAGCGCACGAATCTGCTCGACGTTACCGTAGAGCGCCACGCCGCGCATCGTATTGTGGGTGGTGTACAGGACCTGCGCGCCGGATTCCTTCGCCGCGGAGGCACCCTGCTGCTGCACGCTGGCACG
>NZ_CAXOQT010000055.1:0-1315 GCF_964211445.1 Rothia mucilaginosa | reverse complement strand
GTGATCGCCATGCCCACCCCGAACGCGACGAAGTTCGTGGGTGTTCCCACTCTGGAGGCGTTGAGCGGCAACCCGGTGTCGACGGACGTGTTTGATCGTGTGCCGGAGGTGAACCATGTGCGTCAGGCTGAGCAGGCTGACGCTGTGGTGATTGCCCCGGCGACTGCTGACCTGCTGGCTCGTTTGGCGGCTGGTCGTGCCGATGATTTGCTGTCCTCTACCGTGTTGACCACGCACGCCCCGGTGATTTTGGCGCCCGCGATGCACACTCAGATGTGGGAGCATCCGGCGACTCAGGCGAATGTGCAGACTCTGCGTTCGTGGGGTTATCACGTGATTGAGCCTGCGATTGGGCGTTTGACGGGCCCGGATTCCGGTCCGGGTCGCATGCCTGAGCCGGAGGATATTTTCGCGGTCGCGCTCGATGTGATTGAGCGCTTCCCGAAGGATCAGGTGCACCCGGTGTACACGCCCGGTTACGCACCGACTGAGCCCCTGTACACGGGTACCGAGCAGGAGCGTCTGGCGGCGGCGCGGCAGGCAACGCTGACCTCGGCGCTGCTGGGTCAGGCTGAACCCAGCCAGGACGCTCAGAACTCCGAGGCTGCGGGCGTGTGCCCGGCGGCTACTTCCGGTCCTCTGGCCGGCCGCCTCGTGGTCATTACCGCTGGCGGTACCCGTGAGGCGCTGGACCCGGTCCGCTTCCTCGGCAACCGCTCGACCGGTAAGCAGGGTGTGGCGCTCGCGGAGGCGGCACGTGACCTGGGCGCGACCGTGCACCTGATTGGTGCGAACCTTGAGGTTCCCGCGCCGGAGGGTGTGCAGGTGACCCGCGTGGTCAGCGCCCTGGAGCTGCGTGAGACGACCCTTGAGGCGAGCGCGGCGGCGGATGTGCTGATTATGTCTGCGGCGGTGGCTGATTTTAGGCCCGCCGAGTTTGCCGAGTTCAAGATTAAGAAGAGCGCCGATTCTGAGGATGCGCCGGTGATTCAGCTGGTGCGTAACCCGGATATTCTGCGTGAGGTTGTGGTGCGCCGCCAGCAGGCTCGTGAGGCGGGGGATAACGTCCTCGGCCCGAAGCTCATTGTTGGTTTTGCGGCGGAGACCGGCTCGGCGGAGAAGACCCCGCTGGAGCTGGGTCGTGAGAAGCTGCAGCGTAAGGGCACGGATTTCTTGGCGGTCAATACGGTGGGTGTGAATCGTGGTTTCGGCACGGACGATAACACGATTACGCTGCTGTCGACTCTGGTTGATGAGGCGCCGGTGTTCTCCGGTTCGAAGAAGGAGCTGTCGGTGCGCCTGCTGGAGCATGTGG
>NZ_CAXOQT010000054.1:0-1343 GCF_964211445.1 Rothia mucilaginosa | reverse complement strand
ATGAGCGCCGACCACGTCGCTCAGGACTGGACGACCGGTCAGACTCTGATTGCCGGTAAGCGCCAGTACATTGCGAGCGCTTCTGGTCGCCTGATTTTCTCCGAGAACGGCCGCGAGGCGATTCGCCAGTCGATTCACGTGGCGCCCAAGCCTGTCTCGAAGATGCGTGTTGATGCGTCCCGTATTGATTACAAGGGCATTGCCGATAAGGAGTCCACGGTGACTCTGCGCGGTACGACCCTGAACCAGGGCGGTTACCGTTCGCTGCTGGGCGCTTTTGAGCTGGGTGCGGTCAGTGACCGTATTCCGTCCGGTCAGCTGAAGCTGCCATCGAACCAGTCTGTTGACCTGCAGTATGTGGGTGCCGCCTCAGATGCTCCGGCGTTGAAGGCTGCCGGCAAGAACCCGAACGATGGTTCTCTGTTCTTCGGCATTTCGACCTGGGGTACTTGGGATAGCATGCACTGGGGCCGTCAGGTACAGGTGCAGATCGACACCAACAACGACTCCACCGCAGATTACGTTCTGGAGGTGACCCGCGAGAAGGGTCTGGACTACCCGCTGGTGAAGGTCTGGTCTATCTCCGGTAACGCATCCTACGTGGTGGCACGCTACCCGCTGAACAGCGCCTGGGGTGACACCGACACCAACATCATGGACACCAACACCATGATTCTGGGTGTGCCGCTAAAGGACCTGGGCCTGACCGCTGAGAAGGCTCAGAGCATCAAGTACACGGTGCAGACCGACACCTGGTACAACGAGGGCAACTCCTACGTGGACACCACCTCCGCTATCGAGTACTCCCCCTTCAACCCCGGTGTTTGGTTCACCGGTGAGGAGTCGGGCGTGCCCGGCCTGTTCGTGGACCGTGACGGCGGCCAGCTGACCGTTCACCGCAAGAACAACAACAAGGAGCGTCAGGCACTGTTCCTGCACATGCACAACGCGACCGGTGACCTGAGCGGCCGTAAGACCGCTAACGGTGTTGCCGCTGGCGACCGTGCGCAGGTCGTGAAGGTGGCTCGTACCCTCCACGATGCACGCTTCACCGACGTTCCGGCGGATAACCAGTTCTACCGTGAAATCACGTGGATTGCTGCCCGTCAGATTGACCGCGGCTACCCGGACGGCACCTTCCGCCCGCTGAGCAACATGGACCGCGCAACCATGGCGGCGTACTTCTACCGTATGGCTGGTTCGCCGCAGTACACGGCACCGTCCACTCCGAGCTTCTCGGATGTTCCGCTCAACCACCCCTACTACAAGGAGATTGAGTGGATGAAGGCTCAGGGCATCACCACCGGCTGGCCCGATGGCACCTACCGCCCCGAGGGTTCGGT
>NZ_CAXOQT010000053.1:0-1397 GCF_964211445.1 Rothia mucilaginosa | reverse complement strand
AAGAAGATTTTCACGCACAGTCAGTTCATAACGGCCGTAGTCTTGACTCACCAAACCAACATTCGCCAACAAATCATCAGGTGATATGTCCTGTACCGGTTTATCTCCAATGAGGATGTCTCCTTTGGAGGGCTTAAGCATACCCATGAGTGCATTTACTAGGGTTGTCTTTCCCGATCCGCTGGGCCCGACAATACCAATCATCTGCCCGGGACCAAAAGTGAGATTGATGTTTTTAAGAGCTAAAGAATCAGCTTTTGGATACTGGATAGCAAGATTCCTAATGGAAACGCTGCAGATTTCGGGGTAGGTATCGGCAACCGAATTTTTCTGCTTGGGCTGTGCGCTAGAAATAAACTTTCGATATATATCAATTGCGTTTGACCCCGCTGCCATCGAGCTAAGGTCGCTTCCCATCGAGCCAAGCGAGACTATAGCCGAGGTAATACCTATAACAGCTCCAGCAAGAGCACCGGGAGCCGGCGACGAGGTGGCTAGAAGAATAAGGGCTAAAGCTAGCAATGCAGCGCTTATAAAACCAACAATTGTATATATTCTGAGGATGTAACGAGCTAGGCCAATTTCCTCCTCACCGGATTTTTTCCGTTCTTGATTAGCGCGATACGCAAAAAATGAACGAGCATTAAGAATTGCAAGCTCACGAGCAGTAGTTATTTGTGCAATCTGGTTAGTGCTATGCCATGCGTTGTAGTTATATGAATATATTTTTTCCATTGCCTCAGCATTTTTACTCGAATAGAGATGTGACATAAAGGCAACAGGAATCATGCCTGCAAGCATGCAGAGTGAAGCATATACATTGATCTTTCCTACGGAATAACTAAGGGCTCCCGTCGAAAAAATGATGAATATCAGAGCACCCATAGTGGAAACTTGAGACCCCAGGCTCCCCCCTGTCACAGCTTCATGAGCGGCCCTTGATGAGCGAGCATAATCACCGCTCGCGATTTCCTGAGAAGAACAAGTCGCCAGACGAGAAGATACGTTCTGAATACCCGTACTTGACATTCGAGAATTTAGAATCATACGCAGAGAGTCTGATGCTTGTCCCAGGGCAATGTATCCTGCCAGCACAAAACTAACCCCCAGAGCTAGCGGGAGCACTTCATCCTGGCTCTGGCCCAAATGCTCAACAAGTCTAGTGACAGCCTCCATCTGCAGAGCAGGGAATAGCGATAGGCACACAACAGACACTAGATAGGAAACGGTCCATACGGGGTGATTTTTGAAAGCATAAACCACGGACCAAACAGTATTAGCCATAATCTTACGCATCTTTATAGTCCCTTTCAGCGGAAGTTTTGCGCCCTGCAGAATCTTCAGAGATCTGATTTTTGAAAATTTCCATAAACTTTCCCTCTGCCTTCAGTAGCTCC
>NZ_CAXOQT010000052.1:0-2049 GCF_964211445.1 Rothia mucilaginosa | reverse complement strand
GCCCTTTTCTCGCAAATTCGTGCCAAAAAATTCATATTCGGGGCTATTTTCGTCGTCGTTTATTTGTCACACCTCATGCACTCCGTAGGGGTCATGCATATTATGAGTCACTCAAATTAGAAGCCTGATTTATATGATGCAAGAGGTATGACCGTTTGACGTTCGTCATTTTTCGCGCCGAAGGCTCGATTTTCGCGTCACGGTCCGCGCGATTAGCGCGCGGTCTTCAGATGAGACCACAGGCAGGCACAGAGCCGCGAAAAACGCGTAGCGCGCGGCTTCTGCTGCCTGCCTAGTGTGTCGATTTCTAGAAGACCGTTAGGGCCTCTGGTGGCTGGTAATCGCGTGCTGAGGTCGTGTGCGCAGGGCAAGACTGACGCATACAGTCTGGACGATGACAATGACGACGAGTGTAACCATCTGCGCAGTTGTAGGGGCACCTGTAACGACTACCAAGGCTTCATAGAGCCGGGGGATACGGTCAGTCATTGGCGCGTACATCGGGTGCTGAATGGCGATTAGCCGGTCAGTTACGGCTTCCTGTAGCTGGTGCATAAGGTGCCAGAGGCGCGGTGTCGCCAGGTAGATATACACGTCGATACGGACGTACAAGGTTGCCAGGCTCTTGGTTAGGTTTTGGGGGAACATGGTGTTTTGCTTCCTGTTCCTCGTCGCCCCGCTGGTCGGAGCACTCACATTGACATAGCAAGAGCCTGACCTAACCAAAATCAGCCGTAGCAAGCGCCTAGCTATTGCTGTCCCTAAGAGAACCCGACCGTAAAGACGCGAAGCCGTCCTACTGTTTCCAGACGCTTCACAGAATCTAACCACAAAACCCGTAGAACCGCCGCAGCTACACCCAAGACATCAGCCGCCACAACATCATGACAAAACCTAACCGCCTGTTACCCTCTACCTGCTAGACCTTCAGCACCTACCCAAACTCAGAATTTCCACTGTCTTAAGCTCTCCTCCTCAACCACCGATCCCCTAAGCCTTCATCCTTCCTATAGCTACTTGAAAGCCTCTAAAACCAACCCTGAACAACCATCTACTAAGCCTTCATCCTGACCACCCCAAACCCTGTATTCCAGAACCCCGATAGAACAGCCACACTACCCACCCCATGAGGGACGAAGGGGGTGGGTAGTGTGGCTGTAAATAGGCTGGTTTGCCTTGAATTTTCAGGGTTTGGGGTGGTCAGGTCACGATACAGCTAAAGATACAGGCGAAGATACACTCTGCGATATAGGGGAACTGTCTGTTTGGGGTGGCTGCGGGAGTTCTCATCCCAGGGTTTTCTAGCCAACTTTTCGACTTTCCAACTTTCCAAGAAGTTGGCATCTGATTCTTGTATCGAAGTTTCGCGGAACCCTCTAGGATTGCTGTTCTTCAGGGTGCGCCTGCGGCGCGATAGGAACTCAAGCGCTTCGCGCTTTCGTGCTCTACTGTCCCTTTCCTGCTTCCCCTCTGTTCAACCTCCGGGGCTCCAGGCTTTGAGGTGAGCCGCCCCCCATCGATTCGGAGGGAACAGAGGGAGGGAAGCAGAAGGGAGCCTGCCTATGTGCTCTCTGGGAACAGAAAACCCACCCGTTTTAGGGTGGGTCAGTGTTCGTATAAGAGCAGAAGGCAAGCGGTTGATGATGACTCATCGACCCGTCGGTCACGTCGGTCGGTCGCATCGGTCGCGAGGCTCCGGGCATTACTTCGGAGCAGTGGCGGCATGTGCATCAAGTCCTTGTCTGGAATCAGCTTACGTATCCAGAAGGCCCTTTCAGGTCCTCAGCCTCGGCACTCCCTTGCGCTCTGCGGTCACCCGTCAGAGAAGCGGCTGCGGCTTGATGCTCGCGAGAAAATGCACCATCTAACGGTGTCTACCACGGGGGGTCAGCCCGCCGGCTTTGTCGTTTCTGTGGTCGTCTTCCCCACACCGTTGGGTTTACCTCCTCCCAACGTTGAGCCCATTCTGCTATGATTGGCTCAAATCTTTTTTAGATTTGTAAGCAAATAAAAATGTACCGCGAATTTGTTCCGCGGTACATTTTTTTT
>NZ_CAXOQT010000051.1:0-4099 GCF_964211445.1 Rothia mucilaginosa | reverse complement strand
GTTACCAGGCTAGTATTACCAAGCTAGTGTTACCAGGCTAGTATTACCAAGCCAGTGCCTGCGCACGGCGACGAATCTCAGTCTTGCGACCGTCGATCAGTGCGTCAATCGGGCGGCCGGGCAGAGAGTCGTCGTTGGTGTACAGCCACACGATAGCTTCTTCATCGCTGAAACCGGAGTCCTTCAGGACCACGAGAGTGCCCTTGAGGGATTCGAGTACTCGCGAACCGTTCAGGAACAGCGCGGGAACCTTGCGCACGTTGGTTTCCGGGTCGCGCAGAGCGATGAGCGTACCGTCAGAAATCAGGTTGTGAACGCGGGTCACCTTCAGGTCGAGGGCCTGCGCAATTTCGGGGATAGTTACCCACTCGCCGACGAGGGCGAAGGTCTGAGCAATATTTTCGTTAGTCACCTTTTAAGAGTGCCAGAGCTGGCACGTATTTACCACTTTTGACCCGCCGCAGGTTCGGCGCCCCTCCCGGATTCTTCGTTCTTGCGTGTTACCCGCTGTTCGTGCATTGGGGCCGGACCCGCCGGCGCTTCTTAAGAGTTCGCTGAGTGTTCACCTGCTCGGCACTCTTTGGCATCGCGTCTGCCCAGGTGGGCGGGCTAAAATGTTGAGACGTATGAATACTCCCAGCCCACGCCGGATTTCTCCCGTGAACCCCCGTTCTTCTAATACTTCTGTTCCTCCCGCCACTCGTCCCGCTGCCCCGGATACCGCTATTGGTTCTTCGCAGTGGCTCAGTGGCGCCATTATTGAGGGTCACTACCAGGTGGGTTCGCTCATTGGCCGCGGCGGCATGAGCGAGGTGTATTACGCGCTGGACCTGTGGTCGAATAACCCGGTCGCGCTCAAGGTCCTCTCCCCCGCCCTCGCTGAGGATGCGGCAAACCGCCAGAAATTCCACCGTGAAGAGCGTTCGATGCGCCAGGTGGGCGGCGGCGGACATACGGTGGGCGTGATTTCTTCGGGTACCGAGTATTTTTCCGGTCAGATGGTTATGTACATCGTGCTCGAGTACGTGCACGGTTGTACCCTGAGCCAGCTGCTGCGTGTGCGTAACGCACTTTCTCTAGGCGAGGCGCTGGACATCCTCATTCCGGTGGTGGAGGCGCTCTCCGAGGTTCACGCCAACCGCTACCTGCACGGCGATATTAAGCCGGGCAACATTCTTCTCGACGCTAACGGCCAGGTAAAGCTCACGGACTTTGGGCTCTCCCGCCGTGACGATCAGGTGGATGCGGGCGCCCCCATGGGTACCCCCGCCTACGTGGCGCCGGAGGTTCTGGATCCGAAGGTGAAGGTCGGCGCGCAGGCTGATATTTTTGCGCTCGGCGTGATGATGTACCGCATGCTTTCCGGCCGCCTGCCCTTTGTGGGCTTGGAGAATGACCAGCAGGTGCTCTACCACAACGCGAATATTGAGATGCCCGCGCTGACCGATGTTGCGCCGGGTGCGGACCGCGATATTGCGGGGCTGATTTCGTGGTGTACCCGCAAGCAGCCTCACGCCCGCCCCGAGGATGCGACCGAACTGTTCACGGCTCTGCTGGAGATTTCTGAGTCGCTGGGTGAGTCCGAGCGTGCCTGGCGTGCGCCCTCGTGTCCGGAGCCGGAGCTTCCTCTCTGGGAGGCTGTTGCCGATATTGCGGAGCGTAGCGGTGCCGCGCAGATGGTGCGTAACACCCCGATTAGCGCGTTTAGCGATGCCCGCGACCTTCTGGCATATGACGTCTACTCCCCCGACAGCCTCGTGTACGATGCCTCGGCGGCGGGTCAGGGCGTGCACCTCGCCGACGTGGACGCGGAGGACTCCGTGCTGAACCGCCAGGGCATTCCGCCGCTGGTGCGTTCCGCCTCCAACGATGACGAATCTGACGCTGACCAGGAGCACGATGGTGCAAAGGGTAAGTCCGGTAAGCGCGGCATAGGGTCGTTCATGGGTCGCCGCGCCTCCGCGGCGAAGGGCCCGCTAACTCAGTCCGTCGGCATTGGTCCGCAGACGGAGCAGGAGTTCATCTCGGCTAACGGCGAGTACGCCCCGATTCATGCGGAGCGTTCCTTGAACCCCTCGGGTGCACGCCGCCCGAAGTCTAAGGGGTCGGCGAGTGCCGCTGAGGCTTCACCGGCTGAGGAGACCGTTTCTTCCCAGGATTCCGAGCAGTCTTCGCAGAAGGATCCTCGCCTTCCAGCTAAGCAGTTTAGGACTCCGCCCTCTGGTATGGCGGTGGGCGGTTGGGCTCTCGCGCTCATTCTGCTGGGTATGGGGTCGAGCTTTACCGGCTGGTGGCTTGCGACCTCGCTCGTGCAGTCGCAGTGGTGGCGCAATATTGAAGCGTTCCTGACCTTCTAGTAGCACGCCTTACCGAACGCCCCGTTCTCGTCTGTGCCGCGCGCAGGTTAAACGATAATGCCCGGGTCTTCACTCATAGGAAGTGAAGACCCGGGCATTTGTTTTTGCTATTCCCCGCCGACTAGTACCCGCCGACTAGTACGGCGAGGCGCATCAACGTTTTATGCGCGGTTCTTGAGGTACTCGGAGACCAGGAACGCGATTTCCAGGGACTGCGAGTGGTTCAGGCGCGGGTCGCACAGGGACTCGTAGCGGTCAGCCAGTGCTGCCTCGTCGATAGCGTCGGAGCCGCCCAGGCATTCGGTCACGTCGTCGCCGGTCATTTCCACGTGGATACCGCCGGGGAACGAGCCCAGCGCCTCGTGCACCTCGAAGAAGCCGCGGACCTCATCGAGCACGTCGTCGAAGCGGCGGGTCTTGTAGCCGGAGGGCACGGAGATGGTGTTGCCGTGCATCGGGTCGGTAACCCACACGACCTTCGCGCCTTCAGCCTGCACGCCCTCAACGATTGCGGGCAGCTTCTCGCGAATGTTCTTCGCGCCCATGCGGGTGATGAAGGTCAGGCGGCCGGGCTCACGGTTCGGGTCGAGCTTGTCGATCAGTGCGAGCGCGTCCTCAGCGGTGGTGGTCGGGCCCAGCTTCACGCCGATGGGGTTGCGGACCTTGGAGAGGAAGTCTACGTGTGCGTCGTCGATGCCGCGGGTGCGCTCGCCAATCCACAGGAAGTGTGCGGAGGTGTCGTAAGGTAGCTGGGTGCGCGAGTCGATGCGGGTCAGAGCACGCTCGTAGTCCAGAACCAGTGCCTCGTGGCCGACGTACAAGTCGGTGGTCTTGAGAGCTTCGAAGTTTACGCCGCAGGCTTCCATGAACTTGAGGGCGCGACCGATTTCGTTAGCGGTCTTCTCGTAACGCTCGTGCGCGGGGTTGGAGGTGAAGCCGCGGTTCCACTGGTGCACGGCACGCAGGTCTGCGAAGCCGCCCTTGGTGAAGGCGCGCACCAGGTTCAGGGTGGAGGCGCTGGTGTGGTAGCCGCGCAGCATGCGCTTGGGGTCGTGTACGCGTGCTTCGGGGGTGAAGTCGAAGCCGTTGACGGTCTCACCGCGGAAGGAGGGCAGGGTGACATCGCCGCGGGTTTCCATATCTGCCGAACGCGGCTTGGAGAACTGGCCCGCCATGCGGCCCATCTTCACCACGGGCATGGATGCGCCGTAGGTGAGCACTGCGGACATCTGCAGGATGGTCTTGACGCGGCCGGAAATCTTGTCGGCGGTTGCGCCCGCGAAGGTTTCTGCACAGTCGCCTCCCTGCAGCAGGAATGCGCGGCCTTCAGCTACCTCGCCGAGTGCCTGGCGCATTGCGTCGACCTCACCGGCGAAGACGAGCGGCGGTACCGAGTTCAGCTCGGCGATAGTGCTCTCAAAATCTTCGTGCTCGCTCCAGGTGGGCTGCTGGTCAATGTGCAGCTGACGCCAGGTGTCTAGGCCGTGGTCGGTGGCCTGCGAGGTGCTGAGGTTTTGATTGCTCATCTTCACTCCATCGGGATGGTCTTGTGCGTTTTCTGATTCGACCCTGGTTCGGGTGCCCGGTGCGCCGTGTTCGGCGTGCGTGCACGTGGTTCTCAGGGATGAATAGACTAATTGTACTCTTGCTTGCTTCAACACCTAACCCCGCAGTCAGGTACATCTCACATGTTTAGATGGCGCCACCCGGTATCGGCGATAAGCGGGTTGATGAGCGCCGTT
>NZ_CAXOQT010000050.1:0-4488 GCF_964211445.1 Rothia mucilaginosa | reverse complement strand
GCACTTATTGCAGGAGCTCAAGCGGCTGAACCTTCGTCGCCGCGTAGGCGGGCAATGCACCCGCCACGATGCCCACACCCAAGCCGAGGAAAGGAATCCCTAGGATAAGGGGCGGCAGAGATAGCGCCCATCCGTTGAGAAGGCACACAACCCAGGAACCGAGAATACCGAGGATGAAGCCTCCAAGAGCGCCCAGGGCCCCGAGGAGAGCCGCCTCTGCAAGGAAGCTGACCGCCACATCTCGCCGTCCCAACCCTAATGCACGGTTAATGCCGATTTCCCGGCGGCGTTCCCAGACCGAAATCTGCATGGTCATCACAATGCCGAAGCTTGTCGAGACGATAAGAACCACCAGAATAATGGTCGTAAGAGCTCGGCTATCCTTCGTCAAGGAAGCACGAAGAGTCACCGGTGAAGGCGGAATCTCAATGTTTGTATCAACGGGGGCGCGCTGCGGATCGAGTACCTGCTTGAGCTGTTCCGCGACCGTATCTGCACTTCCTGGATTCACGATAACGTCCATACCGCGTTGCAGGGTGTGGGCTTGCGGCAAGAAAGTGGAGGTGGTCGGCAGGATAAGAGCGC
This sequence comes from Rothia mucilaginosa, assembly GCF_964211445.1. Classification (GTDB taxonomy): domain Bacteria; phylum Actinomycetota; class Actinomycetes; order Actinomycetales; family Micrococcaceae; genus Rothia; species Rothia mucilaginosa_E. The sequence goes on along the minus strand of NZ_CAXOQT010000050.1, from coordinate 3,903 downwards.
TACTGAGAGCAGCGTTTTTGCCGCCGTCACGGATAATGCCGAGCACGTAAGCTCGCATTCCGTTGACCTCAATCATGTTCCGCCCGGGCTCAGTACTGACCCCTAGCTCTTTCGCGAGGGCAACACCCAGATAGACGGTAGGCTCACCGGGGCGTTCGCGGGCAGGCTCCGAAAAGTGCCCTTCGACAATGTGCGCGCCTCGTGCTTTCAAACCTGCTTCTGAAACAATTGCGAGGGGTGTCTGTTGGCCCTCATACCCCGGCCTGTTCACTTGTGGACGCGTCGTCTGCGTATCTACGGTGACTGTACCGGCAGCTTTGACCTCTGGAACTTGGTTAACGCGCCAGAGCAGTTCATCCTCCGGTATATCCCAGGTCTGCGGCTGGAGGCGCACACCGAGCCGGGTGGAATCGTAACTGGCCAGCTGCGAGCTCGTGTTGAGCGCTGACGACTCGCTGACGCCCACCAGCATAATGATGGTGGTTGTTCCCGCGAGCATCGCCAATACCGTGAGCAGGTTGCGGCGCCAACGGTGAACAACTGCAAGGAGAGCGTAGTGAAGGTTGTTCCTTAGCATCTATCCTCCCCTGACAACGGGTTCTTTGAGCGTTTGGTGGGCCGGTTCTTCGGGGCTAGCGAGTTCGGGGCTAACGAGCATCCCATCGACCATGTGCAACTGCCGGTCGCAGCGAGCCGCGATATCGGGTTCATGGGTGATGATGACCAGGCTTTGCTTCTCCGCACGGCCGGCGAGGAGCAGATCCAACACCTTGTGAGAGTTTTCAGTATCGAGGTTTCCTGTAGGCTCATCGCACAGCAGGATGCGCGGGGCGCAGGCTAACGCACGCGCAACCGCGACTCGTTGCTGTTCACCACCGGACATGTTGCGTGGAAGAACCTCCAGGCGGTGCCCCAAACCCACCTGTTCGAGTGCCTGCAACGCACGCTGATGTGCCTGACGGCCCGGTACGCCGCGCATCCGGAGGGTGTGGGCAATGTTCTCGGTGGCGTTCAGGTGAGCAATGAGGTGGTACGCCTGAAAGACAAAAGCGATGTGCTCACGGCGTGCCACAGTTCGCTCGGCGTCGCTGGCGGTGCCCATATTTTGGCCCAATATTTTCAGCTCACCTTCGGAGGGCTGATCGAGTAGCCCGATGATAGAGAGGAGCGTAGATTTTCCGCTTCCGGAGGCGCCGGTAATGGCCACTGATTCGCCTTCATGAATGCTGAGGGTTGCGTTTTTTAGCGCCCAGGTGGAGGGCGGGAAGAAACGCGCAATATTGTGGCACTCGATATTAGGTTTTGTGGCGGTAGCGCTCGCGGGGAGGGCACGTTCTGTCTCGTGATGAGGCATTTTAGCGCTCCTTCAGCTTCACGACGGTACCTGCCTTGAGTTCTGCAGCGGGGTTGACGAGCTCGCAGATTCCGGCGGAGCACACACCGAGGGTGACGGGAACGCTCTGACCGTTGTCCAGGGTGATGGAGTGCGTTCCGTTTTCTTCGGTTTTGACGGCGGCTTCAAGCACTGCGAGGGCGTTTTCAGCGCCTCGGTTGAGAGTGACGGTTGCTTGAAAACGTGTTGATGCCGTCGTGTTTTCCGGCAAGTCGATTGTGATGGGGTAGCGTTTCCGTGCGTTAGCTCCCTGTGCGGAGGTATCGCTGTTAGGTCGCGCACTGTTCTGCGCACCGTTGGAAGCACCTGCGTTAGCGCCGCCGTCAGCGTTAGTTGAGCCTTCGGGTGTGAGGGCCGCGCCCAGGGTGCCTTCGAGCGGGCTTCCGTTATCGGTAAGAATCTGGACTTTCTGTCCTTCAGCGAGTTCATTGCTGAGAGCGCTACCGTCCGCGGAGAGTACCAGACGGTATCCACCCGCGGATAGGGTGCACAGCGCCGGAGTTGAGGTTTGGCCTTTGGTACCGCAGCTGTTGTCTACGGTGTATTCATTGCCGTCAGCGAAGAGGTATTCAGAGAGCGGCAGGGCAGTGTTGTAGCGTCCTTCTTCGGTTCGGTCAGTATCCCCGGGAGGGTAGTAGCCACGATCCAGGTAGAAACGGTAGACAGCGTTGGCGGTTGCTTCGCCGTAGTTTCCTTCCTCATCCCAGATACTGTAGCCGAGCGATTCTAGAGCTTCTTGGAGCTGTTTAACATCATCGCCGCGAGCGCCTACGGCAAGGTCGCGGTAGGCGGGAATACTACCTTTGAACGCAATGATGGGACGCTCATTGATAGTGGTGATAATTGAGCCGTTACTCAGCTGGGTACCCGCCTTGGCGCCGTCCCTGGTCACCACTCCTTGAGGGGTTCCTACGGTGTAGCTTCGGGCGGGTGACACGCTGACTTCTCCCGAGTAGGTGCGGGTAACAGTCTGCGTGCTGATTCGGGTTGTTAGTTGCGCGGCGCGGGACGGCTGCGCATTGGATTCAACATTGGTGCGTAGCCCCGTATTAAGTGCGTAGATGGAGAACCCGCCGGTGATGACGAGCAGAATGACGAGCACCGGAACCAGGTAGGCGCGTATGGTTGCCGTCGTGGCGGCGCGGCGGGGGTTTTCTGAACTCTGCTGCGTGTTCATGGGTTCACCTTTCTGCGGTGAAATATGGGGCGGGACTAGGGGTAATTGCTGAGGGTAACAACGTGGCGGGGGTTGAATAAAGGGGTGTATCCTCTGCTCTCATCCGCGGGTGAACGCGGTTGAGAGCAGAGGACCGGTAGAAAATTTTCGCTAGAAAATGTCCAACGAGGAATCAGCGTTTACTGGTTGCCGTTGGCTAGTTGCCGTTGACTAGAGCTGCGGCACGCTCCTGTGCCTGACGTTCAATATCGCGTACTTCAAGGATGAGCGGCTCATGCTCATTGAGCCAGGTCGCAGCCTTTTCGTAGTAGATATTCTGTGCCTTAGTCAGGATTCCAGTGGACTTTTGGCAGTTGTAGTCAGCATGAGCTAGGGATTGCTCTTCCGCATTGGCGGCGGCATTGGCTGCCTTATACTTACCCCAGGTTTTCTCTGCGTAGCTGGGAGCATCTCCGAAGTGCTGGATATCGGTGTATCCGCTTTCTTTCATGCATGCACCGTAGGTGGTGTCATTACGGTAGTATTTCCCCATTTCTTCTACTGCGTTATTTTTGGATCCACCCACGATGAGCTCGTTAATGAAGTTGATGTATTTGAGGTAGTTTTCTGCTGAGCCAAAGACAGCCTCTGCCGCACGTCCCAGGCATGAATCTGTTGCCATGCCGGTCTGGGAACCGTTACTCATCGTGATGGTAACGGTTTTGCTGTCTGCGGCTTGGGGGTCGCCTTGAAATGCTTTCCGATATGCCGGGTTTTCCATCGCGGGTGCATTGCTGGAGCTAGCGTTGCCCTGCCGGGTGGATAAGTACCCTTGGGTGGCCGCTTCTTCGTTGGCGAAGTGGGCGTCACTCATCGCAAGTTCATGAACGGAGCTGCCGTCAATAATGTTCTGGCTACCGGAGTAGGTGAAGGACTTCTCACTCATGCACTTTTTGACCTCGTTGACGAGGGCCACGTTAATATCCGGGGAGGGATTCTCGTAGCTTGCCAGGACATTACGAATGTCTTGCTTAACCTCAACGGTGGTGGAGCAACTCGATACGCCCAGGCAACAGGCAATACCGATAAGGGCGAGGGGTGTGAAGGGCTTCTTTGCCATGGACTTCACCTTTCTCAAGCATCATTGATGGGCGAGAACCGGCAGTGATACGGACGTATCGTGAGGGCTACCTACAGACCTGCTATATGGCGTGAACCTGCGTTTTGTGGGGTAGAACCTTGGCGAGCCGATTACTAAGTATGATAGAGGACAGACCCCCCCTGTACAATAGACGCACAAGATATATTTATGACGTATGGCACCTATAAGAATGCATGTAAAAGGGCTTATAAG
>NZ_CAXOQT010000049.1:0-4698 GCF_964211445.1 Rothia mucilaginosa | reverse complement strand
TTTGCGTTGTATCTTTACGCTCTGTCGTGGAGGAGTTTATGCCTTCGAATCTGCTTCTTCTTCAGACTCGTCGGTTTCTTCGTAGTCTTCTTCGTACTCGTCGTAGGCTTCGTAGTCACCGTAGTAGGGCTGACGACCAAAGTAGAAGGCAACTGCCGCGACAGCGCCACCCAGAATCGCGATGAGGATACCGAGCATCGGGGTCCACAGCATCGAAATCAGGCCGGCGACCAGAACTGCGAGGCCTGCACCCTTAATCAGGTTCAGAAGACGTTCGCGCTCGGAGGGTTCGTAGTATTCCTCTTCCTCAATGCTGTACTCGATAACCGGCTTCTCCGCGGCAGGTTCGCTGCGGGTCGGCTCGGGTGCGGAGGAGCCACCGGTCAGGGAGCTCATGAAACCGCGACGCTTCTTCGGAGCCTGCTGTGCAGAGGACTCCAGGTAGTGGCGTTCACCTTCGGTGGGTACGAATGCCGGGGGCACCTCGTAGTCTTCACCAACGGGCAGTAGAGCCGGAACGTTGTTGGGCAGAGTCTCGTACCATTCCTGCGGAATATCTGCTGGGCGTGCAGCCTGAACGGTCAGCGAAAGTTCGAGGGTGTTACCGCGAATGGTGCCCCACGCGCTGGTGAGGCGGTCGTTCTCGAACGCGTAACGAATCACGGGGGTGAGCTGCTCAGACATTTGGGTGCTCAGGCGACCGACGAGCTTACGGTCGTGGCGCACCTCCACACTGTCAACCACGCGGCCGTCGGAGGTCTTCAGCTGGTTTGCTTCCAGGGTCAGGATCACGCGGCCTTCACCGCTGGGCGGCAGGATGCTGTGCAGGTATTCGGAGTGCTCTTTCTCGTCGAGCACCTTCATAGAGGGGCCCTGGGGCAGCAGGGTCGCGCGGGTCGGTGCATCGTTGAGAGGGAAGAGAGAGCTTGGCGCGGACAGGGAGAGCACGCCGGTGCTCTTCACGTGCATGCCGCCGCCTTCTGCGCGTACGGCAACAGCGGAGAGCTGCAGGTGCGCGATGGGCTCGTAGCCGGAGGCGACCACGCGGGTAATGGATTCCCAGTACGCAGCGGAGTCCTCCACACTCATACGGCCTACCTTGAACTCGTCAATGTAGACGGCAATGCTATTGGGCTCGTAAGGGTTATCCGGTTCGGGAACAAGACGCGCTTCACCGTACCAGATACGTTCACGGTCGATGTGCAGTTCCTCAAAAATTTGGAGGGTTTCTGCTTCGTAGTAATCATCGGTGACAATGTCAACGCTACCGCGGTCACCGAGTGCGTAATCGACCACTGAAAACTCCTTCTGATATGTCTAAGCGAGCGGATACCTAGTCTATTCTCTCATGCTTTCAGAGCGGACAGCTCACAAAAAGGGGTGACATTTATCTGTCTTTTAGCACCGGGTGCATGTAGTTTTGTGTTGCAGCGAAACTGCCCCGGTAATGAGTGCCCACGTCAGTGTGTGAACCACCGCATGAGGGAAATATTTAGACGGCGCACCGCCGCCGTGAATTCTATAGATGAGTCAGAAAAAGACCACCGCCCGGCACACCCCGGTGTGTTACCGGAGCGTACCGAACGGCAGTCTCTCACAGCGGGTTGAGAACCTGGTGAGGGAGAGCGGAACCTAGTTAGGTACCGGCTAACACCCCATCTCAGCTGCTCAAACCGTGCAGCTTAGCCCTGCAGGGAAGCGTTGAACTTCTGAGCCACAATCGAACGGCGGCCGTGGTCCTGAGCCTCCAGAACCAGACGGCGCAGAGCCGACGGAGCCTCGGGGTTCGCCTCCAGCCACTTCTGAGCCAGCGCCACGGAGGGGTTACCCTCAACACCCAGACCCTCGGTGGAGCCGGTGTTGTACGGAGCCTTCGGGTACAGGCCACGCACAATGCGGGTCGCCATACCAATCGAACGGGACGCCCAGAGGGGCAGCAGAGCCTCAAAGTAGGAGTCGTAGTAGGACTCACGCAGCTCGACCGGACCGCGAGCAAAACCGTTAATGGTCGAAGCCAGAGCGTCGTTCGACAGCGACTCGTCTTCCATGATGGTCTTGTACGCTGCAGCCTTACGCTCAGCAGAGGGCAGGGCAGCAATCGCGTACGCGTAACCATTCGAAGAAATCGAGGAGGGGCTGTACTTAGCGGCACGGTCCAGGTCCTCAACGGTGACCAGGTTGCGGCTTGCGAGCGCACCCAGTGCACTCCAACCCAGGTTCTGGTCGTAAGGAATACCGGTTGCGTCGGCAATATCGCCGGTAGTGTCTTCGAACGCACCGCGGGCAATATCGCGGCAGAGCTCTTCACCCTTGGTTGCGTTGGTGGAGACCGAAATCAGGCCGCGCAGCAGGATCAGCTGCTCATCGGAGCCGGGCTTAGCCTGTGCCAGTGCGGCTGCGAATGCGTCGTAGAGAGCGTCGTAGAGGCGCTCGCGGCCGGTGGGTGCGGAGAAGGTTGCGATAGCGACCTGTGCGTTGTTGACCATGGTGCCCAGCAGGGATGCGCTCGGCTCCTTGGAGACGTTGCGGACGACTGCATCGACGTAGGTGGTGACGGGCAGGCGTGCGTCGCGCACGTTCTCCCAGAGGGAGCCCCAGATGAGGCCGCGGGAGAGTGCGGACTCGAGGGTGGAGACACCTTCGATAGCTGCCTGCAGGCCGTCTTCGTCGGTCAGGGCGACCTTGGCGTAGGTGTGGTCCTCTGCGTTGAGCATGAGCAGGTCAGCTTCGCCAACGAGCTTCTTCTGCTCGTCGGTGAGCTCCACACGGTACTCGGAGACGGGCTCTGCCGGGTACTCGAGGGAGAGCAGGCCGGTGGAGACGAGCTTGCCGTCGGTCAGCGCGAAGGTTTCCAGCTTTGCCACGTGGGGGCGGCCCAGACCTGCGGGCTGCTGTGCGGGCAGTTCCTGGGTGAGGATCAGGTCGGTGAGCTGACCGTCTTCGCCGTAGACGCGCTTGGTGCCCAGTGCGGACACGCCGGAGGTCTGCAGCCATGCGTTAGCCCATGCCTGCATGTCACGGCCGGACACCTCGTTGAGTACCTGCAGGAAGTCGTTCAGGGAGGTGTTGCCCCACTCGAAGCGCTTGAAGTACACGCGTGCTGCCTCGATGAAGGTGTCGAAGCCGACGTAGGCGACCAGCTGCTTGAGCACGGATGCGCCCTTTGCGTAGGTGATGCCGTCGAAGTTCTGCGATGCTGCTTCCAGGTGGGGGATGTCAGCGACGATGGGGTGGGTGGTGGGCAGCTGGTCCTGCATGTATGCCCATGCCTTGCGGTTGTTCGCGAAGGTGACCCATGCGTCGTTGAAGTTGTTGGCTTCCTTAGCGCCGAGGGTGCCCATGAAGTCTGCGAAGGATTCCTTGAGCCACAGGTCGTCCCACCACTTCATGGTGACGAGGTCGCCGAACCACATGTGTGCCATTTCGTGGCAGATGGTGTTGGTGCGGCCTTCGAGGTCGTCCTCGGTTGCGCCGGAGACGAAGATGTAGTCTTCGGTGAAGGTGACCAGGCCGGGGTTCTCCATTGCGCCGATGTTGTATTCGGGTACGAATGCCTGCTCGTACTTGGGGTACGGGTAGGGGTAGTCGAAGAGGTCCTGGAAGAAGTCCAGGCCGTTTTCGGTGACCTTGAAGATGTGGTCGTAGTCGAAGTGCGGCTTGAGAGACTGGCGGCAGTAGACGACCAGGGGAATGTCACCGCTGTTGACCTTGCTCTTGGGCTTGTAGGTGGTGGTTGCGGTGAAGTATTCGCCGGCGACGATTGCGGTGATGTAGGTGGAGATCTTTGCGGTGGGGGAGAAGACGCGCTTGGTGATGGAGTCGTCGGTGGGGTCTACGACCTGGGATTCGAGTACGCCGTTGGAGCTGACAACCCAGTCCTTGGGTGCGGTGATGCGGAAGTTGAAGACTGCCTTCAGATCGGGCTGCTCGAAGTTCGGGAAGACTCGGCGGCAGTCGGAGGGTTCGTACTGGGTGTACAGGTAGACGCGACCGTCGGAGGGGTCGAAGTAGCGGTGCATACCTTCGCCGGAGCGGGAGTAGTAGGAGCGACCGTGGATGGTGAGCACGTTTTCAGCCTGCAGGTTGGGCAGGGTGATGCGTGCGCCGTTGACGACATCGGCCAGGGTCAGTTCGGTGCCGTTGAGCTTAACGGAGTCGACGCTGTGGTGGATGTAGTCGATGAAGGTTTCTGCGCCGGGGGTGTTGCAGGAGAATCGGACGGTGGTGACGGTGGGGTAGGACTCGAATTCGGGGTCCTTGGCGTTAGTCAGGTCGACATGCACGTCGTAGGTGTCGACACTGATGAGAGCCGAACGTTCTGCGGCTTCTTCGCGGGAGAGGTTCTCATTATTCATGCTCTTTATTCTAGTCGTAATGACCGAAAATATGGCAGTTGAACGGGCGTGCCCGTCATATTAGTTGAGGTGGGAGGGGCTGCGACGCGGTTTGAAATAAACGATACTCAATATGTGACACAGAACATACTCTTTCGATTTGCGGAGTGTTCAGAAAGCCCGTATAGTATTACGTGTTGCTTCGAACGGCACCGAAAGGAAAACGTTCGAAAGTCACCTGCGCGGGTGGCGGAATAGGCAGACGCGCTAGCTTGAGGTGCTAGTCCTCGTATTAGAGGGTGGGGGTTCAAGTCCCCCCTCGCGCACAGATAATCCCCGGTTCTTCGGAACCGGGGATTTTTGT
>NZ_CAXOQT010000048.1:0-5389 GCF_964211445.1 Rothia mucilaginosa | reverse complement strand
GCGTCGAAGGCTACCGGCTTCCCGATTGCGAAGATTGCGACCAAGCTGTCTTTGGGTTACACCCTGGATGAGATTCCGAACGATATCACCCAGAAGACCCCGGCGTCCTTCGAGCCGACCCTCGACTACGTGGTCGTGAAGGTTCCGCGCTTCGCGTTTGAGAAGTTCCCGGCTGCTGACCCGACCCTGACCACCACCATGAAGAGTGTTGGCGAGGCTATGGCTCTGGGCCGTAACTTCACTGAGGCTCTGCAGAAGGCTATGCGTTCGCTGGAGCAGAAGGGTGCGTCCTTCTCGTTCAAGCCGCTGTCCCTGTCTGAGGCTGAGCTGGCTGAGCTGATTGAGAAGACTAAGGTTGCGACCACTCAGCGTATTTACCAGGTTCAGCAGGCTCTGCTGGCTGGCGCTACCGTGGAGCAGCTGCACGAGGCGACCAAGATTGACCCGTGGTTCCTGGATCAGCTGGTGCTGCTGAATGAGGTTGCCGGCGTGGTTCACGCTAAGCGTGACAACCTTGACCCGGAGACCTTGAAGCTGGCTAAGCGTCACGGTTTCTCGGACGCTCAGATTGCTGAGATTATCGGCTCTTCTGAGGATGTTGTGCGCGGTGTTCGCCACGCTCTGGGTATCCGCCCGGTCTTCAAGACTGTTGACACCTGTGCTGCCGAGTTTGAGGCGTTCACTCCGTACCACTACTCCTCCTACGACCTGGAGGATGAGGTTGCGCACCACGAGAAGCCCTCGATTATGATTCTGGGTTCGGGCCCGAACCGTATCGGTCAGGGTATCGAGTTCGACTACTCCTGTGTGCACGCTTCGCTGGTGTTGCGTTCGCTCGGTTACGAGACTGTCATGGTCAACTGCAACCCTGAGACGGTTTCGACTGACTACGATATTTCGACTCGCCTGTACTTTGAGCCGCTCACCCTTGAGGATGTGCTTGAGATTGTTGAGTCGGAGCGTCGTACCGGCGGTCTGATGGGCGTGTTCGTGCAGCTGGGCGGTCAGACTCCGCTGAAGCTGGCTCGTGCCCTGAAGGATGCGGGCGTGCCGATTCTGGGCACCACCCCCGAGGCTATTGACCTGGCCGAGGACCGCGGCGAGTTCTCCCGCGTGCTGGAGGAGGGCGGCCTGATTTCGCCCAAGAACGGTACCGCGTTCACTTTCGAGGGTGCTAAGCGCATCGCTGATGAGATTGGTTACCCGGTTCTGGTTCGTCCTTCGTACGTGCTGGGCGGCCGTGGCATGGAGATCGTCTACGATGAGGCGAACCTGGCTCGCTACCTGGAGAACGCTACCGAGGTTTCGCCTTCGCAGCCTGCTCTGATTGATAAGTTCCTTGAGGACGCTATCGAGATTGACGTTGACGCCCTGTTCGACGGCGAGGAGCTGTACTTGGGTGGCGTCATGGAGCACATTGAGGAAGCCGGTATTCACTCGGGTGACTCTTCTTGTACTCTGCCTCCGATTACTCTCGGCCCGGACATCATTGCGAAGGTGAAGGACGCTACCGAGAAGATTGCTCGCGGCACCGGTGTGCGCGGTCTGATTAACATTCAGTTCGCGTACGTGTCTGAGAACCTGTACGTGATTGAGGCGAACCCGCGTGCGTCTCGTACTGTTCCGTTCGTGTCGAAGGCTACCGGCGTGCAGATGGCTAAGGCTGCTGTGCTGATTGGTCTGGGTAAGAGCATTGCTGAGCTGAAGGCTGAGGGCTACCTGCCGTCGAACATGGATGGCGCATCCCTGCCGGAGGAGACCGCGATTGCTGTGAAGGCTGCGGTTCTGCCGTTCGCTCGTTTCCGCACTCCCGAGGGTGTTGTGGTGGATTCGCTGCTGAGCCCGGAGATGCGTTCGACCGGTGAGGTCATGGGTCTGGATAAGCACTATGACACCGCGTTCGCGAAGGCTCAGGCTGGTGCTGGTTCGCCGCTGCCGACCTCCGGTAAGGTGTTCATTTCGGTGGCTAACCACGATAAGCGTAACGTCATTATTTACGCGAAGATGCTGGAGTCGCTGGGCTTTGAGATCGTTTCGACCGGTGGTACCGCTGAGATTCTGCGCCGTAACGGCTTGAACTCGGTGATTGTGGCTTCGAAGTTCGCTGAGGCGAATGGCGACCACTCGATTGTGGACATGGTCCGCAACGGCGATATTGACCTGATTCTGAACACCCCTGCCGGTGGTGCTGCTCGTAGCGATGGTTACGAGATTCGTGCCGCTGCGGTTTCGGTGGGCTGCCCGGTCATGACTACCATTTCTGAGTTCGCTGCGGCTGTTCAGGCGATTAATGCTCTGCGTGAGCACAGCTGGGACATCATGAGCCTGCAGGAGCACGGCGTTCAGCTGGCTGCCGCTGTGGATGCTCGTTCTGAGGGTGGCGAGGCGTAATGTCCGCTGCTTTTGGTGATCGTCTGGCGAAGGCGATGGCGGAGCGCGGCCCGCTGTGTGTGGGTATTGACCCGCATCCGAATCTGCTGGAGCAGTGGGGTCTTGAGGATTCTGCTGCTGGTCTGGCTGCTTTTACTGAGGCGGTCTATGAGGGTTGCGCCCCGTTTGCGGCGGCGTTGAAGCCTCAGGTGGCGTTGTTTGAGCGTCACGGTTCGGCTGGTCTTGCTGTGCTGGAGGCGCTGTTCGCCCGCGCTGCCGCTGATGGTGTGCTGATTGTTGCTGACGCTAAGCGCGGCGATATCGGTTCGACCATGAAGGCGTACGCGGATGCGTGGCTCGGCTCCTCGTCGCCGCTGGGTACCGATTCGGTGACTTTGAGCCCGTACCTGGGTTTTGAGTCGCTGCGTCCAGCGCTGGATTTGGCCGCTCAGAATGACCGCGGCACGTTCGTGTTGGCGTTGACCTCGAACCCTGAGGGTAAGAGCGTTCAGCACGTGGGCGCGTCGGAGTCTGGTCATTCCGGTGAGTCTGAGGGCGCTGTGGCTAAGCGTATTATCGCTGCGGCTACCGCTGAGAATGCTTCCCGCCAGTGGGAGCAGATGGGCCCGTGCGGCCTGGTGGTTGGCGCGACCGTTGGTCAGGCGCTGGTTGATTTGGGTATTGACCTGAGCGTGTTCAACGGCCCGATCCTGTCGCCGGGTTATGGTGCGCAGGGCGCTTCGGCGGCTGATTTGTACCGCGTGTTTGCGGGCGTTGAGTCGCAGGTGCTGGTGAATTCCAGCCGTGGCGTGCTGGCTGCTGGCCCGTCGGTTGAGGGTTTGGCGCAGGCTGCGCAGGCGGCTCGTGATGACCTGCTGGCGGCCCGCGGCGCATAGTTCGCGTGTTGCGTGAGAGGGGTGTGTGCTCCGAGTGGATTCTGTTGAGGGTCTGCTCGGGGTGCGCGCCCCTTTTTGCGTACCCCCTGTGCGTTCCTGTTTTATCGCATTTTTTGGGTACATCCGCATGCATAATTTTTCTCCCGCCCGCTCGCGCCGATGCGAGTTTGCTCACCTCTGTAGTGGGGGAGTGTGTTTCCGTCAAGACTCACGTCCGCGGTTCCGCTTTTGATAGGGCGAATACTCCGCTATGCTATAGGGGTACTCCCTGATATTTACGTGCTGACGTGCGTAGACGCATTGTTGGTGCGAGGGTGAGTGCCGCGGGTGGAACGAGGATTCTCGCGCTATCCGTGATACATTAGTTGATAAGTAAAATTCTATAACTCGCAGAAATGGGGGACCCAACCATGCCGCTGACTCCGCTAACTGAGGATGCGCGCGCCTCCGCCCGCGAGAAGGCAGTACTTGCCCGAGCACACCGCCAGGAAATTAAGCGTGCACTGAGTGACCGTGAACTTTCCGTGCGTCAGGTGCTCGATATGGTCGATTCCGACCCTGCACTGGCTAAAATGCCGGTGGGGCAGATGCTGCGCGCACTTCCGGGCATTGGTGCCGTTCGAGCTGAACGCATCATTGAAGAACTTCATATTGCACCGACTCGCCGCCTTGGCGGCCTGGGTGTACACCAGCGTCGCAAGATGGTGGAGTACTTCAACCGTAATTCGCGGTATTTGAACCGTGCACGTCGTAAGACTGCTGGTCAGTCTTCCGAGCCTTCTCAGTCCTAATACCTCGTGCCTTCAGCCGATGAAGGCGCAGTAAGGAAGCTATGTCTCAGCCGACTCTCACCGTACTGGCTGGCCCCACTGCTGTTGGCAAGGGTACGGTGTGCCAGTACATTCGTGAGAACTACCCGAACGTGTGGTTCTCTGTTTCCGCTACCACTCGTGATCCTCGCCCCGGTGAGGTTGACGGTACTCACTACTATTTCGTTTCGATGGAAGAGTTTGACCAGATGATTGCTGACGGTCAGATGCTTGAGTACGCTGTGGTGCACGGTAAGAATAAGTACGGTACTCCGCGCGCTAAGGTCCAGGAGGCCCTGGATGCTGGCCGCCCGGTGATTCTTGAGATTGACCTGCAGGGTGCTCGCCAGATTCGCGAGACCATGCCTGATGCTCGCCTGGTTTTCTTGGCTCCTCCGAGCTGGGATGAGCTGGTGTCGCGTCTGGTGGGTCGAGGTACCGAGAGTGAGCAGGAGCAAGCTCGTCGCCTTGAAACCGCGAAGGTTGAGTTGGCTGCTGAGAAAGAATTTGACGTCACGGTCGTCAACGACTCTGTTGAGCGTGCAGCGAAGGAGATTGCTGAGCTGATTGGCGCCGCCTAATCTGCATGCTTTGCGTTTGCGGTGGGGCTAGAGTTTCTTCCGACCTGTAGTTCTGCCGTGAGGCGTTGTGAAAGGTGGGGGTTTCGAAGAGTTTTCTTCGGGCCCCCACCTTTTTGGCTGTGCTGACACCTTTTGTCCAGGCTGGTACGTGCGTTTTAGCCGTTGAGAGGGTAGAATAGTTCTTTAGTTTTGACCGTGCCCTCAGTCTGCCCGGTTTGCGCCATAGCGCGAACGGTGTACGGGGGCGTTCGGTACGTACATTCCATCAAGCTATTTGGAGTTTTTAGTGGCAAACGAAATCAAGGAACACGAGGACTACAACTTCGTTGACGGTGTCGCTCCCGAGGGCATCGTGAGCCCCAGCGCTGACGCGCTGATTGAGAAGGCGGAGTCCAAGTACGGCCTGGTGATTTTCGGTGCCCGCCGTGCACGCCAGATTAACGCGTACTACGCTAACCTGCAGGACAATACTGCTGCGCACGTTGGCCCGCTGGTTGACGCTGAGTCGAACGAGAAGTCCCTGTCGGTGGCAATGCGCGAAATCATTGCTGACCGTGTTGTGGCGGAGCACCGCCCGGGCGTAAAGTTCGACGAGGACGGCTACCCGATCCCCGAGGACCTGTCCGCTGTGATTGATTTCAGCGCGGCTGAGTTCCCCGGCGCTATCGAGGAGGAGTACATCCCCGCAGGTAGCGAAGAGGTTATTGCTATCGAAGAGGTTATCCTCGACGAG
>NZ_CAXOQT010000047.1:0-8849 GCF_964211445.1 Rothia mucilaginosa | reverse complement strand
AATGCACGATGCCGAGCTGCCTGTGCCGGGACAGCATTACTAAAAACCGGCATACGCATCGGCGGGAGAAGCTCCCACCATCCTTCTTAGTACGCGCCTTCCTTAGCGAAAACCGCGCGGACAGTACGCAGAAGAATAATGAAGTCACCGGTAAGCGACCAGTTCTCAACATAGTAGAGATCCAGACGAACCGACTCTTCCCACGAAAGATCACTACGACCCGAAACCTGCCACAGACCGGTAATACCCGGCTTCACCAGCAGACGGCGGTACGCAATATCCTCGTACTGCTCAACTTCCTCAACCAGCGGAGGACGCGGACCCACCAGCGACATATCGCCAATGAACACGTTCCACAGCTGAGGCAGCTCATCAATCGAATACTTACGGATGAACTTACCGATGGGGGTAATACGCGGGTCGTCCTTCATCTTGAAGAGCACGCCGTTACCCTCGTTCTGCTCCATGAGGCGCTTCTTAACCTCTTCAGCATCAGTGCGCATCGAACGGAACTTCACCATCTTGAAAAGCTCACCGTTCAGACCCACACGGTTCTGCAGGAAGAAGACCGGGCCGCCATCACGCTTAACCAGCAGAGCAACCACCAGGAACAGCGGAGAAAGCAGAATCAAACCCAGGCCCGAGGACACAACGTCCACAGCGCGCTTGAAGAACGCCGACAGGCCGGTAATACGCGGAGTCGACACGTGCACCAGCGGCAGACCGTTCAGCGGCTGCATGTGCATACGCGGACCAGCAATATCGGTCGTAGCCGGAGCCATAATCAGCGAAATATGCGCATCCGCCAGCTTCCAACCCAGCAGACGAACCTGATCCGGGCTCAAGTGGTGGCCATTCGTAACAGCGACCATGTGAATATCGTTCTCGCGGATAGCTTCCATAATGTCAGCCGGAGAAGTGCTGTAACCAAGCACCGGAATCGGCGCACCAGCAACAGTAGTACCGGGAGTGAAACCGGGCAGGTAGAACGCAGCGGGGGACAGGCCGGAAGCAACCACATCCTTCAAGTTCTTATACAGGTGCTGACCGGTCGTCACATCAGAAATAATCATGACGCGAGTCAGCGCGCGACCGCGAGTACGCGAACGCACCAGGCCCTGACGAATAACCCAACGCTCCATCAGCAGGAAAAACAGACCCAGCGGGTAAGCAATCAGCAGGTACATGCGGGTGACGTCAACCTTGAGGAAGAACGCCACAATAATCAGCAGACAGAAGAAATAAGTACTGCCGCGAGTAATGAGGCGGTACTCCTCAGTACCGAAACCCATAATGCGCAGGCTACGGGAGCCATTCACCTGGAGAATAAACCACCAGCCAACGGTCAGGCCAATACCCAAGAAGATATAGTCCATCGCGGGTACGCGGCCATCGAGAACATTAATAGGCCAAACGTTCACATAGGGCAGGTCAGCATTTTCCCACCCGAAACGAATCAGATGCGCAGCGACAACCGCAACAGCAATGGCGAAAAAATCGCCAAAGTAAAGGGCGCGCTGAACCTTGGGATGCCAGCTTCGCTTGATAACGAAGTCTGAACCCCACATTTTTTTAAGACGATCTTGTACTTTCAACGGTGTAATCTTCCCCGGAAATTTGTCCTGTGTCGTGGACTGAGAGCGGCGAATAGGCACATTTACCCCTAATTATCGGTGAATAGGGAAATCGTGTCCTAGTCTTTGTTCTGAATGAATGAATGAACCCTTAATCTTGCTGAGTGAATAATGGCAGAGATTACGGTAAAGGCGCTGGTAAGGCGCCTAGTGGAGCGTTTATACGGCCGAGACACACATAAACATGTTCCGTAAACTATTCTACGGGGTCGGGGGTCTCACGTCTCGAAGAATGAAGAGGCAAAGTCGCTCCGGTGTGATGAAATCAATCACAGAAAAAGAAGAGAATAAGAGCCTCCGGGAAGAATGCCTAGTGGAGCTAAGAAACTCCCAAAACTACCGGTATGTTTCACGCATCTGCAGAAAAACAATAACCGGCATATAAAAAGACAAATCCCGGAGGCCCAACAACAAACCTCGCACACACGGTGCAAAAGGGAAACTAAGGACGGTCAAGCCCCGCACGGTCCAAAATAAAATCAATCATCGGCTCGTAACGGCGCGGCGGAACGTTATCATCCATCGGCACGCACACCGGCAAGTCCCCCTGCTCAGCCGCAACAAACAGACCCGGATCATTACAATCCGCAATACCAATCGTCAGTAGCTTGCGAGTCGACGCCGCATAACCACCCATACCGTGATCCGAAACCACCAGGTCCGGGGTCACACCGCGCGCCTCCAACTGATCCAAAGCGATGCGCATCGGGCCGGGGAAATGCGTATGCTGCAGGTTGCCGTACTGCTCAAACATCACGACATCCATAATCTGGCGGACGTCGCCGTCGAGGAAACGCTCGCCCTCCTCAATCTGAAGAACCTCAGCACCGGCAGCCTTCGCCGCCGCAGCCATCACCGCGTACATGGGGAACAGACCCGCCGGGTGACCGGTCGCAAACAGAATGCGGGAGCCAGCGCGTACCGCCTCACCGAAAATGCGGGCGTACTCCTCCAACGCGCTGATGCACTGCTCGGCACCAATCGTGTCCTGACCGTGAGTATGCGAACGGTCCGGGTTCAGACCCGCGCGGCGGACCATCACCTCAAACACCGAGTCGTAATCCCACTCGCGGGTCCACTGAACACCAAACTCAAGGTGCTCATTGCCATCCAGGAAACCCTGAATATGGTCCAGATTATTCTCGCGCGGGGTCGCTACCTCGCCGGTAATACGCACCGAATCCAGGTATGCGGCGAACTCATCGCGGCTCATGGAGAAAGACATAAAAACTCCTCACAACGTCAAAAATAAATTACTGCGAGATACCCTGACGTACCTCGGCATAAGCTTCAAGGGTCCTACGCGCAGTCTGATCCCAACCCATCGTGCGGGCACGCGCCGCGGCGTTCGCACCCAACGAATGACGCAGATACGGTGCACGGACCAGGCGTTCAATAGCTGCCGCCCAACGCTCCGGAGTACGAGGCGCCACCAGCAGACCCGTACGATGGTTCTCCACCGCATAGCGCAAACCGTCAGCATCCGTAGCAAGCACCGTCGCGCCGCACGCCTGCGCCTCCAACGCCACCAGACCGAACGTCTCAGAGGACGAGGGGGAAGCCACAATATCGGCGGCGCGGAAAATATTCGCCAACTCAGACGCCGGAACTGGGGCCTTCAAATGCACCCGATCTGCCACGCCCAGCTGCTCCGCGCGCTCCAGGAGGCGGCGCTCATAATCCGAATCAGAACGACCAATAATATCTACATCCACCTGCAAATCATCCGGGAGCAGCGCGAGCGCCTCCACCAGCAGATGCGGGCCCTTCAGCGGCTGGGGCCTGCCAGCAAAAACAATGCGGCAACGAGTCTCCGAGGTGTCGTTGAGCGGATGCACCCCCGGAATCGTATGGAAAATTGAGGTGTCAACACCCGGCGGGATAATGGCAAGCTTCTGCGCGTCCGTACCGTAGTACTCGCCCATCTGCTGCGCCTCCAGGGGAGTATTCACAATCACCCGGCTCGCGGAGCTACTCATCAGGTGCTCGGCGCGGTAACGTTCCTCGGGCTCGGGCGCCTCGCCTTCGCCGCGGCGCGCATCCTTAGCGGCAGCCGTTGTGTGGGGAGTAAAGAGAACAGGAACGGGGGAGCCGGCACCCTTCGCCGACCACAGCTCGGATGCGCGAGCGGCAGCCTGCCCCGACAGCCAATAGTGGGAGTGAATAATATCCGGGGTGTACAGCGCCTGCTCCACGCACGCCTGTGCAAAATCATCGGTGACCGTAGCCAACTCGTTCTTCGAAAGACCACGGGCGGAAGGAAGGTCAAGACTGTGGCGCACAAGGCGCTCGCCGGGCTGAGGCGGTTGACGGAATGGAGAATCGGCCGGAAGCGCCTCGCCACGATCCAGGGTGAAAACCTCAACCCGCAGCTCCGGATCCAGCTCCAGCATGGCATGCACCGACCGGGCAATATAGACGTTCATGCCGCCTGCATCTCCGCTACCGGGCTGCGCAAAAGGGTCGGTGTGCATGGAATACACGTGAACCGTCCGAACCGGCGGCAGAGTGCTCATCGATGCTTTCCTCTCTAAAGGGGTACCTGACCTAGTGTAGCGCGACAGGACTTTCGCACAGCGGGAGGTCTAGAATTTACTAGAAGAGAGGCTGCTCAAGTACAGCCTGTAGTACCCGCCCGTCAGAAACGAAGGACCATGACTCACCCTCAGCAGCCTGCCGAACCGCTTTACTGCCCGCCCTGCACTCCCGGCCAGGTGGAACGTAGCGCCACGATTGATCTTGACGCGCTGGAACATAACGTGCGCCGCCTCAAGGAACTCATTGGCGACAGGGCGCTCATCGCCGTGATTAAGGCGGATGCGTACGGTCACGGCGCGTACCCGGTGGCACGTTCGGCTATCGCCGCCGGCGCTGACCTGCTGGGCGTGGTGCACGTGAACGAGGCGCTGGAACTGCGTGCCGACGGTATTGATGCGCCGCTTATGGCGTGGCTGCACACCCCCTCTACCGACTTTGATGCGGCGCTACAGGAGAAGATTCGTCTGGGTGTTTCCGGCTGGGACCTGGAGGCGGTTGCCGCCGCCGCTGAACGCACCGGCGAGCGCGCTATCGTGCATCTGAAGGCTGATACCGGTCTGGGCCGTAACGGTGCCACCGCGGCGGATTGGCCTGCGCTGGTGGCTCGCGCCGCATCCCTGGAGGAAGCCGGTCTGATTACGGTTGAGGGTATTTTCAGCCACCTGGCGGTTGCAGATGAGCCGACCCGCGCTGAGACTGCCCAGCAGCTCGACACCCTGGATACTTTTGTGGCTCGGGCACGCGAGGCTGGCCTGGACCCGAAGATTGTGCACCTGGCGAACTCGCCGGCGACCCTGACCGCCTCCCTGGAGGGTTGGGATACGGAGGAGCGTCTGCTCGGTGACGGTGTGCGTTGCGGTTTGGCGCTCTACGGTCTCTCTCCGCTGCCGGAAGTCACCTCTGAGGATTTGGGCCTAAAGCCCGTCATGACGGTGGGTAGCTACATTGCCGCGGTGAAGGAAGTCCCGGCAGGTCAGGGCGTTTCCTACGGTTTGCGCTACCACACCGAGAAGGCGACCACTCTGGCGTTGGTGCCGCTCGGCTACGCGGACGGCGTTCCTCGCATTGCGGAGAACGCGCCGGTGCGCATCTACCCGGGTGCGCAGAACGCAGAGGACGGCACCGTACCTAACAACGCGGAGGGTACGACCTACCGCGTGGTCGGCCGCGTCGCCATGGACCAGATGGTCGTTGACCTGGGCAAACCCGGCCTGAGCGACCCCGCCCTGGGCTACCTGGGTGCCCCCGCCATCCTTTTTGGTGCCGGCGAGAACCCGCCCGTCGAAGAGTGGGCGGAAGCCGCGCAGACCATTAACTACGAAATCGTGACCCGCATTTCTCCCCGCGTGGAGCGCCTCTACACCGGCGGCTCCTGGGTTGAAGCTGAACTGAACAAGCTGTGGGGTACCGGCGAGGAACAGGAGGGCTAATGAGCGCTGAATACATTTCTGCCGCCCTCGACCTGGACGTGACCGGCCCCGACCACACCCGCCGTCTGGCGCTCGCCCTGGCACAGCACCTGAACGCCGGGGACGTACTGCTCCTCTCGGGCGAGCTCGGCGCGGGCAAGACCACGTTCACCCGCTCCCTGGGCGAGGGCCTGGGCGTGCGCGAAGGCGTTATCTCACCGACCTTCGTGCTCTCGCGTGTGCACCCGAACCTGCCGGATGGCCCCCGACCCGGCGGCCCCGACCTGGTGCACGTGGACGCCTACCGCCTCTCCAGTGCCGAAGAGCTCGACGACCTGGATCTGGAGTTTTCCCTGCCGCGCTCGGTGACCGTCATCGAGTGGGGCCGCGATAAGGCTGAGCACCTGAGCGATTCCCGCCTGGAACTGGACTTCACCCGCCTGACCGGCGCGGATGCACGCTTCGCCTACTCGGGTGCCGAAGAGTTCAGCTGGGACGACGACGAGGACGAAAGCGATGAGGATGCGGACACCCCCGAGCCTCGCCTGCTGCGGGTGCGCGCCTTCGGCCCCCGCTGGGAGCACGCTTTTGACGCACTGAAAGAGGCCCTGCAGAGCGTCTAGAGCCCGCGCGTTAGAATGATAGGGTGCTAGTACTTGCCCTTGATTCATCCGCCACCGCATCTGTGGCGCTCGCCCGTGTGCATGGCTCCGAAGCCGGCGCGTCCTTCGAAATCCTCGCCCGCTACGAGAGCGAAGATACCCGCTCCCACGCTGAGGTGATGGGCCCCTACGCGCAGGCTGCCCTGCAGGACGCCGGCGTGCGCGGCGAAGATTTGGATGCGATTCTGACCGGTACCGGCCCGGGACCTTTTACGGGTCTTCGCGCCGGTATCGTTACTGCGCGCGCCCTGGGTTTTGCCTGGTCGGTGCCGGTGTACGGCATGATGAGCTTGACCGCCCTTGCTGAGCGCGCTGTATCTGGCGCGGCTGCAGGGGATACTGCCGGGGAAAGCTCCGGGGAAGAGAACGTAGAACGAGCGTTCGCCTCTGCTGAAGGTGCTGAGCTTGTAGAAGGTGCTGAGCTACTCGTGCTCTCCGACGCGCGCCGCCGCGAAGTCTACTCCGCCCGCTACCGCGTGGAGGCTGCAGGCTACACCCTGGTGGACGGCCCGAACGTATGCCCCGCCTCCGAAATTCTGCCCGGTGAAGGCCCCTCCTACGCCTACGGCTACGGTGCCGGCCTGTACGCCGAGGCCCTCGAAGAGCACGGCTGGACCATCGTCGATTCCGCCCGCAAGGTTCACCCGCACGCCGAGTACCTGGTTGCCGCCGCGGCGCGCCTGGGCGTAGAGAACCTGAGCGAGGACACCTCCGCCCAGTACCTGCGCGACTCGGACGCAAAGGTCCCCGCCGCAATGCTCGCCCGCCAGCAGAAGCAGGCTGCACAGGCTGCTGCCCAGAAGGATAACTAGTGAGCGCTACTGAAAATATCGTGCGGGATGACCTGAATCTGGGCGCCCGCCTGCGCGTTGCCGAACTCGCGGACGTGCAGGCCATGCACCGCATGGAGACCACCCTGTTCCCCGCCGACGCCTGGCACATCGACATGTTCCTTGAGGAGCTGACCCACCCGACCCGCACCTACTACATGCTCGAGCTGCCGGGGGAGAACCCGGAAAGCGGCGAGGGCGACTGGCGCGCCATCGGTTACTGCGGAACCATGGTCGTAGCTGACACCGCTGACGTTCAGACCATCGGTGTGCTCTCCGAGTACGAGGGCCACGGCTTCGGCCGAGCCATGCTCGAGCAGATGCACGAGCGTGCCCGCGAACAGGGAGCCGAGCGCATCCTGCTGGAGGTGCGTGCCGACAATCCGCGCGCTCAGCGCCTTTACGAACGCAACGGCTACCGCGCAATTCATGTGCGCCGCCGCTACTACGATGACGGAACCGACGCCATCATTATGGAATGCACGCTCTAAATAGCCCGTTGAGCTAAACGGTGCATCATTCCCAGTAAGACTTGGCGCCTTTCCGCCACATCACCTTTACACCACAGCATCAAGAAGCACTACGCGCAGACAGCGCAACAGAAAGACGAACTATGAGCACTCGCGAACCCCTCGTTCTGGGCATCGAATCCTCCTGCGATGAGACCGGTATCGGCATTGTGCGCGGTGCACAGCTGCTCAGCAACACCATCTCCTCCTCCATGGAAGAGCACGTGCGCTTTGGCGGCGTGATTCCCGAAATCGCCTCCCGCGCCCATCTGGACGCCATGATTCCCGCCCTCAAGGCAGCACTCGCAGAGGCCGACATCACCCTCGACGAGGTGGACGCTATCGCCGTCACCGCCGGCCCCGGCCTGGCTGGCGCACTCATGGTGGGTGTCTCCGCGGCGAAGGCGCTCGCTATTGCCACCGGCAAGCCCCTCTACGGCATTAACCACCTGGTCGCCCACGTTGGCGTTGGCCTGCTCGAGGACAATGGCACCGAAGACGGCTCCGACCTGCTGGCGAATGCTGGCTCCGGTGGCCTGGGTGCGCTGCTGGTTTCTGGTGGCCACACCGAGATCCTGCAGGTGCGCGATATTACCTCCGATGTGCGTCTGCTCGGCGCGACCCTGGATGACGCCGCCGGCGAGGCCTACGACAAGGTCGCCCGCCTGCTCGGTCTGGACTACCCTGGTGGCCCCGCCATTGACCGCGCCGCCGCTGAGGGTAACCGCAACGCCTTCGTGTTCCCGCGCGGCCTGTCGAACCGCAAGTTCATGGGCACCGCCGAGGAGCCCGGCGCGCACCGCTACGATTTCTCCTTCTCCGGTCTGAAGACCGCCGTGGCGCGCGTGATTGAAAGCTTTGAGGCCGCAGGTGAAGAGGTCCCGGTCGCCGATATTGCCGCGTCCTTCCAGGAGGCGGTCGTGGACGTTATCACCAAGAAGGCGATGCTTGCCTGCCGTGAGCAGGGCATGAAGACCCTGCTACTCGGCGGTGGCGTGGCGGCTAACTCACGTCTGCGTGAGCTACTGGCCGCCCGATGTGCCTCCGAGGGTGTGCGCCTGATCATTCCGAAGTTCACCCTGTGCACCGATAACGGCGCAATGGTTGCGGCGCTGGGCGCCCGCCTGGTCGCCGCCGGTCGTGAGCCCTCGGGCGTGGACTTTACGACGGACTCCTCGCTGCCGGTAACCACGGTCTGTTTCTAAACGGCAGCACGAGCGCGCCCAGTCGGCTCGTCTCAAACATACTCATAGAAATGCCTCGGCAC
>NZ_CAXOQT010000046.1:0-9461 GCF_964211445.1 Rothia mucilaginosa | reverse complement strand
AAAGCATATACCCTTATCGGGGTGCTACCAGATGCGCACACGCTCCTCCGGAGCCAGGTACAGCGCATCGCCCTCAGAGACGTCAAACGCCCCGTAGAACTCGTCAATATTGCGCACCACACCGTTCACACGGAACTCATCCGGCGAGTGCGGATCCACCGAAATCATCACCTCAGCATGCTGCGGGCGGGACTTCGTGCACCAGCCGCGAGCATTCGAGAAGAAGAAACGCTGAATAGCGGTCATACCGTCAATCACCGGTGCGTCATCCAGCGACTCAATGCCCTGCTTCTTCAGAGCCAGGCGGTACGCCTTCAACGCAATCGACATGCCGGACAGGTCGCCAATGTTCTCACCCAGGGTCAGCTCACCGTTCACGTGGAACTTCGGGTCCAGACCCACCGGAACGTACGCGTTGTACTGCTCCACCAGGGCTGCGGTACGCTCCTTGAACTTCGCGTAATCCTCCTCAGTCCACCAGCTTTCCAGCTTGCCGTCGCCGTCGTAGCGGGAACCCTGATCGTCAAAACCGTGACCAATCTCGTGGCCAATAATCATGCCGATATTGCCGTAGTTCGCCGCGTCGTCGGCATCCGGGTTGAAGTACGGGGGCTGCAGAATAGCTGCCGGGAACACAATCTCATTCGCCGGGGGCATGTAGTATGCGTTCACGGTCTGCGGAGTCATCAGCCACTCCGACTTATCCACCGGCTGACCCTTGCGGGCAATCAGCCAGTCAGCATCGAACGCACCGGTGCGGCGCAGGTTCTCGAACAGGTCACCGGGCACGAGCTCCAGCGCGGAGAAGTCACGCCACTTATCGGGGTAACCAATCTTGGTGACGAACTTCGACAGCTTCTCCAGCGCCTTCTGGCGGGTTGCCTCGGTCATCCAGTCAAGCGACTCAATAGACTCGCGGTAGGCCTCCAGGAGGTTGCCGACCAGAACCAGCATCTTCTCCTTATGAGCGGGCGGGAAGTGCACAGCCACGTACTCCTGGCCAATCTCCTCACCCAGAGCCTTCTCAACCGCACCCACGCCGCGCTTCCAACGCTCACGAATCTGCTGGGTGCCCGAGAGGGTCTTACCGTAGAAGTTGAAGCTTTCCTGAACCAGCTCGTCGTACATGAACGGCGCACGCGAACGCAGAACAGTCCACACAGCCCACAGCTTCCAGCTCATCAGCGGGATGGAGGTGAACAGCTTAGCCGCACCCTCAAAGAAGGACGGCTGACCCACAATAACCTGACCCAGGGTCTCCGGGTCGGCACCCAGCGCCAGCAGCCACTGGGAGAACGGGAAGCCGGGGAACTTCTCCTCCAACTCGGTCGCCTGGTACGGGTTGTAGGTCGCCTCCGCGTCGCGGTTCTCCACGACGTTCCAGTGCAGGCGAGCCAGCTCCGACTCGTGAGTGAACACCAGCTGAGCCGCCTGCTCCGGGGTCAGACCGAAGCCCTCAGCCAGACCGGTCAGCTGGAACATGCGGGCAATATGCTCAACGTATGCCGCGCATGCAGCCTCGTGCTTCTCTTCACGGTAGTAGGATTCATCCGGCAGACCCAGACCCGACTGGTACAGGAAGAAGGTGTAGTTCTTGGGGTCCTTCGGGTCGTTGCTGGTGTACCAGGCGAACAGCTGCGGCAAACCCGCACGAGACAGCAGCGCCAAGGTCACGGCAAGGTGGGTGGGGGTTGCCGAGTTTAGAATCGGGGCGATTTCCTTCAGCAGCGGCTCCAGGCCGTCCGCCTCAATCTTCTCAACATCCATGAAGGAGTTGTACAGCGCGCCGATGCGGGACTCCGGCTGCTCCTTCGCGATTTTCTCCACCAGCTCACGCACGTGCTTCTCTGCGTTATCGCGGAGGGTGTACAGGCCGCCATCCTTGGGGCGATCCGCCGGGATTTCGTGGGTAGCAAGCCACTTGCCGTTGACGTGGCGGAAGAAATCGTCGCCCGGCTTGACGGTTTCGTCCACCCATTCTTTAGTGATTCCAGAGTTAGTAGTCATGGTTCCATTCTATGTTCTTACGCCCGCAAGCCACAGGATGACCGGCATGCCGTCAGATGCTGGCTCACCGGTACAGGTGCTTCTCAGAGGCGTTTTAGGCGGCAGAAAGGGCAGGTAGCCCCTCGAAGGATGCAGAAAACCCGCCCGCACGGTCACACGACCGTACAGGCGGGTTAACATCTACCCTCTGAACTTATCTCTAGTTCAGGAAAGAAGAAGCACTATTCGCTTAAGCCTGAGCCTTCGCAGCCAGCTTCTGTGCACGCTCAGCCATCATGCGCTTCTCAGCACCGTTGACCAGCCACAGGAACAGCACAGCCAGACCGGAGCACACAATCATGAAGACGAACGCGGTGCCCCAACCCCAGTGGTCAACAATGATGCCGATACCGGCAGACGCCAGGGTTGCACCCAGCGCGTAACCGAACAGGCCGGTGAAGCCCGCAGCGGTGCCCGCAACGTGCGAGGGGGACAGGTCAATAGCCTGCAGACCAATCAGCATGACCGGGCCGTAAATCAGGCCACCAATCAGAGCCAACGCAACGTACGCAATCCACAGCGGCGCATCCGAAGAAGGCAGCCAGTACAGCAGGATCGCGCCAACGGTCGCAAGCAGGAACAGGATACCCGCGGGGGAGCGGCGACCCTTGAACATGCGGTCAGAAACGTAACCGCACAGGACGGTGCCACCAATACCGGCAAGCTCCAGAATCGAGAAGCCCGCAATACCACCCTCAAGGGAAGCGTGGCGCACATCGTGCAGGTACTTCGGTGCCCACACTAGCACACCGTAACGCAGGGTGTACACGAACACGTTTGCCAGAGCCAGGTACACCATGGTCGAGTTGGTCAGCACGTGCTTACGGATGGTGGTCCAGGTGGACTCTGCACGATCCTCAGCGGTGGACTCAACCTTGTGCGGGTCGTTGCGGTACACATCAACGGTGGGCAGGCCCTCAGCCTCGGGGTTGTCACGAATCAGCAGCCACGCCACGAAAGCCAGAACGAAGCTGATGACAGCCGGGAACCAGAACGCAACCTCCCAGGTCTTGCCGAACATGGAGAAGCCCCACGCAACCAGCAGACCGGACAGCGCACCACCAACGTTGTGGGCGGTGTTCCACCACGAAACCTTAGTACCGCGCTCGCTGGTGGAGAACCAGTTCACGAGCACACGACCCGAGGGAGGCCAACCCATGCCCTGGAAGATGCCGTTGAAGACCATAATGGTCGCCATGATGGAGGCGATAGCGGCACCGTAGCCGGCCGCACCCGCGCCTTCACCCATGTAGCCGGTCAGCGCCAGCAGAATGTTGGCAACACCCGAGAGCACCAGGCCGATGGGCAGGAACAGACGCGCGTTCGAGCGGTCAGAAATCATTGCGGTGAAGAACTTGCTGAAGCCGTATGCCAGCAGCAGTGCGGTGGACAGTGCACCGATTGCGGCGTTGCTGAAGCCAAGTTCCTTGGTCAGAATCGGGGTGACCAGTGGGACGTTGTTACGAATCAGGTAGAAGGTCGCGTAACCGATGAAAATACCCATGAAAACCTGCAGACGCATGCGCGGGTACTTTGCATTAACTTCAGCCTCGCTCAGTTGAGGCTTGGGTGCCGGAATTGCGAGCCAGCGGGGTACAGAACCCTTCTTCTTCTTTGATGAAGTGGTAGTAGTCATGCTGGAATTCTAAAAACGGATTCTTATAAAAATGCTAATCCGGTGGGCATATTTTCAGTGGATTGTTCACAGAGATGAACGGATATTCAGAGCGATTATTCTATAAATGCCGTTTTTGCCCTGGAATGACAGGGATGCGTGCAATCTGTGTGATGTAGGTCTGTCTACTGGGCAACATTGCCTCAAGTTGTGTAATGAATATAAATACTTTCTCTGTTGAGTAAGTATGTATTTTGGTCAGACCACACTTAAATTTAGAGTAATTTATACCCTAAGTTCAAATAAAAACCACTTAAACACCAGTACATCGGCGCCCTAAAACAGCACAGAAAACCCGCCCGTACAGTGCAGAAGAAAAACTGTACGGGCGGGCTGTTATCTATCCCCAAAAGCTCGGCATACAGTCGGTACGCATACCGGCTCGAAGCCGAACAGCCGCCACCTGCCGCAAGTCACCGCGAGCAAACCATCATCCGGTCAACCCGCGGCAGGCAGCGGAACCAATAGGCGCCTCCTAGAGGGATGCGCGAATCGCCTTGGTGGCATCCACCAGGTGACGCAGAGACTGCTTGGTCTCCTCGTAATCACGAGTCTTCAGACCACAGTCAGGGTTCACCCACAGGTCAGCAATGGTGCCGTAACCAATCGCAGCCTTCAGCAGGGACTCAATCTCATCCTGCGAAGGAACACGCGGGGAGTGGATGTCCCACACGCCCGGGCCCAGACCGGAAACGAAGCTCTCCGGAATGTCAGCCAGCAGCTCCATGTGCGAACGAGCCGCCTCAATGCTGGTCACGTCAGCGTTCAGAGCGTTAATCGAGTCGATAATCTCGTTGAACTCCGAGTAGCACAGGTGGGTGTGAATCTGGGTGGAATCCTTCACCGCGCTGGTTGCCAGGCGGAAGGAGTTCACCGACCAGTCCAGGTACTGCGGCTGCTCATCGCGGCGCAGGGGCAACAGCTCACGCAGAGCCGGCTCGTCCACCTGAATGATGCGGATGCCCGCCTGCTCCAGGTCAGCAATCTCATCGGCAAGAGCCAGAGCCACCTGGTTAGCGGTCTCGCGGCGCGGCTGGTCGTCACGCACGAAGGACCACGCCAGAATCGTCACCGGGCCGGTGAGCATGCCCTTGACCGGCTTCTCGCTCAGCGACTGTGCGTGGGAGCTCCACGGAACGGTGAACGCCTCACCGCGCAGGCCCTCACCGTGACGCTTCACGTCACCGAACAGGATCGAGGGGCGGGTGCAACGCGAACCGTAGGACTGAACCCAGCCGTGGCGGGTGGTTGCGAAACCGTCGAAGTTCTCAGCGAAGTACTGAACCATGTCGTTACGCTCAGCCTCACCGTGAACCAGCACGTCCAGGCCCAGCTCCTCCTGCAGTGCGATAACCGAAGCAATCTCGTCACGCAGGAAGCCGTTCAGTTCCTCGGCGGAAATCTTGCCCGCACGAGCCTCCGCACGGCGACGGCGAATCTCAGCGGTCTGCGGGAAAGAACCGATGGTGGTGGTCGGCAGCTTCGGCAGGTTCAGGTCAGCCTGAGCCGCGCGGCGAACGTCAATGGTCGGGCGGTCGAAGTCCTCAGCGGTCACAGCGGCGGCGCGGGCACGAATCTCGTCGTTGTGCTTGCGCGGGTCGGCAGCGAAGCGAGCCAGTGCCTCGTCGGCAGCCTTCAGCTCGGGCTCAATAGCGGCCTCACCCTCGGCCAGGCCGCGAGCCAGCAGAGCAATCTCAGCGACCTTCTGGTCAGCGAATGCCAGGCCGTCCACGGGAACCTCGGCGGGATCCTCAAGCTCCAGGTCGTGCGGCACGTGCTGCAGGGAGGTCGAAGAAGCCACAGACACGGCACCCTCGGATGCGCCGGGCAGCGCCTCCAGAGTCTTCAGAGCCGCGCGAACATCGGCACGCCACACGTTGCGGCCGTTCACAACACCGGCAACCAGGTGCACACCAGCGGCAGAAACAGACTCCAGCTCAGCCTTCGAGTACACGCCGTGCACCAGGTCAAGGTGCAGAGCCTCAATGCCGGTACCCAGCAGTGCCGGCAGGTTCTCACGCAGGGAACCGTAGGGGCTGGTCACCAGAATCTGCGGGCGCTTCTCGGCGGCAGCCAGGGCACGGTAGGTGCGCTCGGCCAGCTGCGCAACCTTCGCGTTGTCGGCACGGTCCACGGTCAGGCCCGGCTCATCCAGCTGAACCCACTCAACACCGCGCTCAGCCAGCTGCTCCAGCACCTGAGCGTAAGCGGCAACGAACTCGTCCAGACGGTCGATGGGTGCGAAGTCCTCGGCGGAACCCTGCTCAGCCTTAGCGCCCAGTAGCAGGGTCAGCGGGCCAACAATCTGCGGACGCACCTTCACACCAGCCTGCTTAGCGACCTCGAGCTGCTCGTCAATAGCCTCAAGGTTCAGCTTAATCTCGGTGCCGGCACCAATCTCAGGCACCAGGTAGTGGTAGTTGGTGTCGAACCACTTGGTCATCTCCAGCGGAGGCAGGGTCTCGGTACCGCGCGCCAGTGCGAAGTAACCGGGCAGATCCAGCAGGCCGCGTGCATCCTTAGCCTCAGCCAGACGCTCGGGAACCAGGGTGAACAGGCGAACAACGTCGAGCACCTGGTCGTAGTAGGAGAAGGTCGCCGGAATCGAGTAGTCGTCAGCCTTCAGGCCCGCGGCGGTCACGCGCTCAAAGTAGGTGCGCTGCACGTCAGCGGCGGTGTCCTGCAGCTCCTGCAGGGTGACCTTGCCCTTCCAGAAAGCCTCCTGAGCCTTCTTCAGCTCACGGAAGCGGCCCACGCGGGGGTAGCCAACAATGGTGGCGGCGGGGAATGCGGTGTTCGACATAATAATTTTTTCCTTTACTGGGGATAGAACTGGGAGAATCAGCGGGCCCTGCCGGCCCCGTCGATGGGGCCGAGATCCGCGGGACGCTCCCGGGGTACTTTGGGGGAAACTTGGGTGGCGCATCCGCGCCGGGTGGAGCAGGTCGCGTTTAGGCGAATTCCAGCTCGCTCAGGGGCTGGGAGAAACGGTTGCTGTATCGGGGCAGGTCCAGCTGGTCCAGAACGTCCAGCACCGCGGCATGCTCGTTGAAGGTGAAGAAGTGCAAGCCCGGTGCGCCCGCATCCATCACGGTGCGGCACTGGTTCAGCGCGTAGTCCACGCCGATGCGGTGCAGCTCTGCGCTGCTGGTTGCCGTCTCCAGGGCGTACGCGAGGTCCGCCGGAACCGACATGCCCGCCATCTGGCAGAGGTTCCGCAGGCGCTTCAGGGAGGTCACCGGCATGATGCCCGGAATAATCGGAATATCCACACCCGCCAGGCGAGCCGAATCGACCAGGGCGCTATAGCGTTCATCCTCGAAGAACACCTGGGTGATAGCGAAATCCGCGCCGGCGCGCTGCTTCGACAGCAGAATCTCAATATCCTGCAGCAGGGATGCGGACTCCGGGTGCTTCTGCGGGTACGCCGCCACACCGATGGACACCTTGCCAGCCGCCAGGTGGGCGAAATCTTCACGCTCAACACGGCGAATCAGCTCCACCAGGTAGCGGGCGAAAGGAAGTTCAGAAACCTGACCCTCCTGCACGTCACCGCGTAGCGCCAGGAAGCCGCGCACGCCCAGACCCAGAATCAGACGGACTGCACGCTCCAGCTCGTGCACCGAGTGGCCCGCACAAATCAGGTGAGCCAGCGGGGTGAGGGAGGTTTCATGCACCAGGTGGTCGAGCAGCGCCAGCGTCTTCTGACGGCGCTTCGCGTCACCGGAGTAGGTGACCGAAACGTAGTCGGGGTTGGTACCCTCAAGCTCCGCAATGGTGTGGAGCAGCGACTCACAGCTCGCGTGTGAGCGCGGAGGGAACAGCTCAAAAGAAAGAGCCGGGTGAACTGTCGTCATAACCATCCTTCGTGTTCACCCGATAGATACGCACCGTGAGGGTGCGCGAATTCTTCTGCAGGATGCGCGCCACCGGTTTACGGGTGCGCATCATCAAGGGGTGCCGAAGGGTATTCTTCTCTATCGGTTCTGGCGGGAGCACCTTGTCCGTACCCTGCACCGTGACGGCGGGGGATACTGGCGAGGTTGCTGCGACGTCGACGAGCCAGATCTCTCGGTCGCTCTTGATAGATAACGCTTTCACTCTACCCACCGCCTCCGAGGGCGTGCAAGGGGTGCGGCGGTTGATGTCCTAATATTTCTGGACATGACATTGGGGCGAAATATGAACTTAATATGACCGACTATGACGAAGGGCGGCTGGGGGTGTTGCGGGTAGGGCTGTCGGCTGACCCCTGGATACCCGGCATTATCACAGATACGTTCGCTTAATATTCTTGGACACGCGCGAATATATGTGTTTTATATTTCATTGAGGGGTAGGGTAGCTAGTGAGGCACGGGTAGTGTTTCGATGTCTGCTCATCGAGGAGTTTCAGGGCTCAAAGATGAGTTCAATATGACTTTGTGAGCGTGGTGAGAATGAAAAATCTATTTTCTTCTATACTCTGGTCTTTCCGCCTAGCCTGGAAAACCTGTCCCACAACCCTGGTGAGCGCCGCCCTATCACTAGCTGTCATAGCCTGCATTCCCTTGAGTCAGTCCCTGCTGATTGGTAATACAGTATCAGCCTTGAGCGGTTCAAATGGTGGCGCGGCCTGGATTTATATTGTTGCTCTTGCCCTTGTCGTTGGAATTAATATTATTGCCCAACGCTGGGTCATAAGTAACATGCGCATCCTCAAATCAAAGGTGAACTATCGGGTTCACTGCATGTTAAATAACAGGTTATCTACATTTCCGTTATCTGATATAGGTAGCACAAAATCACAGGAAGATATACGTGCTGCTAGAGAGGCAATATCGAACCAGGAATTGCAGGTTCACACCATGTCAGTTATGGCACTGGTGAGTGCCTTCGCAATGGTGTTACTTCTCTGTCTCAATATTGCGAACGTCAGCATTGTGGCAGCAATTTTTGCGGCACTGTGTTCATTGCCCCTAGCCATTGCAATGGTGATTCTCGCTAAACGTGATTACGCTATATACACCCTAATGTACGAGGACTATCGGGTAGAGAACTACTATCTAGACAATCTGATGGCTCAAAGTCGCGCCCAAGAACTTCATCTCATGAGAGCCTCCCGATTTTTCTCGCAACGCGTAGCGTCCTGGCGACGCCGGGCAGCTGGTAGGGAATTGAGCCTTGAAAGTGTTAGAGGAATCATCTCCATAGTTGCAGGGCTACTCTGCTCTGTCTTACTCTTTGCGTCCCTGTACTTCCTTGTGGATTCAGGCGCCGATATATCGTATGTGGCCGGATCGCTGATTGGAATCATTGCCTGTGTTAACGCGACCCAAGAGGTGGGATATTCATTCGGCCAGATTATTAATGGAGCATTATCTGTTCAGCAATTCCGAAGGGTATGCGACTCTGATACTTACGACCATGCTTCTGGGATAAAAACTTCTAACCCTAACCATGAAAATATTTCAAAAATTATATGCAAAGATGTATCCGTTCAGTATGAGAGCGCGTCGTCTTTTGCGCTTAAAGATATTAATCTTGAGCTGATGAATAATCAAATGATTGCAGTAGTTGGTGCCTCGGGCGCGGGAAAAACAACGCTAATAAATGCAATTCTTGGAATTACACCAATTGCCCAGGGGAGCATAACGTATAAGGGTGCTTCTTCTGAGAGTAAATACAACATGTTGGCAAATGTTGGTTTGGTGAGTCAAGACTACGGTCGTTATGAACTGACTGTGCGTGAAAATCTTCTT
>NZ_CAXOQT010000045.1:0-10107 GCF_964211445.1 Rothia mucilaginosa | reverse complement strand
AGCTCTGTATTCAAGCTTTAGTTGGGGGAGCGGCTCTAACGCAGCGCTCGCGCACGAGACTGCGCGGCAACATCCAGCGCCACCTCACGCAGAGAGCCGGTCTTCTCAAAGACCGCACGCTGACGATCCGCACCCGTACCCTCGGCGAGGACGCGGCGCACCTGCGCCAGCTCCAGCTCGCAGTCAAGGTCACGTGCCACCGGCTCCAGCTTGGGCAGAAGCAGTTCGAAGTCTTCGCGCAGGGTACGCTGCACCGGCTCATTGGAGACCACAATCTTAGCGTCCAGGCCGTAGCGGGCTACGCGCCACTTATTCTCCTGCGCGTGCCAGGGGGCGAGCACCTCAATGCTTTCACCCGCCTCAATGTGGCGGGAGAAGTACTCCACCAGGCACTGTGTGAACGCCACAATCGCGGCAACATCCGGCAGGGACGCGAGGCCGTCACAGTAGCGCATCTCGATGGTGCCGTAACGCGGAACCGGGCGAACATCCCAACGGTCCTCGCTCGGATCGTTAATCACATCGGTCGCCACGAGCGAGTCCAGGTACTCGCTGTATTGCTCCCAGGTATCAAAGTGGAAAGGCAGACCGTTCGTGGGCAGCTGCTGATAAAGCTGGGTGCGGTGCGAAGCGTACCCGGTGTCGATTCCATCCCAGTAGGGGGAGGAGCACGAAAGCGCCAGCAGGTGCGGGCCGTAGTTGGTCAGTGCGTCAATGAGCGGCAGAACCTTATCGCGGGAGTCAACGCCCACGTGCACGTGCACACCGTAAATGACCATGTGGCGGCCCCAGTACTGGGCGCGCTCGACCACGCGCTGGTAGCGTTCCTTCGCCACGACCGGCTGGTCGGCCCAGTGGGAGAAAGGGTGCGTGCCGGCAGGGTAGAACTCAATGCCCAGGTTATCGGTGATTTCACGGATGATGTCGGTCAGCTCCTGTAGCTGGCGGCACGCCTCAGCGACGGTGTGGCAGATGCCGGTCACCACTTCGATGGTGTTCTCCAGAAATTCGCCGGTCACATGCGCGCGGTCGGAGGCGGGCTCCAGCAGTTCGGGGCGGCGCTCGCGCAGGATGGACAGCACCTCGCCGGCGCGCTGGGTCAGTTCGCCGCTTTCACGGTCGATAAGTGCAATCTCCCATTCCACGCCGAGAGTGGACTGCGGGGAGGAAGCAAAGTCGATCATATGGCCTTTCCTGCGTCTGGAAATAGTGTCGTGCACAGTGCCGACTACGGAAGTTTGCTATCGGTGGGCTCTACCCCGGCAGGGTGTTAGCTGGTGAGAGCTGACTCTGCGGGGAGTACCTCTATAAAGCACCGTATCTAGTGTACGGTCTTGCGGTGCCCAGCGCCCTGTCGGGTGCAGAATCCGGAACGGTACCGTAACGAATCGTCATGAACGGTAATCCGAGCTTGTAGCCGGATGCGGGGGTCGGAAAGTTAGAGCGGGCGCACGTGCCAGCCAATACGGCGCGAGTCCCTACCCGAACCGATACGGGTGAAGACCAGGGTTGCCGGACGGTAGGCGGACTCCTGTGCACCCGAAGAAGAATTAGCATTCTTTTTCTGTTTTTTCTTAGAGGTCTTAGAACCTGCAGAACCCAGCAGACGCGCACGCAACTGCTCCGGAACAATATCCACGCCACGCTTCTTAATCGTCAGCGCCGTAAAGCCCTGCTCACGCACCCAACGCTTCAGCTGCTTCTCCTGCAGGGGAATTTCCTCGAGCACCTCGTAGCAGGCAACCAGTGGATGCTCCACCGGCTCTACAGAACACAGGTACGCCAGGTGCTCATCCAGCAGATGCGCGCCAATACTCTGCGCAAACTCCGCGACCAGGTGCGAGCGTACAATCGCCGGGGCAGGCTCCAGTAGGTATTCGCCCGGCTGCGGCAGGGACACCGGAACCTCCACGCTCTGCTCCGCCTCTGCCGCTGTGAGGGGGCTGCGGAAGCTGACCGCCTCGTAGGGCGGTAGTAGAGCGCTGGTTTTGTTGGAGTCTTCGTTAGAGCTTTCGCCGAGGCTATCGCTGGGGCCGGCTTCTTCAGCGGGCAGCTCACGCACCGAAGTTGCGGTGCGAGCCACACCCTCCTGCGCCAGCGCGTTAAACCAGAGCACCAGCTCGGCGAGCGAACCCTCCGACTGAATCCACTCCGCCTCAACGCGCGGGGCGGGGTTCGCCTCCGAAGCGATATCTTCGGGGGAGGGGATACCCTCGTGCGGAAAACCGGGACCCAGCTTCACGCCCATCGGCACACCCGTGCGCGCCAGATTTAGCACGAACGAGAACGGGGGAGAGAACGCCTCCGGATCAAACAGACGCTCCGTCTGAGCCTTCTTGGCACCGCGCAGCTCGCGGCGTGCCGGGTCCATCCACACAATGCCCACCGGCTCACCGGCGGCGTCCAGCAGTTCACCGTGCACATAGTCGGTCACATCCCCCGAATACACGCGCGCCTGCGGGCAAAACTCAAGGTTCTTCGCCGCAAAAGAAGCAGTCAGCGGATCTAACTCCACCGCAACCACGGCGCCGCGGTCCGCCGCATACACGGCAGAATCCGAGGCGATACCGCATCCCAAATCAGCCACCGTACCGGCAACCGGACGCAGACGCTGAGCACGATAATGCGCAATCACCGGGCGGGTCGCCTGCTCCGCCGCCTCCTGGGTCAGCATGAGGACGCGGGCGCGCTCGCCGAACTTGGCGCGCGCACGGGTGCGAGCCTGCGCCAGCGAAATAATCTGCGCGGACTCCTCGGGGCTGAAACCGCGCGAACGCAAAGACGTGACGGCGCTGAGAATATCCGAGCCCAGCGGGTAGAGCTCATCGGCTGCCGCGAGCGCTTCGGCGCTGAACGGAAGCTCAGCGGCGGGAGTAAAAGGGGAGGTAGGCATGCTCCTCATTTTACGGGGTGGCATGCCACGGGCGCGTCCCCGAGTATGCCTGCCGGAACCCCACAGCGCAGCCCGTGCCGCCCAGCTTTTTGCTCAGCGTTCGCCTTGCGGTGAAACACCCCGGCAGAGCGCCGCTTTTCTTGACCGAAAGCGCAGGTGAAATTAGAGTTGAGGTAGCACTCGAGACAGTACATTAGGCGCGCCACTGCGCCGCTGTCTCGCATCAAACGTCAATCCACAATCCGGAGGAACCGATTATGGCCATCAAGCCGCTGGAAGACCGCGTCGTTATCAAGATCGAACAGGCTGAGCAGACCACCGCATCCGGTCTGGTCATCCCCGAAACTGCGAAGGAAAAGCCGCAGGAAGCACGCGTTGTCGCCGTTGGTCCGGGCCGCGTGGATGAGAAGGGCAACCGCATCCCCGTAGACATCAAGGAAGGCGACGTTGTCGTGTTCTCCCGCTACGGTGGCACCGAAGTCAAGTACCAGGGCGAGGAGTACCTGATTCTCTCCGCACGCGACGTTCTGGCAATCGTCGACTAATTGCTTCGAATACTCATGCGCCGTACCGTTCACCCGGTGCGGCGCATGAGCTATCATCTGCCCCTCATTTTCTTTCTGTGACGCACTAGGAGTAGCGAACACATGGCTAAGCAGCTTGAATTCAACGACGCAGCCCGCAAGTCCCTGCAGGCCGGCGTCGATAAGCTGGCAAACGCGGTCAAGGTAACCCTTGGCCCGCGCGGGCGCAATGTTGTGCTCGACAAGCAGTGGGGTGCACCCGTCATCACCAACGACGGCGTGTCCATTGCCCGCGAGATTGAACTGGACGACCCGTACGAGAACCTGGGCGCCCAGCTGGCGAAGGAAGTCGCCACCAAGACCAACGACGTTGCCGGTGACGGTACCACCACCGCAACCGTGCTCGCGCAGGCGCTGGTGAACGAGGGCCTGCGCAACGTCACCAGCGGTGCGGCCCCCGCCGACGTCAAGCGCGGCATCGAGGCGGCCGTGGAGGCTGTCTCCGCACGCCTGCTCGAGAACGCACGCCCCGTGCAGGGCCCCGAGGTGGCACACGTCGCCGCCATCTCCGCCCAGTCCGAACAGATTGGTGAGCTGCTGGCTCGCGCCTTCGAGAAGGTCGGCCAGGACGGCGTTATCACCATCGAGGACGGTTCCTCCACCGAGATTGAGCTGGAGATCACCGAGGGTATGCAGTTCGACAAGGGCTACCTCTCGCCCTCCTTCGTGACCGACGCCGAGCGCGGCGAGGCTGTTCTGGAGAACACCCTGGTGCTGCTCTACCAGGGCAAGATTTCCACCATCGCAGAGATCATGCCCGTGCTCGAGAAGATCGTTCAGGCGAAGAAGCCGCTGACCATCATCGCTGAAGACGTTGACGGTGAGGCGCTCTCCGCCCTGGTCGTGAACAAGTTGCGCGGCACCATCAACGTGGTTGCCCTGAAGGCCCCCGGTTTCGGTGACCGCCGCAAGGCCATCATGCAGGACCTGGCAATCCTGACCGGTGGTACCGTCGTGACCGGCGAGCTCGGCATTGACCTGCCGCAGGTCACCCTGGAGCACCTGGGTTCGGCACGCCGCGTGACCGTGACCAAGTCCCACACCACCATCGTGGACGGCGGCGGCGACCCCGAGGCTATCGAGGACCGCGTGCAGCAGCTGCGCCGCGAAATTGAGCGCGTGGATTCCGAATGGGACCGCGAGAAGCTCAAGGAGCGCCTGGCTAAGCTTGCTGGCGGCGTGGGCGTTATCAAGGTTGGTGCCGCAACCGAGGTTGAGGCGAAGGAACGCAAGCACCGCATCGAGGACGCTGTGTCCTCCACCCGCGCAGCTCTGGAAGAAGGCATTGTATCCGGTGGCGGTTCCGCACTGGTTCACGCGCTGAAGGCACTGGACGGCATGGACCTGGGCAACCACGACGCCAACGTGGGTGTGCAGATTGTTCGTCGTGCCCTGGTTCAGCCGTTGCGCTGGATCGCTGAGAACGCTGGCGAGGACGGCTACGTTATCGTCTCCAAGGTCTCCGAGCTGCCCGTGGGTCACGGCTTCAACGCCAAGACCGGCGAGTACGTGGACCTCATCGAAGCCGGCGTGATTGACCCGGTGAAGGTGACCCGTTCGGCTCTGCAGAACGCCTCCTCCATCGCGGCTCTGGTGCTGACCACCGAGACCCTGGTGGTTGAGAAGCCCGAAGAAACTGAAGAAGACTAAATAGTGTGTGTGCCCGGTGCTGCCCCCTCCATCGTGGAGGCGGTACCGGGCACTCGCTGTCGGTAGGCGCAGGTGTGCTCGCGTTCGTGGGTGTGCTCGCCTCTGAGTGCGCTGGAACCTGCCGGCAGCCTCCCGCTGAGGGGCGCTTGCTATGAGTGCTTCTCAGCAAAGAAACCTTTAGCGGTTTACTATAGAAGGTAAGCTGCTCCCGTTTGCGCTCAAACCACCTTGTGGGGTGCGAGCAGACGGGTCGTACCGCATCTTGACATACGCAACGTATAGGCTGAGCTTCTCACCGATGAAGCCAGCATCCGAAAGGTAGACAATGACCATTCCCACCGCTCTGTCCGAGGATCCCTTCGGCTTCACCGGCCTGACCTACGATGACGTGCTGCTGCTGCCCGGCAACACCGACGTCATCCCCTCCGATGCGGACACCTCCACCCGCCTGTCCAAGCGCATCACCCTGAACACCCCCATCATCTCCGCAGCAATGGACACCGTGACCGACTCCGCTATGGCAATCGCTATGGCACGTCTGGGCGGTATGGGCGTTATCCACCGCAACCTCTCCATCGAGGACCAGGCTGCACACGTTGACCGCGTGAAGCGCTCCGAGTCCGGCATGATCATCAACCCCGTCACCATCGGTGCTGACGCAACCATCGCCGAGTACGACGAGATCTGCGGCTACTACAAGGTTTCCGGTCTGCCCGTCGTCAGCGAAGAGGGCGTGCTGGAAGGTATTATCACCAACCGCGATATCCGCTACATCTCCCGCTCCGACTACGACGGTATTCGCGTTCGCGACATCATGACCCCCATGCCGCTGGTCACCGCTCACCCCAGCGTCACCAAGGACGAGGCGTTCGCATTGCTGTCCCACAACAAGATTGAGCGTCTGCCCCTGGTCGACGACGCAGGCAAGCTCGCCGGTCTGATTACCCTGAAGGACTTCGTCAAGACCGAGCAGTACCCCAAGGCCACCAAGGACGAGGACGGCCGCCTGCGTGCCGGCGCCGCTATCGGCTTCTTCGGTGACGGCTACGAGCGCGCAATGACCCTGGTCGAGGCTGGCGTCGACGCACTGTTCGTGGATACCGCAAACGGCCACTCTCAGGGCGTGCTCGACATGATTGCCCGCCTGAAGAAGGACCCCGCCGCAGCACACGTGGACGTCATCGGTGGCCAGGCTGCAACCCGCCTGGGTGCACAGGCAATCATCGACGCCGGCGCTGACGGCGTGAAGGTCGGCGTTGGCCCCGGCTCCATCTGCACCACCCGCATCATCGCCGGTGTTGGCGTTCCCCAGGTGACCGCTATCAACGAGTCCGCTAAGGCAGCAATCCCGGCAGGCGTGCCGCTGATCGCTGACGGCGGTATGCAGCACTCCGGCGAGATTGGCAAGGCACTGGTTGCTGGCGCTGACTCCGTGATGCTCGGCTCCCTGCTTGCCGGTACCACCGAGTCTCCCGGCGAGCTGATTTTCATGAACGGTAAGCAGTACAAGGCATACCGCGGCATGGGTTCGCTCGGCGCAATGCAGACCCGCGGCCGCCACAAGTCCTTCTCCAAGGATCGTTACTTCCAGGCTGACGTCTCCAGCGAAGAGAAGCTGATTCCCGAGGGTATTGAGGGTCAGGTTCCCTTCCGCGGCCCGCTCTCCGCAGTGATTCACCAGCTCGAAGGCGGCCTGCGCCAGACCATGTTCTACGTCGGTTCCCGCACCATCGAGGAACTCAAGCACAAGGGTCAGTTCGTGCGCATCACCCCCGCAGGTCTGAAGGAATCGCACCCGCACGACATCATGATGACCGTTGAGGCGCCGAACTACCGCGCCTAAAACGCATCACCAACGATGATTCACCGCATGGCGTGCACACCATGCGCCGTTGAGCCCGCCCCATACCTGCTCGGGTATCGGGGCGGGCATCGGCGCGAATAACGCCCAGCGGCACCCCTCAAACCGAATTCGAAAGGATTCACCCCATGTCTGAAATTCAGATTGGCCTCTCTAAGAACGCCCGCCCCACCTACTCCCTGGATGATGTGGCGCTGGTTCCCACCCGCCGTACCCGCGACCGCCGCGACGTTGACACCTCCTGGCAGATCGACGCCTTCAAGTTCGACACCCCCATCATTGGTGCGCCCATGGACTCGGTCATGTCCCCGGCAACCGCCATTGCACTGGGTAAGCTGGGTGGCCTGGGCGTGCTGAACCTCGAGGGCCTGTGGACCCGCTACGAGGACCCGCAGCCGCTGCTCGACGAGATTGTTGAGCTGCCCGAGGCGGACCCCGCCTCCGCAACCACCCGCATGCAGCAGATTTACTCCGAGCCGATTAAGCCGGAACTGATTACTGCACGTCTGGAAGAGATTCGTGACTCCGGCGTGGTTGTTGCCGGCTCGCTGAGCCCGCAGAACACCCAGGAGCACTACGAGACCGTGGTGAAGGCTGGCGTTGAGCTGTTCGTTATCCGCGGCGCGTCCGTCTCTGCTGAGCATATTTCGACCTCTCACGAGCCGCTGAACCTAAAGAAGTTCATCTACGAGCTGGACGTTCCCGTCATCGTCGGTGGCGTGGCTGGCTACTCGCAGGCTAAGCACCTGATGCGTACCGGTGCCGCCGGTGTGCTGGTGGGCTTCGGTGGCGGCTCCGCGCAGACCACCCGCCAGGGCCTGGGCATCTCCGCACCGATGGCAACCGCTATCGCCGACGTTGCCGCTGCACGTTCGGACTACCTGGACGAGTCCGGCGGCCGCTACGTGCACGTGATCGCTGACGGTTCCCTGGGCCGCTCCGGCGACATGGTGAAGGCACTCGCACTCGGTGCTGACGCCGTCATGCTGGGTGCTCCGCTGGCTCGCGCCTCCGAGGCACCGGGCCAGGGCCTGTACTGGGGCAACGAGGCGCACTCGCTGGACTTCCCGCGCGGCGTGCGCACCCCGCTGGGTGTTGTCGGCTCCTTGGAGGAGGTCCTGTACGGTCCTTCGCACCACGTGGACGGCACCAGCAACATTGTCGGTGCGCTCAAGCGCGCAATGGCTAACTGCGGTTACCTGGATCTGAAGAAGTTCCAGAAGGCGGACCTGACCGTGGTTCCCGCATACCGCGGCTAATGTAGCTTCAAGAATCACCGCTTGGCGGTTGGCAGGTTTTAGCCTGCCGGTCGCCGGGCGGTGCTTTCTATACGCGCGCTCTACCCTGTTAGGGCATGTAGCGGCACCCCAAAATGGGGGAGTGGCTACGCGCCGTTGGCGGCGTACAGCGATAGCGTAAAATAGATATATCCCCGCGCAAGTGCGCGGATTAGTACCAACACGTTGAGGTAATTTTCGTGACCAACTCTGTGAACCTGGACCAGCTCGAAGAGCGTCCCGTCCTGGTGGTAGATTACGGTGCACAGTACGCGCAGCTCATTGCTCGTCGCGTGCGTGAAGCCGGCATCTACTCCGAAATCGTCCCCCACTCCATGAGCACCGAGAAGATGCTCGCCAAGAACCCGGCAGCTATTGTGCTCTCCGGTGGCCCCTCCTCGGTCTACGCCGATGGCGCACCCAAGGGCGACAAAGCCCTGTTCGAAGCTGGCGTGCCGATCTTCGGTATCTGCTACGGCTTCCAGGTGATGGCTCAGACCCTCGGCGGCACCGTCGCCCAGACCGGTCTGCGCGAATACGGCGCAACCGACGCTGTGGTCTGCGCTGAGAACTCCTCCTTCCTCACCGGCACCCCCACCACCCAGAACGTGTGGATGTCTCACGGCGACTCCGTGACCGAAGCCCCCGAAGGCTTCGAGGTGCTGGCAAAGACCCCCGGCGCATCCGTGGCAGCATTCGTGGACGAGTCCCGCAAGCTCGGCGGCGTGCAGTGGCACCCCGAGGTGAAGCACTCCGACTATGGCCAGGTCGCTCTGGAGAACTTCCTCTACAATGTGGCAGGCCTGAAGCCTACCTGGTCTACCAACAACATCATCGAAGAGCAGGTCGCAAAGATCCGCGAGCAGGTCGGTAACGACCGCGTTATCTGCGCGCTCTCCGGCGGCGTTGACTCATCCGTGGCAGCAGCACTTGTGCACAAGGCTGTTGGCGACCAGCTCACCTGCTTCTTCATCGACCACGGTCTGCTCCGTGAAGGCGAGCGTGAACAGGTTGAGCAGGACTACGCAGCATCCATGGGCATTAAGGTCATCACCATTGACGAGTCGGAGCGTTTCCTCTCCGCACTCGAGGGTATCACCGAGCCCGAGGCGAAGCGTAAGGCTATCGGCCGCGAGTTCATCCGCTCCTTCGAAGAGGCACAGCGCAAGCTGATTGCCGAAGCAGGCGAAGAGGGCGCAGACATCAAGTTCCTGGTCCAGGGCACCCTGTACCCGGACGTTGTCGAGTCCGGCGGCGGCGACGGCACCGCAAACATTAAGAGCCACCACAACGTGGGCGGCCTCCCCGACGACCTGACCTTCGAACTGGTGGAGCCGC
This sequence comes from Rothia mucilaginosa, assembly GCF_964211445.1. Taxonomy (GTDB): domain Bacteria; phylum Actinomycetota; class Actinomycetes; order Actinomycetales; family Micrococcaceae; genus Rothia; species Rothia mucilaginosa_E. The sequence goes on along the minus strand of NZ_CAXOQT010000045.1, from coordinate 504 downwards.
TGCGCACCCTGTTCAAGGACGAGGTTCGCGCTATCGGTCGTGAGCTCGGCGTTCCCGAGAAAATCGTGGCACGTCAGCCGTTCCCCGGCCCCGGCCTGGGCATCCGCATTGTCGGCGAGGTTACCCGCGAGAACCTGGAGACCCTGCGTGCCGCTGACGCTATCGTGCGTGAAGAGCTGACCGCAGCAGGTCAGGACGAGCACATCTGGCAGTGCCCCGTGGTTCTGCTGGCTGGCGTTCGTTCCGTGGGTGTTCAGGGTGACGGCCGTACTTACGGCCACCCGATTGTTCTGCGCCCGGTCTCTTCGGAAGACGCAATGACCGCTGACTGGTCGCGCCTGCCGTACGACCTGCTGGCTAAGATCTCGAACCGTATTACGAACGAGGTCAAGGACGTTAACCGAGTGGTGCTGGATGTTACCTCCAAGCCCCCGGGAACCATTGAGTGGGAGTAATAATCCCCGTGGGGGAGTGAAGCTCCTCCCGTGAAGAAGCCGCCCGGTG
>NZ_CAXOQT010000044.1:0-12175 GCF_964211445.1 Rothia mucilaginosa | reverse complement strand
CGGCTCATCGAGCAATACAAACCGAGTAGCTGAGGCTACTTAGTCAACCGAGCCGCTTACTTGAAGCGAACCTCCGCCATGCCGTTCACGCGAACGTTCGGGCCGACCGGCGCCTCCTTAGTGCCAACAATCGCGCCGTTACGCACGCTCGGCGCCAGGTAGGAGCCGCCAGCACCACCGGCGCCACCCTGCTGAACGTAGCCGACCGCGCGGCGCGGGTTCTTCGGGTTGTTGCACCACTGCTGCGAGATGATGATTGCCGAAACCGCGTTCGCCGCACCGGAACCGCCACCGCCGTAGCCTGCGCCGCCGCCAGCAGAAACCACGGTCTGGTAGCCGAAGAAGTTCTTGCTGATGGTGATGCTGGTGGTTCGTGCGGTTGCGGTGCCGGTCAGGTTCGCCGGGTCGTTCTTGTCGTACTGGTAGGCGTATGCGCCCACGCCGTCCGCACCGTTTGCGTTGAAGCCGTTACCGCCGGTTGCGCCCGCGGTACTGGTGCTGTGAATGATCTGCTTGTTCTGGGAGCCGAAGCCGACCAGACCGTGGTCGCCGGTGGGCAAGCTATTGGGGATAGCACCCATGCCACCTCGACCGCCGGAGCCACCTGTGCCGGGGGTTGCGATGATCTGCAGGTTCGCCTCGACGCTGTACGCATCGCTTGCGGCAGCACCTTCATAGCCCATGGCGGCTTCTGCGTTGCCGCCGGAGCCGCCGCGTACCCATTCCAGGCCGCAGACCGGGCTAATCGCGTAGCTGGAGCCGGGCAGCGGTGCGGTGGAGCTGGAGTTACGCACGTGTCCGCCGCCGCCACCTGCCGCGACAGCAACCACGGTGCCGTTAATCAGCAGTGCGGAGGAGCCGCCACCGGATGCGGCGTAAATGCTGCGCTTGAAGTGGGTGTGGGGTGCGCCGTCGCCCGCGGTGGGGTTGCCGTAGGTACGAGGGTTCGCCGCGTCGATAATGCCCTTCGGACCTGCGGGAAGGGTGACCTGAGCGGCGGAAGAGCCGCCCTTGCCGTAGCCTTCGCCACCGGTTGCGGGCTTGGATTCGTTCCAGCTTGCGCCGTTGCGGGTGACGCGCTCGAGCACGCCGATACCGCCTGCCGCGGCGACAATTTCTACGGTTGCGCCGGGGGTGACACTGACGGTGCCGGTGACCTTGGCGCCGCATCCGCCCTGGCTGCGTGCCATGACGGTGCCGCCCGCGCCGCCGGTGAGGGTGAAGCTGAGTTCGCGTACGCCCGCCGGGACGGTGAAGGTCTTGACGGCCTTGCGGCCGTTTGCCTGGCCCTTGATGGTGTGGGAGGTGCCGGTTTGCGCACCGTTGGCGGCGTATGCGGGTACAGCTGCGGAGGCTGCGATGACGGGCAGTGCCCAGGCGGCGCCGGTGAGGACGGTGCGGCGGGTGGGGTGTGCGTTGTGAGGCATGAGGTTTTCTTTCATGAGGGTTGAGGGTGAGGATTGAGATGAGTGAATAATTTACACCATTGTGCACTGAGTGCAATATTCATTTTCTAGGGTATAGACCCTGAAAAACATTCTCAACTCGCCGCGCTATGACCTCGCTCAACTCGGCTTTTCCCAGGCATAGCGAAGGCCCGCAGACACCGAAGTGCCTGCGGGCCTTCAGGTTGGCGCATTACTACCAACCTTTTCCTCAAAGCCATTGGTTTCATCGTTGAGACTCAACGAGACATCACTCAATGGCGTTCTCCGTGAGTGGCCAAAATACACCAAGAAACCACTCGCCAGAGAAGTACACAGTCCTCATGCCAGATACGCGCGGATGCGCTTCTGGCGGGACTAAAACTTAGGGGCCGGTTCTCCCGCTCCTCATGAGATTTCAGGAGCGGGAGAACCGGAAGGGTTAGTGTCTAACCCACCGAGCAACCCAAGAGGGAGACTCGGATAAGCACGCTATTAGGAGCGCTCGCAGAAGCTGACGACCACGGAGCCGTTGGTACGCTTGCCACGCTCAGTGGTGACCTTCTTGTAAAGACCAACCTCAACGTTAGTAACGTCGGGTGCCAGGTAGGAACCACCTGCGCCACCGCCGCCACCAAGCTGGCCGAAGCCAACGTTCTGGCGGATACCGTTGGGGTTGTTGTTCCACTTCTGGGTCAGAATGATTGCAGCAGCGGAGGTAGAAGCACCGGAGCCACCGCCACCGTAGCCTGCGCCACCACCTGCGGAGTATACAGACTGGTAACCGTTGAAGTTGTGGCCAGCGGAGTCGTACTCAAGACCCCAAGGCTTGCCGTTAAGAACGCCCTCTTCCTTCTTGGTGCGGTCGTTGTTATCGACCTCGTAGGAGTAGGAAGGCACGCCGTCTGCACCGGCGCCAGCGAAGCCGTCGCCACCTGCGTTACCGGAGTTGGAAGAAGCGTAGAGTTCCTGGTTGTTGGTGTTGCTAAAGCCAATAACACCGTTGGGGGACTTGCCAGTGGGCAGGGCGGTCTTGGTACCACCGGTACCGCCGATACCACCTGCGCCACCCTTACCAGCTTCAACAGCAATCTGCTGGCTGTGGTCCTCAGTGTAGTAACCGTAACCCTGCTCACCAGCACCACCGGTCAGACCGGATGCGCTACCTGCCTTAGAAGCCATGTAGGGGTACTCGGCACGGTTACCGTTAGACTTCCACCAACCAGCGTCAATTGCACCACTGTAAACGTAACGCTCGTTGTTGGAGCCACCAGCGTTGATAACACCAACGCCACCGCCACCACCGGCAACAGCAACGGGAACACCGTCAATAAGAACAGCAGAGGAGCCGCCACCCGAGGAGGAGAAGAGGCGACGCTTCAGCTGAGAGTCCTTGGGCCACACTGCGTCAACCTTGGAGACAACGCTCGCAGGAATTGCGTCGGTGCCCTTAGAGGAACCACCGTTACCGTAGCCCTCGCCACCCTCAGACGGGTCCAGCGGGAAGTTACCGACACCACCAGCTGCTGCCACGATCTCAACGAGCTGGCCTTCCTTCACAGCAATAGTGCCGGAAATCTGTGCCGAAGCACCACCGGGGACTGCGGGGTACTGAGTACCACCGGGGCCACCGATAGCGACGAAGTTAATCTTGTCAACGTTAGCGGGAACCTTGAACTTCTGGACAGTCTTAGCACCTGTGGAGGTACCTTCGATGGAGTATGCCGGAGTCTTCTTATCTTCACACTCGGTGGAAGATGCGAAAGCGGGAACAACAGCGGAAGCCGCGACAACCGGAGCAGCCCACGCTGCGCCGGCAACAACCTTGCGGCGAGAAATGTTAGTAGACATGTATGTCCTTCGAGAGTGATATCTTGGGCACTCACTCCCACCAAGAACGCGGCCGATAAATCCACGCAGGGCAGACGCACACACAAAAGTGAAGATAGCGTGCAGAAGAGAGTGAATGCATGATGTTTCTATACAAGCGTCAGCCCCTGCACGCCCAGAAGATCAAAAACACAAAGGTCAGCTTCAAAAGCACAGGGAAACCCAACACTTGGAGAAAGCATACCCCCCCCCCGTATTAAATTTTCAAGCGAAAAACGCACACAATCTTCCATAAACCCACTTTGACCTGCAGTATTCAACCAGTACTTGAACTTTTATTCACACATATTTCTCCCCTAAATCCCTCTGACACATCTCCTTTAAACAACCTTCAGACGATGTTTTTCTCAAATTAGGGGGCAAAAACCAACATTAAGTTTTTTAAGAACCACCTATTCCCACTATCTAACCGACTTATTTTCTCCGCGTATGTGCTTTTAAGCACCTGAGAAAACCTTCAGGTAAAAATCACTCAAAGAGCCACAGTAGCCTCACAAACACAAGAAGCCCCGCGAGCGCACACACCCGCGAGGCTTTTCTTTACGTTCTATCCACGTTCTAGCGTCGGCCCACGAACCAGTCCGACAGCTTATCGATACGCGCCTGAATCTGCTCAGCAGAAGCCTGCGCAACCGCCGGGCCACCACAAATCTTACGCAGCTCATTGTGAATCACGCCGTGCGGCTGACCCGAACGAATCGACCACGCCGCCACATTCTTCGCCAGCTTATTGCGCAAATCCTTCAACTGGCGGTGATCCACCACCGAAGGCGCCGCAGGCGCCGGGCGGCGTGCCGCGTGCTCACGCTGATGCGCTCGCAACAGCGTACCGACCTGTTCGGCATCCAGCAGGCCCGGAATACCCAGGAAGTCCTGCTCCTCCTCGCTACCCACGGCAAGGTTGCCGGAGGCGAACTCGGCACCGTCGAACAGCACACCGTGGAAGGACGCCTCGGAGCCGAGCGCCTCGAACTTGCCGCGTGCCAGCTGCTCGGAGGCGCGTTCCTCGCGGTTTGCTTCTTCGAGCAGGTGGTCGTCCAGGCCCTCAACCATGGGGTCGATTTCCTGGGGTGCGCCGCGGTCGAGGGCGTGGTCGCGTTCTACTTCCATATCGTTGGCGAGCATCATCAGCTGCGGCACCGACGGCAGGAACACGGAGGCGGTTTCTCCGCGCTTGCGGGCACGCACGAAACGACCGATCGCCTGGGCGAAGAATAGCGGGGTGCTGGTGCTGGTGGCGTACACGCCCACGGCGAGGCGGGGCACGTCCACGCCTTCGGACACCATGCGCACGGCAACCATCCAGCGCTGCATGCCTTCACGGAATTCGTCGATTTTCGCGGAGGCTTCACGGTCGTCAGAGAGAATCACGGTGGGATATTCGCCGGTGATTTTCTGAATCTGTTCGGCGTAGGCTTTGGCGTCCGCGTGGTCGGTGGCGATGACGAGCGCACCGGCGTCGGGCACGGTGCGGCGCACCTCGGTCAGACGCTTATCGGCCGCCGCGAGCACGGTCGGGATCCATTCACCGTTGGGGTCGAGGGCGGTTCGCCACGCCTGGGAGGTGATGTCCTTGGTGAAGCCCTCCCCCAGGTTTGCCGCCATCTCCTCACCGGCGGAGGTGCGCCAACGCATCTGGCCCGAGTACGCCATGAAGATGACCGGGCGCACCACGTGGTCCTTCAGCGCGGGGCCGTAACCGTAGGAGTAGTCTGCCTTGGAGCGGCGGATACCGTCATTGTCAACCTCGTAGGTGACGAACGGAATCGGGGAGGTGTCCGAACGGAACGGGGTACCGGTCAGCGCCACACGGCGGGTCGCATCGTCGAATGCCTCGCGCAGACCGTCGCCCCAGGAGAGGGAGTCGCCGGCATGGTGAATCTCGTCAAAAATCACGAGGGTCTTCGTTTCCTCGGTGTTGCGGGCGTGCAGCTGCGGCTTATTCGCCACCTGTGCGTAGGTCAGCGCCACCCCCTTGTAGTGGCGGCTGATGGTCACATCCGCGTTCTTGAAGTTCGGGTCAATGGGAATACCGACCTTCGCGGCGGCGTCTGCCCACTGCTTTTTCAGGTGGTCGGTCGGCGCCACAACGATGAGCTGGCGGACCGTGCCGCGGTTGAATAGTTCCTTGGCGAGGGTCAGCGCAAACGTGGTTTTACCCGCGCCGGGGGTTGCGACTGCCATGAAATCGCGGGGGTTGGTTTCGAAGTACTTCTGCATGGCTTCTGCCTGCCAGGCGCGCAGGCTGACGGAGGTACCCCAGGGGGCGCGGTCGGGGTATGCCGGGGAGAGCTTCGGCTTCACCATACTGTCGAATAGGGTGGGTTCCTCTGCGGGTGCGCTCATTCTCTCCTTCTTCCTCGTCTACCTCTGCTGATTCCTCCCGCCGACTCAGCGCAGGGCGCTTCTCCCCCGTGTGGAGGTGGTGGGCGCTCTGGTGTTCCAGTGCTCTGGTGTTTCTGGTGCTCTGGCGGTCTGGGCACAGCGAGGTTAAATTCTAGCACCACATCCGCGGGTTGGGCCGGGCTGTGGTGCAAGAATTTGGTGCTCGTCAGCAAAGTCTCATGAGCGGTGTTGGGCCGTTGAGTCTCGCTGTTGCGGCGTGTTATTTATTCGTATTTATTCAGGCGTATTGTCTGAGGCGTGTCGCCTGGCGCGTATTATTCGCCGGAGCCGTTGTCGCCGTCGTTGCCGGGTGCGAGGCCTTCGTAGATTTCCTTGCACTGGGGGCAGACAGGGAACTTCTGCGGGTCGCGGCCGGGTACCCACATTTTGCCGCAGAGGGCGCGCACGGGTTCACCGGTCAGCGCCGATTCGAGGATCTTTTCCTTGCGTACGTAGTGGGAGAAGCGCTCGTGGTCGCCGGGCTCAGAAAGCTGGGTTTCTTCGCGTTCGAGCAGGGCGGTACCGCCTGCGGTTCCGGGGCCAAAGGGGTCTTCGATGCCTTCGATCGAGCTCATGTTTCTCCTTGATGATGAGGTGGGATACATAGGGTGAGGGGTGCCGCTGCACGGTTGGGTGATTGGCGCCTTCTCTATTTTAGTAGCAGTTGGGAGGTGCTGAGCCCCCGGGCGGTCAATATGGAGGCAGACCACAGCTCAACCATAGACTCTTAGGTATTGCGGTGAGCTTCTTTCTGCTAGAAGTTCGGGGCTAGAAATTCGTGCGGCACAGAAAAGGGGTTCCGCGCCAGGCTTAGTACCTAACACGGAACCCTTCTCTTTTATTCCTGATGCGCTGGAGCTTCGACTCTTGTTAGTTCGCCTGGAAGCGTGCCACACGCTCCAGCATCTTGGAGCTGACCTTGTCGTAGCGGTGACCGCCCCACGCCACGCCGCCCACGAGCAGTGCGGCACCAATCAGCAGCTGAATCAAGCCACCGAAGACGAGGGTCAGCATATCCTGCGTGCTGAAAATATACACGATAACGGAGATACCGCCGGGTAGTGCGCTGAGCATCACCAAAATAATGGTGAGCATCAGCAGTAGCTGCTTAGCGAAGCCCTCATTGTTCTTCGGGTTCTTGAACGGGTTAGCCCCGGGAGGCGCCACGGGCGGACTAATGAAGGTGTCCATCACGCTGCCCATGCCAGCCGCTGCGGCGAGCACGCCCAGCTGGTGCATCAGCACAATGGGGAAAAGCTCCAGGTGCCCATTTGCCGCTGAGGCGACGAACACCATCACCACTACGATCGGAACCATCAGGATGCTGTAACCCCAAAGACGGCCGAGACGATCGTCAATACCGCGTAGCGGGGAGAGCACGTGCAGGCTGAATGCGGTGTTGTCGTAGGAGACGAGGTAGCACATGTAGTAGCCGGTGAAAACGGTGCAGAAGTACATCCAGAATCCGAAGAGCTGCATGACGCCGCTATTGATAATCTGGTTGGCTTCAGCCGCGTTGATGCCATTAAAATCAACATGAGTTTTAACGGACCCTACAGAGCTCAGGAACAGCGGCATGCCCACCGTCAGTATCAGGTAAAGCATTGCGGTGCTTACGGTTAGCAACTGCAGACGGTTGTCTTTCATGAATGAGTGCAGGGTTCGTGCTGCCACGGCGCCACGCGGGGTTGCGGGGAACCGTGCAAACAGGCCCAAATCGCCTGCAGCGACTTCGGCAGCGCTGGCGTGGTGGGCGCTACCGCCCACATTCGCCATGGAGCGTGCCAGGTTCTTACCCCACAGCCACCAACCGCCGACCAGGTAGACGAGGGTCAGAGCCAGGCAGCCAAGGGCGGCGCCCATATTGCCGCTCGCCATAAAGTAGGGCACCGCAAACGCGGAGCCGAAGGGGGTCACGCTGAGCCACGGCAGGTAGGGCAGCACCTCTTCCCAGTGCTTGGTCAGGTAGGTTATCGTTCCACCGAAGATAAAGCCGGCGCTCATCATCAGTAGCATGGCAACGATCATCAGGGTGTTGGCGATGCGCGGGTTATCGTTCAGCGCCATGCCCAGGCGGTTAGCGAGGCGCGCCCACACCATGAGGTTCGCAAGGCCGAGCACGCAGCAGATGAGGTACACGACCAGCGCGAGCGGCTGCGATATAAACGTGATAGCGCCCAGCAGCACGGCAATGATGCTGGCGATGCCGGGGATACCCACGAACCCGCCGAGGAACTGGCCCTTCTGCAGGGTGGAGGGTTTGATGGGGAAGAGCACGAATCGGCTCTCGTCCAAGGTGCCGTCCAGTCCGCTGAAGAAGATAGGGACGATAGCCCAGGCGAGCGCAATAACCGCGCCTACCAGGAGGGTTCCGAGCTGACCGTATTCGGGTACCTCCGAGTTAGCGATAACGTATGCGGAGCCGAGGCCGAAGAGCATACCGCCCGCATAAAGCGCCGCAAAAATCAGGCCGATGAGCGCCCAGATGCTTCGGCGGAAGGAAGCGAGCACATACTGCCACTTTAGTGAGACGAGGTGCCCAACCATGACAATCCTTCCGAGGAGGTGCGGCCGCCGACCAGCTGCACAAATCGTTCTTCAAGGCTCATGCCGGCGCGTACTTCGTCGACGGTTCCGGCGGCGAGAATACGGCCGGAGTCCATGACGGCTACGTGGTCGCACAGGCGCTGGACAAGGTCCATCACGTGCGAGGAGATGATGACGGTACCGCCGGAGGCGACAAAGCCGCGCAGAATGTCCTGAATATTAGCGGCAGAAACCGGGTCGACCGCCTCGAAGGGCTCGTCCAGAATCAGCACGGAGGGTGCGTGGACGAGGGCGGCGGCGAGCGCAATCTTCTTGGTCATACCGGCGGAGTAGTCGGCGACGGCACGACCGGCTGCGTCGGTCAGGTCCATTGCGGTGAGCAGATCCTTAACGCGGGAGGCGACGGTTTCCTTATCGATTCCGTGCAGGTAGCCGGAGTAGGTGATGAGCTGCTCGCCGGTGAGCTTGTCGAAGAGGTGCACGCCGTCGGGCAGCACGCCCAGGTGTGCCTTGGCTTTGAGCGGGTCGGTCCACATGTCGATGCCGCGCACGTATGCGGTGCCTTCGTTGGGCTTGAGCATGCCGGTGACCATGGAGATGGTGGTGGTTTTACCGGCGCCGTTGCGGCCGACCAGTCCGTAGAAGGATCCCGAGGGAATGTCGAGGTTGATGCGGTCGACGGCGACCTTCTGGCCGAATGCCTTGGTGAGGCCGCGGATTTCGATTGCGGGGCGAGCGCCAGCCGCCGGTGCGGTCTGCGGGGTGACGGGTAGCTGAGGTGCTACCGATGCGGGAACTACAGCTTCCGGAGCTGCAAGCTCAGGGTTTACAGCTTCCGGCGCTGCAGATTCGGGGACTATAGCTTGAGGTACTGCCGCGGCGGGTGCTGCCTCTACTGCGGTCTCTTGTACCGGGTTCTGCGGTGAACCTGGCTCATGCGAATCGGGGTTCTGAGAAAAATGACTAGTGTTCATATTGTCACCCTATCACCCCTTGTAGAAAGGTCTATAGGGTTTGGCGATAAAACCCGCATATTACGCATCTGTCATGCAGTATATGGACATTCCGAGCTCTATTTGTAGCGTTCACCCACGCTATCTGTCAGGTTGGGCTGGTCGCTCTCCCCCGCCTCAAAACCGCCGAAAAACGCAAACGCAGGACGGGCTACCGCCCACCCAGCAGCACGAGTGCAGAGGTAGACGATAGCCCGTCAAAGTTTCAGCCGGTTAGACCGGCTCAGCTCCCTTTGCGAGCTGTTTTGAGAACAGCGCCTTTTAGAACAGCGCCATGGTCAGTGCCGCACGCGCCTTCACGGTGCGCGGGTCAGATGCACCCACCACGTCGAAGAGCTGCACGAGGCGCTCGCACACACGCGCCTTATCGTCGGGGCCGACGGCGCTGAACAGGCGTAGCAGACGGTTGTAGGCATCCTCCACGTGGCCGCCCACCAGGTCCAGGTCGGCTACGTTGAAGGCGGCGTCAATGTTCATGGGGTCTGCCGCAGCCGCCGCGCGTTCGGTTGCCATGTCCAGATCCTTCACGCGGGCAAGCAGTTCAACCTGTTCCAGGCCGAGCTTCGCTTCCTTATCGCCGGGGTTCTCGGTGATTGCCTTGCGGTATGCGGCGCGGGCGCCCTCCAGGTCGCCGCGGTCGAGGGCAGCGACGGCTTCTGCATGCAGGGGCGGCAGGGGCTTTTCGTCTTCGGGAACGACCGGGTCGAAGCCACCGGGCAGCTGGTACTGTGCCGCGAGCTGCAGAACCTGGGAGAGCACATCGCCGAGGTCTTCTGCACTGACCGGGCCGGTGTAAATCGGTGCCGGGCGGCCCGCCAGAACAGCAACACCCGCGGGCACGCCGCTCACGCCGAATGCCTGGGCGGCTTCGGGGAGCTTGGTAACGTCCACGGCGGCGCAAATCATGCTACCTGCGGCAGAGTCAACGAGCTTCTGCACGCCCTCAAGCATCTGCAGGGAGGACGGCGAGTGCGGTGCGTAGAGCGCAAAAATCACGGCGCCCTGGCTGGAGAGCTGCACGAACTTCTGGAACTCTTCGGGGGTGTTGACCTCGTAGCGCCAGGTGGGTGCGGAGGGGGTCTGCTCACCGGTCTGGGCGTTGCCCTGTGCTGCAGTGTTCTGTGCCCCGGCGTTGGGGTTCAGTTCCATGGCGTTGCGTACGGAGGCGGGAATCTCCTGCGCTGCGCCGTTCTGTGCCACACCGCCCTGCGCGCCGTTACCCTGTGCCGCGTTCTGGGATGCGCCGCGGTCTGCCGGATCAAAAATAATGCTCATCCTGGGCTCCTTTACGTTCTTATCTATCGTTCTTATCTATCGTTACGTGCGGGCTAGACCCTTCACGCGTTCCTTCCTCTATTATCGCCACTATGCGCCGTTACGGGCGTACGTTCTATGGCGCCTACGCTCTGAGCTCATGCCGAGGATCGTGTTTAGGCCGGTGCCCGGACCGCCCCGCAGATACCTCTCCCACCTGCACTCCCCTACCTCTAGCGTTCACCGATGGCACGGTAACAAGACGACCCAGCCGGTAGAATGGCACAGTAGAGAAAAAATACCCGGAATGATCCGGAAAGGAAGAGCATGAGCGAGAAGAAATCCTCAGCAGCTCCCGAAGAGACCTCATCGTCTAACGAGCCGCGTAAGAAGGAATCCCTCACCGACCAGATTACGGAGACCTTCAGCGAGCTGACCGAAAGCATTAGCCAGGTGCGTTCCAACCGTCGCCGCGCGTCCATGCCTCCTACGGATACCATTCCGGTGGTCCCCGCCGCTTCTGAGGATGCTCCCCCGGCGCCGAAGGTGGTCGGTAACGGCAAGACCTCCATGATGCACAACCCGGTTGCGTTCGGCTTCCTCATGACCGTTGGCGTGGGTCTGGCGCTTTTCGCCTACTACATTTTCAATAATGTGGGCGCCCTGGTGGGTTGGGTGACCGGTGCTATTTTCATTGCTCTGGGTCTGGACCCGATTGTGCGCCGCCTGGAGTCGTGGGGCATTAAGCGCGGTATCGGTGTAATTGCTGTGCTTGCTGGTTTTGCTGGCGCCGTGACCGGTCTGGTCATGACCATTGGCCCGATTATTAGCGAGCAGGCATCTAAGTTTGTTCAATACGCGCCGGGTATCTATCAGAACACGATTGATTCTGATTGGTACCACGAGCTTGATCAGCGCTTTAACATCAGCAGCTGGGTGAATGAGAACGTCCCGAAGTTCTTGGAGTCGACGTTCTCCTCTTCGCAGGTCAATAGCTTCATGTCGAGCCTGGTTTCTGCGGGTTCTACTCTGGCGCAGAGCGTGACCGGCGTAATTATTGTGCTGTTCCTGTCCCTGTACTTCCTCACCTCGATGGACACCATCAAGGCGTGGGGTGTTCGTCTGGCGCCGGCTTCTAAGCGTGTGCGCGTCAAGTACATTACCGACAAGATTACTGAGTCGGTGGGTAACTACGTGATGGGTCAGGCTCTGGTTGCTGTTCTGAATGCTTTTGTGGCGTTCTTTATTATGCTGTTTCTGGGCTTTAGCTTCCCGCAGTTGATGGCTTTGGTGGTCATGATTCTGGCGTTCATTCCGCTGGTTGGTGGCGTGATTGCGCTGATTTTGACCTCGCTGATTCTGCTGACTCAGGGCTGGAGTATGGCGCTGTGGTTTGCGGTGGCGTACTTCCTGTACCTGCAGGTGGAGGCGTACCTGATTTCTCCGCGTATTATGGCTCGTGCGGTGTCGGTTCCTGCCGGTGTTGCGATTATTTCGGTGGCTGCCGGTGGCGCTCTCTGGGGCGTGCTGGGTGCGCTGATTGCTATTCCTGTGGCGGCTTCGATGCTGATTCTGGTGCGTGAGGTGTTCATTCCTCGCCAGGACCAGCTGTAATACTCTAGATTTCTCTACGCGCTCGTTGCTCTCCCCTAGGGCAGGCAT
>NZ_CAXOQT010000043.1:0-12434 GCF_964211445.1 Rothia mucilaginosa | reverse complement strand
TGAGGGTATCTACGCAGTGGTGAACTTCACCTCTACCCCCGAGACCGCAGCTGAGCTCGATCGTGTTCTGAACCTGAACGAGTCCGTCATGCGTACCAAGATCATCCGCCCGGAGGATCAGAAGATCTCCAGCAAGTAGTTGTTTCTTGCCGGTCGGCTGACCCCCTAAAAATGTCAGGGGGTTGCGCTGTACTGGAACCAACATACTTGTAACTCTTATCGAGGAGGCATCAAATGGCAGGCGATACCGTTATTACCGTTATTGGTAATCTGACTGGCGATCCGGAGCTTCGTTACACCCCTGCGGGTGCGGCGGTTGCTAATTTCACGATCGCATCGACTCCGCGTACTTTTAACCGCCAGACGAACCAGTGGGAGGATGGGGAGACCCTGTTCCTGCGTGCGTCGGTGTGGCGTGGTTACGCTGAGAATGTTGCAGAGACCCTGAAGAAGGGTACTCAGGTTATCGCGCAGGGCCGTCTGAAGTCTCGCTCGTACGAGACCAAGGAAGGCGAGCGTCGTACCTCGTTTGAGCTTGAGGTCGAGGAGATCGGCCCGACTCTGCGTTTTGCTACTGCTCAGGTGACTCGCGCACAGCGTTCTGCCGGAGGTAATAACTTCGGTGGCGGTGCGCAGGGTGGCTTTGGCGGTGGCGCTGGGTACAACGCTGCTGCTCAGGGCGGTTTCTCCGCTCCTCAGCAGAATAATTTTGCTGCTGCTCAGGGTAATGGTTACTCTGGCCAGTCTGGCTACTCCGCTCCGGCCGCTCCGGCGGCCCCCGCAGCTCCTGCTGCTGATCCGTGGAGTTCTCAGTCTGGTGGTAACTATGACTGGGGTAGCGGCGCCGACGACGAACCTCCGTTCTAAGCCGGTTTCGTTTTCCGAATAGTAATTTATCAATCCATCCCGCGGTTATCCGCCGCGGGCTCCCAACTCTAAGGAGCACCACGATGGCTAAGGCTGAAATCCGTAAGCCCAAACCCAAGCAGAACCCCCTCAAGGCTGCTGACGTCACCGTTATCGACTACAAGGACGTCGCACTTCTGCGCAAGTTCATCTCCGACCGCGGCAAGATCCGCGCTCGCCGCGTGACTGGCGTGACCGTTCAGGAGCAGCGCAAGATCGCTCAGGCTATTAAGAACGCCCGCGAAGTTGCACTGCTGCCCTACTCCGGCGCTGGCCGCTAAAGAGAAGGAGAGACAGTAACATGGCTAAGATCATTCTGACTCAGGAAGTTTCCGGCCTCGGTGCAGCTGGCGATGTTGTCACCGTTAAGGACGGTTACGCACGTAACTACCTGCTGCCCCGCGGCTTCGCCGTGACCTGGACCCAGGGTGGCGAGAAGCAGGTTGAGTCCATCCGCGCCGCTCGTGCGGCTCGTGCCAAGGCTTCTCTGGAAGAGGCTCAGGCAATTGCTGCGTCCCTGGCTGCTAAGCCGGTTGTCGTTGCACACAAGGCTGGCGCTGACGGCCGCCTGTTCGGCACCGTCAAGGCTGAGGCTATTGCTGAGGCTATTGAGGCTGCTGGCATTGGCTCTGTTGACAAGCGCACCATCCACCTGGGTTCCGCTATCAAGCGCACCGGTGAGTACAAGGTGACTGTCCGCCTGCACGCTGACGTTGTTGCTAACGTTGTCCTGGACGTCGTTGCTGCTGCGTAAGTAGATTTTTAGATATTTGACGCTGAGGCTTTGAAGCTTCGGTGTTGAGTGTCGGACGGGGTGTCCCTCTTCGTGAGGGGCACCCCGTTTGTTGTACCCGTAGCTGTGCCCGCCCCGGTGCATGTTTCACGTGAAACATTCTTTGTGAGAGGTTGAGAATAGGAGTTGGGCGGCAGAAGGATTGGTGGTTGGAACGGTTGCGACTGCGAGGTAGACTAAATGACCCCGTAGACTGGTAGACATGGCTCGATCTTTTTCACGTTTGTCTTCTAGTGCTCAGCTGCTGCTTACGGGTGTGGTTCTGGAGTGCATTACTTTGTTGCTGTGTGCTCTAGCGGTTATCCCGTTTGCGGATGCCAATATAGCCACCATTATTTTTCTGTTGTTGCTGATAGTAGGCGGCCTTGCCTCCAGCATTGCCCTGGTGTGTGCGCTGGTGGGTCTGGTGAAGTTCCGCCAGTACCGCGTGGCCAATATTTGCTTGGCGGTTATTTCTGTAGTTGCTAACCCGCTGGCGCTGCTGGGTCTGTATATGGCGGCTTATTAGCCCGGTTTGAAGCCCTAAAACCGCACCGAAACTGCACAATATCAAAGCTCTCAGGGTTCTGTTGGTTTTCTCCCAGCTTGTTTCCAGCGAAATTCAATCCTCCCATAAGGTTGGGGGTGTTTACTATAAGTGTTGGTTCGAGAGGACTGCGATGTGAATGTGTGTGTTTCGTGTAGCGGGGTCGCCCGCTAGCGAAAGAAGGATGGCAAGGCAAAAGCGCCTTGCCTTTCTTCTTTTAACGCCACATATGAATTTAGAGAAGTGCATCCGAAGGGGCGCTGCATATCTGAGGTGGATCTGTGGCGGGCTCGTATCTCAACAGGCGCCGGATATGGGCGTGGATTATGGGTGCCGTACCCCTGATTTTGAGGAAGAATCTATTCCCAGCTTTCTTACAGCTTTAACCTACAGGGAATAAAGGTTTACGCGTAATACTTTATATAGATGGTTCGAGAGGACCATCAGAAAGTTGGACTTTCCTTGCGGAAGTGGCTCTGATTTTCGTATGTATGTGTGTGTGATGAGACTGGGGTTGGATCGAGAGATCCAGCTCCAGTTTCTGTTTAACCTCTGAATTTTGCGGTAGCGGCAACTCGAGGCGACAACGGCGTTAGGGCATGCCGTAACCATGGTGCACCGTAATAAAGGGCAACCATACTTCTACGTAACGTCATATTTCCTTTCCTGTGGGTGGCGGGTCTAGAATTAGGGAAGATAAATTTTGCATATTAAATACAAGTATTGAGGAGTTGTCTCCCGTGTCTAAGACCCCTTCCGTTCCCGGTACCGACCGCCCCGCTGAAAAGGCTGCAGGCCACTGGTTGCTCGCCCAGCTGGGCAAGAAGGTTTTGCGCCCCGGCGGCCGCGAGACCACCAACTGGCTGCTGGCTCGTACCCTGGGCGGCGACATTGACGTCGTGGAGTTTGCGCCCGGCCTGGGTATTACCGCCCTGGAGATTGTGAAGCGTTCCCCCAAGAGCTACACCGGTGTGGATCTTGATCCCAAGGCTGCTGAAATCGTAACCGAGCGTATTGGCGCCGCAACTAAGCCGAACTATCGTGTGGTGAACGCTAGTGCTCAGGAAACCGGCCTACCCTCCGAGAGCTACGACGCCGTGGTGGGCGAGGCGATGCTGACCATGCAGACCGATAAGCACAAACTGGAGATTATGCGTGAGGCGGCCCGCCTGCTGCGTCCGGGTGGCTACTACGCTATTCACGAGATGTCGCTGGTTCCCGATTACCTGCGTCCCGAGTTGAAGGAAGAGATTCAGAAGGATTTGGCGCGTACTATTCGCGTGAATGCCCGTCCGCTGACTGTTGCCGAGTGGACCGCCCTGGCTGAAGAGGCAGGCTTCGAGGTGCTGGATGTGTACCAGACCGATATGGCTCTGCTGGAGCCGAAGCGTCTGCTGGCTGATGAAGGTCCCGCTGGCGTTGCGAAGATTGCGTTCAACCTGGCGCGTAAGCCGCAGATTCGTGAGCGTGTGCTGGGTATGCGCGGTGTGTTCCGCCGCCATGCGGACCACATTGGCGCTATCGGTCTGGTTCTGCGTAAGAAGTAAGACAGACTCACACCGCAAAACTCACACAGTGAAACGGAGCCTCAGTATTCCTCGCTATCCGGGGGAATACTGAGGCTCCGTTTTACACTGATGTGTATGAGCCGCGGTGTATGAGCTGCGGTGTGCGAGCCGCAGAACCGGCTCAGTCATGTGTGCGCCTCCCGGAGATTGTTATGAGCCGTATTCTTTTCTCTCCTGAAAGCTTCAATATGGGTGAAACCACGCGCTGTATCGAGATAGCGCGTGCAGCTCAGGAGCGAGGCCATACGGTCTTATTCCACGTGTATTCCCCTAAATACCTGGGACTGCTGGAAAACGCGGGGTTGCCCGTGCATCTTCGCGAGCCGATTATGAGCGATGCTGAGGCGGAGCAGATTATGGCGCTGGATCAGGGTAGGGGAGTGCGGCATCCTTTCACGACCGGCATGGTGCGCCAGAGGGTTGCTGCTGAGCTTGCGGCTATTCGTGACTTTAGCGCTGATGCCGTGGTGATTGGTTCTAACCTGACGATGCTGCTGTCCGCGCGTATTGCGGGTGTCCCTATTTTCTACGCGCGCCCGTACGCGTACTCATCGACGTATTTTTCGAAGAAGCCTGCAGCCGGTGAGCTTGCTGCGCCGGGATGGTTGCGGGCGGTGGCGCGGGTGTTTTCGTATAAGCCGGCTTCTTTTACGCGTGTGGCTCGTGAGCATGGGCTGAGGCTTCCTCGACGTACCGTGGATATGCTCAGTGCCGATGTGAATCTTATCTGCTCCCTGTTTACGCAGTTGCGCGGCGACTCTTTGATGACCCCTGACGTTAGTGTGGGTCCTATCTATTACCGTGCGCCCGGTGAGCTGCCGCAGATTGTTCTCGAACCGAGAGAGCGGCCACTGGTCTACGTGGGAATGGGTTCGTCTGGCTCCGCAGATATTTTGGCGCAGGTGCTACGGCAGCTGTCAGCTGCTCCGGTGGATGTGCTGGTCGGCGGCGGTGTACAGCTCTCGGGGGCGCAGACCCGACTGCTGGGCGATAACATCCACTTCGCCGGGACTGTTCCGGCGCATCTGCTTGCCGGTCATATTGACGCCTCGCTGACGCACGGCGGTGAGGGGACGGTGCAGACGGCGTGCCTGGCGGGTGTGCCGTTTGCGGGTATTGCGATGCAGGCTGAGCAGAGCTGGAATATTGAGGAGTGCGTGCGCTACGGTAACGCCCTGCGTTTTACGAAGGATGATGTCTGCCGAGGCAATATCCGCGATATTTTGGACCGTCTGCTGGCTGATGAGGGTCTGCGCGCCAGGGCACGGCAGCTTGGCGAGGCGATGCGCACCATGGATGGTGCGGCGCTCGCCGTTGAGAAGATTGAGGATTATCTCCGCAGTCCGCGATAGGCGTGTATGGGTTTCGCGTGTGCCTTCGTGAGAAACTAGCATAGGAGTTCTGCAGAAATTGTTTCTGGAACGTCGTAGATATTGGATTGAAACGCGAGGGTAAGCATGTCTGAAACTACCATTGATTATGGTTCCCGCACTATGCCTCATGATGATGTGGCTGAGCAGTCGGTGCTCGGTGGCATGCTGCTATCGAAGGACGCTATTGCGGATGTGGTTGAGAGCCTGCGCGCGTCTGATTTCTATAAGCCTGCGCACGAGACGATTTATGAGGCGATTCTTTCTCTCTACGGTCACGGTAGCCCCGCGGATGCGATTACGGTTGCTGATGAGCTGAAGAAGCGCGGCGAGCTGACTCGTGTGGGTGGCGCGTCCTATATTCATACGCTGATTGCGTCGGTTCCGACTGCTGCTAACGCTCAGTATTACGCTGAGATTGTTAAGGAGCACGCGATTATGCGCCGCCTGATTGAGGCGGGTACGAAGATTGCTCAGCTGGGTTACGCCAATGAGACTGAGGTCGATACTTTGGTGGATCAGGCGCAGGCTGAGATTTATGCGGTGACTGATGGTAACGCGAAGGAAGACTATGTGTCTTTCTCTGAGGCGTTGGAGGAGACCATCAATGAGATTGATGCGAACTCGAACCGCCCGGATGGCGTGTACGGTGTGCCGACTGACTTTATTGAGTTTGATGAGCTGACCGGTGGTCTGCATGGCGGCCAGATGATTGTTATTGCGGCTCGTCCGGGTGTGGGTAAGTCGACTCTGGCTTTGGATATTGCTCGTTCTGCTGCTATTCATCATCAGATGACGACTGTGTTCTTCTCTCTGGAGATGAGCCGTACTGAGTTGGCGATGCGTATTCTCTCTGCGGAGGGCAAGATTTCGATGGGTCGCTTGAAGAAGGGCGACCTGGATACTGAAGGTTGGACGAACCTGGCGACTCTGCAGGGCCGTATTGATTCTGCTCCTCTCTTTATTGATGATTCGCCGAATATGACTCTGATGGAGATTCGCGCGAAGTGTCGTCGTCTGAAGCAGCGTAATGATTTGAAGCTTGTGGTGCTGGACTACCTGCAGCTGATGAGTTCGGGTAAGAAGGTTGAGTCGCGTCAGCAGGAGGTTTCGGAGTTCTCTCGTAGCCTGAAGCTGTTGGCTAAGGAGCTGGATGTTCCGGTGATTGCGCTGTCGCAGCTGAACCGTGGTTCAGAGCAGCGTACCGATAAGCGTCCGATGGTTTCGGATCTGCGTGAGTCTGGTTCTATTGAGCAGGATGCGGATATGGTGATTCTGCTGCATCGTGAGGATATGTATAACCCGGATAGCGAACGCGTGGGTGAGGCGGACATGATTATTGCTAAGCACCGTGGTGGTCCGACTCGTACTATCCCTCTGGCGTTTAGCGGTAAGTACTCGCGCTTCAACAATATGGCGAATGAGGCTCCTCCCCAGTACTAAGCAGCCCAGCACTAAGCGTTACTAAGCTTCAGCACTCTGTAGCTGTGCCCCTCTTCTTCTGTTCCTTTCGGGATGGAAGGGGAGGGGCTTTCTGTATCTATCGGTGAGGTAGTGGTGTGTGGGAGGTAGGAATCAGGGGCTGCTGAGAGGGCTCTAGAGGGCTTTCACTGGGCTTTCTTCGAGGGTTTGAGTGGTTTCTTCTGCGTTTATGAGGTTTTTTAGAAGTTTTTTGAAGATTTTCTATCACCCTTAAAACACTCTGACTAGGTGTTTTGGTGTCTGGAAGGGTGTTCGAGACCCTTTCAAGGCCCTTTTTGTGTCCTACTTCACCCTTTTTCGGGTTGCAGGGGTGTTTGGGGGTCTGTATAGTTGTATGAGTCGCCGCGGCGAGGAGGAAAAAACGAAGAGTTTCTTCGGTGTTTCTCCTAGTCGGAAGCGGTTTTGACAGGCTTTCAATTGTATAGTGTTTTGGTTTCTTGCTTGAAGGAATTTCGGGTTGCCGGTTGGTGATGTTGGAAGAGTTTAGGAAAGAAACATTGTGGTGCGAATCACGGAAAACGGATTTGCGAAGCAAACGAAACGCTGATATAGTTGATTGGGTTGCCGCGGGAACGCGGTAACGACGAAAATAACATGAATGACCGTTCAACGGTAAGACTTCTCGAAAGAGTGGTTGAGGTGTTGAATCGGTGTGTTGCTTGAGAACTCAATAGTGTGCTTTGTTCAATAAAATCACCAAATATGGTGATGGAAACTGAAACTAATACCAAATATTTATTTATTTGATAATCATTGAATGGTTTCAAAAAAGTCAGCTTGAGTCACGCACCCCCGTGTGTGATTCGCTGTTTGAGATCAGGTTATCGAACTTTTCTATTTTTTCAACGGAGAGTTTGATTCTGGCTCAGGACGAACGCTGGCGGCGTGCTTAACACATGCAAGTCGAACGATGAAGCCTAGCTTGCTAGGTGGATTAGTGGCGAACGGGTGAGTAATACGTGAGTAACCTACCTTTAACTCTGGGATAAGCCTGGGAAACTGGGTCTAATACCGGATACGACCAATCTCCGCATGGGGTGTTGGTGGAAAGCGTTATGTAGTGGTTATAGATGGGCTCACGGCCTATCAGCTTGTTGGTGAGGTAACGGCTCACCAAGGCGACGACGGGTAGCCGGCCTGAGAGGGTGACCGGCCACACTGGGACTGAGACACGGCCCAGACTCCTACGGGAGGCAGCAGTGGGGAATATTGCACAATGGGCGCAAGCCTGATGCAGCGACGCCGCGTGAGGGATGACGGCCTTCGGGTTGTAAACCTCTGTTAGCAGGGAAGAAGAGAGATTGACGGTACCTGCAGAGAAAGCGCCGGCTAACTACGTGCCAGCAGCCGCGGTAATACGTAGGGCGCGAGCGTTGTCCGGAATTATTGGGCGTAAAGAGCTTGTAGGCGGTTTGTCGCGTCTGCTGTGAAAGGCCGGGGCTTAACCCCGTGTATTGCAGTGGGTACGGGCAGACTAGAGTGCAGTAGGGGAGACTGGAATTCCTGGTGTAGCGGTGGAATGCGCAGATATCAGGAGGAACACCGATGGCGAAGGCAGGTCTCTGGGCTGTAACTGACGCTGAGAAGCGAAAGCATGGGGAGCGAACAGGATTAGATACCCTGGTAGTCCATGCCGTAAACGTTGGGCACTAGGTGTGGGGGACATTCCACGTTTTCCGCGCCGTAGCTAACGCATTAAGTGCCCCGCCTGGGGAGTACGGCCGCAAGGCTAAAACTCAAAGAAATTGACGGGGGCCCGCACAAGCGGCGGAGCATGCGGATTAATTCGATGCAACGCGAAGAACCTTACCAAGGCTTGACATATACTGGACCGCATCAGAGATGGTGTTTCCCTTCGGGGCTGGTATACAGGTGGTGCATGGTTGTCGTCAGCTCGTGTCGTGAGATGTTGGGTTAAGTCCCGCAACGAGCGCAACCCTCGTTCTATGTTGCCAGCACGTTATGGTGGGGACTCATAGGAGACTGCCGGGGTCAACTCGGAGGAAGGTGGGGATGACGTCAAATCATCATGCCCCTTATGTCTTGGGCTTCACGCATGCTACAATGGCCGGTACAGAGGGTTGCGATACTGTGAGGTGGAGCTAATCCCTAAAAGCCGGTCTCAGTTCGGATTGGGGTCTGCAACTCGACCCCATGAAGTCGGAGTCGCTAGTAATCGCAGATCAGCAACGCTGCGGTGAATACGTTCCCGGGCCTTGTACACACCGCCCGTCAAGTCACGAAAGTTGGTAACACCCAAAGCCGGTGGCCTAACCCTTCGGGGAGGGAGCCGTCTAAGGTGGGATTGGCGATTGGGACTAAGTCGTAACAAGGTAGCCGTACCGGAAGGTGCGGCTGGATCACCTCCTTTCTAAGGAGCACATTTAGTTGGCCATGCTGTCCGCGAGTGTCGGATGGGTGGTTTTGCTCATGGGTGGAATGTTGGTTTTGGGTTGGATGAGGCGCATTGTTGGGTTTTGGGGTAACACATGTGTGTTGTTCCTTTGTTTGCCTGGCATGGTGATGATGCAAATGTTTTTGTTTGTGTTGTTGTTGTGTTGTGGGTTGTTGTTTGAGAACTATATAGTGGACGCGAGCATCTTCTGGAATTTGCGTTGAATCAATGCTTTTGTGTTGGTTTGATTGTTGATTTTAGATTCTTATTTTTCTTGATTGTGTGTAAGTTATTAAGGGCACACGGTGGATGCCTTGGCACTAAGAGCCGATGAAGGACGTGTGAATCTGCGATAAGCCTCGGGGAGCCGATAACTGGGCTGTGATCCGAGGATTTCCGAATGGGGAAACCTGGCTCATCTTCATGGTGAGTTACCGCCAGCTGAATGTATAGGCTGGTTGGGGGGAACGCGGGGAAGTGAAACATCTCAGTACCCGCAGGAAGAGAAAATAAAGTAATGATTCTGTGAGTAGTGGCGAGCGAAAGCGGAAGAGACTAAACCTGTGGTGTGTGATAGCGGTTAGGCGTTGCATCATGGGGGTTGTGGGAGTCACAGTGGCAGTTCTAACTGGCTGCCGGCATGATGTTCAGGATGGTAGGTGAACGACTTGGAATGGTCGGCCGTAGAGGGTGAGAGTCCCGTAATCGAAATTGTTCTGTCCGTGGTGTGGCCACCCGAGTAGCACGGGGCTCGTGGAATCTCGTGTGAATCTGCCAGGACCACCTGGTAAGTCTAAATACTTCTTAGTGACCGATAGTGAATCAGTACCGTGAGGGAATGGTGAAAAGTACCCCGGGAGGGGAGTGAAATAGTACCTGAAACCGTGTGCTTACAAGCCGTTGGAGCCTTTTGGGGTGACAGCGTGCCTTTTGAAGAATGAGCCTGCGAGTTAGTGTTATGTCGCGAGGTTAACCCGTGTGGGGTATCCGTAGCGAAAGCGAGTCTGAATAGGGCGTTTGAGTGGCATGACCTAGACCCGAAGCGGAGTGATCTATCCATGGCCAGGTTGAAGCGACGGTAAGACGTCGTGGAGGACCGAACCCACTTCAGTTGAAAATGGAGGGGATGAGCTGTGGATAGGGGTGAAAGGCCAATCAAACTCTGTGATAGCTGGTTCTCCCCGAAATGCATTTAGGTGCAGCGTTACGTGTTTCTTGCCGGAGGTAGAGCTACTGGATGGCCGATGGGCCTTCACGGGTTACTGACGTCAGCTAAACTCCGAATGCCGGTAAGTGAGAGCGTAGCAGTGAGACAGTGGGGGATAAGCTTCATTGTCGAGAGGGAAACAGCCCAGACCACCAACTAAGGCCCCTAAGCGTGTGCTAAGTGGGAAAGGATGTGGAGTTGCTTAGACAACCAGGAGGTTGGCTTAGAAGCAGCCATCCTTGAAAGAGTGCGTAACAGCTCACTGGTCAAGTGATTCTGCGCCGATAATGTAGCGGGGCTCAAGTACACCGCCGAAGTTGTGGCAATGATCTTTTTGGATTGTTGGGTAGGGGAGCGTCGTGTAGCCGGTGAAGCTGCGGTGTAAACCAGTGGTGGAGGCTATGCGAGTGAGAATGCAGGCATGAGTAGCGAAAGATGAGTGAGAAACTCATCCGCCGGATGATCAAGGGTTCCAGGGTCAAGTTAATCTGCCCTGGGTTAGTCGGGGCCTAAGGCGAGGCCGACAGGCGTAGTCGATGGATAACGGGTTGATATTCCCGTACCGGTGAAAAACCGCCCATACTGATATTGTGATGCTAACCATGCGAAGCATGATGTGCAGGCTTTTGTTTGTGTGTTGTGTGGGTTGTGGGACCCGATCTTTGGAGGTAAACGTATTAACAGGTGTGACGCAGGAAGGTAGCCAAGCCACGCGATGGTTGTCGTGGTCTAAGCGTGTAGGGTTGTCGGTTGTTAAATGCGCCGGCTGTGTGCCTGAGACGTGATGGGACCCCGTTTTTGGGGGATTTGGTGATCCTATGCTGCCGAGAAAAGCATCGGCGTGAGGTTTTAGCCGCCCGTACCCTAAACCGACACAGGTGATCAGGTAGAGAATACTAAGGCGATCGAGAGAATCATGGTTAAGGAACTCGGCAAAATGCCCCCGTAACTTCGGGAGAAGGGGGACCTTGAGCGTGATGGGCACTTGCTGCCTGGAGCGTGTATGGGTCGCAGAGACCAGGGGGAAGCGACTGTTTATCAAAAACACAGGTCCGTGCGAAGTCGTAAGACGATGTATACGGACTGACTCCTGCCCGGTGCTGGAAGGTTAAGAGGATTGGTTAGCCTTTTTGGCGAAGCTGAGAATTTAAGCCCCAGTAAACGGCGGTGGTAACTATAACCATCCTAAGGTAGCGAAATTCCTTGTCGGGTAAGTTCCGACCTGCACGAATGGAGTAACGACTTCCCTACTGTCTCAACCATGAACTCGGCGAAATTGCAGTACGAGTAAAGATGCTCGTTTCGCGCAGCAGGACGGAAAGACCCCGTGACCTTTACTATAGTTTGGTATTGGTGTTTGGTTTGGCTTGTGTAGGATAGGTGGGAGACTGTGAAGCATGGACGCTAGTTTGTGTGGAGTCGTTGTTGAAATACCACTCTGGTCAATCTGGATGTCTAACTTCGGGCCATGATCTGGTTCAGGGACAGTGCCTGATGGGTAGTTTAACTGGGGCGGTTGCCTCCTAAAGTGTAACGGAGGCGCCCAAAGGTTCCCTCAGCCTGGTTGGCAATCAGGTGTTGAGTGTAAGTGCACAAGGGAGCTTGACTGTGAGACTGGCAGGTCGAGCAGGGACGAAAGTCGGGACTAGTGATCCGGCGGTACGTTGTGGAACGGCCGTCGCTCAACGGATAAAAGGTACCTCGGGGATAACAGGCTGATCTTGCCCAAGAGTCCATATCGACGGCATGGTTTGGCACCTCGATGTCGGCTCGTCGCATCCTGGGGCTGGAGTCGGTCCCAAGGGTTGGGCTGTTCGCCCATTAAAGCGGTACGCGAGCTGGGTTCAGAACGTCGTGAGACAGTTCGGTCCCTATCCGCTGCGCGCGTTGGAAATTTGAGAAAGGCTGTCCTTAGTACGAGAGGACCGGGACGGACGAACCTCTGGTATGTCAGTTGTACCGCCAGGTGCATGGCTGATTGGCTACGTTCGGGAGGGATAACCGCTGAAAGCATCTAAGCGGGAAGCCTGTTTCGAGATGAGATTTCCTGGCACTTTGGTGTGTGAGGCTCCTTATAGATGATGAGGTTGATAGGCCGGGTATGGAAGCGGGGACTGAAGACTCGTGGAGTTGACTGGTACTAATAGGCCGAAGGCTTACTTTTTCGAGAAATTGTGTGTTTGCGTT
>NZ_CAXOQT010000042.1:0-12988 GCF_964211445.1 Rothia mucilaginosa | reverse complement strand
TTGCTGTGGCGTTAGCGGCTGATGGTTGCCGAAGCGCGCAAACCAGCCAGGTCCTGGAAGGTGTACTCGCCGCCTTCGGTCAGCTGCATTGCGACGTTACCGCTGGTGATCTGAGCGGTGGTGGTCAGGGTGTAGCTGGAGGTCACCTCGGTGAAGTACACCGGAACCAGCGAAGCCAGCACCTGTGCGTAGCTCACGCCGTCCTTCGCGGTGGCTTCCAGGTAGTCGGAGGTGCGGATGTCCAGTACGCCGGTCCAGACGTTGTCCTCGATGGTCGGCTCGTAGAACTTCGCAGTGTATGCGATGCCGTTGAACGCCGCCACGGCGGGGTTGTTGGTCTTTGCGCCGCCCTCGCTCTTAGCGAGTGCCGGGATCTCAACGTCGTTATCGACATCCCACAGCAGCGGGTCGGTGACATCCTCGGCGGTGGGGAAGGTGAACTCGAAGGTCACCTGCAGGTGCGCCTGAGGGTACAGCCAGGAGCTACCCTGGAACTCGCGCTTGGAGTTGATGGGCGCAGAAATCCACAGACCCGCGCCACCGTACAGGCCTGCACCGACGCTACCGCCGGGGGTGAAGGTGCCGCCGCCGAGGCTCTGCGGGGTGGTGGAGGTTGCGGTGATGTTGGGTACCTGCACGGTGTAGGAGTCCAGGCCGTAGCGGGTATCAAAGTCGTTGGCGGGGTTCGAGTTGAACGCCTGAGTGAAGACACCGAACTTCAGGGTCGGGGTTTCCTGCGCATCGGTGGACGCCGCGTAGGCGGGTACCGCCGCTGCGGTTGCGATGACGGGGGTGCTCCACGCGGCACCCTTGATGAGGGCGCGGCGGTTCAGACCGTTAGTGGTGTTCGAGGAAGAAGTCATGGGATCTCTCTTGTCATTAAGAATGTGGTGATGCATGTGATTTGAATTACTGATACTCTAATGTAATTCAGCTCATCTTCAAAATTATCTCAACTATTACCTCAATGTATGAACATTACGGCACCCAGCTCACCTAGCGCGTGAAACGGGAGCATCATGGAAACCGTGGAGAACGCCCTCCCGGAAAACTCCACAGAAACACCATCGGTCACCACACACTTAAGGAACACAACATGGCATTTATGAAGAGCGCACGCGTCACGCTTGCCTCCCTCGCAGTGCTCTGCCTGGGCACTATCGCAGCCCCCGCGGCAAACGCCTACAGCCCCGACATCGACGGCGACGGCATCCCCAACACCTGGGAGATGAAGGGCTACGACGCTGACGGCGACGGCAAGATCGACGTCGACTTCCCCGCAATGGGTGCAGACCCCAAGCACAAGGACATCTTCGTAGAGATGGACTACATGGCAGGCCTGCTGCCCAGCGAAGACGAACTGGACCGCATCACCAAGATTTACGCCGACCTGCCCATGCGCAACCCCGACGGCACCACCGGTGTGAACATCCACCTGGACGCCGGTAGCGCCCGCAGTGCCAAGTACAACCTCGGCGGCGGCAACGAAATCAGCTACCAGGCACTCGACAGCGAGTTCAAGGCACTCCACCGCATCAAGGCGACCGAAGGTAAGTTCAACCCCGCCCGCGAAGGCACCTTCCACTACGTCATCTGGGGCGATTACTACGACAACAGCACCTCCTCCGGCATTGCTAACTTCGGCGGCCGCAACCTCATGGTCACCGTCGGCCCGCACTTCTGGGGCAAGGCAACCAGCGACATCCGCGTGGCAGTGTTCGTGCACGAGCTCGGCCACAACCTCGCCCTGAGCCACGGCGGCTGGGACGAAATCAACTACAAGCCCAACTACTACAGCGTCATGAACTACCAGTACACCCTCACCGGCGTGCCCATGGCTGACGGTAGCCGCTACTTCGGCTACTCCACCGCCGAGTACCGCATGCTCAACGAGGCGAAGCTGTACGAGGCGCGCGGCTTCGGTCCTCGCGCGGCTGGCTTCCTGTACAAGGGCAAGCCCGCCAACCAGCCGATTGACTTCAACGGCAACGGCAAGATTGATACCGAGCCGGTGTCCGTGGACCTCAACGGTGACGGCATGATTACGAACCTGGGTGCCGCAAACGATATGAAGATGATCCGCTTCCAGGCGACCGAAAACCCGGAGAAGGACAAGGGCCCCGAGCACATTGAGCCGAGCGGCATTACCGCTGAACACGCTCGTTCGCTGGGCCTGATTAAGTAGGCTGACTGGTCGGCACACCGCCGATAAAGAGCCTTGTCAGCTCAATAAAATAGCAAGGTGCGGATACCGAATCATCATTCGGTATCCGCACCTTTACTCTATGCAGCTTTTCAGCTCAGCGTTCAGCCCAGCAGCGGAGCCTAGACAGCCTCGCTCACGCGGCCGGTATCCACCAGCACCTGCGCGATGTGGCCCAGCGCCTCCTCATTCTGCAGCGAAGAAACATCGCCCAAAGAACGGCCCTGGTACAGCTCACCGAGCAGACGGCGAGTAATCTTACCCGAACGAGTCTTCGGGATATCGGCAACCGCCACAACATCCTTCGGCTTAGCAATCGGGCCAATGTGCTCACGCACGTGCGCGGTCAGCGCTGCCTTCAACTCATCCTCAGTCAGGGCCTTACCATCATCGGTGAGCGTCACGTAGGCAACCGCCTGGTGACCGGTCAGCTCATCCTCCACGGGGCAGACACCAGCCTCAACCACAGCCGGGTGAGTCACCAGCGCCGACTCAATCTCAATGGTGGACAGGCGGTGACCCGAAATGTTAATCACATCGTCAATACGGCCGAGGATGTACACGTTACCCTCTTCGTCTTCCTTCGCGCCGTCGCCGGCCAGGAACCAGCCGTGCTCGCCATAGTGACGCCAGTAAGAATCCAGGTAACGCTGCGGGTTCTGCCACACGGTACGAGCCATGGACGGGCCAATCTTATCGACCACAATAAAGCCCTGCTTGCCCGGTTCGACCGGGTTGCCGTGCTCATCCACCACGCGGGTGGACACGCCGGGAACAGCGCGGGTAGCGCAACCGGGCAGGGGAGTGCAGTGCGGGGTACCCTCCGGGTAGGTGCCCTCGGGCGCGAACGCCGGGTCGTGCGGGCGCGGCGAGCACACGGTCGAACCGGTCTCCGACTGCCACCAGGTGTCAATGAATGCCGCGGTGCCGCCGCCCACGTGCTGACGCAACCAACGCCACGCCTCCGGGTTGATGGATTCGCCCACCGAACCGAGCAGACGCACGGTCGAGAAGTCGTACTTGCCGGGCTCCGGGCCATTCGGGAACGCACCCATGAGCGAACGAATCAGGGTCGGGGCGGTGTAGTAGTTGGTCACGCCGTAGCGTTCGATGACCTCAAAGTGGCGGCCGAAGTGCGGGGTGTTCGGGGTACCCTCGTAAATCACCTCGGAGACACCGTTAACCAGCGGGCCGTAGATTTCGTAGGTGTGTGCGGTCACCCACGCCAGGTCGGCGGTGCACCAGTGAACGGTGGACTCAACCTTTTCCGGGTCGTTGACCGCGGACAGCTCGTCGGGGCGCAGCACGCCGTTCTCGTCCACGTAATCCGGCAGCAGATCGTAGAGCAGCGCGTGGGTGTACGCGGTCTGCACCAGGTATCCAGCCATGGTGTGCACCAGGCCCTTGGGCTTACCGGTCGTACCGGAGGTGTAAATGATGAACAGCGGGTCTTCTGCGTCGTGCAGTTCGTAGGCGTGGGTGTCAGGCTGGTCGTCCACCAGGTCGTGGTACCAGACGTCGCGGCCCTCAGTCCACGGCACAGCGGCGTGCTCTACAGGGTCGGAGGCGCTGGTGCGGTCCACCACGATAACGTGCTCAATATTGTTCTCACCGGAGCATGCCTCGTCGGCATTCACCTTCACGGGAACGACCTTGCCACGGCGGTTCTGGCCGTCGGTGGTGATGAGAACCTTCGCGCCGGTGTCTTCCACACGGAACTTCAGCGCCTCAGCGGAGAAACCACCGAAGACGAGGGAGTGGATCGCGCCAATACGCGCGCAGGCGAGGGTGAAGATAATGGTTTCGGGGATGACGGGCAGGTAGATGACCACGCGGTCACCCTTGCGCACGCCCAGGGACAGCAGGCCGTTCGCTGCCTTCGCGATGCGGCGCTGCAGCTCTGCGTAGGTGATGGCCTCACGGTCGCCGGGCTCACCCTCGAAGTAGAGGGCTACCTTGTCGCCGCGGCCCGCCTCCACGTGGCGGTCCACGCAGTTGTAGGCGACGTTCAGCTTGCCGCCCTCGAACCACTTAATTTCGGGGATGCTGAACTGTTCGATGCCGTCCTCATCGAAGCCGAGGGACTTCGGCTTCTCGAAGCGGTGCGCGGTGTGCCAGGGCTCAGCCCAGGTGAGTCGCTGCGCCTGCTTCTCCCAGAACGCGACGCGCGCCTCGTCAGATTCGAGGGCGGGGTTCGGGGTGGGGTTCAGCGGGTCGGTGAACGAGTAGGGGGTGGGCAGTCCCATTATTCTCCCATCGGTTGCTGGCATTAGCACCCTTGCTCGCCGTGCCGCTGTCTGTGTGACCGTGGGGTCTGTGTGTGCGTTGGCGAGGGGGTTGCTGCGACGTCGTTGAGCCAGGTCTCTCGGTCGCTCTGGATGGTTTGCCTTCTTAGTAAAGCGCGCCCAAGGGGGTGGACGCAAAGGGGACCGTCATATTCGGAACGGTGAGTACCAGTTCGTAATATAACGACATATTTAAAGACCCCGCCCCGCGCTCACTGCTGTGGGGCGCGGGGCGGGATTCATCATCATCATTCAGTAGGCGACAGGTTTCCCCGCCGACTTCTTTCTCCGGCGCGTAGCGATGATTAGCTCACCTTCAGAGGAGCAACCACGCGGCGGACATCTCTCCTAAAACTCAGCGCGTGCTGAGCATTGCGTTTAGCTGTGGTGCTAATTGCTGGTGGCGTTAGTTGCTGGGGTACTTCGCCTTCACCCAGCGCTCGAAAACACCCACCAGGGCGTCGGTAATCTTACCGAGCACCGCCAGCGCCACAATAGCCAGCAGCAGGCGGTCGGTGCGACCGTTGTTCTGCGAGTCGGTCAGCAGGTAACCCAGGCCCATGGATGCACCCAGCAGCTCAGCGGCGACCAGGAACAGCCACGCCTGAGCCAGCGCCAGACGCAGACCCGAAACGACCGACGGCAGAACCGCGGGAAGCTGAACCGTGGTGAACAGGCGCAGACCCTTCAGACCGAAGGCGCGTGCCGCCTCCACAAGCTTGGGGTCAACGTGCGCCAGAGCCGCAGAAACCGTGGTGTACACCGGGAAGAATGCACCAATAGCAACCAGGGTCACCTTGGAATTCTCACCGATACCGATCCACAGCAGAAGCAGCGGAACCCACGCCAGGGACGGCACGGCACGCAGCGCACCAATGGTCGGTGCGGCAATCAGACGCACCGGCGCAGACAAGCCAATCAGCGCACCCAGCACCAGGCCGAGCACGGCACCAATACCGAAACCAATCAGCACACGCTGAGTAGAAATCGCCACGTGGCGGCCCAACTCGCCGCGCTGCGCCAGCTCAACACCGGCGCTGACCACACGGTCGGGGGAGGGCAGCTGAACCTGGGTGAACACGCCGTTCGTGCTCAGAATGTACCAGAGGGCAATCAGCACCAGGGGAAGAATCAGGCCCAGGTACTGCTTACCGGCGAACGGGTTCGACGGCAGCTTCACGGAAGAGGCACGCTTCTCGGCACGCTCAGCGCGAGCGCTGGAGGCGGCGGTAATCGTTGCGGCGGTCATTACTTCTCAACCACCTTTGCGATCTTCTCGACGGCTGCGCTGTCAGCCTTCTTTGCGAACTGGTCGTCCACAATGCTGTTCAGTGCCTTGTCCACGTCGGACTGGGAGGGAACGTCACCGGACTCCACCAGAATCGGGCCGACACCCTTGAGAACCTCAACCTGCTTAGCGCCCGGAACCGGGTCGATATCCAGGTGGGTGCGCTCCATGACGACCTGAGCGGTCTCGTGCTTAATGCCGGACTCCTCCTCGACAATCTTCACAGCCTCTTCGGGGTTCTTCTTAGCCCAGGCGCGAGCGTACTCGTACACGTCCACGATGGTCTGTGCGGCGGTCGGGTTGGACTGAATGAACTTCTCGGTCGCGTTCAGGAAGCCGTAGGTGTTGAAGTTCAGGTTGCGGTAGAAGAGCACGTCGCCGCTTTCCACCTCGGCGGCAGCCATGATCGGGTCCAGGCCGCTCCACGCGTTGACCTGACCGTTATCCAGGGCGGTGCGGCCGTCGGCGTGCTGCAGGTTCTGAATGGTCAGGTCCGAAGCAGAAATACCCTCCTGCTTGAGTGCCTGCAGCAGCAGGAAGTACGGGTCGGTACCCTTGGTCACGGCAACGGTCTTACCCTTCAAATCCGCAACCTTGGTGATGCCCGAGTCCTTGCGGGTGACGAGCGCCGACCATTCCGGCTGCGAGTAGAGGCTAATGACCTTGATGGGGGAGCCATTAGCGCGTGCCAGCAGCGCCGCCGAACCGGCGGTCGAGCCAACATCAATATTGCCGCTACGCAGCGCCTCATTCGCTTTGTTCGAGCCGGCCGACTTGACCCACTCAACCTTCTTACCCTCGGCGGCGAGGGCGGTCTCAAGCCAACCCTTCTTGCGGATAATCAGGGACAGCGGGTTGTAGGTCGCGTAGTCAATGGTCACGGTGTTCTGATTGCCACCACCGGCAGCACCGGAGGCGTTAGCGGAACCGGAACCTTCACCGGCGCAGGCGCTGAGCAGAGTAGCAAAAGCGGCGGCTGCGGCAAGGGACTTGAGGGCGGTACGGCGAGACGGGGAGTAAGTCATGATGAAATCTTTTCGCTTCTGAAGATGATGATGTGATGTGTAAGAAATGCGGCGGCGCTGGTGTTGCCTGCAGATCTAGCGTTGCCTGCGGTTCTGGCGTTGTTGCGACCTAGGCGTTGTCTTCCACGCCGAGCTCAGCGAGCAACTCGCTGCGCAACGCGGTGATTTCTGCATCCGCGCGGTCGCGGGGGTGAGAGCGGTCAACGGTCACGATGCGCTGGATGGTGGCGGGCGCCTCCGGGGTGTCCTTACCGAGGACGATCACCCGGTCAGAGAGGTACAGCGCCTCTTCCACATCGTGGGTGACCAGCAGAATCGTGGTCGGGTCTTGACGGTGCACGTCCAACAGCAAATCCTGCATGTTGATGCGGGTCAGCGCGTCCAGAGCACCGAAGGGCTCGTCGAGCAGCAGCACGCCGGGGTTGCGTGCGAGCGCTCGCGCCAGGGACACGCGCTGAGCCATACCGCCTGAAATTTCCTTGGGACGGTGGGTTGCGTATTCGCCCAGGCCGACCAGGTCGAGCAGGCGCGCTACGGATGCTGCGCCTTCAGATTTTTTGGTGCCCTGCGGCAGTCCGAGCGCCACGTTGTCGGCGACGGTGCGCCAGGGGAGCAGGCGCGGTTCCTGAAAGCCGATAGCTACGCGGGGGTCGAGGCCGGTCACTGCCTTCTCGCCGATACGCACGGTACCTGCGGTGATGCGGTTCAGGCCTGCTGCTGCACGCAGGAGAGTGGATTTGCCGCATCCGGAGGAGCCGATGACGGAGATAATCTCGCCGGGGGCTGCGGTGAAGGAGACTCCGCGAAGAACTTCGTGGGTTCCGCCGGGCACGGGGAAAGATTGTCCGACGTCTTCAAAACTCAGGGGGACGGCGGCGGTGGATACGGCACGGCGGCCGTTCTTTTCACTGGTGGGTACGTCAGTTACTGCACTGTTGAGTGTCATGTCACTTCCATCGTTCCTGGCGTTAGCACCGGGGGCGGAAGAATCCGTGCCGGTTGCTGCGACGTCGTGGAGCCAGGTCTCTCAGTCGCTCTGGATGGTTTGCTTCTCCCACCCTATGGGCTGTGGCGTGCCTCAATCAACCCTGCGGGCGCGTATGAATTTCTATGACCGTATATTTCGCATTTATCACGAAATATTTCGGTTCCACGTCACAAAAAGATTTTTTCGTCACAAACGTGACCTCCCTCCCGCGCGCCCCGTACACTCAAACCACGAGATCATGAGTCCCGGCGCTAAGCTCTGGCTAGCCGGGCGGCAACCCTCTCCCGTAGCGGGGTGCCCCAGATGATGATCTGGCCTCAACGTTACGAGGCAAGTACGGCGCGAACGCGCCACCTGCACGAAGGCCACCACCGAACGCAGAAGGCAAGAAGGAGGCGGCGCGCGGGGTGCAGGGCACTAACCCGATCGTCCCCGATCATTCGCGAAAGGAAAATCGATGGCTGAGCAGAAGAAGCGCATCGTAGTTAACGCATTCGAAATGACCTGCATTGGTCACCAGAGTTTCGACCTCTGGCGTCACCCGCGCTCCCGCGCAACCGAGTACAACACCATCAAGTACTGGACTGACCTGGCTAAGACCCTTGAGCGCGGTCTGTTTGACGCCGTGTTCATCGCTGACGTGGTCGGCATCTACGACGTGTACAAGAACTCTGCCGCTCCCGCCATTGAGGGTGCCGCTCAGGTTCCCGTGAATGACCCCGCAACCCAGATTTCTGCAATGGCTGCAGTGACCGAGCACCTCGGCTTCGGCGTGACTGCTGCCGCTACTTTCGAGCAGCCCTACACCCTGGCTCGCCGCTACGCCTCCCTCGACCACCTCACTGAGGGCCGCGTCGGCTTCAACGTTGTGACCTCTTACCTGCCTTCGGCTGCTGAGAACCAGGGCCTGCCCACCCAGATCCCGCACGACGAGCGCTACGAAATCGCTGACGAGTTCCTGGACGTCTGCTACAAGCTGTGGGAAGGCTCCTGGGAAGACGGCGCAGTCATCAAGGACCGCGAGCGCGGCATCTACGCTGACCCCTCCAAGGTCCACCCGATTGGCCACAAGGGCAAGTACTTCTCCGTACCCGGCATCTCCCTGACCGAGCCGAGCCCGCAGCGCACCCCCGTGATTTTCCAGGCTGGCGCATCCAGCCGTGGCCAGCAGTTCTCCGGTAAGCACGCTGAGGCTGTGTTCATCAGCGCTCTGCGTCCCGACCTGACCCGCGTTGTGACCGACCGTATTCGCGCCGCTGCCGAGGAGCAGGGCCGTAGCCGCGACGACGTGAAGATCCTTGCAATGCTCTCGGTCATCGTGGATGAGACCGAAGAGAAGGCAAAGGCAAAGTACGAGGAGTACAAGAAGTACATCAACCTCGACTCTGCACAGGCTATCATCGGCGGCTGGTCCGGTGTTGACCTGTCCCAGTTCGACGAGGACGAGGTCCTGAACTACGTGCAGACCGAGTCGATTCAGTCCTTCCTGACCCCCTTCACCCTGCAGGCGAAGGACAAGAAGTGGACCCGCAAGGCCATCGCTGAGCACACCACCCTCGGCGGCATGGGCGATGTCATTGTTGGTGACCCGGTTCAGGTTGCTGACGAGCTTGAGCGCTGGATCGACGAGGGTGGCCTGGACGGCATCAACCTGGCATACCACGTCTCCCCGGGCTCCTTCGAGGACTTCATCGAGTACGTTGTTCCCGAGCTGCAGAAGCGCGGCCGCTACCGCACCGAGTACGAGGGCAACACCCTGCGTGAGAACATCTTCGGTAAGGGCCACACCAAGGTTGCTAACAGCCACCCGGCTGCTAAGTACCGCGGCGCATACGTGGGCAAGCCTTCGGCTGCTGACACCCCGGCTCGCGCGATCGCTGAATAAGCGTTGCCGCTGATGCGTACCGTGTAGGTTCGTTCAAACTAAACGATTGAAAACAAGAACGCCCGTTCTGCTGGAGGATTTGCATCCCCGGCGGAGCGGGCGTTTCTTTGCGCTGTGCTTTCTTGATGTGATGCCTTCTTGACGCGGCACGTTCTTTATACTGGGTGGCATGACTGAACTGAACCAGGTTGAACTTAACCACGATGATCGCTGCCCCTGCTCGAGCGGCGAGGTGTACGGCGCCTGCTGCGGCAGGTTCCTGGGCGAGTTTGCCGCCTCCGGCACGCTGACTGCTCCCGCGCCGGAGCAGCTGATGCGCTCGCGTTTTACCGCGTTTGCGACTGGGGACGCGGCGTACCTGCTGGCGAGCTGGCATCCGAGTACTCGCCCGGCGACGCTGGACTTGGAGGATGATATCCGCTGGTATCGCCTGGATATTCTGGGTGCTTCGGGTGGCCCGTTTGATGCGTCCGGTACGGTGGAGTTCGTTGCGTATTACCGTTCGGTGCCGGGTGTTCCTGCGGAGAAGCGGGTGAAGGGCAGCATGCATGAGCTGTCACGCTTTGAGAAGGTGGGCGGCGCCTGGTTCTATGTGGATGGAGACGTCCGCTAAATCTCGTCACTTTCCCTGCCCCTGTCTCGTGCAGCGTGCGGGCATAGAAGAAATGGCAGAATCATTCCGAAACCGGAACGATTCTGCCATTCTTTGTTTTAGTTAGCTTCTGTCTTTTAGAAGATTTTCAAAATCAGTCTGAGATATCAGCCAGACCAAGCCAAGAGGCACGCTCTGCCCCAATAGCAGGAATCAAAATAGGGGATGCGGTCATGACTAAGACGCTTTCTTGAAAACAGAATCTTGAAGAATGCGCTCTGCCTCAGCGGAGCTTCGCGGATCCCCCAAATCTAGAAGATCTACCGCCACATGCAAGGGCAGAATATGGGGCGGCTCATCGCATTCACGCAAGATAATGTTCGCCGAATCTACAGACGCCGGAAGCAGGTTGTACAGAAAAATGATGTTCTCTAAATCCTGGCTTGAAACATATGCATCAACCATTGAGCCGTACACCTGAGAAATATCGCTACTAATGCCGGTAAGCGACAATGCAGGGTCTTCCAAAATTGCAGGAATTTCAGCGGGAGGAGCCTGCAGATGATGCACTTTCAGACCGCGGCGAGCTCGGTATCGCTCAACAGACGCAGGTCCTTGCACCTGAATTGCTGAGGCGCGTTCTTTTGCCCTGCGGCGTTCCTCAGCCGATAGGACAGATGACTGACCATCGCAGTAACGCGCCAAAGCGTTGAATGCATCAAAGGAAATAGGACGGCCAGCATTACTGCGGTGCGCAGCGGGAAGAGCGTCGACAACCCAGCGGCTTCCCAATTTACGACCTTGGAGCATTCCACGTTCTAAGCGGGCGCGCACGCTTCGCTCTGAAACCTTAGCTTCTTGAGCATACTCTTGAACGGACATCATGGCAGAATCATACCGAAAACGGAATGATTCTGCCATGATTTTCTCGCACCGGGGAGCGATAAGGAACATGCAAGAGCGAACCAGATACGCCAAAGGCAGGCCCTTCGGCAGCTTGAAAACTTACATTCTCAGCCGCATCAGGAACCTGCCTTCAGCAAATATGTAGACTGTCGGACTTAGCTAGTCCAGCCGTTAATGATGCCCATACCGAAGTAGATCACGAACACCGCGGACACCAGGTACATCAGCCAGTGCACGTCCTTACCGCGGCCCTGCACCAGGCGAATGAAAGTGTACGCCACGAAGCCGGCACCAATACCGTTCGCAATCGAGTACGACAGCGGCATGAAAATAATGGTCAAGAACGCCGGAATACCCAGACCCCAGTCGGTCCAGTCAATATTCACGGCCTGGCGAATCATCAGGAAGCCGACCACGACCAGCGCCGGAGCAACCGCCTCGAAAGGAACGATGGTGACCAACGGCGAAATGAAAATCGCCAGCAGGAACAGCACACCGGTCACAATGTTCGCAAAGCCGGTGCGTGCACCCGCACCAATACCGGTGGCGGACTCCACGAAAATCTGGTTCGCCGAACCGGACGCGCCACCACCAACAACGGAACCGAAAGCGTCCACGAGCAGGACCTTGTCAATGTCCTCAACCTTGCCGTCCTTCATGGTGCCAGCCTCGGCGGCAAGACCCACCGAAACGCCCATCGCGTCAAAGAACACGGACAGCAGAATGGTGAACACCAGCAGCGAAGCAGCCAGCGGACCGATGTGGGTGAACGCGCCGAACAGGTCAGCGGAACCGATGAGGGAGAAGTTCGGGGTGGTGAACTTCATGTCCGCCAGGGAAGGCACGTTCAGGGACCAGCCGGTTGCCGACTCCTTCACGGAACCGGAGGGGACAACCGCCTCCAGAATCAGGGACAGCGCGGTGGAGGCGAGCACGCCCCACAGGATCGCGCCCTTCACGTTACGGATGAACAGGGCGATGGTGAAGAACAGGCCGAAGAGGAAGACGAGGGTGGGCCAACCGAGCAGGTGACCGCCCGCGCCGAGGCTCACCGGAACGGTGGTGCCAGCTGCGTCAGGCATGCGGCGGATAATGCCGGAGTCGACCAGACCGATAAAGGAAATGAAGAAGCCGATACCGAC
Source organism: Rothia mucilaginosa (assembly GCF_964211445.1). Taxonomy (GTDB): domain Bacteria; phylum Actinomycetota; class Actinomycetes; order Actinomycetales; family Micrococcaceae; genus Rothia; species Rothia mucilaginosa_E. The sequence continues at coordinate 674 of NZ_CAXOQT010000042.1, read as the reverse complement.
TACAATCGCGGTCTTGAGCGACTCAGGGACCGCCTCAAACACCGCGGTGCGGAAGCCGGTGAGCACCAGAACGGTCATGATCAGACCGGCAAGAACGACCAGGCCCATGATGTCTGCCCAGGTCAGGTTCGGGGTGGTGGCAATGGTGGAGGCGAGCAGCGCGTTCACGCCCAGGCCAGCCGCCATGGCGAAGGGCTGCTTGGCGATAACACCCATGAGGATGGTCATCACGCCGGCGACCAGCGCGGTCACAGCAGCGACGGGTGCGATGCCGAGGGTACGCTCGGAGGCGTCGGCACCGGTACCGATGACGAGGGGGTTCAGCACCACGATGTAGCTCATGGCGAAGAATGCGGCGAGGCCGCCGCGGAATTCTGCGGCGATGGAGGAGCCGCGTTCGGAAATCTTGAAGTAGCGGTCGAGTGCGCTGGTGGGTGCTGCCGCCTTCGGGGTTTCAGACATGTGAGGATCCGTTGATGTTGTTCGGTGTGTACTGTTGCGCCGCCGGTTTCACGGGTGAAAGCCATGCCGGGCGCCACAATGGTTCAACCATTGTAGGCGCCGCCGTGCGGCTCGTGCCGGTGAAACGCGTTGTGTGCGGCGGTTCAGTCGGTGATGTTGGTGTTTCCCTTACCCTCGCAACCAGAATCGGCAACCGGAGCAGAGGGAAGAAT
>NZ_CAXOQT010000041.1:0-13344 GCF_964211445.1 Rothia mucilaginosa | reverse complement strand
CACCCTCGCTGGTCACGATCTCGAGGAACTTGGACAGCGACGGCTCAACCGCACGATCCTCGACCTCGGGGTTGAGGATAACCATCAGTTCATATGCACGCATGATTAAACCCCTCCTTTGGGCTAAACGGCTATGGGATTTCCATAGCAGGAGATTCATTGTGCTCTACACGTGAAGCACACCGGGTGGGGAACACGCATAGATTTCTTAACAATACACGAGAAAAAGCAGATAGAACAGTACCGCACCGCGTGAGCTCAACCATGCGATGCGGTACCGAAAAACCGCAGAAGCTACGCCTGGCGACGCTGCTCCCACCACTGCAGAAGACGAGCCTTCGCCTCCTCCTCAGGAAGCGAACCCTCATCCAAACGCAGGTTCAACAAGAACTTATACGCCTCACCCACCACCGGGCCCGGCGCAATACCAAGAATCTGCATAATCTGGCCGCCATCCAGGTCCGGACGAATCGCATCCAGCTCCTCCTGAGCAGCCAGCTCAGCAATACGACGCTCCAAATCGTCATACGCCTCAGCCAGCGAACGCGACAGGCGACGATTACGAGTCGTCACATCAGAACGCGACACGCGGTGCAGACGCTCCAACTGATCCCCCGCATCACGCACATAACGGCGCACCGCAGAATCAGTCCAACCCGACTCACGGTAACCATAGAAACGCATGTGCAGCTCCACCAGACGAGCCACAGCCTTAATCGTGTCATTATCAAAACGCAGCGCACGCATACGCTTCTTCACCATCTTCGCGCCCACCACCTCATGGTGCAGGAACGAGACAGAGCCGTCCTTCTCAAACTTACGAGTCTTCGGCTTACCAATATCGTGCATCAACGCCGCAAAACGCAGAATAAAATCAGGAGCCGGACACGGGCCATCCTCGCCCGTCTCCTTCTCCATCGCCTGCTCCATCACCTTCAACGAATGCGCATACACATCCTTATGGTGATGCGCCGGATCCATCTCCATACGCAACGCAGGAAGCTCCGGCAACACATAATCCGCCAGGCCCGTATCCACCAGCAGGTTCAAACCAACCCGCGGATAATCCGCCTCAATCAGCTTCACCAGCTCATCACGCACACGCTCAGCCGAAATAATCTCAATACGGCCAGCCATCTCACGCATCGCCTCGAAAACCTCCGGGGCAACCTCAAGATTAAAACGCGCAGCAAAACGAGCCGCACGCATCATACGCAGCGGATCCTCAGAAAAAGACTCCTGCGGCGAGCGCGGCGTACGCAAAACACCCGCACGCAAATCCTCAACGCCACCAAACAAGTCAACAACCTCACCGCTGGGCAAAGCCGCCGCCATCGCATTAATCGTGAAATCACGACGCACCAAGTCGGCACTCAGGTCCGTACCGAACTCAACCGTCGGCTTACGCGAATCCGAAACATACACCTCAGCACGGTACGTGGTCACCTCATACACCACGCCATTCTTACGCGCACTAATCGTGCCGTACTCCTTGCCGATATCCCACGTATGCTCACCCCAACCACGCAGAATCTGCTCACTCTGCTCCGGAGTAGCATCCGTCGTCAAATCAAAATCAGTGAAATGGCCGCCATCATCCAGCAGATTGTCGCGGACAATACCGCCCACCAAGTACAGCTCAAAACCCGCCGCACGGTACAGTTCTCCCAGCTCGGCGGCATCCGGGTACTTCGACACAACATCAATAAACAGCGACATAATCCTTTAATCGTGCCAGAAAAACCACCAGCACGCCCACCCCACCCCCACAACACCCACACCAAAGAGACAGCTATCTCACCCAAAACCGAGACACACAAACCCTCACATATCGGTTAAGGTAGAACCATGAGCATTCCCGTACCCCGCGCACCCAAAACGCGCTTCACCGCGCCCGCGCGAGCGGTACCCGCCCCCGAAGAAGTCTCCGCAGGCGGACTCATCATCGACTTCGACCGACCCGACCAGCTACCCGTAGCCATCATCGCCCGCATCAACCGCAACGGACACCGCGAATGGTGCCTACCCAAAGGCCACATCGAACACGGCGAAACCACCGTCGAAGCCGCACAACGCGAAATCAGCGAAGAAACCGGAATCACCGGCTACCCGGTAGCCTCCCTCGGCACCATCGCCTACTGGTTCACCTCCAACGGCACGCGCATCCACAAAACCGTGCACCACTACCTCTTCGCAGCAACCGGCGGCGAACTCAGCATCGACAACGACCCCGACCACGAAGCAATCGACGTCGCATGGGTCCCCCTCGAAGAGCTCCCCACCCGCCTCTCATTCGCCAACGAGCAACACATCGCCCGCAGCGCGCGCGAATACATCACCACCCAGCTCTAAACACCCGTTAAATAGAGCCCCAAAACTAAAAGAAGCAATCACCCGCCGACACAGGAGAGACATACGTGGCACGTAACGACGCCCGCTCAAGCGCAATCATGGCAGCAGGCACCCTCGTCTCGCGCATCCTCGGATTCGTCAAGACCATCCTGCTCACCGTAGCCATCGGCTCGCTCTCAACCGTCGGCGACGTCTTCGAAACCGCCAACACCCTACCCAACCTCATCTACGTGCTTGTTGCAGGTGGCGTTTTTAATGCGGTCCTCGTACCCCAAATCATCAAAGCAGCCAAAGCACAAGACGGCGGTGCACGATACATCTCCAAACTCGTCACCCTCACCGTCACCGCAATCGGCCTCATCACCATCATCACCGTCGCCTGCGCCTGGCCCATCATCAGCATCATGGGCTCAGGATGGAGCCCCGAACAACGACAGCTCGGCTTCATCTTCTCCCTCTGGTGCCTACCCCAAATCTTCTTCTACGGCCTCTACACCGTCATCGGACAGGTCCTCAACGCCAAAGACGCATTCGGTGCCTACATGTGGTCACCCGTACTCAACAACGTCATCACCATCCTGTCGCTATTCCTGTTCATCTTCCTCTTCGGTGCACAGACCCCCAACCCCCACCCGATTCACACCGTAGCAACCTGGACCAACGCCCAGACCCTCGTGCTGGCTGGCTCCTCAACCTTCGGCGTCATCATGCAGGCACTCGTCCTGTTCATCCCCCTGCGCAAGCTCGGCCTGCGCCTCAAGCCCGACTTCGCGTGGCGCGGCATCGGCCTGCGCGCAGCCTCCAAGCTCGCCGCCTGGACCCTCGCCTCCGGCATCATCTCCAACCTCGCGTTCCTCTACATGACCAAGGTTGCCGCCGGCATCGTCGGCCAGCGCGAGCACTACGCCGCCCTCGGCATCCAAATCCCCGGCCTGCAGGCCCTCAACTACGCCTCCATGCTGTACATGCTCCCGCACGGCGTCATCGGCATCTCCATCGCCACCGTGCTCTTCAACCGCATGAGCGCCTCCGCCATCGCCGACGACAGCGACAGCGTCATCTACGCGCTCTCCCACGGCCTGCGCAACGCAGCCGTAGCCACCGTCTTCTGCATGGTCGCACTCATGGTGCTCGCAGGCCCCATCGCCGTACTCTTCAGCGGCGGCGACCCCATCGCAGCAGCCATCATCGCCAAGCTCATCGTCATCACCGCGCTCGGCACCCCCACCCTCACCATCAACTACCTCTACAGCCGCGTGCTCTACGCCCGCGAAGACGCACGCACCCCCTTCCGTATCCAGGTGTACTCCGCCATCATCATGGTCATCATGAGCTTCGCAGCATCCCTGCTCGACGCCCAGTACACCGTGTACATGCTCGCGTTCATCTACCCGGTGCACAACATCCTGATTCTGTTCATCAGCCACCACATGGTCCGCCGCCGCCTCGGCTACTACGGCCAGCGAGGCATCATCAGCACCTACGCCCGCACCACCCTCGCGTCCCTCTTCGCCGGCGGCATCGCAGCCATTGCGCTCTGGCTGCTCGGCGGCTACCAGCTCGACGGATTCGCCTGGGCATCCAAGATCACCGCCATCATCACCCTCGCCGTATGCGGCACCGTCATGGGCCTCGCATACCTCGCCGGCGTGCAGATCTTCCGCGTCAAGGAAGCCAACGCACTACTGGCACCCCTCACCTCCAAACTTGAGCGTTTTGCCCGCCGCTAAAGCGGCGCACAACGCCCAACCCGGGTAGCTGCCGCCTGCGCCTTACACCCCACACCGGGGCCCGCAGAAGGCACAGGCAGCCGCCCGGACGCCACAAACTATCACTCAGCCCCAGCATCCTTCAATGCCGGGTAGAATCTAATAGTCAGGGCCCGCCACACGGCAGGCACTATGAAACCACCTCGGGAGAACACGTTGTCGCAACAGATTCCGGTCGGATCGGTCCTCGGAGGCCGCTACGAGATCACCGCACACATCATCATTACGGCAGAATCCGACATGGTGCTTGAAGGCACCGACCAGATTCTCAACCGTAAGGTCTCGGTCGTCGTCGCATCGCCCAGCCGCAGCGCACTGCTGGAAGCAAACTCCCGCGCGCTCGCAACCAACGCACGCGGCAACATCCAGATCCTCGACCTGGGCATCACCCCCGAAGGTAGCCGCTACCTCGTCACCTCCCACACCCGCCCCGACACCCTGCTGGACACCCTGCTGGTCGAAAACCATGCACTCTCCAACGCAGAAGACGCGCTGGGCACCGAAATCTTCGGCGACTCCGAAAGCGGCAGCTCCCCCAACACCTACGAGAAGGTCTCCTCCTCCACCGCCAACCAGGAGAGCATCACCGCCGCCAAGAACTGGAACGCATCCGATGGCGCAGCCGTGACCGCATACTCCGAACCTACCAGCATCTACGAAGATGACGAGGACGAAGAAGACGGTAGCCGCGGCACCTGGGCCGTCGCACTGGCAGCCGTCCTGCTGCTCGTCATCGTCGCAGGTGGTATCCTCACCTCCCTGGGCGCTATCGGCTCCAACCAGGCAGCAGGCCCCCACACCCCCAAGTCTTCTATCTCGGCATCCGAATCGGCTGCGGCAAGCGCCAGCGCATCGGCATCCCCGACCGCTAAGGCATCGAACGCACCGGCTAAGATCGCGTCCGTGGCCCGCTTCGCACCCTCGGACCCCACGTTCATGAACGACATGGACACCCTCATCCCCAACCTGACCGACGGTAACGCCAACACCGCATGGATCAGCTACGGCTTCGGCACCGCCAACTACGCCGGCACCATCAAGGAATTCGGCCTGGCACTGAAGCTACAGACCCCCACCGTCGTCTCCAAGCTGACCATCCAGCAGACCACCGGCACCGGCGGCTCCTTCACCGTCTACACCAACAGCTCCGCATCGCTGAGCGGCGCAGTTGAGGTCGGCAAGGGCACCTTCGAAGGCAAGGACGCGGTCGTCACCCTGGACACCTCCAAGCAGAGCGCAGAAAAGGGCGCCTACGTAATCATCGTGGTCAACGAGCTGCCCCGCCTCTCCCTACCCATTGGTAACTGGAGTTACGGTCTGCGCATCAACGAAATCAAGGTGGACTAATCACCCCATAAAGCGACGCCGACAGGGCGCTCGCACCCCAGACACAAGGGCGGGGCTTCTGAACTTACTGAGTTCGGAAGCCCCGCCCTTTTGATGTCCATTTATGACTCTTTATGGCAGGGTTACTACCCGAAGATTCACAGTGGGCGGAGTATCTGGCTAAGGGTCCCCCAAGATGGAATAATCGAGGGTAAAGCCCTGTTATAGGGGCATAACGAAAGACCTACAACGAAAGACATATCTGATGACTGAGAATCTGGGAGGCCTCTTCGGAGGCGCCGCCCTAGGCAACCTGAACCTCGCATCCGCACCCGCCACCGAGGCGGCACCGGCAGCAGAGGTTGAGGCCGACGCAACCGTCCACAACGTCATTATTGTGGGCTCCGGCCCCGCCGGCTACACCGCGGCAATCTACGCGGCACGCGCCGAGCTGAAGCCCGTCCTCTTCGCCAGCTCCCTGGCACCCGGCGGCTCCCTCATGAACACCACCGAGGTCGAGAACTTCCCCGGATTCATTCAGGGCATTCAGGGCCCCGAGCTGATGGAGAACATCGGCCAGCAGGCTGAGCGTTTCGGCACGGACATCCGCTACCAGGACGTGGAAAAGGTCGAGCTCACCGGCGATGTGAAGAAGGTCTACACCGCCGACGGTGCCGTTCACCTGGCAAAGACCGTCATCATGACCACCGGTTCCCAGGTGCGTAAGCTCAACATTGAGGGCGAAGACCGACTCTCCGGTTACGGCGTCTCCTGGTGCGCGACCTGCGATGGCTTCTTCTTCAAGGACAAGGAAATCGCCGTGGTCGGCGGTGGCGACTCCGCACTGGAGGAGGCACTGTTCCTGACGACCTTCGCATCCAAGGTATACCTGGTGCACCGCCGCGATTCGTTCCGTGCTTCTGAAATCATGCAGACCCGTGCCTTCAACAACCCGAAGATTGAGGTTGTCTGGGACTCGGCTGTTACCGCAGTTCACGGCGAGAGCAACCTCGAGTCGATTACCCTGACCAACACCAAGGACGGCTCGGAGCGCCAGCTGGCTGTTCAGGGCCTGTTCATCGCTATTGGCTCCGATCCTCGCGTGGAGCTCGTGCGTGACCAGCTGGAGATTACCGAGAACCACACCATCGCGGTTCAGGGTCGCTCCTCGAAGACTTCCGTTCCCGGCGTTTTCGCTGCCGGTGACGTGATCGACCCGACCTACCGCCAGGCAATTATTGCTGCTGGTTCCGGTGCTATTGCCGCTCTGGACGCGCAGCACTACCTCGAAAACCTCTAAACTATTCGTATTACTCGCTGGGGAATCCGCCCCGTGTCAGAAAGGAGCACTCCGTGAGCAGTGCACAGCAGGCAACTGATGCCACTTTTGACGAACTGGTTCTGAAGAACGATAAGCCCGTTATCGTGGATTTCTGGGCTGAATGGTGCGGCCCCTGCCGCATGGTTGGTCCCGTGATTGACGAGATCGCTGGCGAGTACGCCGGTCAGGTTGACGTGGTCAAGGTGGATGTTGAGGCAAATGGCGATACCGCCATGAAGTACGGCATTACCTCTATCCCCGCTATCTACCTTTTCAAGGGTGGCGAGGTCGTCAAGAAGACCGTAGGCGCCAAGACCAAGTCCGCTCTGCTGGCTGAGTTCTCCGAGCACCTGGGCTAATCTTTCGAGAGGCTATAGAAAACCCTCGGTGATGTTTCACGTGAAACATCACCGAGGGTTTTCTATATATTCAACTGAATTCAGTTGCTAAATGTTATTTATATGAAAATTTAGCCCGAGAAATCAGAATCCAAAACACGGATAATGCGGTTCAAATCCTCGACATTCGCAAACTCGATGGTCATCTTACCCTTACGGGCACCGAGTGAAATCTTCACCGAAGTATCAAGCTTGTCAGCAAAAGCCTCCGCAATGTAGTCCAGGCGCTCACGGTGCTTCTGAGGCTGAGGAGCCTTACGCTCCTTCACCTCTGCAGCGCCGGATGCATGGTTCACCAGCTCCTCAGTTGCACGAACCGACAGACCCTCATTCACAATCTTCTGCGCGAGAGTCTCAATCTGAGCCTGATCGGTCAGAGCCAGCAGGGCACGCGCGTGACCGGCGGAGAGGATACCCGCCGCAACGCGACGCTGCACCAGAGCCGGCAACTTCAACAGACGAATCGTGTTCGAAATCTGCGGGCGAGAACGACCAATGCGCTTAGCCAACTGCTCCTGAGTAGTGTCGAATTCCTCCATGAGCTGCTGATATGCCGCCGCCTCTTCAATGGGGTTCAGCTGGCTACGGTGCAGGTTCTCCAGCAGGGCATCACGGAGCAGATCGCCGTCTTCAGTCTCACGAACAATCGCGGGGATGGTGCTCAGGCCAGCCGCCTGGGTTGCACGCCAGCGGCGCTCACCCATAACCAGCTCATACTTTTCGGCACCGTTTTCGCGCGAGGGACGCACAACGATCGGTTGCAGGACACCAATCTCACGCACCGAGTGGATGAGTTCCTCCATGTCCTGCTCATCAAAATCGGTTCGGGGCTGCTTACGGTTCGGGTGGATATCGCGAACATTCAACTCGGCAAACTGGGCACCGGGAACCGGAACCAGGCCGTTCTGCTCTTCGGAAACAGACTGGGGGGTGGAGACATCTTCACCAAAGAAGAAGTCCACCGGGCGGCGAGTCAGGGTGGTGTTACGCAGTGCCGCACCCATGTCCACGCGGGACTTCTTCTTCGATGTTTCACGTGAAACATCCTGCGAGGAGGCGGGGGCTTCTACCTTTTCTTCTGCTTTCTCAGCAGGAGCCGGCTTTTCCTGAGTGGGCGCAGAGTCAGCAGGCTTAGCCTCTACAGCCTCGGTCTTAGTGCTCTTACGCTGCTTCTCCGGCTTAGCCTCGTGAGCCATTTCGAAGAGGCCGTCAGTCATCGGCTCTTCAATCGGAGCAGAGACCTTCTTGGGTGCCGCCTTTACTGCAGCAGTATTTTCGGATGCCTTCGCCTCAGCATTACCAGAATTCTTCGTACTCTGAGGGATCAGTGCCCCCAGGCCACGACCCAAGCCGCGTCGCTTTTCAGCCATCGTTACTCCTTAGGACTCCCGGACGAGCCCGCTCATTTTTTCTTCTTCATCTAGTGTAAACGAAATAAGCACTCGAGAGCAGGAGTGGAAACTGTGCGGCACACAATCCGCACTATTTTCAAAAATTAATGCGATAAGGATGTTTTTGAGGATTTTACCCAGAAAATACCGCATAAAATGAGCCCTTTTGAATCATCAATAGACAATTCAAAAGGGCTCATTTCAAAAGATTTAGATTATGCGGATCGGCGCGAGAGTTCCTGCGCTGCCTCGCGGTAGGCGCGAGCGCCGGTCGACGACGAGTCGTAGGTGATGACGGTCTGCTGGTAGCTGGGGGCCTCAGAGATACGAACCGAGCGAGGAATCTTCACACCCAGGGTCTCCTCCGGGAAGTGTTCGCGCACTTCCTCCGCCACCTGGAACGCCAGGTTGGTGCGGGCATCGTACATGGTCAGCAGAATCGTGCTGATGCGCAACTTAGAGTTCAGGTGCTTCTGAATCATCTGAATATTCTTCAGTAGCTGACTCAGACCTTCCAGCGCATAGTACTCGCACTGGATCGGAATCAGAATCTCTTCTGCCGCGACAAAGGCGTTGACGGTCAGCAGGCCGAGGCTCGGCGGGCAGTCGATAAAAACGTAATCCAGGCGCTCCATGCCCTGCTTCTCGCGCCACTCGGTGTAATCCATGAGGGCGTTCTTGAGGCGGGTCTCGCGAGCCACCAGGGAGACCAGTTCAATCTCCGCGCCCGCAAGATCGATATTGGCGGGGGCACAGAATAGGCCGGGCATGTCGGGGCATTCCTGAACGATTTCAGAAAGCGGCTTATCTTCAATCAGGACATTGTAGACACTGGGGACGTCCACACCATGCTCAATACCCAGTGCGGTCGAGGCGTTACCCTGCGGGTCGTTGTCGATGACCAGGACGTTGAGCCCAGCCTCCGCGAGCGCAGCGGCAAGGTTCACGGCGGTACTGGTTTTACCCACGCCACCCTTCTGGTTCGACACGGTGAAGACACGCGTATGCACAGGCTTGGGGAGCAAATCTGCAACAGATTTCTGAGCTTGAGGAGTCATCGGGTGCCTTCCATATTCCGGGTGGTGTGTCTACGGTGATGCTTCTTCTGGTGCCTCGCGTGTGGCAATACTCTGCCTTATTTATATGCGAGGAGGATTTAGTTCCCCACTCCCCTACCGTCGCCCATTCTCCGCATGTTTCACGTGAAACATACTTCCCGAGGTGATGGCGCCTGCAATGTTTCACGTGAAACATTGCCTCCGCATCAGAAGCTTTGAAGGGCGTAAGCTCCACGAATAAGCTACTGGGCAATAGTGCAGAAGAGTCTAAGGTTTCAACCCTCCCTTAAGGGTACCCGGCATCAGGTCAATACTCCACGCGAGAGATCATTCTATGTACTCTGCGGATGCGAACACTCAACGCGCCCGTAAAATCCGCATAAAAATGGGCGGCACCGCACAAGCCAGCATATTCACTAGCTTATTGCGGTACCGCCCATTTGAGACGAAACCTTTAGAGACGGACTCGAACCACCGTCGTCGGCTCTTCCAGCAGATCGCCGCCGGCAGTGAGAATCTCAGTCTCACGCGCACCGTAGCGGTTCAGCTTCTTCTTCGCCTTAGTAATCTCCTCCGCGGCGCTACGACCCTTCAGAGCCAGCAGCTCGCCGGTGCCGCGCAGAATCGGCAGGGTAATGTCCAGAAGACCCACCAGGGCGGACACAGCACGCGCAGTCACCACATCAGCCTCAACAGTGCCCACGGCCTGCTCAGCGCGCGAGCGCAGCACGGTCACGTTCTCCAGGCCCAGGTCCTCGACAACCTCATTCAGCCAGATGACACGGCGCTCCAGAGGCTCAATCAGAGTCAGCTTCAAATCCGGACGGGCAATCGCCAGGCACAGGCCGGGCAGTCCAGCACCCGAACCGACATCCGCCACCGAAGCGTTCGGGGCGATGTACTCCTGCACCACGGCACAGTTCAGCACGTGGCGAGCCCACAGGCGCGGCACCTCACGCGGACCAATCAGACCGCGCTCAATACCGGTCGTCGCCAGGTGCTGCACGTAGCGCTCCGCCAGGGGCAGACGCTCACCGAACACAGCCTCCGCGGCGGCGCGCTCACTCTCGTTGAGAGTAACCATCGAAGTTTCCATACTAGGCTCCTACCTCGGGAAGGGAAATCACCACGTGACGGCGAGGGCCCTCACCCTCAGACTCACTGTACAGACCAGCGGCAGCGACCACATCGTGCACGACCTTACGCTCGTACGGGCTCAGCGGCTTCAGGTGCTCATCACGTCCGGTAGCGCGCACCTTCTCAATAGCGTCAGCAGCGATCTTCTCCAGTTGCTCACGACGCTCAGCACGGTAACCGGCAACATCCAGAATCAGGCGGGAACGGGTGCCGTTACCGGCCAGGACGGAGAGGCGCACCAGCTCCTGCAGTGCCTCCAGAACCTCGCCGTGGCGGCCGACCAGGTGGCGCAGTTCCTCATTGTCATCGTCGTCGTTGAAGACCGAAAGGTAGATGCGGTTATTGCGCACCTCAATATCAATATCGCCGTCCATATCGACAATATCGAGGAGCTCCTCGAGGTAATCAGCGGCGATATCGCCTTCCTCGTCGATGTCCTCAAAATCGTCTTCTTCGCCCTCAAGGGGCTCCTCTACCAGCTGCTCCTCAACGAGCTGCTCGTCCTCATATTCCATAGCTTCAGTCACGATAATCCTCAGGGTGTTCGGAGGGGTGTCCTAGGGGTAAAAAGTATCTCATACACGGCGCCGGGCCCGCGCCACACATGGCGAGAACCCGGCCCGAATCACGGAAGAAAACTACTTCTTTCCGTTCTGCTTATTGCGTTGCTGCTTCTGGCGCTTCTTGCTGACCGGCTGCTGACGCTGACCCGCAGCGGCACGCTCACGAGCCTCCTGCAGATCCTTCTCGTGCTGCTCACGGGTCTTACCAATCGGAGGCAGGCCCTTCGCCGCACGGCGAGCGTTCAGCTCACGCTCCGCCTGAGAACCGGGGGTCGGGTTATTGCGGATAACCCACCACTGCTGGCCCAGCGACCACAGGTTCGACACGGTCCAGTAGTACATAACACCCAGCGGGAAGTTAATACCGGAAACAGCGAAGATGATCGGGAAGATGTACATGATCATCTGCTGCTGACGGAACATCGGAGAGTTCAGAGCCGCCTCCGACATGTTCTTCACGCTCAGCTGCTTCTGAATGTAGAACTGGGTCGCGCTCATCAGAACAATCATGATGACCGCCTGAACAACGGTCGCGGTAGTGTCACCAGCGCCCGGGTGCAGCATGGTCGCGAACAGCTGAGCACCGAAAATCTGCGAGTCATTGAACTGGTGCACCAGATCAGCCGGCAGCATGAGCACGCTCTCGTTGCTCTGCGCCGCGGTGGGAACGCCCATCAGCACCTGGTACAGACCGAAGAAGATCGGCATCTGAGCCAGAATCGGCAGGCAGGAGGCGAAGGGGTTCGTACCGTGCTTACGGTACATTTCCATCTGCTCCTGAGCCATAGCCTGGCGGGAGAGCTGGTCCTTCTTGCCCTTGTACTTCTCCTGCAGCTTCGCCATATCGCCCTGCATAGCGGTCATGCCGCGCATAGCCTTAATCTGCTTGACGAACAGCGGAATGGTCAGGGTACGCATCACCAGGGTCAGGAAGATAATGCACAGAACCCAGGTCATACCGGACGCCGGGTCCATGCCCAGCGAGGTGAAAAGAGTGTGGAACAGCCACAGGACCACGGAGACGATCCATTTAAACGGCCAAAGAATCAAATCAAAAATATTCACGCGGGAATACTCCTTAAGGACTCGGCTAAGTCATTGTGTGGGAGGCGCCGCCTACTCAGGGCGGGCGTCACCACCGGTGTGAGGGGTGTAAAGATGGGGGTGGTTGAGCAGAATAATTTTCGGTTCTGCTCCGGGAGCGAAAGTACGCTTCCCCGCTGGGACTGGGTCGATACCTCCGGTCGCCCAGGGAACACACCGCAGAATACGGCGCACCGTCAGGGAAAGCCCACCCATCGCACCGTGGGTGGTCAGCGCCTCCAGGGCGTAGGCTGAGCAGGTCGGGTAGTAGCGGCACACGTCCCCGTAGAGGGGGGACACGACCTTGCGGTAGGCCTTCATGCACGCAATCAGCAGGTTCTGCGGTAGAACGTAGAGTGCCTGCAGGAAAGTTTCAGGCCTGACGAATTCGTTAGGCGCTAACGCCAGCAGTTCGTCGGGACCCAGAGTCTCAACCGAGGCGCTGTAGGTGCCGCTGTGATGCGCGTGGAAGCGTTCTTCACGGTGAGAACAGCGAGAGTGACTCACGATGTCCCCTCGTCGTTCGGGACATTCTGCGGTCGGTTGAGCTTAGCGAACGCGGTCTCAAGTGCCGATTCGTAGTCGCGGCGCAGCTGATCCCAACTGGCGTTCGCGGAGGCGGGAAGCGCTCGCACGGCAATGGCGTAGCCTTCCGGATGCGCGGCGCAGGTGAGCGCGGCAAGTTCACGCAATCGGCGCTTGACCAGATTGCGTGTGACAGCGTTGCCCACCGCCTTCGACACAATGAAACCTACCTGGGTTGTTTTTCCAGGATTTTTCGCCGTAGATACAACGATGTTCCGACGTCCTGTACGGATGCCGGAACGGAAGGCGTGGGAGAATTCTGCGCTGGTGCGCATACGGTGCCGTTGAGGCAGCACGTGTTCCCCTTTACGTAGTGTGGGAGATTCGGCTCGTGTACTGAGCTAACCTCCGCGTGTATTTC
>NZ_CAXOQT010000040.1:0-13673 GCF_964211445.1 Rothia mucilaginosa | reverse complement strand
GAATCGAACCCGCGTAATCAGTTTGGAAGACTGAGGCTTTACCATTAAGCTACATCCCCGAAAATGGAACTTGACCATAGTAGCTAGGTTCCGTCTGCGCTGTCAAACTCTTTGGTGCGTTGGCGCGGTTTTGCGTGGTGGTTTTTGCATGTTCTTGCGGGGGCTCGCCTCCGCTTTTTGTACGGGTCTGTGCATCCTTATGGGGCGAGTACGCGCACAGTGGAAATAAACCGTGCACGAGCCGCTGTGTTGGGCATTTAGCGGGAAAACAGGTAAACTAGGGCACTGACTGTGTTAAACACGCAAGTGCACAACACGGTCGGTTTCACGGGGCGTGGCGTAGCTTGGCTAACGCGCCTGCTTTGGGAGCAGGAGATCGCAGGTTCGAATCCTGTCGCCCCGACGTGAAACGGTTGCCGCGACGCACGTTGTTGTGGCGCTCTTTCCACTAAGCAACCGCGGCACGCACGATCTGTGCCGCACCGAAACTATATGAGGAGATCACGGACGTGAAGACCGCCGTCGAGAAGCTCAACCCGACCCTCGCAAAGATTGAGGTCGAGGTTCCCTTCGCAGAATTCAAGCCCTACCTGGACCGCACCTACAAGAACCTCGCAGGCCAGATCAGCGTTCCCGGCTTCCGCAAGGGTAAGCTGCCCAAGCAGCTCATCGAGCAGCGTGCGGGCTTCGACTACATCGTCGAGGCATCCCTGAACGACGCTCTGAACGACTACTACGCACAGGCACTGGGCGAGAACGAACTCTCCCCCCTGGCACAGCCCGAGCTGGACGTTCAGTCCCAGCCCTCCACCGAGAACCGTGAGGCAGACGTCAAGCTGACCATCACCGTCACCGTCCGCCCCGAAATCGAGCTGCCCAACTACGAGGGTCTCGAGGTTGAGGTTGACGAGGTAGAGGTCACCGCTGAGGACGAGGTTCAGGCACTGGACGCTCTGCGTGAGCGCTTCGGCACCCTGAAGACCGTTGAGCGCCCCGCAGCTGACAAGGACTTCGTGACCATCGACATCGCAGCTGAGATCGACGGTGAGCAGGTTGACGCAGCAAACGACCTGTCCTACCAGATCGGTTCCGGCACCATGCTCGACGGCATCGACGAGGCTCTGACCGGCCTGTCCGCTGGCGAGGACGCAACCTTCGAGACCAAGCTCTCCGGTGGCGAGCACGCAGGCGAGCAGGCTGTCATCAAGGTCAAGCTGACCGCAGTCAAGGAGCGCGAGCTGCCCGCAGCTGACGACGAGTTCGCACAGCTGGCTTCCGAGTTCGACACCATCGACGAGCTGAAGGAAGACATCAAGAAGCAGGTTGCTGAGGCTAAGGTTGCCGAGCAGGGCACCCAGGCACGCGACAAGGTCCTCGCAAAGCTCGTTGAGCTGGTTGAGGTTCCCGTCCCCGAGAAGGTTATCGAGGATCAGCTCGAGCAGCACTTCAACAACCCCAACGCTGAAGCTGGCCACGACACCGAGGAGCACCGCGCCGAGGTTCGCGCCAACACCGAGACCGCATTCAAGAACGAGATGGTTCTCGACGCTGTTGCGGACAAGGAAGAAGTGACCGTTGACCAGGCTGAGATGATTAACTACATCATCACCATGAGCTCCCAGTACGGCATGGATCCCAACCAGTTCGCACAGATGCTGGACGGCTCCGGCCAGGCTGGCGCACTGGTCGGCGAGGTTCGCCGCTCCAAGGCTCTGGCCGCAGTGCTGAAGACCGCAGTGGTCAAGGACACCAAGGGCAACGTTGTTGACCTGTCCAAGTACCTGGGTGAGGGCGAAGAGGCAGCTGCCTAAATCCCCGCCACGGTCCGCAAGAAGCCGCCCCGCTAATAGGGTGAGCTGATTGCTTGAAACGTGTAGCCTCAGCGGGCATCCACCGAGTTACCGGTTGGGTGCCCGCTGAGGCTCTTTTAATCCCCAGAATCACCCCCGATTTGTTCCCGAACGCGTATGCAGGCTCGTCAGTACCGCACATGCTGAGCGCTGTGCTTCACCCCCTGGCGAACGAACAACGCGAAGGGAAGCGGGGGAGGGCAACTATCGGTAAGGTAGTAGCAACGAAACTTTTCGCGTGCGCTCCGGCGCGTAAATCGCGCAAAGATGCAGCGAAGACCCATTAGAGAAGAAGAGGAAGAATGTCCAGCTACATGCCTCTGCCCATCGGCGCCTCCCAGGCAGCCGGCGTGGCGCCCGCGCCGTCTATGGCAACCCCCATCGTTGGTGCCCAGGAAGATTACGTCTACAATAGCCTCCTGAAGGAGCGCATTATCTGGCTCGGCTCCGAGGTGCGCGACTCCAACGCTAACCTCATCTGCTCCCAGATGCTGCTGCTCTCGGCTGAAGACCCCGAGGCAGACATCTACCTGTACATCAACTCGCCCGGCGGCTCCGTGACCGCTGGTATGGCTATCTACGACACCATGCAGCTCATCCCGAACGACGTGGTGACCGTGGTGACCGGTATGGCAGCATCCATGGGTCAGTTCCTGCTCACCGCAGGCACCATCGGCAAGCGCTACGCAACCCCGAACGCCCGCATCCTCATGCACCAGCCCCTCGGTGGCATTGGCGGTACCGCATCGGATATCCGCACCCAGGCTGAGCTGATTCTGGATATGAAGAAGCGCCTGGCAGAGATTACCGCTGAGCGCACCGGTAAGAGCCTGGAAACCATCCTGAAGGATAACGACCGCGACAACTGGTTCAACGCGGAAGAAGGCCTGGAGTACGGCTTCTTCGACCACATTGCCACCACCGCCGGTAAGCTGCCCGAATCGAAGAACGCATAAGGGAGATGCACATGAACTACCTGCCGAACGATATCACCACCTCGGCGCCGGCTATGCCGAGCAACCGCTACGTGCTCCCCAGCTTCGAGGAGCGCACCCCCTACGGTTACAAGCGTCAGGACCCGTACGCCAAGCTGTTTGAGGACCGCATCATCTTCCTGGGCACCCAGGTGGACGACGCATCCGCTGACGACATCATGGCTCAGCTGCTGGTTCTGGAGGCGCAGGACCCCGAGCGTGACATCACCCTGTACATCAACTCGCCCGGCGGCTCTTTCACCGCGATGACCGCTATCTACGACACGATGCAGTTCATTCGCCCCGAGATTCAGACCGTGTGCCTGGGTCAGGCGGCATCCGCTGCGGCGGTTCTGCTGGCTGCCGGTACCCCCGGCAAGCGTCTGGCACTGCCGAACGCTCGCGTGCTGATTCACCAGCCCGCTCTGAGCGGCCAGCAGGGCGGTCAGGCTTCTGACATTGAGATTCACGCGAACGAGGTTATGCGTATGCGTGAGTGGACTGCACAGACCCTGGCACTGCACTCGGGCAAGACCTATGAGGAAGTTGACCGCTCCATCGAGCGTGACAACATTCTGACTGCGGCTGCTGCCCTGGAGTACGGCCTGGTCGACAAGGTGCTGGAGTCGCGTAAGCTGCGTAAGCCTGCGACCAACACCGCTATTTCCCACACCTAAACTTTAGTTTTGAGGAATACCCCCGAGCATTTTTCGGGGGAGGGGCGGCATCGCTCCGTGTGCGAGCCTTCGGGCTGGTGCGCGGTGCGGTGCCGTCCCTTTTTGTGCTTTGCCGCTCCTTTTTGCCCTTGTCGGGTGGGGCGGCGAACCAAGCTGATATATGGCGTTGACTTGCGCTTTCTTTGTGGTTTCTTGCGGCGCGTTGCCGTCATATGCCGACGTGAAAGCGCCCGCCGCCGTCATAAAAGACGCGCTTTGTCATATGCCCGGTAAGTCCGTCCATTTGCGGTGCGTAATTCTTGGTTCCGGGGTGAACTCCGGTAGCCTTAGAGAAGGAGAAAATTCGAGTATTTCATACCGTTTTCTCGCTCAAACCAGGGCGCCCACCACCCGCCGGTGCCCCTCCTGAGAAATCACCGCAGACACCAGGTCACTGACCCTTCTGCGCCGATTTCACCACGCCGATCGAAAGGGAATCTTCGTGGCCACAGACATCATTGTGCCTCCCGAACAGCCCAACGCCAGCATGCGATGCTCCTTCTGCAAGAAGACTCGCGCGCAGGTTTTCAAGATTGTGCTCGGCCCGAACGTTTCCATCTGCGACGAATGCGTGGAGCTGTGCGAAGAGATCCTCGCTGAAGAGCGTCTGAAAGTGAAGGCCCCCGCGGCTGCGCCCGCGCCTCAGCTGGCTACTCCGCGCGAAATTTACAGCTACCTCAACGACTACGTCATCGGTCAGGACGCGGCGAAGCGCACCCTGGCGGTGGCGGTGTACAACCACTACAAGCGCATCCACGATATTGATAACCCGGTGTTGACCTCCCGCATTCTTTCGGCGACCGCGGGGGAGCAGGTGGAGCTGGGCAAGTCGAATATTCTGATGCTCGGCCCGACCGGCTGCGGTAAAACCTACCTGGCGGCAACCCTGGCGAAGAAGCTGGATGTGCCCTTCGCCCTGGTCGACGCAACCACTCTCACCGAGGCGGGCTACGTGGGTGATGACGTGGAGAACATTCTGCTGCGCCTCATCAACGTCGCTGACGGCGATATTGCTAAGGCTCAGCGCGGCATCATCTACATTGACGAGATTGACAAGATTGCCCGTAAGGGCGGCGAGAACCTCTCCATCACCCGTGACGTGTCCGGTGAGGGCGTGCAACAGGCGCTGCTGAAGATTATTGAGGGCACCGTGGCGACCGTACCCCCGGAGGGCGGCCGCAAGCACCCGGCGCACGCAAACATTGAGATTGATACCTCCAATATTCTCTTCATCGTGGCTGGCGCCTTCGATAATATTGACGACCGCATCGCAGCCCGCGTGGGTGCCGGCGGCATCGGTTTCGGCGCTGAACTGGGCGGCTCCGTGAAGAACCCGCTGGACCAGATTATGCCCGAGGACCTGGCGCACTACGGCATCATCCCCGAGCTGATTGGCCGCCTGCCGGTCATCTCGACCCTGAGCGAGCTCAACGAAGAAGAGCTAGCTCGCGTGCTGACCGAGCCGAAGAACGCGCTGCTCAAGCAGTACCGTCACCTCTTTGCCCTGGACGGCGTGGAACTCATCATCGACGACGCAGCAGTCGCGGCTATTGCTCGCCTCGCCGCCGAGCGCGGTACCGGTGCTCGCGGCCTGCGCTCCATGATGGAGCAGATTCTGCAGCCGATTATGTTCGACATCCCGGACCGCACCGACGTGGTGTCTATCGTCATCGGTGAGGACACCGTGCTCAACGGCGCGGAACCCCGCTATGTGCTACAGGCGCCCGACCCCGAAGCCGAGACCACCCGCACCGTGAAGGGGGAGGCGAAGGCCACCTCCCTGAAGGACGCGGACCGTCAGGCTGCATAACCGAATACTTCCAGCCGACAGGCTAGGGAATAAAGAAGCCGTCGCCCCGGTTATACGGGGTGACGGCTCACTAGCAGGTACCGCTCGCTGGCATGTGCTGAAGGGTGTGTGCTGAAGAGCGTGTACCGAAGAATAAGCGCCGGCTCATAGAAGCGGCTGGCGCAACCGTATGAGAGAGGAACACTCATGGCTGAGAACGCACCCGCACAGGTTGATTTCTGGTTTGACCCGATCTGCCCCTGGTGCTGGATTACCTCCCGCTGGATCGGTGAGGTGCAGAAGGTCCGCAACGTTGAGGTGACCTGGCGCCCCTTCTCCCTGTCCATGCACAACCAGGGCCGCGAGCTGCCCGCCGACTACCAGGCGATGATGGACCAGTCCTGGGCGCCGACCCGCCTCATCACCGCCGTGCGCGAGCTGCACGGTAACGAGGTTATCAAGCCCCTCTACGACGCTCTGGGCGAGCAGATTCACCACAACAGCAACAAGGCTGATTCCTACCGCGACGCGATCGTCAAGGCGCTGGCTGAGGTCAACCTGCCCGCAGAGCTGGTGGATGTCGCCTTCACCGACCAGTACGATGAGCAGATGCGCGCATCCCTGGACCTCGCCCTGGAGACCGTGGGTGGCACCGATGTGGGTGTTCCGCTGATTTCGATTAACGGCACCGCGTTCTTCGGCCCGGTTATCTCCCCGAGCCCCGCCGGTGAAGAAGCAGGTAAGCTCTTCGACGGCGCGCTGGCGCTGGCTTCCTACCCCGGCTTCTTTGAGCTGAAGCGCCCCCGTAACGTGGGCCCGATTTTCCACGGTGAGGACGGCGAAGCCTAAGATTCCTGCAACGTGCTGAGATTCCTGCAGTGCGCTGAGGCTCGGTAGAGTCTGCGGCTGCAGAGCATAGAAGTACCGCCCGGTCATGCATTGACCGGGCGGTATTTTTCTATTCACTATGTCGCGCTGAGGGCTTGTAGCTACGCTTGGTGGCTACGGCTCGCAGCGGTAGCTTTGCGTGCCTTCTGTGCTTTCTTCGCCTTGCGCTGTGCCCTGTGTTCCAGAACCTTCGGGTGCGTTGCCCGCTGCACAATCTTCGTATCGCGCATATGGAAGGTGCGGGTCGCCGTGTACTGAACCGCAGCGTCCGAGGTGAACGCCAGCATCGCAAACACTGCAACACCCAGCTGGAAGAAAATCGTGGACAGCGGCAGGGACTGGTGCCCCCACAGCACGCCGCCGGTAATCGCCGCGAAGTTCAGCGCCGTCAACAGCAGAGCCAGTCGGCGTGCCTTCGAAGAGCCGCGCAGTGTGCTCCACAGCAAGAACAGGTGCACCGCCGAATAGATCGCCACAAAACCAACCAGCACCGTACCGGTAATGGTCAGCAACACGGAGCTATCCACCTGGTCGAAGAGATTCAGCAACTCAAGATCGTTGCCGGAGCCTTCCTCCAGCAGCTTGGCGCGAAGCGCCGGGCGGCTGAGCGCCAAAATGACGCTGTTGACAATATCGGCGAGGGTCACGGCGATGAGCATGCCCGAACCAACCAGCAGGCTGAGCGGCATGCGGTACGCCAGGTCGTGAGCGCTGGAGAGGTGAATTTCTTCCTGCTCCTGCGGCTCCAGGCCCTCATTGTTCAGGACGATGACCGGGAGCGCGCCGTCCGTTCGGATCGCGTCGCCGCCGCCGTTACGGGCGTGGTAACCGGAGGAGAAATCGTGCAGAATCTCAACGTGGGTTTCCGGGTGAGCGTACTGAATGGACTCCACAATATAGTCGCGTTCAAAGTCGGTTTCAGCGTCAATGCGGTGCGTGACCTGCAGAGTGAAGAAGCTGAAACCCACACCGGAGTCGTAGGTGCCCGCCGCCAGCCAATCCACCTGGTGACCGCCCGGCAGTAGCCAGCCGTCCGGGGTTTTCCAGAAGCGCACGTGGTGGCGTTTCTCGGGGTTGCCGTCCACTTCCTTCTGGTAGGCGAAAGCCTGGGTCTTGCCGAAAATTTTCAGCGGGGAGACCGGCGCCTCCGTGTAGGAGCGGCGGGTGATGGTGGAAAGAATAATCTTCCACGAGGAGACGAGCGTGACGTCGTCCGCGCGGGTCCAGCCGGCGTCCTGCATGACCTGGTGAATCTGCTCCTCGGTACCAATCAGACCGATATTGACCGGGTCGCCGAGCAGACCATCCGGGGTGCGGGTGCGCCCAATGAAGTAGTCGGGCACGTAGATGCGGGTCATAATGGCGTGAAAACGCGGTAGCGTCAGGTACGCGGTGACCGCCCAGAAGATAATCGCAATGGGGAAACCCCACCATGAGTGGCCGACCGTATTCGCCAGAATCATGAAGGTAAGCACCAGGGCGGCTACGCCTGCAAAGATGAAGAAAACGGTATCCCAGAAACCAACCCAGAAGCTACGCGGCACGAGATCTTGCGCCTCACCACGCGTATCAATATCGCCACGGTAGACCGGTGGCGAGGTGACTGGGGGAGCAACATCGCTACGTATAGGCCGTAGGACGCGTTTTTGGTGGGACATTCCCGCCCTTTCTGCAACATAGTTAGGCTCTTTGAATATCACATAACTATAGCAAGGGGCGGGTTGCCAGATGCGTCCGTTCCGGGCAGGGCTTAATCGCTTGGTTCGATACGCCCCGCCACGGATTCGCGGGATGGTTCAACGCGCGGAGCGTGTGCTGAAAATGCGTTGAATAACGGGAGAAATGAACAACAGAAGAAACAGGGGGAGTGCTAGCCCTATTCGTACCTTCCCAAAGTAGACATGTACTGTGCGGGGAGTCCTACTCGGGGAGGGGCTTAGCCTCAACCGCGGCACGTGCCGCAGCAATAGTGCTTTCGTGATGCAGCATGTCGCGGCTCTCACGCATGAGGCGCACCCACTTGCGGGTCAGTTCCTCAAGCTGCTGAGCGGTCAGCAGGCCGGAGGCAATACTCGCCTCATCGGCGGCAGCACTGGTGGAAATGTGCTGATGCCACAGCTCGTACACCTCGTTGGTGTAGCTGGCACGCAGCGCCTGGGCGTGCTCACGTGCCTGGCTGATGTATTCGTTCAGGCTCGTGTGATAGTGCTGAAGCTGGTCGGGAGAGATGTTTGCTTGCGCTCCTGACGGTGAGCTAACTGAGCTCTGCCTCGCATGAGGCTCTTGCGGTAATCCGGAAGATGAAGAATGTGAATTCATGGGGTAATACGGGTGCGCCTACTTTGGCGCGGGTCAGAGTCAGGATGCATCACTGCGCCTGACGGGGGTGGTTTACTGTCGTGCGGTTGGTCGGGGTATGTCTTTGCTCGTACCGGTGATTTGTTCGTTGCTGAAGTTGAATAGAGGGTTGTTCCTGATGGTAAAACCCTCACATCAACAATCATACATAAAGTGACAGTCAATCTCATAAGGTTGATTATGCTCTTTGCACATTGATGAATAGAAAAAGGGGTTGGAAATCCCACGAAATACCCACAGAACAGCAGACTAAAACCCACATTATTGGGGGAGGAGGTTGTGAAGGTTCTCCCGGATGGGCGCGGGCACCCGCAGCTGCTGAATGTGTAAAGCCTCTAGTCAGAGTTGTAAAAGTACCCTGCAAAGCACCGTGTGCAGTCGAGTAGCATGCTCTCCAAATACATTGCCCACAGAAACCAACGAACCGCAGACACAGAAAACGGGGCGGTACCGTCAATCGGTACCGCCCCGTCCTCAACACCAACTCGGTGTTATGTCACTAAGCGATGAACGTTAGATTCGATTACTCAGCTGCTTCTTCCACAACGAGTACAACGTCGCGAACCTCCAGCTCGCCCTCAGCTGCCACCAGGGACAGCTCACGAGCGTTACCGGCAGCCTTCAGGTCAGCCAGGCCAGCGGCAATGCGATCCAGCTGAGCCTGAGGAGCCGCAATAGTAGCGGACTCAACCTCGGTGCGCTGCTTAACCTTCGCGTCGCTCTTAGCCTTACGCAGGCCGCCCAGAGCCTCAGCAACATCCGGCAGAATCTGCTTCAGCGACTCAATCTGAGCCGGGTCAGCGTCCGCCAGGACCCACTGGGCCGAAATGCCGGCGGTCGGGTTCTGTGCAGAGTACTCAGCCAGCAGGGTGCCCTCCAGGATGGGCAGTGCCTGCGGCCACTCGGCGCGGTGCACGCTACCTGCACGCCACCAGGACCAAATCTCTTCGGTCACGAAGGGCAGGAAGGGAGCGAACAGGCGCAGCAGAGCATCCAAGGTGGTTGCCAGCGCGGCAAGAACGGAAGCCTGCTCCTCCTCACCGCGAGCACCGTACGCACGGTCCTTAATCAGCTCGACGAAGTCGTCGGTGAAGGACCAGAAGAAGCTCTCGCAAATCTGCAGGGCACGAGCGTACTCGTACTTCTCGAACGCAGCGGTTGCCTCTTCAATCAGGTACGCCAGGCGAGCCAGCAGGGAGCGGTCCAGGGCATTGATGAGCACGCGGCCCTGAGCCTGAGAAGTAATCACGGACTTCTCGGTAGCGCCCAGGTTCAGCACGAACTTGGATGCGTTCAGCAGCTTGATCGCCAGACGGCGACCAATCTTCATCTGGCCTTCGTCGTAGGCGGTGTCAGCACCCAGGCGAGCCGAAGCAGCCCAGTAGCGCACAGCGTCCGAACCGTACTTCTCCAGAACCTCGTTGGGGACCACAACGTTGCCCTTGGACTTGGACATCTTCTTGCGGTCCGGGTCGAGAATCCAGCCGGAGAGCGCGGTGTTGTACCACGGCACGGAGGATGCCAGGGTCTCCGCGCGAACAGCGGTGGAGAACAGCCAGGTGCGGATAATGTCGTGACCCTGCGGGCGCAGATCCATGGGGAAGGTCTTCGCGTGCAGGTCCGGGTCCACGCCCCAACCGGTCGCAATCTGCGGGGTCAGGGAGGAGGTAGCCCAGGTGTCCAGAACGTCCGGGTCGGCGATGAAGCCGCCCGCTACGCCGCGCTGATCCTCGGTGTAACCGGGAGCAGCCTGAGATGCCGGGTCAACCGGCAGCATGTCCTCAGAAGGCAGGATCGGGTTCTCGTAGTCCGGCTCGCCTTCAGCGTCCAGCGGGTACCAGACGGGGAAGGGAACGCCGAAGAAACGCTGGCGAGAAATCAGCCAGTCGCCGTTCAGGCCCTCAACCCAGTTCTCGTAGCGGCTACGCATGAAGGAGGGGTACCAGTTCATCTCACGGCCGCGCTCGATGAGCTTCTCGCGGCGTGCAGCGTCACGGCCACCGTTGCGGATGTACCACTGGCGGGAAGCAACGATTTCGAGGGGCTTGTCGCCCTTCTCGTAGAACTTCACGGGGTGGGTAATCGGCTTGGGGTCGCCGTCCATTTCGCCAGCCTCAACCAGCATTTCCACGACGGTCTTCTGTGCGGTGAAGACGGTGGTGCCTGCCATGCGCTCGTAGCGCTCGCGGCCCTCAGCGGAGGTGATCCACTCGGGGATTTCGCGGGAGAAGCGGCCGTCGCGACCGATGAGGGCGCGGGTGTCCAGCTGCAGTTCACGCCACCAGGTGACGTCGGTGGTGTCACCGAAGGTACAGATCATGGCGATACCGGCACCCTTGTCGGGCTGTGCCAGCGGGTGCGCCTTGATTTCGACCTCAACGCCGAACAGCGGGGAGGTGACGGTAGTGCCGAACAGCGGCTTGTAACGCTCGTCGTCCGGGTGCGCCACGAGAGCCACACAGGAGGGCAGCAGCTCGGGGCGGGTGGTCTCAATCCAGACCTTCTCGCCGTTGGGGCGGTGGAAGCTGATGCGGTGGTACGCGCCGGGGCGTTCCTTGTCTTCCAGCTCAGCCTGTGCCACTGCGGTACGGAAGGTGACGTCCCACATGGTCGGTGCTTCAGCCATGTAGGCGTTGCCTGCTTCCAGGTCCTTCAGGAAGGCGAGCTGGGAGACCTTGCGGGAGTGCGCGTCGATGGTGCGGTAGGTGCGCGACCAGTCAACGGACAGACCCAGGGTGGTGAAGAGGTTTTCGAAGACCTTCTCGTCTTCAACCGCGAGCTCTTCACAGAGTTCAATGAAGTTGTTGCGGGAGATGCGCGGCCACTTTGCCTGGCTGCGGTCGGGCTTGGGGGTGCCGTCTGCCTTCCAGGTGATCAGGTCACGGAAGGAGTCGTTGTCTGCCACGGAGGGGTCGCAGAGAACGCCGTAGTAGTTCTGAACGCGGCGTTCGGTGGGCAGGCCGTTGTCATCCCAGCCGAGGGGGTAGAACACGTTCTTTCCGGTCATGCGCTGGTAGCGTGCAATGACGTCGGTCTGGGTGTAGGAGAACATGTGACCCACGTGCAGGGAGCCGGATGCGGTCGGCGGCGGGGTGTCAATGGAGTAGACCTGTTCGCGAGTGGTGTTCTCGTCGAATGCGTAGGTCTTCTCGTCGGCCCAGCGCTGCGAGAGCTTCTCTTCGAGGCCTTCGAGGGCAGGGCGGTCGGGAACGTTAATCTGTACGGGCGAGTCTGAGCCCAAAATGTTTTCAGCCATAACGGCTATTTTCTCATATTCACGGCATTCTCTCAGCTCCAGGGGAATTCTGGCCTGCACTTGCCTGTTCGTACTGGTCGATGGCGGCTTCTAGACGTGTCAGGAGGGGCTTGTACCGGCGTACAAATTGTGCCCTGCGTACTGCGGCGCGGACCCCGCTGGAGGTGGTGAGCTCCTGCCAGCTGGCGGGGTCGAGGTAGCTCTGCCCGAGCAGCAGGTGCATCTCGGAAGTGTAGGGGGTTCCAGCGGCGGCACGGATGCTGCGCGCCCGCTGCTGGAGGGCACGGCGCTGCTCTTTAAGAGAGGTGATGCGCTGGTGCGGTGTTGCTGTCATGTGGAGGTTCCCTATATGAGGAGTAATCGGCGATTCAGCGGCAAACTCGGCGGAAAGGCAATGGGGGAGATGACCCCTCATATCCTGTTTCGGTTACCTGCAGTGTAGGCGTGAAAATCTTGCCTATCAACAGCCCGCGAATCCTTCTCAGCGACGCGGGTGCGGCGTAGACTGAAAGTACACGACCTTTGAGGAGCTGCCAATGAGTTCTCTGAGTATTTTTGGTTTGGGTACGCCTGAAACTGTTCTGCTGATACTGCACCTGGTGCTGGTGGCGTTGTGCGTCTGGCATTTGACGGTGCGTAGCGGTTACGGTGAGGCACGCATGCGTTTCGTACTGCCCCTGATAGTGTTCATGCCTGGCGCTGCGGTTCTTTATCTGCTGTCTGCGCGTGAGGGTACGGTCCCTCCGGACACGATTAAGACCGGTAGTAGCTCGCCCGTGTATTTTGAGCATCGTCTCGGATTCCGTGACGGGGGTAGGAGCCGTTGGGGCCTGCCGCGCCGCCGCAAGTAGTAGCCTGACGGGGGGCCGGGTGGTTGTGGCGTCGGCACCTATCTCACTATCGAAAATTTCAAAATATATGCCCGCGAGTCTGCTCGAACAGAGCACCCGCGGGCATCACTCTACTAGGATTAAAGTATGACTGAGAACACCCACATTCCTGCATCTCCTTTCCTGCCTCATACCGGTGACGGCAAAGTGGCCGTGGTGACCGGTGCATCCAGCGGTATTGGTCGCGCTACTGTTCAGCAGCTGGTGGCGAGCGGTT
The DNA here is from genome assembly GCF_964211445.1 of Rothia mucilaginosa. Lineage (GTDB taxonomy): Bacteria > Actinomycetota > Actinomycetes > Actinomycetales > Micrococcaceae > Rothia > Rothia mucilaginosa_E. Next base: position 735 of record NZ_CAXOQT010000040.1, on the reverse strand, counting down.
GGACCGTCTACGCTCTGGCGCGTCGCACCGACCGCCTCTACACCCTCTACGCGGAGACCGGCGCTCACCCGGTGACCTGCGACGTGACCGATGAGCACTCCGTCCGCTTTGTTGCCGAGCAGATTCTGGAAGAGCAGGGCACCATTGACGCCCTGGTCAATATTGCCGGCGGCGCTATCGGCGTGGACAAGGTCGCCGACGGTAAGACCGCCGATTATCTGAAGATGTACCAGATGAACGTGCTCGGTATTCTGCACATGGTGCGCGCCTTCGCGGAGGCTCTGCGCATGAACGGTCACGGCACGATCCTGAACCTGACTTCCACCGCCGCCGAGCACGGCTACGAGGGCGGCGCCGGATACAACGCGGCGAAGTTCGGCGCTCGCGGCCTGACCGAGGCGCTCCGTCTGGAAGAGGCAGAGAATAATATTCGCGTGATTGAGATTTGCCCGGGCATGGTGCACACCGAGGAGTTCTCCCTGAACCGTCTGGGTTCTAAGGAAGCTGCAGAGCGCGTCTACGCGGGCGTTGAGAAGCCGCTAACCGCCGAGGATGTAGCGCAGACCGTGACCTTTGCGTTGAACGTTCCGCACCACGTGAACCTTGATCGCATTACGATTCGCCCGGTGGCTCAGCCGAGCCAGTTCAAGGTGATTCGCCAGGAGAGCTAAGCTCGTGGCGCGCCATGACGCTTGAGCCTCAATGAGGCTTTGGTAGCCCCGCCTGCATCCGCGT
>NZ_CAXOQT010000039.1:0-13706 GCF_964211445.1 Rothia mucilaginosa | reverse complement strand
AGGCGGGGGCCACAAAGCATAAAGCTTAGTGGGCTAAGAAAGCTTACTTAGCTGCCTCTTCAGCCTTTGCAGCCTCGTGCTGCTCCAGGAGCTCGCGCTCCCAAGCTGCCATGGGCTCCTCAGCTGCTTCAGCCTTGCCGTTCTTCTTAGCGTTGCGCTCGATCAGGCCGGCTGCCACTGCGTCAGCAATCACGCGGGTGAGCAGGTTGACGGAGCGGATAGCGTCGTCGTTACCGGGGATCGGGAAAGCAACCTCGTCGGGGTCGCAGTTGGTGTCGAGGATAGCAACAACGGGGATGCCCAGCTTCTGAGCCTCGTTAACTGCCAGGTGCTCCTTCTTGGTGTCAACAACCCACAGGAGGGAGGGAACCTTGGACAGGTTGCGGATACCGCCGAGGGTCTTCTCGAGCTTCTCGAACTCGCGACGCATGAGGAGCAGTTCCTTCTTGGTGTAGCGAGAACCTGCTACATCGTCGAAGTCAATCTGCTCGAGTTCCTTCATGCGCTCAATGCTCTTGGAGATGGTGCTGAAGTTGGTCAGCATACCACCGAGCCAGCGGTGGTTCACGTAGGGCATGTTCACGCGGGTTGCCTGCTCAGCGATAACTTCCTGAGCCTGCTTCTTGGTACCCACGAACAGGATGTTGCCACCGTGTGCGACGGTCGACTTAACAGCCTCGTATGCCTTGTCGATGAAGGCGAGGGACTGCTGCAGGTCGATGATGTAGATGCCGTTGCGCTCGGTCAGGATGAAACGCTTCATCTTGGGGTTCCAACGGCGGGTCTGGTGACCGAAGTGAACGCCGGAGTCCAGCATTTCACGCATAGTTACGACGGGCATGTCGTCTCCTTTTTGTGGTGCCGCGCGGACCTCCCATTCGGGCTAGCCCAACGCGCGCATAGTAGTTATCAGTTTTTCCTGGCGGCGGTTAGCGTTCACGGTTACCCGTTCAGCTCAGGCCCTAACCACCCCGTGTGGGTGGACCGAAGGTCCCTTATCGGCTCCCCCGATGAGGATGCCGCTCACGCCGCGCGTCGTCAGTGATGCTGTGCGGAACCCCTCGAAGAGGGAGAATACCCGCGCAGGCACACTGCAATACGACATTGTACCGTATATTCCGCGATTAATCCGCCGGGTCGGGGATAAAACCTGCCCAGGCGGTTCGGGTGTGTGCAGGGGCACTGTGGATAACAGATTTTAAGGCGGAAACGGCGGAATTATCCACAATTTTTCGCGAGGCCCTGCAGGGCGGGGCGATTCGTGATGTGCTCAGAAGATGAAGAAGAACATGAAAAGTTTAGAGGCGGCGCTGCGGCACGCGGCGCTGATGGTGTGCTGCCTGCTGGGGGTGCTCGTGTGTGCGGGCGGGCAGGGCTACGCGGGCGGTCAGGATTATTTGGGCGACACAGGTGCCTGGAACGGTGCCGCCTCAAGCGCGAAAGTTCCCAGCACGGTTGAGCTCGCCGCGAGCCGGCTACGGTACCGCTCCCCCACCGCCGAGACCAGACCGCAGGTAATCCGTCCCTTTGAGAAGCCCTCCCAACGCTGGAGCGCCGGACATCGCGGCGTAGACCTTGCCCTACCCGAGCACGACCGGCGCGTCTACGCACCGGCACCGGGAAAAGTGGTTTTCAGCGGCACGGTCGTCAACCGAAAAGTGCTGGTCATTGCGCATCCGGATGGGCGGCGCAGCACCTTCGAACCCATGGACGAGGCGCTCCCGGTCGGCACCACGGTTGCAGCCGGTGAGGTCATCGGCACCGTCGCCACGACCTCCGGTGGCAACAGCGAGCGCCCCTACAGACGATGCTCCACCGCGTGCCTGTACTGGGGTGTACGTCAGGGAGGCGCCCGCCGGGATGGCAGCGGCAAGGACGCCGAGTACATCAACCCCATGAGCCTGCTGGGGTCGAAGGAGCCGAGCATTCTGCTTCCCGTGCCGGGCGGGTATTAGGAGCAGGCACTAACGGAGACGAGCCGCAGATACAGCTGTGGCCCGTCACCTCCCCAAAAGGAGGCGACGGGCCACAGGAGCCAGCCTAGAGGCGTTCTCTAGCGAGGCGCTAGAGGCAGCTGATTACTGGAGGATGTCACCGTCATCAGCACCGAACTGGTTCGGCTGTACAGGCTGAGTCGGCTGTGCAGGCTGGGTGGGCTGAGTAGGCTGAACCGGCTGTGCGGCCTGCGCATCGTACGCGGGCATTGCCTTGGTCGGTTCGTTCTCACCGTAGTTCAGGCCGTGCTGCGGGGTGAACACCTGAGTCGGCGAATCATCACCCGCGGCGTAGGCGGTGTTCTGCGCCGGGTAACCGGACTGAGCAGCATAACCATTCTGCGCAGCGTAGCCGCCCTGTGCCGGGTAGCCGTTCTGTGCGTCAGCCTGGGTTGCGCCGTAACCGGTCGCAACACCAGCCGCCGCGCCCAGTGCAGCAGCCGAAGCGGCACGACGCTCACGGCCCTTCGCACGAGCCGCCGCAATCTTCTTGCGGAACAGGAACAGCAGAATCAGGATGAGCAGCAGCAGGCCCACAATAACCGCATCCACGATTACATCAGTCATGCTCAGACCGGATGCCGGAACAGTCAGACCGGAGGTGCTACTGACACCGCGGTCAGTCTTGACGCTCAGCTCGCCACCGTTCACGGTGAGCTGCACATGCTGAGAGTTCTTCGCGAGGCTGTTCGCGGCATCTACCTTCTGCTGGTCCAGTGAGGAGAAGGTCGGTGCCTTGAAGGTGAACTCGAAGGGAGCCGAGTAGTAGTTACCCAGCTTCGAAGAGAGCTTGATTTCAGGGGTCACCGTGTAGTCGGAACCGAAGGGGTGGTAGCCACCGGGACGGGTGACGGTCACCTTCGAATCGGGCAGGTACTCGTTCAGTCGCTGGTTGAACTCGTTCTGGTCCTTACCTCGAACCTTCACGCTCACGATCGTGGAGTCGCCGTCCTGACGGACCTCGGTCTCGTCATTGCTGCCGCCTGCGAAAACATCCTTGAGCTTCTGCTCCGCGCCCGCAACATCCTCGGTCGGGAATGCGTAGAGGAAACGTGCTTCCATGGAACCGTCCAGGCCCAGGGAGGTAGCGACCTTCATGCTCTTCATCTCGATCTGGCGCGAAGAAACACGGTCAACCGCGATGAGAGTGTTGCTGCCGCCCGAACGGGAGGAGCTAGCGCGACCCTCGGGGTCAACCATGTAGGACTTATCGTTGCTGTCCACGATGGTCAGGGTCAGGCCATCACCGTTCGGGGAGCACAGCAGGGAGCAGTCCAGCAGACCCGAAATCTTCTTCTGAACGGTGAAGTTGTTGTCCTTCGCCACTACCTCACGGCTGGCGGAGAAATCGGTGCTGCTTGCGCCAAACAGCTTCTTGAGACCGCTACCCAGGTCCTCAATCGAAGAAGCGCTAAAGGTCAGGGTACGACCCACTTCTTCCTTCGCACTGGCGGTCGATGCAGAAGGAGCGTACGCCTTCGCCTGCGAGGACTCCAGGCCCTTCTTCAGCTCGGAGCCCTCAGGCTTGACCTGGTTCAGGTAGGCGTCGACTGCAGAAGCGGTCTCGGTGTTCATGATTTCCTTCGCGACGAAGGAAACCATCACGGAGTAACCGCCGTCCTTCTCCTTCACGTCAAGAATGACGTTACGGAAACCGCGGTCCTGAACATCCTTCGCAGAAATCTTAGAACCACCGGAGTTCTTCACTTCCTTCTCGCCAAACTTCACAGTGGTTTCATCGCTGCTGCTGAGAACACTGTTCTTATTGGATGCAGACACCACGCCGTCCACTACCAGTGCTTCCGGAAGCCAGCCCAGCAGGTCGCCAGAGCTGAAGTTTTCCTTCACCTGGATACCCTGCACCAGACCCTGGTCAGAGTTAATGATGCTAATCTGCGGCTTGATATCGGAGCCGGAAGCCTTCAGCAGAGAGGTCACCTTGGAGTGGTATTCCTCCACGGAGGAGAAGGACACCTTGAAGGTCGCACGAGCCTTCTCACCATCGGTCTGAATACCGTCGTATTCCAGGCCCTCGGGCAGGTGCTTACGAACGGACGCATCCAGTGCCTGGGTGCCACCCTTAACCTTGTCCTGGTTATCCTTCATGTTGAAGGAAACCAGGATGGTACGAGTACCCTTCTCGGCGCTCTCAAGACCCAGCTGGGTCTCAATCTTTGCGCTGCAGGCACTCAGAATCAGCGCTGCAATGGTCAGCAGAACCGCCAGGAACATCCAGCGCTGACGAGCCGGTGCAGCCGGGGTGTGAGTCATCGCGTGCATTCTAGGCTCCCATCAGGCGAATAGCCACGTAGTAAACAACCATGGATGCCAGAACCCATGCGGTGCTCAGCGCCGCGTGCATGATAATCGGGGACTTCGCGAAGCGGCCCAGACGGTTCAGGCCCAGGTAGGTCAGAGCCTCACCCGAGAATACCGCAAAAGCAAGCACCAGAACCATGAGCATGGTCAAGAAGAACGCACTGCCACCGCTACGGGTGAGGGTCAAGAAGAACACGAGCAGGTTCAGCACCAGGAACGAAGGAATCAGCGCCAGAGAAGACACCGACACCGCGTGCATGCTTGCGGTGAAGGTAGTCGGTGCCTTGCCAATACGCGCGGTCAGCTGCAGCTGCACACCGCGCAGAACCTGCACGCCAAAGATTGCAAGAGCCATCAGCACGTACGCCAGAATCATGCGTCCGGTCGGCACGGCCTGGGCGGCGTAGGCGCCACCGTAGGCGGCACCGCCTCGGCCGCCAAACATGTAGCCCAACATGGACATCATGACAACGGCCGCCAGAATCACCAGCTGGCTGAAGAAGAATGCACCCACCAGCGCCTGCAAAGTCGTGGGAATGATCCAGCCCCACGCGCCGGCGGAAGAGATGCGGGCGTGCGCGGTTGCCGGGTTGCTGGAGAAAACATCCAGGAACGCGTTCCAGGTAGCGCCCAGCGCCTTCACTGCCGGATGCGGTGCGCTCGGCGCGTAGACTGCCTGGCCGGGCTGACCCGGCTGCGCAGCGCCGGGCTGTGCAGTACCAGGCTGAGGTGCGGCGGTAGGCTGACCGGGCTGAGCTGCCTGCTGCGGCTGAACCGGCTCAGCCTGAACCGACTCAGGCTGAACGGGCTGCTGAGGTGCTACCGGGGCCGCAGGCTGAGCAGCATTAGCAGGCTGGCTCGGCTGCGCGGCAGACTGAGCAGACAACGATGCATCCTGCGCGGGACGCGCACCGGCATCGTAGCCGTAGCCACCAGCCGCAGATGCACCCTGCGACGGGTTGTTGGGAGTGTTCTCCGACATTGAGATCCTCTCGTATGGTGTGTGGAAGCAACACCTACCGGCTGAATCGGCATCTACCGGCGGCATCACGCTGTCTTTCGTGACAAGACTCTTCAACCCTACCGTATCGAACGCTATGAAGCGTCTTCGTTCGTCATTTACCCTTTTTCATCACCATTGATGCATTCCACGCACGAAAATAGGCGGAGCGCAGGCACGAAAAAGCCCCGCCCGCCGACAAGTGGGTGAAGTCGACGGGCGGGGCCGTAGGGAGTGCGGGGCTCGAACCCGCGACCAAGGGATTATGAGTCCCCTGCTCTAACCGGCTGAGCTAACTCCCCATCCGGTGCAGTAACGGCGCGCAAAGGGCGCCAGCACCATCCTCTAGAGTACCTGAACGGCGACTGAGAACGAAAAACGCTCTCTCTTACTCACCGCTCGGAGGTCTAGAGAAACTTAGCCTAAAGAAACTTAGCGGCGCGAATCCAGGTAACGCTGGTACGGTGCGTCGCTCACGTACAGCTCCTCGAATGTACGCCAGGTGTTCTCCGCACTGTGGAAGCCCACGATGCGGCGGGACTCGCGGCCCATCTGCTCACGCTCAGCGGCGGGCAGGGAGAGCACAGCCTCCAGCTTCTTCGCCAAATCCTGGGCGTTATTGGGTTCGAAGAGGTAGCCGTTCACGCCTTCCTCCACCAGGTGCGGCAGAGCCAGCGCGTTCGCGAGCACCACGGGGGTGGAGGCGCTCATCGCCTCCAGGGAAACCAGGGACTGTAGCTCGGCGGTACCGGGCTGGCAGAACACGTCAGCCATCTGGTACACCTCGGGCAGATGCTCATCGGGAACGAAGCCGCGGAAAATCACGCGGTCGGACACACCGCAATCGTGCGCCTTCTGCTCGAGTGCCTCACGCAGTTCGCCACCACCGGCGATGTCAAGCACCACGTGCTCGAGGGTATCGGGCAGCAGGGAGAGCGCCTCAATGAGCACGTCCACGTTCTTCTCTTCAGCCAGGCGACCCACGAAGGCAATACGCAACTCGCCGGGCACCTTACCGGCGTCAGCACCCTCAGCCAGCTCGTAGTCGCTGATCTCAATACCGTTAGAAACCGGCATGACGGGGCGGTCAAAATGACCCAGGTCGCGCATCGCATCCGCACCAATCTGGGTGGGGGTGGTAACGACCGCGGTCTTGGAGAAGCAGAAACGCATATCCTTCCAGGTGACCTTCTCAATCACGCGCTTCACGGGAGAGGGGAACGGCAGGAATGGGTCAAGGTTCGCGGGCATGAAGTGGTTGGTTGCGATAACGCGGATACCGCGACGCTTCGCTTGGAAAATCAGCGCGCGACCAATGATGTAGTGGCACTGCACGTGCACCACGTCCGGACGCACCTCGTCGAGGATTGCGCCAACCTCGGACCAAATTTCCCAGGGCAGGCAGATGCGGTTCGTTTCGTGGGTCGGGGGCAGGTGGGAGCGCAGGCGGTGCTCCACAATGCCGCCCTCTACCTCGGTGCGGTAGCTGGGGCCGGGGATGGGGCTGGCGGCGACCACGTGTACGGAGTGGCCGCGCTTGAGCATGGAAGTGGCAAGGCGGTGACCGAATTGTGCTGCACCGTTGATGTCCGGCGGGTAGGTTTCTGCGCCAATCAGAATCGTCTTTGCCTGTTCCATGACGGGGCTCCTCATCGGGGTGTAGTGTGTCGGTGACTTTGGGGTTTCGGGTGCGACGGTGCGCCGCTTCTACCTCTGTCTGCCGCGTGCACCGGGTGGGTCCAGTACGTACAGCACTTGTCTATTCTACCTGTGAGCTGCGTCCTTCTCCGACTTGTGGCGGGCGGCTTTGGCTGGGAGTTACCTCTAAACCAACCGTTGAGACAGACGCCCGGAACCTGCCTATAGACGCACAAACGCCCCGATACGAGTATCGGGGCGTTTGGACGCTTGGCGTTAAACCTGTGCGCCGGCTTTAGCAGCGGCTAGGTTTAGCGGCGTACCAGGCGGTTCAGGAAGTGCAGGACGGTTGCAATGGATGCACCCAGTGCTGCGAAGGACTTCCAGCGCGCCTGCAGAACCTCGGGCTTGCGCACGTTCTCTGCCAGGCCGCGGCCGGTAGCTGCTGCACCTGCAGCAACCTCGGAGGGCACTGCCTTGAGAGCGTCGAGGGCCTGCTGGGTGTTGGACTGAACGTCGCCGGTGTAGGACTGCAGGTCGTCGCGCAGGGCTGCCAGGTGCTGGCGACGCTCTGCGGTGCGCTGCTTGAGCTCTTCGAAGGTCGGCGGCTTGGGCTCTTCCTCGCCGCGTGCCTTGCGCTCTTCAGCTTCCTTACGGGCGCGTTCTGCTGCTTCTTCAGCTTCCTTAGCCTTCTGCTCGGCGCGCTCTGCCTGCTCCTTCTTCAGGCGCTCAGCGGACATGGCGGTACCTTCCTTGAGTACGCCGAGGTCGAAGAGCAGACCGAAGATTGCGGATTCGGGCTTGAACGGCAGCTGAGCCTTGACCTTCTTCAGACCGACCAGTGCGCAAATTGCCAGGACGATGAGGAAGATGAGGGCGAAGATCAGCGCGGATGCCCAGTAGGGCATGACGGTGCCGAGGCCGAGGATTGCTGCGGCGACCAGCGCAATAATCAGGAACAGACCGAAGACTGCTGCGACGCCGAAGAAGGCTGCGCCCTTACCAACGGCGATGCCCTTGGTCTTCAGCTCGTGCTTTGCAATCTGGATTTCGTCCTTGACCTGGCTGGGTCCGAGGGTCTTGAAGGTTTTGCCAGCGTCGATGATGTTCGCGACGCCGGACTTAATCCCGCTGATGCCAGCAAAGAAACGCTTGGGTGCCTTGGGATTAGTAGTAGTGGTCATGACCACCTCTCCGTGACGTGTTTTTGGAGGCTTCTTTTTCGCACTCCACCTCCTATAGTTTAGCCCCTTATGGTACCCCCGCGTGACCGTTTGAACGGGGGTTTGCGCTATCTCTTCAGGTATTTTCGACTTTCTGACGTCTGTATTGAGCTGCGGGCGTAGCATTCTGGGCTTGGTTGCACCTGTGGATTTGCTCTGGAGTAGGTGCAAGAGGATGCCGGAGGGGCACTCCCCCGCTGCGTTCGGGATGCGGGTGCGGCGCGTGTGGACGGGGTGAACTTTTCTTGAGGAGCGGGCTTCATAAACTGGTTCACGGCTGTGGACAAGGCTGCGGAGGGAACGTTCCGACTGGACTCGACCAGACGAAGTTAGGTGTGGGCGCCCCAGCGCCTGCACCTAACACAGTGGTTACTGTGTTCGAGTCCCGTCGGGAAAATGGAAAAGCCTCAGAACTTCGTTCTGAGGCTTTCTCTGCTTTACCCCCGAATGGAATCAACCAGACGGAACCCGAAGGGAGCGCCCCAGCGCTCACGAAGGGTGGAGTGGTTACTGGTTCGAGCCAGAGGAACGTATATAGCAAGAACCCCGGAACGAAGTTCCGGGGTTCTTGCTATATTTGCTCCCCCGACTGGACTCGAACCAGTAACCCTTCGATTAACAGTCGAATGCTCTGCCAATTGAGCTACGGGGGATTATTTTGTTTTCGTTGCCGGTTTCCCTTGCAACGAGTAATAACTATACCGGGGCTGTTTGGGCTCCGCAACTTGAAATACCGTGAAGTGCATCACTTTTTGGGCTACGTGATTAGAGTGGGGCTTGGGTTCCGGTTAACCCGCGCTACTCCCCCGGCTGTCTGCGGAACGTAAAACGCTGAGCAGACAGCCGGGGCGCTCACCAGGAACTGTGTTTAGCCGCGCTGTGCGCTGAGCTGGCGGCGGCGCATCTCCAATTCGAGGAGCTGACGCTGTACCGCCTCGAACTCTTCGTCGTCCGGGTTGGCGCTGAGCTGTTCCAGGCGCATCATCAGGTCGGATTTTTGGCGGGCAATCTGTTGCTCAAACAGGGCGTTGAGTGCACCGGTGACGAAACCGGGCAGACGCTCGGCGCTGCTGACCGGTAGCGGTGAGACGGCGAGCTCCGCGATGGCGGGGTGTACGCCTTCTACCGCGCCGGAGCGCACGCAGTTAATCCACTCAATACCGGGGGTGGGCGCCATGACGGTTGCGGCATGGATAATGCCAGCGGCTACCTCGCGGTGGGTGCGGTAGCGGAACTGCACGGTGGCGAGGTTACGCCACTGTTCCACGCTGATGAGCTCGGGGTGCTGCAGGGCAATCTCGAGCGCCGCCTTTTCGAGGCGTGCAACCGGGTCGCGCGGGTCGGGGGTGAGGAACTCCTCGACGGCGGGGGCGGTCGCCTCCGGCTGGGGCGCGGCGGGCTGAATGCTGCTCGGCGGGTGGGCGGCAGCGTTCTGCCCGGCGTAGGCGCTGGGCGCGGCGTAATCTTCGGGGGGAGGCGCATCGTAGGCAGGGTCGTAGGGCGCGTCAGCATGAACTGCGCCCCGGGTACCCGTATAACTCAGCGCACCTGTATAACTCGGTGCACCCGCATAACCCGGCGTGCCCTGCGGTCCTTCGTTCAGACGCTCGTAACGCGGGGCGGCGGTAGCCTCCGTCTGCTGGGTCCGCGAAAGCTTCGGGTGGTTCTGCGCGTACGCCACGGCACGCTGAATCTCGTCGAGCTCCAGGCCGAGCTGACCGGAGACCTTACGCATGTAGGCGGGGCGCAGGTCGCGGTCCTTGATGCCGGCAATAATCGGGGCGATAGCGCGCATCGCCAGCACGCGGCCTTCAAGGGTCGCCAAATCGTACTTGGCGAGGGTCGAATCAATCGCGAACTCAAAGAGCGGGCGGCGCGAAGCAATCAGCGAGCGCACGGCGGCATCCCCCTTGTGCAGGCGCAGGTCGCAGGGGTCCATGCCGTTCTCTGCAACCGCCACGAAGGTCTGCGCCACGAAGCGCTGGTCCTCCTGGAAGGCAGCCATGGCGGCCTTCTGGCCTGCGGCGTCGCCGTCGAAGGTGAAGATGATTTCGCCGCCGGAGCCGTCGTCGGTAATCATGCGGCGCACCATCTTGATGTGGCCGGGACCGAACGCAGTGCCGCAGGTGGCTACGGCGGTGGTGATGCCGGCAAGGTGTGCCGCCATGACGTCCGTGTAACCTTCCACGATGACGACCTGCTTGGTCTTGGTCATATCGCGTTTTGCCAGGTCAATGCCGTAGAGTACCTGGGATTTCTTGTACAGCTGCGTTTCGGGGGTGTTCAGGTATTTGGGGCCCTGGTCGTCATCGAAGAGGCGGCGGGCACCGAAACCGATGGTCTCCCCCGCGATGGTACGGATCGGCCACATAATGCGGCCGCGGAAACGGTCGTACAGGCCGCGGTTGCCCTCGGAGAACATGCCGGTCGCCTTCAGCTCCTCATCGGTGAAGCCCTGGGAGCGAAGGTGCTTGAGCAGGTGGTCCCAGCCGCGGGGTGCGTAGCCGACACCGAACTTGCGGGTTGCGGCGGGGTCGAAGCCGCGGGCGCCGAGGAAGCGTTGCGCCTCCTGCGCATCAGCACTGTAGAGGTTGCGTTCGAAGAACTCGGCGGCAATCTTGTGCGCGTCGAGCAGGCGGCGGCGCATACCCGCCTCGTAGCGGTCGCCGGGCTTACCGCCCTCATAGTGCAGGGTGTAGCCGATGCGGGCGGCCAGACGTTCCACGGTCTCAACGAAACTGGTGTGCTCCATCGCCATGACGAAGGAGTACACGTCACCGGATTCACCGCAGCCAAAGCAGTGGTACGAGCCGACCTGCGGGCGCACATTGAAGGAGGGCGTGCGCTCGTCGTGGAACGGGCACAGCCCCTTGAAGGTGCCTATACCGGCGCTTTTGAGGCTTACGTAGCCTTCAATGATTTCGCGGATATCGGTACGGGCGCGGACTTCGTCAATGTCTTCTTTGCGGATCAATCCAGCCATAAACTCAATTCTACGGTGGGGGTCAACAGGTAGCGCCTGTGGGTGTTGCAGGGGCGCCAAAGAGCGGCGCGAACAGGCTCGAAAAAGGATGCGCCGCGACGCGCAAACAGCACGCCGCGGCACACAAGTACAGGGGGTTAGCCGCCGGAAATATCCAGCTCAGCCTCCACCAGACCCAGACGCTCAGCATCGCCGAGGATGCGCGAATCCAGCCAGCCATCGGGCAGGTGCGGCTGCTTGGGGCTGCCGGCGCGGCCGCGCGAACCCTCCACGGCGGCGCCCGGGTAACCAATCGAGTGGTCCAGCTGAGCAATCAGCTCACGGAACGTCGCCAGGTCGGGCACCTGAGCCATTTTCGCGCGCAGCTCGCCGCCAACCGGGTAGCCCTTGAAGTACCACGCCACGTGCTTGCGAATCTCACGCAGGCCGCGGGTCTCGTCGCCGAAAGTCTCCACCAGCAGTTCTGCGTGGCGATAAATCATGTCCGACACCTCAGTCAGGGTCGGGCGGATACGCTCCGACGAACCCTCAAACGCATTCTGCAGGTCACCAAACAGCCACGGGCGGCCCTGGCAGCCGCGGCCAATCACCACGCCGTCCACGCCGGTCTGCTCAACCATGCGCACCGCATCCTCAGCGGAGAAAATATCGCCATTACCCAGAATCGGCACGTCCGGAATTAGCTCACGCAGCTGAGCAATCGAATCCCAGTCAGCCTTACCCGAATAATGCTGAGCCGCAGTACGACCGTGCAGAGCAATCGCCGCAACACCGGCATCACGCGCAATCTTGGCGGACTCCAAGAACGTAATGTGGTCGTCGTCAATGCCTTTACGCATCTTAATGGTCAGCGGAATATCGTTGCGGGACGCCTCCTTCACCGCAGTCTGCACAATCGCCGTGAACAGGTCAGTCTTCCAGGGCAGGGCGGCACCGCCACCGCGGCGAGTCACCTTAGGAGCCGGGCAGCCAAAGTTCAAGTCAATATGGTCGGCACGGTCCTCTTCAACGACCATGCGCACAGCCTTACCGACGTTGACCGCGTCCACACCATAAATCTGGATGGAGCGGATCTTCTCGTCCGGGTCATGCTCAATAATGCGCATGGACTCGGGCTTACGCTCCACGAGGGCGCGCGCAGTCACCATCTCGGTCACGTACAGCCCGCCGCCATATTCACTGCAGAGGCGGCGGAAAGCCTTGTTGGTCACGCCAGCCATCGGGGCGAGAACCACGGGAGTATCAACGGTCAGTTTGCCCAATTTCAGGGGCGGGAGGGTAAGACGGGGTGCTTCAGAATTCACCCCTATATTGTGGCATACGGGGGCAAATCGAGAACCGGACTCAGCTGACGGGGTACAGAGGAACAGCACAGGCGGAATTTGGAGGCGCAGGTACGTGCAAGGGGCAGTACGCACAAGGGGCGGGGAAACATTCCACTCCCCCGCCCCTCTCAGCAAGAGTCAGCCAGCAGGCTCGGTACCGAGCATCTACTCGGAATCTACCCGAGAACCTACTCGGTCACGTAAATATAGGTCGGGTCGCCCTCCACCGAGGCGGTACCGGCGCGCAGCAGCACGTCGGTCACCTGAACCAGCGCCTCCATGGCGTCATCAACCTCAACCAGCACCGGGTACTTAGCGCTCAGCAGGGACAGCACCTGCATAATCGCCTCCACAGCGCCCTCATTATCGAAGTCGTAGCCCAGCAGCAGCTCGGTGGCGGTGTTCTCATTCACCAGCGCCGCCTCCGGGTCAGTCTCGAAGGGGTGGTAGCTCACCGCAAACGCCACAATCTGGCCCTTCTTACCCTCGGCAGCCGCCTCGCGAATGTGGTCGCGAAGCACCACGGCGCCAAAGGCACGCACCTCATCCGAAAGGAAGTAGCGGTTCACGGTACCCAGACCCACCTCGGCGGGCACATCCCACTCGTGAGCGCGGCGGTAGAAATCCCACAGCGCGGCGGTCAGCTCCACCGAACCGGTCGCCAAATCCTCAATCGCCTGAGTCTCGTTACCGTCAGCATCCTCACGCAGAGACACCGGGGGAATAGCGCCCGGTTCCACGCGCACCATGCGGGAACGCTGAATCAGCTTCATGCCGGTCGCCTGCGCGAACTCCTCGCCATCGCTAAACGGCGACAGCTTCACGCGCAGAGCAGTGGTCTGGCCGTGGGCCGCCGCAATCTCACGCAGCGCATTCAACAGCGCGGTACCAATACCCTGACGGCGGTGATCAGCCGCCACCTCAACATACGACCACAAACGCGCCGGATGCAGCAGCGAAGCCACCACAGTACCCGCCGCCACCGGCACACCCGAAACAGTCACCACCAGGGTGCGGCTAAACGGCGCATCCGTATCCGGGCCGAAAAGGCCACGCTGGCGCTCCTCAACCTCATTGCGGGCAGAGTTCCAGATTTCAAGCAGGGCAAGGTCGTCACCCTCCTGCCAAGGGCGAATCTCAAATTCTTCGCTAAGGCGTTCAGCCATGTCCGTGTGCCTTCCTTCGCTCGCGTCAATCGTGCCAATCAGTCTAACCAGGGTAGCC
>NZ_CAXOQT010000038.1:0-13839 GCF_964211445.1 Rothia mucilaginosa | reverse complement strand
ATCAGCGTGAAGGACGCTGGCCTCTTTTTACGCCCCGAGGATGCGCCCCGAAGATGTGCGCTGGGAATACGCGGAGCGTCTGGGGCAGTCCCGCCAGCCGCACCGTGAACCTGCCAGAGCCGTTAGATGCGCCAGCACTAGATGCGCCAGACCCGCTAGAGTGGAATGCTATGGACTACCCCAACCTGCTTGAGACTGCTTTTGACGAGTTTGCTACTGCGCCTGCCGCCGGTAATTCTGCAGGCACGCCGCAGCTGCTCATCTGGAGGCAGGTCCGCTGGGCCAACCGCCGCCCGCTCATTGAGGTGGAACCGGTCGTGCCCGGAGGGGTCGCTGAAGGAGCTCATAACCGGGCATCTCAAGCGGCGGGGGCGCCCCATATGACGGGGGAGAGCACCCCTAACCAGGAAAGAAGCCTCGCGCAGCCTGGCGTTCCGAGCGGGGTTCGCATCCAGATTCCGTTGACCCCCGGTGCCTACCTGGGGTTGCGCATTCCGCGCGATAGCGAAGGGGAGCTGTACCGCTACTGCGCAGGCTACACCACCGGCACGAGCAATGACGCCGCCCCCGAGGCTGGGGGAGCCTCCGCCGGAATCCGCCGCGTACCCTGCCCCGAAGGCACCCGCATCCACCGTGGCCAGCAGTGCCCGCGTTGCACCGCCCGTGACGAATTTACCGCCCTGCACAGCGCGCACCTGTACCCCGGAACGCTCACCGAATCCATGCGCGCCTACGCCATGCTGGAGCATCGCCTCTACATCGCGACCTTCCCCGACGGCACGCACAAGGTCGGCACCAGCTCCCTACATTCGACCCCGCGCCGCCTGGATGAGCAGGCGGTCGCCACCGCCACCTACATTGCGCTCGCACCCGACGGCCTTGCCATTCGCCGCGCCGAGGACGCCGTGACCGCCCTCGCGAAGATTCCGCAGGTCAAGCAGATGGCGAGCAAGTACCGCGCCTGGACGAACCCGCTGCCCGGCGCGCAGCTTCGCACCGCCCATCAGGAGGCGGTCGCCCGCGCCCGCGAAGCGCTCGCCGAACTGGCGCGCACCGAGCCGGAAGTGCCACTCACCGCCCTGGATGAGCCGTGGATTCCGTCGCTCGCCATGAACCGCCCGTACGCAGCTCTGCGTGCGCAATCACCCGAACCGCTGGCACCCTGTGAATCTGGTCTGGAGAGCGGGGCAGCTGGCTTCTTTTGTACGGGCGCGGCGGGTCAGTTTTTGAGCGCTCACACCGGCGATGCTGACGCGGCGTTCCTGGTGAACACTGCCGCGTGGCGGAACGTGCTGGTGGAGCCGGCGCAGGAGTTCACGCGGGTGAGGGTGCAGGGTTCTCTGTTCTAAACGGGCTCGCTGTTTTAATACCCCCGGCGCTCCGCCCTAGCCGGAGCCCCACACCAAAACCCCGCACCAAACGCCCACACCAAACCCCTGAACCAAAACCCCCGCACCCCCGTACTAAAACCCCAGTAACCCCGCCCCGTCCGGCATGAGCGAACGAGCCGGGCGAACCATTCAGCCGCTGGCGTGCGTGTACTAAAATGGAAAGCATGTCCAAACCCCTCATTCGTCTTCTCGGCCAGGGCGTACGCGCCGCGACTAAGCTTCGCGGCGGCGGCTCCGCCTTCCCCGGCCTTGTCATGGAAAAATTGCACCCCGACTTCGTCGCTGAAGAGCTCGCGAAGCTGCCCTACGGCGTGGTTGTTGTCTCCGGCACGAACGGTAAGACCACCACCACGAAGATGGCTGTGCAGCTGCTTGAAGCTCAGGGTCTGAAGGTTTTCACTAACCGCACCGGTTCGAACTTTGTGCGCGGTGTCGCCGCGGCACTGCTGGGCGAGATGACCCTCGGCGGCAAGCTTGATGCTGATATTGCTGTGCTTGAGCTGGACGAGGCGCACGCCGTGCACTTCGTCAAGGCAGTCAAGCCCGATTACGCTCTGCTGCTGAACGTTCTGCGTGACCAGCTGGACCGCTTCGGTGAGATTGACACGACCCGCCGCATGCTGGCGACCGTCGCCTCCGCAACGACCGGCACCGTGGTGCTCAACCGTGAGGACCCGCGCATCCGCTCCCTCGCTGAGAACGTGCAGCCGGGCGTGACCGTCAAGTATTACGGTCTGGATGAGTCCCTGCGCTCGTACTTCCCCTCGGATGATGAGATGCGCGGCGGCATCGTCGCGAAGGCAACCCTGCCCGAGGCAGACGTTACCCTGACCGCGTTCTCCGGCACTTCCGCAACCTTCGACCTGGCGGGTGTGGAGCGAGTCGGCGAGATCAACCTCTACGGCATTTACAACATCTTCAACGCGGCTGGCGCTATGGCGCTGACCCGCGCCGTCATGGGCGAGAAGCTCAACGAAGATAAGCTCATTGCGGAGCTGGCGAAGATTACCCCCGCTTTCGGTCGCGGTGAGACCCTGAACGTGAACGGCCGCCCGCTGCAGCTGCTGCTGGTGAAGAACCCGAGCGGTTTCCGCCTGTCCCTGGCGAGCGCGAACGCTGACGACTACGCCACCATGATCACGATTAACGACCAGTACGCTGACGGTCGTGACGTGTCCTGGCTGTGGGATGTTGACTTCGACAGCTTGAAGAAGACCGGCGTGCAGATGGTTTCGGGTGTGCGCGCCTGGGATATGGCGCTGCGCCTGGAGCATGACGGCGTGAAGGTTGACGAGGTCAACGAGAACCTCGCCGATGCACTCAAGGGCTTCATTGCCTCCAGCGGTAACGCGCCCATGCGTATTTTCTGCACCTACACCGCAATGCTGGCTCTGCGTGAAGAGCTCGCAAAGATCACTGACGTTGAGAGGGTTTCCTAATGACGGCAACTCACACTTTTGAGGGCACCCCCGCCTCCGGCCCCAATAACGGTAAGACTCTGCGTATTCTGCAGCTGTACCCGCTCGACATGAACATTTACGGCGACTGGGGTAACACTCTGGCGTTGGCTCGTCGCGCGCAGGCGCACGGCTTTGACGTGCAGATTCTGGACCACAACCCCGGTCAGCCTTTCCCGGAAGATGTTGACATTATTCTGGGCGGTGGCGGTCAGGACTCCGGTCAGTCCGTGATTCAGGATGACCTGCACGCGAACGGTGATACGCTGCGCTCGCTGGCTGAGGCTGGCGTGCCGATGCTCGTCATTTGTGGCCTGTACCAGCTGTTCGGCAAGGAATTCCGCACCCGTGAGGGTGAGGTGCTGAAGGGTATCGGCATTTTTGATGCGCACACGGTCGGCGGCGATGACCGCCTGATCGGCAATATTGTTGCGGAGTCTGAGGAGTTCGGCACCGTGATTGGTTTTGAGAACCACTCGGGCCTGACTTACCTGGGTTCCGGCTGCACCCCGCTGGCTACCGTGACCAAGGGTGACGGCAACAACGTGACCGATGCGTATGAGGGTGCGCGCGTGCACAACGTGATTGGCACTTACCTGCACGGTTCGCTGCTGCCGAAGAACCCGAAGATTTCGGACTACCTGATTAAGCAGGCGGCTCAGCGTAAGTTTGGCGAGTTCACGCCGAACACGATTGACGACTCGCTGGTGGAGAAGGCGCGCGCTTCGGCTGCGTCCCGCCCCCGCTAGCCTATTCCTGGCGGTGGCGTGCACTTTCTGAGGTGGTGTGCGCCTCCGCTACGGTATAGTTGATTGAGTTATAGTACAGTGCGCGGGGCGTTTCGCCGTGTCCGTGCAGAGGTTTTGACTAAGGGAGATACGAATGTCCGGTCACTCTAAATGGGCGACTACTAAGCACAAGAAGGCTGCTATCGACGCTAAGCGCGCGAAGGCTTTCGCGAAGTTCATTAAGGCAATTGAAGTTGCGGCACGTATGGGTGGCGCTGATATTGCTGGTAACCCCGCTCTTGACCTGGCTGTGTCGAAGGCGAAGAAGAACTCCGTTCCTAACGACAACATTGACCGCGCAATCAAGCGTGGCGCTGGCCTGACCGGTGAGACCATTGACTACACCGAAATCATGTACGAAGCACGCGGCCCGCAGGGTACCGCTCTGTACATTGAGTGTCTGACCGATAACCGTAACCGCGCAGCGTCTGAGGTTCGCCTGGCTGTGACCCGTAACGGCGGCACCATGGCTGACCAGGGTTCGGTTGCGTTCCTGTTCGAGCGTAAGGGCGTTGCTGAGGTCACCAAGACTGACGGCCTGACCGAGGACGACGTTCTGATGGCTGTTCTGGATGCAGGCGCCGAAGAGGTTCTGGACGAGGGCGACGTGTTCACTGTTGTTTCCGCACCGACCGACCTGCCTGAGATCCGTAAGGCACTGGACGAGGCTGGCCTGGAGTACAACAACGACGACCCGGTCTTCCGCCCGACCATGCAGGTTGACCTGGACGCTGAGGGTGCTAAGAAGTTCATGAAGCTGGCAGACGCTATTGAAGAGCTCGACGACGTTCAGAACGTCTACTCGAACGCTAACGTTTCTGCTGAGGTCATGGCAGAGCTGGAAGCTGAGTAATCACAGCTGAGTAATCACTCAGGTTCTGATATCTGATGCTTGAAGAAGCCGCTCCTTTAACCGAGCCGCCGTAGGGTGGCTGGTTGGGGGAGTGGCTTCTTAGCGTCTGGGGCTATTTTGGGGATGCGCCGGGTACTTTTCGCGGGACGCGCGGTGACCGTTTACCCGGTGACCGTGCTCGTGGCATGCCCCGGTGCCGGGTGCTAGGATTCTGAAGGGCTAGAATCTAGAGATTCTAGAGGGAGTTTGTCGAAAGGGGAGATGATGGCCGCTGCTCAACCTGCCGCACGCGATAGCATGCGTGAGAACCGTACTGCCGCCGCTGTGGAGCGTGTGCCGGGTGCAACCCGCATCATGGGTGTTGACCCGGGTCTGACCCGCTGCGGCTTCTCCATGCTCGATATGACCGCCGACCGTAAGGCGCACTTCGTGAACGTGGGTGTTGCCGGCACGATCCCGGCGGAGTCCCTGGACCAGCGTATTCTCTGGATTTTCAACGCCGCCTCCCACTGGCTGGATACCTATAAGCCGGATGCCCTGGCGATTGAGCGTATCTTTGCGCAGGAGCAGGTGAACACGGTGATTGGTACGGCGCATGCTTCGGGCGCGGTGATTTCTGCGGCGGCGATGCGCGGCGTGCCGGTGTTCTTCCATACCCCCTCGGAGGTGAAGGCGGCGGTGACCGGTAGCGGCCGCGCCGATAAAGCCTCCGTGGGTCGCATGGTGACCCGCATTCTGGGGCTGGATTCCATGCCGAAGCCCGCCGATGCTGCTGATGCCCTGGCGATTGCGATTTGTCACGGTTGGCGTGGCGGCGGCATCGGTTCGGGTATCAATATGTCTGCTCAGACGCAGACTCACCAGGGTTCACGCCCGGCGCAGGCTCGCCGTGGCGGGTTGTTGACTCCGGCGCAGCGTGCCTGGATGGAGGCGGAGGCGCGCGCTCGCCGCTAGAGGCGCATTCGTGGGCTTTTTCGTACCTCTTGCTGGCTCGCATGTATTCGCTAAGAAGTTCGAATATATGCTTGATTTCAGAAGAAATATTCTAATATACTTGTAGTGTCTCCCCGTTGAACTGGGGGAGTGCGTTCTGTGGGTGCCGGAGTGTCCGGTGCCCTCACACTGCCGCGAGCCTGATTCGGGGCGCGGTGTTGAAAGGTGGAGAGAAATGATTGCATCCCTGACCGGTCGTGTGGCTCAGGTGGGCCTTGATCATGCGGTGATTAACGTGAACGGTTTCGGCATGCTCGTGTACGCTACCGCGCGTACTCTCTCCAAGTTGCGCACCGGTGAGGAAGCTACCGTGCTGACCACCATGATTGTGCGTGAAGAGTCGATGACTCTGTACGGTTTTTCGGAGCCTGCCGAGCGTGAAGTGTTCGATATGATGCTTTCGGTTTCCGGTATTGGTCCGCGTATTGCTCTGGCGGTGTTGAGTGTTCACACTGCCGCTGAGGTGGAGCGCGCCGTGGCGACCGGTGACGATAAGGCGTTCACGAAGGTTCCCGGTATTGGCCCGAAGGGTGCCCGCCGTATTGTACTGGAGCTTGCCGGCAAGCTGATTCTCAGCGATGGTCAGACTGATGAGCTGCCGCTGAGCCAGGGCATTGTCTGGAAGCCGCAGGTGCTTGACGCTCTCACCTCTCTGGGCTGGAGCGAGAAGGACGCTTCCGCCGCTATTGACGCTTACGTGCAGCACAACCCTGCCGCAGAGACTGAGCCGGTGGGTGTGGCTCTGCGCGGTGTGCTCGCCTCCTTGGGTACTCAGAACACGGTGGGCCGCCACTAAGCGGTGCGCCCTGTTCGACGTATCCCACTCAAACTTTTGTGAAAGAAGAATTCTATGAGCCAGAATCCCTATGAGCCGCAGCCCGCGGCGTCCCTGGTTTCCGGCGGGTATTTTCCCGGTCAGGTGCCCGGCACTCAGGCGTCTTCAGCTCCCGCCCAGCGCCTGGTGGCGATGGAAGAAGAGCCTGAAGAGAAGATGATTGAGGCAGCACTGCGCCCTAAGTCCCTGGACGACTTTGTGGGTCAGCGCCGCGTGCGTCAGCAGCTGTCCCTGGTGTTGGAGGCTTCGAAGATGCGTGGCCGTAGCGCCGACCATGTGCTGCTGTCTGGCCCTCCCGGTCTGGGTAAGACCACTCTCGCGATGATTATTGCGGCAGAGATGGAGGCGCCGCTGCGCATCACCTCCGGCCCGGCGATTCAGCATTCGGGTGATTTGGCGGCGATTCTGTCTTCGCTGACCCCCGGTGAGGTGTTGTTCCTGGATGAGATCCACCGTATGAGCCGCCCGGCTGAGGAAATGCTCTACATGGCGATGGAAGATTTCCGTGTGGACATTGTGGTCGGTAAGGGTGCGGGTGCGACTTCCATTCCGCTGGAGCTGCCGCAGTTCACTCTGGTGGGTGCGACGACCCGTGCGGGTCTGCTGCCCGGTCCTCTGCGTGACCGTTTCGGTTTTACCGGTCACCTGGAGTTCTACTCGGTGGAGGAGCTGGAGCTGGTGCTGCGCCGTAGCGCTGGTCTGATGGATATGCAGATTACCTCCGAGGGTTTCACCGAGATTGCCGGTCGTTCCCGCGGCACGCCGCGTATTGCGAACCGCCTGCTGCGTCGTGTGCGTGACTGGGCACTGGTCAACGGTGTGGACCGCATCAATGCGACCGATGCCGCAACCGCGCTGGACATGTACGAGGTAGATTCGCGCGGCCTGGACCGTCTGGACCGCGCCGTGCTGGAGGCGCTGATTCACAAGTTCGGCGGTGGCCCGGTGGGTCTGTCCACCCTCGCCATTGCGGTGGGTGAAGAGACGGAGACCGTGGAGACGGTTGCCGAGCCGTACCTGGTGCGTGAGGGCCTGATTGGTCGCACCCCGCGCGGTCGTGTGGCTCTGCCCGCGGCGTGGGAGCACCTCGGCTTGGAAGCCCCGGAGATTCAGCTCTAGATCCGTATCAGCTTTAGGTCGGCACCAGCTGATAACACTGTAGTAGCCCGTAGGAGGCAGTAACCTCCCGCGGGCTTCTCTGTGCCCCCGGTATCTCTTCTGCAGGGGCGGTAGTTCTTCTGCAGGCGCGGCAAGCTCTTCTACCGGTTCTGCAGGCTCCATCGAGCTCTGCCCGGCTCTGTCGGCGACATAAAATTACGCCGAGAGAGTCCAAAACTCAGGTTAACCTCACAAAAACGCTGGTTCGGGGCGCTAAAGCTCATGCTCTCGCGTAGGATGGATACGTACTGTATCTACGATTCCACACCTTCTGGTACGCTCAACCCTCGCGGTGAGCGGCACGGGTGCGGATGTGAAAGTGAGACCATGGATTTTAACCTCCTGATTATGATTGCCATGATGGCGCTGCTGGCATGGATGATGTTCTCCGCCCAGAAGCGTCAGCGTAAGCAGATGGAGGAACTGCGCGCAATGCAGCAGTCTCTCGTCCCCGGCACCCAGGTGATGACTGGTTCCGGCATCTACGGCACCGTTGTCAGCACTGACCTTGAGAACAACAAGCTGCAGCTTCAGATTGCGGACGGTGTTGTTATCACCCTGGCACTGAACGCGATTATGGCCGTCGTCGAGGAGGAAGCCCCCGCGGCGCCCCTGACCGAGGACGTGTACGAGGCTACCGCATCCGAAGCTCCCGCTTCCGATACCTCTTCTGATACTGCTAAGTAATTCAGCGCGTATGAGCCCGGCGCCCAGTGAGCGGCGTCGGGTTTTCGCGTTACGGAATCTGTAGAACACTCAATACTATTCACACGAAGAAGGAACATTATGGCTAAGCGTTCACCGCTTGCAGCCGCGCGAGGGGCACTCCTCTCGATGGTCCTGCTCATGGTTGTTATGGCTGCCGGTATTTTCGGCACCACCTACTCGGGAGGTTCTTGGGCACCGAAGCTCGCCCTGGACCTTTCGGGTGGTACTCAAATGATTCTTTCTCCGAAGGTCAATGGCTCTTCGGATGAGAACGTCACCCAGGAGCAGTTGAACCAGGCGGTTGAGATTATTCGTCAGCGCGTTGATGGTGCCGGCGTTTCGGAGGCGGAGGTTACGACCTCTTTCGGTTCGGGTAATAATGTGGTTGTTTCGGTTCCCGGAACGATTAGCGCTGAGACTCGTCAGCTGATTCAGGCGTCTGCAAATATGACGTTCCGCCCGGTTCTTGTAGCCGGTGCCGGTACTGCGGTGGCTGAGGATGCCCGCACTGCGGACGATAAGCTGCCCAAGCCGTCCGCGGAGCCGACTGACGGTTCGGACCGTAACTGGATTACTGCGGACCTGTACAAGCAGTATGAGGCGAAGGACTGCACCGCGGCACGTAATGAGGATGCCGATAGTGCTGACCCGACTAAGCCGATGGTGGCGTGTTCCACTGACGGTCAGGAGAAGTACATTCTGGGTCCTGTGGAGCTGAGCGGTAGCGATATTTCTACCGCAAGCCACTCGCAGGAGACGACCGGTCAGGGCGTGACTACGGGCCGTTGGGCTGTGAACATTCAGTTCAACGATGCTGCTCGTGAGAAGTTCCAGAACATTACTTCTCGCCTGAACGCGATTCGTGCACAGAACGCAAACGATCCGCGTGCCCGCTTCGCGATTCTGCTGGACGGCAAGGTGCTGTCCTCCCCGGTGTCGCAGGCTGTGATTTCTGATGGTAAGCCGCAGATTACCGGTAACTTCACCGAGCAGGAGGCGAAGGCTCTCGCCGATCAGCTCAAGTACGGTGCCCTGCCGATTAGCTTCACGATCCAGTCGGAGCAGCAGATTTCTGCGACCCTGGGTTCGGAGCAGCTGCGTGTGGGTCTGCTGACCGGCCTGATTGGTCTGCTGCTGGTGTTCGTGTACTCGCTGTTCCAGTACCGTCTGCTGGGCTTTGTGACGATTGCGTCGCTGATTGTTGCGGGCATCATCTCGTATGAGGCGATTGTGCTGCTGGGTTGGGCGTTGAACTACCGCCTGTCCCTGGCTGGTGTGGCGGGTCTGATTGTGGCGATTGGTGCTACGGCTGACTCGTTCATCGTCTACTTTGAGCGTATCCGTGATGAGATCCGTGCTGGCCGCACGATCCCGTCGGCGGTGAACCACGGTTGGCAGCGTGCATCCCGCACTATTTTGGCGTCGAAGGCTGTGAACCTGCTGGCTGCTGTGGTGCTGTACGTGGTGTCGGTTGGTTCGGTGAAGGGCTTTGCGTTCACTCTTGGTTTGACTGCGATTGCTGACCTTGTGGTCGTGTACCTGTTCACCCACCCGATGTTGACTCTGTTGGCGAATACCCGCTACTTCGGTGAGGGTCACCGCCACTCGGGCTTGTCGCCTGAGTCGCTGGGCGCTACGCCGCTGTACCGTGGTGCCGGTCGCCTCCGCAGCCCGGAGGAGAAGCAGCTGAGCATTGCTGAGCGTCGCCGTGCAGAGCGTGCTGCCGCTGAGGCTGACGAGTCTGCTTCTGATGAGAAGAAGGAGAGCTAAGCATGGCTACCGATGTGAAACCTAATGCTTTTGCCCGCTTCGGTAATGACCTGCATTCGGGTGCCCGCTCGTACCCCTTCGTGGGTAAGCGCCGCCTGTGGCTGCTGCTGGCTACTGTGCTGATGGCGGTGTCGGTTCTGATTCCGTCGGTGAGTGGCGGCTTCAACCTGGGTATTGATTTCCGTGGCGGTTCGGAGTTCGTGGTCTCGAAGACCGCGCACGTTGATACTGCTACGGGTGAGCGCGTTATTCACGAGAAGGCGAAGGACGCCTCCGATGTTCGCGTGACTAATATTGCGCCGGGTACGATTCGTGCCCAGATGAGCAAGCTCAGCGATGATGAGACTCTGCAAGTGAAGGCGGCTCTGCAGGAGGCGTATGGCGTCTCTGAGAATGACGTGACCTCCTCGTTTGTGGGCCCGACCTGGGGTGCGGATGTGACCCGTCAGGCGTTCTGGGGTCTGGTCGCGTTTGTGGTGCTGGCGTTGATTGGTATGGCGTTCTACTTCCGTACCTGGAAGATGTCGCTGGCGTCTATTGCGGGCCTGTTCTTCACCGTGGTGGTGACGGTTGGCCTGTACGCCGCGTTTGGCTTCGAGATTACTCCGAGTGCAATTATTGGTTTCTTGACGATTCTGAGCTACTCGCTGTACGACTCGGTGGTGGTGTTCGATAAGATCCGCGAGAACACGGATGGCGTGCTTGAGCGCCGCGACACGACCTTTGCCGAGCAGATTAACCTGGCGGTGAACCAGACCCTGGTCCGTTCGATTAACACCGCTATTGTGGGTGTTCTGCCGGTGGGCGCGATCCTGTTCATTGGTGCGTTCATCCTGGGTGCGGGTACTCTGCAGGACCTGTCCCTGTCGCTGTTCGTGGGTATTCTGGTGGGCATGTTCGGTACGCTGTTCGTGTCTGCGCCGCTGTATGCTTCGCTGCGTTTGGGTGAGGCTCAGATTCGTGAGCACACCGCGAAGGTGGAGAGCGGCAACTTCAAGGACGCTGAGGATGCTGACGAGGCTGAGGACTCGGAGGGTTCGGAGGAGCCCGCTGAGGCGGCTAAGGCTGAGAAGTCCAGCAAGTCTGCGGACTCTGCCGACGAGGCGACCGAGGACGAGAAGGCAACCAAGAAGCCCGCTAAGAAGCCGGCACGTGCAACCATTGAGATTCACCGCGTGAACCTGAACGGCTAGCCTGTGTTCCGCCAGCGCTACTGGCGTTGCTAACGATAGGGGAGTCGATACCGAGAGGTGTCGGCTCCCCTTTAGCGTGCCTGCTGGTTTGTTCCCGCCGGCCTAATGTGTCACAGTGCGGCATAGTTTACGCGCATATTTTGGCTCATATCCGCGTGCTGGGTAGGATAAAGGTAGAAGATACTGCGCGCCCGCATCCACGCCTTTCAATGACGAGCAGATTCGGGGGTTCAGGTCATCGCTGTTACGTCCAAAGGAGCCCGAAAATGAGTGCAGAAGCCGGAATGAACGCAAACGCTGAGAGCCAGGAGCCTCAGCAGGCTAAGACTGTTCGCGGCTCGCACCGCGTCATGGCTGCTGGCGGACGTGTGCCGAACCGCCTCGTCTTCGGTAGCCGCAGCAGCAAGATGGAAGCCTCCGATTCGCACGGCGGCACCATCCGTTTCTCCCCGATGATTGCGCCGGTCGTGCGTGCCGTGCGCCGCTACCACCCGGACGAAGACATTCAGGTGCTGCAGCGCGCCTACGAAGTGGCGAACCGCTGCCACGAGGGTCAGAAGCGTAAGAGTGGCGACCCGTACATCACCCACCCGGTCGCTGTGACCGCGATTCTTGCGGAGATGGGCGCAACCGGCCCCGTACTCGCCGCCGGACTGCTGCATGACACAGTGGAAGACACCGACTACACGATGGAGCAGCTCACCGAAGAGTTCGGTGAGGAGGTCGCCTACCTGGTCGACGGCGTGACCAAGCTGGACAAGATGACCTACGGCGAGAACGCCTCCATCGAGACGATTCGTAAGCTCGTGCTGTCCATGAGCAAGGACATTCGTGTGCTGCTCATTAAGCTTGCCGACCGCCTGCACAACGCCCGCACCTGGCGTTTCGTGCCGCAGGCTTCCGCCGCAAAGAAGGCGGAGGAGACCCTGAAGATTTACGCACCGCTCGCGCACCGCCTGGGCTTGAACACGATTAAGTGGGAGCTGGAGGACCTCTCCTTCGCCGCCATGAGCCCGGAGATTTACGCCGAAATGGTGCGCATGGTCGGCGAACGCACCCCCGCGCTCGAAAAGTTCCTGAACGAGGCGCGCACCAAGATTACGGACCGCCTGAAAGAGGTGGGCATCGACGCGACCGTGACGGGCCGCCCCAAACACTACTACTCGATTCATCAGAAGATGAAGACGAAGGGCCGCAGCTTCGACGAAATTAACGACATCCTCGCGGTGCGCATCATGGTTGAGGAAGAGGCGGAGTGCTACACCGTGCTCGGCCACGTGCTGTCCCTGTGGCCGTCGATGACCGGCCGCTTCAAGGACTACATTAAGAACCCGAAGAACAACAACTACCAGTCGCTACACCTGACCGTGTACGGCCCGGGCAACCTGCCGCTCGAGATTCAGATCCGCACGTACAAGATGCACGAAGAGGCTGAGTACGGTGTGGCGGCGCACTGGCGCTACAAGGCGGCATCGCGCGGTGAGAAGGTTGCGCCTCGTGCAGGTGCGCCCGCGAAGGATCCGCAGGAGCCGAGCACCCAGACCTCGGCAATGATGAACGTCGGCATCCTGCAGTCTATTGCCGAGATTTCGAACTCCAACCCGGAGTCCGAGAAGTTCTACGAGTCCCTCGCCGAAACCCTCGACACCGACGAAATCGTGGTGCTCACCCCCAACGGCGAGGCAATCGCCCTGCCCAACGGATCCACCCCCGTGGACTTCGCCTACGCCATCCACAGTGAGGTAGGTGACCGCACCGTCGGCGCGAAGGTCAACGGCCGCCTGGTGCCGCTACATACGATCCTTCCCACCGGCGCGACCGTGGAGATTATGACCACGAAGAACGAGGACGCCGGACCCAGTGAGGACTGGCTGAAGTTCGTTCGCTCCTCACGCGCTCGCACGAAGATCCGCCAGTACTTCGCGAAGGAACGCCGCCTGGAGGCGCTACTCGCCGGCCGCGAGATGCTCACCAAGAGCATGCGCAACAGTGAGCTGCCGCTGCAGAAGATGATGAGCCCGGAGATTATGACTCAGGTGGCTCAGCTGCTGCATAAGAACGATGTGGCGTCCCTGTACCGTGCGATTGGTGAGCACGAGATCTCGCCGAAGCTGGTCATTGACACCCTGGTTGAGGTGCACCGCGGTGACGAGCCGGCACCCGAGGTTGAGGTCAGCGACTTTGACGAGACGCTGCTGAAGTCGACCCGTAAGGCGATTGGCGATAACGGCGTGGTCGTGCCGGGTGCTGAGGGTGTGCTGACGAAGATTGCGCGCTGCTGCACCCCGGTCCCGCCGGATGACATTATCGGCATTGTGACCCGTTACAACGGCATTTCGGTGCATCGCCGTGACTGCCCGAATATGCGTAATGCTGACGAGGAGCCGCGCGTGACCACGGTTGAGTGGGCGTCTTCGCCGACCGCTACGTACCGTGTGCAGATTCAAGTGGAGGCGCTGGACCGTAAGGGCCTGCTGAGCGACCTGATTCGTGCGATTTCTGAGTCGGGCGTGAACATCCTGGATGCGCGCGTGCACACTTCGGAGGATCGTACCGTGGTGGACCGCTTCGCCCTGGAGCTGGGTGACCGCTTCATGCTGGAGCACGTGCTGAATGTGGTCCGTAACGTGACGGGCGTGTACAAGGCGTACCGCCTGACTGGCGCGAAACCCTCGGAGGCGTAGGCTCTTCTA
>NZ_CAXOQT010000037.1:0-15996 GCF_964211445.1 Rothia mucilaginosa | reverse complement strand
GGTTTTAGTTGGGGTAGCTTTTGGGCAGGAATGCCCTAGCGCTTCAGGAAATCCTGGCCAGCCAAAGAACGACGCGCCACCTCACCGGACTCCGGAGAAACCACCGTCGTCTGAGCCACCGCATACTCGGTCGCCGGCGCCGGCGAACCATCGGGCAGGAAGTCGCCGCCATCAACCGCACGCAAAGGCGCCTGCGGGTCAACGCCGCGCTTAATCACAGCCAGAGCGATCGGGCCCGCCTCATGATGCAATGCCACAGAGGTAATATGACCGACCGGGCGTGACTTACCCTCCACAAACAGCTCGCTACCTGCCGCGGGTAGGGTGTGCTCCGAACCGTCGATATCCAAGAACACCAGGCGGCGCGGCGGGCGACCCAGGTTATGCACGCGAGCCACCGTCTCCTGGCCCTTGTAGCAACCCTTATCAAAATGCACCGCGGTGCGGGTGTAATCCAGCTCCTGGGGGATCGTCTTATCGTCTGCCTCGGTACCGTAGCGCGGGCGCCACGCCTCAATACGCAGAGCCTCCGCAGCCCACAGACCCGCAAAACGCGCGTCCGCAGATTCAGCCAGGGCGGGCAGAGCAGAACGCGGCACAATGCTCAAGAAACGCACATAGTCCGCGCCGGGGTGGGCGTCACCCGCCTCATCGTAACGGTAGCTACCCGGTGCAGGAGTATGCCAGGGGTCCTCCCACACCAGCGGCTTGCCCTCAGCGAGCGCCGGATGCACCGAACCGTCCTGCAGGATCGGGTTGCGAGCGCTCTCCAGCACGGCGTATTTGTCGCTGAGGTTCTGCACCTCAACGCGCATCATGAACTTCATGCGGTTCAGGTAATCGGTCAGCGGCTGAGCCTGGTAGCCCTCCACAATCAGCCAGAGCGCCTCGCCATCTTCAATCGCTGCGGGGGCATACTCCACGCGGCCCTGAGGTGAAAGCAGCAGGAACTCACGGCTCTCCCCGGCGGTCATGCCGGTCAGAATCTGCGAGGCGATGGAGGTCAGCCAGGTCTGGCGGTCCGCACCCTCAACACGCACCACGCCCAGGGAAGAGCGGTCCACCAACACCAGCGGCTCCTCCGCACCGGCGGAGCGATCAAAGCTGAGGGAACGCTGTTCCAGCATGGGGTTACCGTAATGTGCGGCGACGCCGGCATCCAGCCCGGAGGCGGCAAAAGCACCATGCAGGCCCAGCAGGGGGCTCGCCGGGCGGGCGGCATCAGACTGGGGTACCTCAGCCTGAGGCGCTTCAAGCGAAGATTCAGTCACGGAAGGTGTACCTTTCACGCAAAGAGTCTGCCCCGCCGACCGGCGGGGCAGACACAAGTTAGTTATTAGGCGGTGGGCTCGGAGCCGGGCTCGCCGGTGGGCTCTTCGCCATCCAGGGAACCGAACATCGAGGTGCCCAGGGAGTCACCGGTCATCGACGAGGTCTTACGCAGCTCAGCGGAAGCGTGCTTGTGCAGCTTACCCTCGGCGTCTGCGACCTCCCAGTCCCACATGAGGTTGCCGTTGACCAGGCCCCACAGGCGCACGGAGCCTGCGTATTCGTGGGAGATGTCGTCGCGCAGCAGGTTACCGGTCTGCATGCGGATGACCGGACCCTTAACCATGCCCACGTAGTTTTCGCTAATGCCGCCGGGGTGCGCGATGGTTGCGAGCAGCGAGAAGCCGTCGTCGGCATTGCGGAGAGTCTCTACGCTTGCCGCGTCAGCGAAGGCGGGAACAACGTCCTTGGGGACAATGCCGAAGCCGCCGTCAGCGTCGGTCAGGGGGCGGTCAATCTGCCAGAAGCCGGTCTCAACGGTGATGGGGCGCAGCTTCTGACCCTCGTCATCGAGCAGGAAAGACTCAGCGCGGTATTCAATGAAGGGCAGGCCGTCCTGCTCAAAAGTAATAATCTGGCCGAAGGGGGTGTTTTCCTGGCCTTCGTACCACATGGTTCCGGTGCCTTCCCAGGTACCAAGCAGCCATGCGAAGGGAACAAGTTCAGGGGTTAGGTTGGTAGGGATTTCAATAGCCATACCCTCTATTTTAGTACCCGAGCGTAAAAACGGCACCCTGTTCGTTCGCCCTCGGCGCGGGATAGCTCCCCGTCCACGCCCGGCATCAGACATATAGAAAACCCCCAACCGGAGGGGACCGGGTGGGGGTTCACGCCGTCATTGGCGAGGCGGTACGAACCGTACGACCGCCTAAAGCCCTGTGTGGGCGATGCTTCTGCTCTGTGCGGGAAGACTACTTCTGACCGCTGAACAGGCCACGCAACACTGCGAATGCACCGATACCGATGCACACGGAGATGATAGCCATCAGCGACATGAAGAGAGCTTCAAGAGCCATAAGATTGTTTTCCATGCCTTAAACCTACCACAGACCCACCCCGAAAGGGCGCAGAATCAGCGACAGAAACATAGTGGACAGCACGATTCCCAACAGGCATACGCTCCGCCCGGCACCAGCAAAATAATAGCCCCGCAGAATCCGGGTAGGCGCCTCATCATATCCAGCTGAGAAGCCCGTACGAACAGTCCGGAATACGATATTCGGCCCGGTCTACACCGGCGCCCACAGCCGCGTCACAGCCTGGCGAGTACACTAGAAAGAGCCCAAAAGTTTTACACGGGAAATATATGGGAAAGGAGAGGGTGTGTACCGTATTGCGCTTCTGAGCGATACCGCCGCGCAGGATATGATCCCCTCGCTGAGCCTGCTCAGCCACAAGGTACACGTCTTCCCCCTCGACACCGCCCACACCGCCCTCGAATCCGAGACCTTCGACCTGCTCATGGTCGACGCCCGCACCGCCCTCGTCAAGGCACGCCAATGCGCCCAGCTGTTGCGCGCAGCCGGTGTGCAGTTGCCGCTCATCGCGCTCCTGAACGAAGGCGGCATGGCGGCGGTTGCTGCCTCCTGGCATGTGGACGATATCGTCTCTGACCAGGCGTCCCCCTCCGAAATGGATGCCCGCCTGCGCCTCGCCATCAAAAGCGACGCAGCCACGGAAGAAGAAAGCTCGGAAGAGCGCATCGTGCGCGCAGGCAACCTTGTCATTGACACTCAGGCGTACTCGGCGCACCTCTCCGGCACCGCACTGAACCTGACCTTCAAAGAGTTTGAACTACTCAAGTTCATGGCTCAGCACCCCGGACGCGTCTTCTCCCGCGCCCAGCTGCTCTCTGAAGTGTGGGGTTACGACTCCTACTACGGCGGCACCCGCACCGTGGACGTGCACGTGCGTCGTCTGCGTTCCAAGCTCGGCACCGAGTACGAACAGATGATCTCGACCGTGCGTAACGTGGGCTATTCCTTCAACAGCACCCGCTAGATTTTGCGGTACCAACCGCTGTTTTGGTGTGCCCGTTCTCGGGTAGACTCGCCGCTGAACCAGGTACCAGAGTGTGTAAATGTTCCGGTTCTTGTCATATTCGCCCAAGACGAAGAGCAAACTCTTCAAAGAGCAATCATCCCCGGTAGAGTTGAATCAGAAGGCTACGAAAGAAGGCGATGATGGTACACAGTCAGACACCCAATCCCTCCACCCTGCCCGCTGAAAGCTCCCTTGTTTACGCGGAACCGCAGCTCACCGAAGAGCTGCTGGAACGATTCGATTCCTTTGCCCAGGCGGTTGCCAAGCACGACGGCGTTTCGGCGTTCTCCGAGCAGACCCGCATCGAGCTGAGCAAGGCGCTACGCGAAAGCACCCTCACCCCTCCGCGTTTCTTTGTCGCCGAGGACAACGGCACCCTCGCTGCTGTCTTCGTGGCTCTCACCCCCGCACATGACGAAGATACCGGCGTGATTGAGGCAGCCGTCGCCCCCGAATACCGTGGACGAGGCGCAGGTAGCGCGTTCTTCGACCACGCCGTCCGCCAGCTGGGTGAAGACGCCGTACGGTACCGCCTCTGGGTTCACGGCAGCGCCACCGACACCGGTATTGAAAGCCCCGCCCACGCATTCGCGACCCTGCATGGCTTCGAGCCGGTGCGTGTGCTGTACAAGATGGTTCTGCCCCTGGACGCTCAGACCCGCGAAGAGCTCGTGGAACGCTCCGACGCGCGCATTCTGCCGGAAAACCTGCGGATGCGTACCTTTACCGGCGCGGACGAATTCCCCTGGCTTCGCGTGAACGCCGCAGCATTTGCGCACCACCCCGAGCAGGGCAAGCTCACCCTCGCCGACCTACGCGAGCGCACCGGCTCTCCCTGGTTCCGCCCCGAGGGTTTCTTCATTGCCTCCGAGGTTGATGACGATTCTGCGATTGCGGCGTTCACTTGGACAAAGATCCCGACCGGTCAGGAGCAGGGAGAGTTGTCCCCCTCCGGCGAGATTTACGTGGTGGGTGTGAGCCCGCAGGCTCAGGGAGGCGGTTTGGGTCGCACCCTCACTCTGCGCGCGCTGGCATACCTGGCATGCGCTGAGGACGAGAACGGCGAGCCGCTGCGCGCCATCGACCTGTACGTGGACGCCGATAACACCACCGCATACTCCCTCTACACTTCGTTGGGTTTCGGTGTGGCAACGGTTGACCGCATGTACGCCCCCGCACAGCAGGCTGAGCCTGCCGCCTAATTTTGGTGCGCCACAGTTGGCGTGCTTCTTCACGACTTATCCCCGATCAGAAAGGCAAGTACAGTATGGTACCCGCCCCCAATGGCCTGAATAAGGCGCCTAAGCCTAAGCCGTCTGAGCCGGCACCCATGACCGGCGTTATTCACATCGGCCACGATATTTCGAAGATTGAGCGTGCCGAGTCTCGCGGTGACCGCATTGAGAAGGGCGAGAAGCGCTCCTACTTCAGCCTGGAAGAGGAGTTCGGCCCGGAGCGTTTCTTCGACCGTGAAAGCAGCTGGTTGGACTTCAACACCCGCGTGCTGGAGCTGGCGGAGGACCCGAACCTGTTCCTGCTGGAGCGTCTGAACTTCCTGTCGATTGTGGCGTCTAACCTGGACGAGTTCTTCATGGTGCGTGTGGCGGGTCTGAAGCGCCGCATTGCGACCGGTCTGGCGGTTCCTTCGGCGGCGGGCCTGAGCCCCGAGGAGCAGATGGAAGAGATTGCTGAGCGTGCCCATAAGCTGCAGGAGCGCCACGCCGATGTGTTCCACAACCAGGTTCTGCCTGCTCTGGAGGAGCAGAACATCCGCATTGTCGGTTGGGACGACCTGGATGCGGACGCTAAGCAGCGCCTGCGTCAGGAGTTCATGCAGGACATCTTCCCGATTCTGACCCCGCTGGCGGTTGACCCGGCGCACCCCTTCCCCTACATTTCGGGTCTGTCGCTGAACCTTGCGGTGCTGGTGCGTAACCCGCAGACCGGCAAGGAGCTGTTCGCCCGCGTGAAGGTGCCCGATCAGCTGGACCGCATGGTCTCTGTGGATGGTTCCCGCGCCGCTAATACTGCGGGCCGCGAGAGCCGCTACATTGCGCTCGAAGACATCATTGCTGAGCACCTGGACACCCTCTTCCCGGGCATGGAGGTCGTGGAGCACCACGTCTTCCGCGTGACCCGTAACGAGGATCTTGAGGTGGAAGAGGACGATGCAGAGAACCTGCTGAAGGCCCTGGAGAAGGAGCTTCTGCGCCGTCGTTTCGGCCCGCCGGTCCGTCTGGAGGTTGAGGACACCATCAACCCGACCATCCTGGATTTGCTGATTTCTGAGCTGAACATTGACGAGTCCGAGGTGTACCGTCTGCCGGCTCCGCTGGATCTGCGCGGCATGAGTGCGATTGTTCGCGCGAACCGCCCGGCTCTGCACTACCCCAAGCACATTGCGCACACCTCCCGCTGGCTCAACGCCACCGAGACCGCGAAGGCTGCGGACGTTTTCGCTGCCGCACGCGATCACGATGTGCTGCTGCACCACCCGTACGACTCGTTTGCAACCAGTGTGCAGGCGTTCCTAGCTCAGGCTGCCGCTGACCCGCGTGTTCAGGCGATTAAGCAGACCCTGTACCGTACCAGTGGCGATTCCCCCATCGTGGATGCGCTGATTGAGGCGGCTGAGGCAGGCAAGCAGGTTGTGGCGCTGGTCGAGATTAAGGCTCGTTTTGATGAGGAAGCCAACATCTCGTGGGCTCGTAAGCTGGAGCGCGCCGGCGTGCACGTGGTGTACGGCATCGTGGGTCTGAAGACTCACTGCAAGCTGTCGCTGGTGGTGCGCCGCGAGGGTAACCACCTGCGCCGTTACGCGCACATCGGTACCGGTAACTACCACCCGTCGACCGCTCGTTTCTACGAGGATCTGGGCATCATCACCTGCGATGAGCAGATTTGTGAGGACGTCTCCCGCCTGTTCAACCAGCTGTCCGGTTACGCGCCGAAGACCAACTACCAGTCGCTGCTTGTGGCGCCGCGTACTCTGCGTAGCGGCCTGATTGAGTGCATTGATCAGGAGATTGAGAACCACAAGGCGGGCCGCCCGGCGAAGATTCAGATCAAGTGCAACTCCATGGTGGATGAGGCCGTCATCGATTCGCTGTACCGTGCTTCGCAGGCTGGCGTGCCGGTGGATGTGGTGGTTCGCGGTATTTGTGCTCTGCGCCCGGGCGTTAAGGGCCTGAGCGAGAATATTCGCGTCCGTTCGGTGCTGGGTCGTTTCTTGGAGCACTCGCGCGTGTTTGCTTTCGAGAACGGCGGCGATCCGATCGTCTACATTGGTTCTGCCGACATGATGCACCGCAACCTGGACCGCCGTATTGAGGCGCTTGTGCCGGTGAAGGATCCGCGCCACGTGAAGTACCTGCGTGATATGTTCACCATCTACATGAGTGATTCTTCGCGTACCTGGCACCTGGATTCTGAGGGCAACTGGACCCGCCACGACACCGATGATCAGGGCAACCCGCTGCAGGACGTGCAGTCGTACTACCTGAGCTCGCGTTCCCGTAAGAACGTGGTCGATAAGGTCTAAGGCTGTGCCGCTGACCTAGCGGTGATTTCTGGTCGTGAACCCCGTCTGTTCTCGCGCTTTATGGCGTGGGGCAGGCGGGGTTTTCCGCGTGTCGTGCAAAAACGTGCGGTGGACTAGTGCACTTAGCGCAAAAGTGAACAACAGGTTACGTTGAGATTACAACTTGACCGTTCTCTCGCCTACAATTAGACACGGAGCATGGTGCCCTCTGGCATTGTGCACAAGCCTAGCGAAGAGGTTCAGAGAGAGATATGGCACCGCTGGATTCCCCCTCCATCTACTACTCGGCACGACGTTTTGACGCGGTCAACAGCATTGACCGTTCCCCCGCAAACACTGCGGATATTGTTGCTTCTGGCGCACTGATTTGGCGCATGCGCGACGGTGCGCTTGAGGTCCTGATCATTCACCGCCCCCGTTATGATGACTGGTCCTGGCCTAAGGGCAAGCAGGATCCCGGCGAGTCCCTGGCTGAGACTGCTATTCGTGAGATTCGCGAAGAGGTCGGCCTGCAGGTTGTTCTGGGTGTGCCCCTGGCGGTGACTTCCTACCCGGTGGGTGGCCGCCCTAAGGATGTTTTCTACTGGTCCGCTGAGCTTCCCGAGGGTGCCCGCGCCCTGGCGGATGAGGGTGAAGTGGATGAGCTGCGCTGGGTATCCACCGAGGTTGCTCGCGCCCTGCTGACCAACGAGGACGACCTGGCTCCTCTGGAGTCCCTGGAGGCTCTCGCGGAGGCGGACGCGTTGCGCACCCGCCCGATTCTCATTGCCCGCCACGCGAAGGCGAAGCCTCGTTCGAGCTGGGCTGCGGCTGAGGATGACCGCCCGCTGGCGGCTACCGGTAAGCGTCAGGCGTTGGCTTCTAGCCGTCTCTTTGCGGCGTGGGCTCCGAGCCGCATTATTTCTTCCCCGTGGCTGCGTTGCGTTCAGACCGTGACCCCGTATTCGGTGGATTACGGTGTTTCGGTAAAGGAGAAGAAGTCCCTGTCGGAGGCTGGGGCTCAGCGTCACCCGGCGCGTACTGCCCGCGTGGTGGCGTCGCTGTTCGATAAGGACTCTTCATCACTGCTGTGCACCCACCGCCCGGTACTGCCGCAGGTGATGGATGTTCTGCGCGAGTACCTGTTTGAGGGTTCCGCGGAGGTCCTTCCGACTGAGGACCCGTACCTGGAGCCCGGCGATGCCCTGGTCCTGCAGGTGACCGAGGGCGATGACCCGCGTATTGTCTCGGTGGAGCGTGTACGCGCGGCTCTGGACTAGGTTCTAGGCTAGATTTTTATCTTTTCATAGCGAGCGCGCTGGGCTTTATGCTCAGCGTGTTTGCTCTACCTGCACCCCGTTTGCGGGTTTTACAATAGAGGGGCGGTTGCTTCTTTGCCGCCTCTCACGTCTACTGACAGGATTCAAGGTTTTTCTTATGACTCACGCAATCCCCACGCCCTATGAAGATCTTCTGCGCGAAATCCTCGAGGAGAACAAGGACGCCATTGCGGCGGATGCGCAGCGTTCCGACCGTACCGGCACCGGCACCTTCGGTGTTTTTGGCCGTCAGAT
The DNA here is from genome assembly GCF_964211445.1 of Rothia mucilaginosa. Classification (GTDB taxonomy): domain Bacteria; phylum Actinomycetota; class Actinomycetes; order Actinomycetales; family Micrococcaceae; genus Rothia; species Rothia mucilaginosa_E. Next base: position 7,530 of record NZ_CAXOQT010000037.1, on the reverse strand, counting down.
GCGTTTTGATCTGCGTGAGTCGTTCCCGCTGATTACCACCAAGCGTGTGCACTTCAAGTCGGTTGCTATTGAGCTGCTGTGGTTCTTGCGCGGTTCGTCGAATGTGCGTTGGTTGCAGGAACGCGGTGTGACCATTTGGGATGAGTGGGCTGACGAGAACGGCGATTTGGGTCCGGTGTACGGCGTGCAGTGGCGTTCGTGGCCGACCCCCGATGGCGGCACGATTGACCAGATTGCGAAGGTCATTGAGTCGCTCAAGAACAACCCGAGCTCTCGCCGCCATATTGTTTCGGCATGGAACCCTGCCGAGGTGGATAGCATGGCGCTTCCGCCCTGCCACGCACTGTTCCAGTTCTACGTGCACGAGCGTGCGGACGGTGTGAAGGAGCTGTCTTGCCAGCTGTACCAGCGTAGTGCTGACATGTTCCTGGGCGTGCCCTTCAATATCGCCTCGTACGCACTGCTGACCTACCTGATCGCCGAAGAGGTCGGGATGGTGCCGGGCGAGTTCGTGTGGACCGGCGGCGACTGCCACATCTACTCGAACCACCTGGAGCAGGTGAAGAAGCAGCTGGGCTACGGCACCGACCCGGAGGGTAACCCCTACCCGCCGCGCGAACCTTACCCGTACCCGAAGCTGGTTATTAAGACCAAGAAGCCTTCTATTTTCGATTACGAGTACGAAGACTTTGAGCTGGTGGATTACAAGCACCACCCCGGTATTACCGCCCCGATTGCGGTCTAACTGCAGGTAGTTTTAGGAGGCATGATGTATCGTCTGGGCGCTATTTGGACTCAAACCGATGCCGGCATCATTGGTCGTGACGGGGATATGCCCTGGCGCGCCCCGGAGGATTTGGCGCATTTCAAGAAGGTGACCCTGGGTGCTCCGGTGATTATGGGTCGCCGCACGTGGGAGTCGTTACCGCCGCGTTTTCGCCCCCTGCCGGGCCGTACGAATATTGTGATTAGCCGTTCGGTGACCGAGGCGGAAGAACGCGATGGTGCCCTGTGGGTTCCTTCGCTGGATGCGGCGTTGTACGCGGCTCGTGACGCCGCGGGCGCACCGATTGAGGATACCCCCGCAGATACCGCCGCGGTTGACGCCTGGATTATTGGCGGCGGCTCCGTGTACGCGGAGGCGCTCTCCCGCACCGACCTGCCCACCTTCGGTCGGGTGGAGACGGTGGAGCGGACCCTCTTCTACTGCCAGGAAGGCAACGAGATTACCGGCGATACGCGAGCGCCCGAACTGCAGCTTGCAAATTCTGCGGGCAGTTGCGAGGGCAGCTCACCGAACGGGTGCTGGCGAGTCACCTCCGAGAGTGCATGGGAGAATAGCGAGAAGGGTTACCTGCTCGATGAGTCGGGCACGAAGAACCCCATGTACTTCTCGTTCCAGCGGCTCGAACGTATCTAGTTCAAGCTTCCCTCGTTCACTCGCTGATATAGACATGCATTTCAAGCCTGCGGCTGCTCCACCCGGAGTACCGCGGGCTTGAGTGTTTAATGCGCCTCCCGGTGCCCCGGTAATAAGCCCCGCCTCTTCACACGGTATTCCGTTCCGAATATCAGATTTTTTGTACGGTGTTAGTCCACACCCGCCAGCCTGAGAGTACACTGGGAACCATGAACTTTAATCCCGGTGACTCTGTAGGTTTTGTTGGCTGGCGCGGCATGGTGGGCTCCGTCCTCATGAAGCGCATGGTTGAGGAAGGCGACTTCGAGGGCATTACCCCCGTCTTCTTCACCACCTCTAATGTTGGTGGCGCTGCGCCCACCTTCGACGGCGTAATTGAGCCGTCCGAGCTGAAGGACGCATACGACATTGACGAGCTGCGTAAGCACTCGATTATTGTGACCGCTCAGGGCGGTGGCTACACCGAGGCTGTCCACCCGAAGCTGCGCGCAGCTGGCTGGGACGGCCTGTGGATTGACGCCGCTTCCACCCTGCGTATGAACGATGACTCCATCATCGTGCTGGACCCCATTAACCGCGACGTCATCGACCGCGGCCTGGCATCCGGCGTGAAGGACTTCGTCGGCGGCAACTGCACCGTCTCCTGCCTGCTGATGGGCCTGGGCGGCCTCTTCAAGAACGACCTGGTCGAGTGGGCAACCTCCATGACCTACCAGGCAGCATCCGGCGGCGGCGCACGCCACATGCGTGAGGTGCTCACACAGTTCCGCGACCTGGGCAACGAGGTCTCCGAGGAGCTGAGCGACCCCGCATCCGCAATCCTGGATATTGACCGCAAGGTCCTGGCTAAGCAGCGTTCCGGCGAGCTGGATTCCTCCCAGTTCGGTGTGCCGCTCTCCGGCTCCCTGATTCCCTGGATTGACTCCGACCTGGGTAACGGCCAGTCCCGCGAAGAGTGGAAGGCTGAGGTCGAGACCAACAAGATTCTGGGCCGCCCCGAAGACGACAAGATCACCATGGACGGCCTGTGCGTCCGTATCGCTGCAATGCGCTCGCACTCTCAGGCGCTGACCATCAAGCTCAAGAAGGACCTGCCGCTGGAGGAGATCGAGCGCATCATCGCCGAGGATAACCCCTGGGTTCGCTTCGTGCCGAACGAGCGTGAGGCGTCCATGGAGCAGCTGACCCCCGTGGCTGCTTCCGGTTCTCTGGAGATTCCGGTCGGCCGCGTACGTAAGCTCGCTATGGGCCCCGAGTACATTAGCGCGTTCACCGTGGGTGACCAGCTGCTGTGGGGTGCTGCTGAGCCGATTCGCCGTATGCTGCAGATTGCTATTGGCAAGCTCTAAAGCTCACTGACAAGCCTATATAAAAGCCCTCGCTACCATCCTTATCGGATGGGAGCGAGGGCTTCTGTGTCTAGGTATAGCTTATGCGGGCTTAGCGATGGTTCTCGGCGGCGGCTTTGCGTTCTGCCTTACGTGCGGCTTTGCGCTCTTTGCGCTGCTGTCGCCAGGCACAGTAGCGGTACCAGGCGGTGAGCACCACGTGCTTCATGAAAATATTGGCGCGGCGTGCCCAGGTGAATTCGGTACCCCAAATGCCCAGGCCTATGAAGATGAACAGCCAGCCGGGGCCGGGGGTGACGAGCATAATCAGTCCGGCAATAAAGCAGAAGGCACCCACACCGATCACGAGGGGCTTGTAGAGATGACGCATGACCGGATGCGCGTGCATGCGCTCCTTACGGGCTTCGAGCCAGCGGTGAAAGCGACTGGTTTCGCTTTCCTTGACTTCATCTTCAATGGTTTTCAGGGGTGTTCCTTCCAAACGTGCCGTAGGTGAGTTTCACCGGGCGGCGGTGGTTAGAGAATAGCACCCGCCGCTGGGTGGGTGCTGTGAAAGATTTCTTCATGTTGAGATTTTTTCGTCATTTCAAAGTTTTTTCGTTTCAATAGTGTTCAAGTCGAAAGTACCTTTATACACTGTAAGGGAACAATTCACCCGGCACTTGTGCCTAAACACTAAGGAAGCGACCCACTACCGTGTCCTCCTCACGTCCCGCATCGACGGACTCACACCGCACCAACGCCGCTGCGCCCGCCAGCACCACTGCACCCACCGCGGAACGCACGGCACCTCCCACGCTCAATGAGCGCCTCGAAAATCTCCCCTTCACCCGCGCCCACGGCAAGCTCCTGGGCATCTCGGGTCTCGGCTGGGCACTCGACGCCATGGACGTCGGCCTCATCTCCTTCGTCATGGCAGCCCTCATCAAGGAATGGCATCTGAGCCCCACCGAAGCCTCCTGGCTCGGTTCCATCGGCTTCGCCGGCATGGCGCTCGGCGCAACCTTCGGCGGTCTGCTCGCCGATAAGCTCGGCCGCCGCTACATCTTCGCGCTCACCCTGCTGATTTACGGTCTGGCAACCGGCGCCTCCGCGCTTGCCACCTCCCTGGGTGTACTGCTTATCTTCCGCTTCCTGGTCGGTCTGGGCCTGGGCGCGGAACTGCCGGTGGCGTCCACCCTGATTTCTGAGTTCTCGCCGCGCGCTATCCGTGGCCGCGTTGTGGTCGCTCTTGAGGCGTTCTGGGCTGTCGGCTGGATTCTCGCCGCGCTCATCGGTACTTTCGTTGTTCCGCAGGCGAACGGCTGGCGCTGGGCGCTTGCTATCGGTCTGATTCCCGCCATCTACTCGCTGGTGATTCGCCTGGGAACCCCCGAGTCCGTACGCTTCCTGGAATCCGTCGGCAAGCACGATGATGCGCGCCGCGTCGTTGAGCGTTTTGAGGCGTCCCCAGCTCTCTTCCCCAACGCTAAGAAGGCCGAGGACTCCGCGGAGCACGGCGCCGTAGAAAGCGCCGACAACGCCGAGTCCGCCAAGGTCCACTCCATCTGGGCTGCTGGTCAGCGCCGCAAGACCATCGCCCTGTGCGTCATCTGGTTCTGCATCAACCTCTCCTACTACGGCGCGTTCATCTGGATTCCGACTCTGCTGAGTGCCCAGGGCTTCAGCCTCGTCAAGTCCTTCGCGTTCACCCTCATCATGACCCTCGCCCAGCTGCCCGGCTACGCGGTCGCCGCCTACCTCATCGAAAAGTGGGGCCGCCGCGCAACCCTCGCCGCGTTCCTGCTCGGCTCCGCCCTCGCAGCGGCTGGCTACGGTATGGCGCACACCGAGGTATTCATCATCCTCGCCGGATGCTTGCTCTCCTTCTTCAACCTCGGTGCGTGGGGCGCCCTCTACGCTCTGAGCCCGGAAATCTTCCCGACCCACCTGCGCGGAACCGGCACCGGTGCCGCCGCCGGTATTGGTCGTATCGCCTCCATCGCGGCGCCGCTCATTGTGCCGCCGCTGGTCGCATTCGGCGGAACCCCGCTGCTCTTTACGCTCTTCTCCACCGCGTTCCTGGTAGCGGCAACCACCGTGTTCCTGCTGCCTGAGCGCCGCGGCGAGTCTCTCTAAACGAGCCGCCCACCCTACACGATGAGCTGTCCCCTCTGAACGCTCTTTCCGAGCCGTCAGAAGGGGCAGCTCATTTGTCATAAAAGCCGCATATCCATGCGCTAAAACCTCAAACTATGAGAGGATACGTTCTATGCTCGATTCCTTCCTCTCCAGCCCCTACCACACGGAGTTCAACCCCTGGCCCGTCAGCGAACACTACGCCGCCGAACGCGCTGGTGGTGTGCCCGAAGCCATGCTGCTACCGGGAGAACTCACCGTGCACCGTAGCGACGGGGCACGAATGAGCTACTACCTGGACTGGCCCGAGGAATTCACCGAATACACCCGAGCCGTTCCCCTGCGCCCGCGTAGCAAGAACGGCTACCCGCAGGACTTCACGCTCAGCGTCACCGTGCGCGACGGCCAGGCTGTCTTCGCCGCAACCGCCCTCAGCTTCTGGGAGCAGCGCGACGGCCGCCCCTACGACCGTGAACCTATCGCCCGCGGCTACGTGGATGTGGCCTCCTACGAATCCTGCGAGGAGTACGCAGGCAATTCCGCAGCCCTCATCGGCTGGGATATCGCCGACCTCTATCCGGCACGCATGGCGCTCATCCGCGCCCTCTGCGAAGGAATCGCCAGCAGCATCACCAAGGGTACCCGAATCCTCGCAGACGGTGAGGTGCAGATCGACCACAAGGACGGGGATCTGCTCGCCCTACACGTGAACGCGGTCAGCACCGTAGGTGGCATGGTTCGAGCCCTCGTCATCGAGCAGGATCGTGTGCCCAGCGGCGTGTCTACCGACGCTTCGGAGCGTACCGACCTGCAGGCGCGCGCCTACTACGCTAATGTGCTTTCCCCCGTTCCCAGCGAGTTCGGCAACATTGTCTGGTCCCACAGCGAGGACGCGGAATACTACCCGTACCGTCCCACGCGCCACAAGCCGATTTTCCACGCCCCCTGCCCGCCTCAGAAGCTTCCCCTAGCGATTCAGGTGCTGATGGAGCACCTTCCTGCCGCTCCGCTGGCTACAACGCGCACAGCACCCAAGCGCAGGCCTTACCTGCCGGGGCAGGCGCGTATCTCCTCCCCTCGCCACTAGCTACGGCGAGTCAATAAAACGCTTCGGGCGGTCTCTGTAGCAGAGACCGCCCGAAGCGTTTATTCTATGCGCTCTCGCGCTACGAGAGACGAGAAGTTTAGCGTTTAGATTTCGCCGTTGACCACGACGGGCTCGGGTACGAGGGTTACACCGAAGCGCTCGCGCACGCCGTCACGCACGGCGCGGGCAATCGCGAAGATGTCCTCAGCGGATGCGCCGCCGCGGTTCGTAATCGCCAGGGTGTGCTTGGTCGACAGGCTCGCGCGGCCCTGGGCGATTTCGCGGGAGTCGCCCTCCAGGCCGAAGCCCTTATCGAAGCCTGCGTGCTGAATCAGCCATGCAGCCGAAAGCTTCACGCAATCGGGGTCCTCAACGCCCGCGGTGAACGGGGAAGTCTTCACAACCACCGGGAAGTTCGGGGCGCCCTCGGGCAGGGACTCCAGGGTCGAGCGGGGCACGATCGGGTTGGTGAAGAAGGAACCGGTCGAGAAGGTGTCACGATCCTCGGGGTTGAGCACCATGCCCTTGGAGCCGCGCAGCTGAAGCACCTTTTCACGGACCAGCGCAGAGTCGGCGCGCTCGCCGGGCTCAACACCCAGGCTCTTCGCCAGCTCGGCGTAGCGAATCGGGGAGGAGAGGTTGCCGAGGGTGAACTGGAAATCAACGGTCAGCACCACGTAGCGGGGCGAGCCGTTGACGGTTGCGCGCTTGAGCACCGAGTCGCGGTAGCCGAATCGCAGGTCTGCGCTCGCGAAGGTCTTCTGGGTGTTCTTTTCGCGGTCCCAGGTGCGAACCGAGGCGATGAACTCGCCCACCTCAACGCCGTATGCGCCCACGTTCTGCACGGGGGTTGCCCCCACGGTACCGGGAATGCCGGAGAGGGCTGCGGGGCCGACCCATTCGTTCTCAATGCTGAGCTTCACGAAGTCGTCCCAGATGGTGCCCGCCTGCACGCGCACATTCGCGCCACCGCATGCGGGGATGGGCAGCACCTCTACGCCTTCGGAGGCGATGTGCACGACGGTTCCGTTGAAGCCTTCGTCGGAAACCAGCAGGTTGGAGCCGCCGCCCACGATGAGGACGGGTTCGCCTGCGGCGTCTGCAGCGGAGACTGCTTCGATAATTTCTGCTTCGGTGGTGGCGCGGACGTAGGTCTTAGCGGGGCCGCCTACCTGGGCGGTGGTCAGTTCGCTCAACAGCTTTTCAGTCATAGGTTAAGAATACCGGTCGTTGTGCGGGGTCAACACCCACCACGCGTTAAAGTCATGAAAACCTTATGGTGATTTTGCCTTCATTTTCCGCCGTACCTTTCTCAGAAAAACGCCACTACCCCGCCGATAAGCGCACGAAAGCGGTGAGCACACAAAAGCCCCGGCACAACCTCAATAGTGAACTGCGCCCCGAAACTTGGACGCATTAAATACTAGCCGCTATGCGGCCTCCTGCAGGGCCTGAACCCGGTACTCTACCGGGGTCAGGCCCTTGAGCTTTACCTGGCGCCTTACCGTATTCCAGTGCATGATATAGGCTTCAAGGTCAGCTTTGAAACTCTCAAA
>NZ_CAXOQT010000036.1:0-22392 GCF_964211445.1 Rothia mucilaginosa | reverse complement strand
CGCTTCTAGGCTCCTGAGTTTTAGGAAGCAGAAGCCGAAGCAGTTGCCGATGCAGAAGAAGAGGAAGAAGAATTACGCATACCGGTCAGCTTCCACGCGCCGTTCTCGTACACACCGTGCAGAGTACGCTTCACCTCATCCTTACGTTCCGATTCAGAGGGGGCCTCCTGCACGCGTTCCTTGCTTGCAATGAACTCACCGGGGTCCATGGTCAGGCGGATATCCCAGTTGTAGGTATCACCGTCACGCTCAGGCTGCGGGGTAAGCATGGTGATAGTGACAGCCGGGTCCTGCATCCAAATCTTGCCCTGCTGCAGACCAGCGCCCAGGGAACGTGCGTCAGGTTCGAGGAAGTTCTTCAGCTCAGAGTTATCGAGTGCACATTCACGCAGCGACTCGGTCTTGCCGGTGCGCATGTAGTACTCCATGGTTGCACCGAAGAACGCGATGGACTGGTACAGGCCCTCCACGCTGTTCTCGTTGGCAACGGCGGGCTTCACGGGCACGGGAGCGTTCTTAGAGGGCTCGGTGCGGGTTCCGGGCTGGTAGTCAGCGGGCTTGGAGGTGTAGCCGTCCAGGACTGCAACGCCGGAGTAGTCGCTACGTGCGCTCTTAGATGCCGACGCAGTAGCGGAAGCGCTACCGGATGCGCTTTCGGAAGCAGAGCCACCGGTTGCCTGGGGCTGCGCGCCACATGCGGCAAGGAGGGTTGCACCACCGGCGGCTACAACCATGCCGAGTGCGGATCGGCGGGTTACGTTCTTCATTGGTTCTCTCTATCTACGGTGATGGTGCCCGCCTCATGGTTTCACACCACGGGGCGGGCGCCTTTCTATTTCAGAAACTATGCGTTTCTAGGCTACTGAGTTTTAGGAAGCCGAAGCGGAAGCAGAGGAAGACGACGAAGAGGAAGAAGTGCGCATGCCGGTCAGCTTCCACGCACCGTTCTCGTACACACCGTGCAGGGTGCGCTCCACATCGTTCTTACGGTCCGAATCAGAGGTAGCTTCCTCCACGCGGTCCTTGCTTGCAATGAATTCGCCGCTGTCCATGGTCAGGCGGATATCCCAGTTGTAGGCGTCGCCGTCACGCTCAGGCTGCGGGGTAAGCATGGTAATGGTGACGGACGGGTCCTGCATCCAAATCTTGCCCTGCTGCAGGCCAGCACCCAGGGTGCCTTCTTCGGGCTCGAGCATGTTTTTCAGCTCGGAGTTGTCAACCGCGCATTCACGCAGGGGCTCGGTCTTGCCGGTGCGCATGTAGTATTCAATGGCGGCACCGAAGAATGCGATGGACTGGTACAGGCCCTCGACGCTGTTCTCGTTGGCAACGGCAGGCTTCACGGGCACGGGTGCGTTCTTGGAAGGCTCGGTGCGGGTTCCGGGCTGGTAGTCAGAAGGCTTGGAGGTGTAGCCGTCGAGGGTTGCAACGCCGGAGTAGTCGGTGCGTGCGGTCTTAGATGCCGCCGCGGAAGCAGAAGCGCTACCGGATGCGTTGCCGCTGGTTGCCTGGGGCTGAGCGCCGCATGCTGCGAGGAGGGTTGCGCCGCCGGTTGCTGCGAGCAGGCCGAGGGCGGATCGGCGGGTTACGTTCTTCATGGGTTCTCTCTATCTGTGGTGTGAGTCCGCACCGTGGCGCGGGTGATGCCTTGAGGCACCAAACAGGAAGACGGCACTACACGAGTGTGGTGCCGTCTTCCAGTATATGTTTTGTGGCTGAGTGCCGCGGGGTCGCCCCGTCAGCCACTCAGCCGGTCCCCCGCGCATCCGGGGGGGGTATGGGCAGGGTTTAGCCGCCGTAGTAGTAATAGTTGCCGTAGTAGTCGCTGATGACGATGCGGGTGCGGCGGCCGTAACGGTTGGAGTAGTAGCCGTTGTAGGGGGTGCGGCGCACGGTCGGGCGGTAGGTGGTTGCCTGCGCGGGGGTGAGCAGTGCGCCGAGGGCGGTTGCTGCGCCTGCGCCTGCTGCGGCGAGTGCTGCGCGGCGGGTGAGGCGTGAGGGCTTCTTGGTGGCCATGATGTGCCTTTCGGGATCGGTGTTTCTGTGAAGTGACATGGTGCGTGCACGGCTTGCGGCTGTGCTTTGAACCTTTCTTATTGTAAGCCTCAACGTTAATGTTTTTGCGCGCATAGTGCACCTTCTAGTTGAGGGTTAGACAATGCGGGCTAGTCAACGTTCTTCCGACAGAAAAATTGCGGAAATATTGGTTGAGAAACACACCGGACACGCACTAAATACGGGCTGAAAACAGCCTAAATTGCGGGCTACATGTCTACTTTGGCGAGGCCGGTGATTTTCTTGTCCCTGATGTGCGGGATGGTGGAGTTCCAGTTCATCCACGCCTTAACCTGAATATCGTCCTTCGGCTTCTGGACATCTGGCCAGCGGTCGTTTTCGATCCTGAATCGGGTCATTGCGAGGAGGAAGTAGCAGTCATCGCCGGGGCTGAAATCCGTAATCGTCTTGCCTGATTTTGTTTTAAAAGTGACGGTATCTGGGTCGCTACCGTTAGAGCCCTGCTTGTATGAGACCGCGTCGATTGCGTTGAGCGGGTAGAAGACCGTGTCTGTGAATGACTCTCCCCTTTCGATTCCTTCCGGCGAGATTTCGGAGTATCCTTCAATGGCTTCACAGAAGAAGTACATTGCGATGCACATGGCGCAGAACGCTGCGATGTCGAAGAAAAGGTGGAATCCCATGCCGCCAAGTAGATGCGCCAGGAATATTGCGACGGGAAATACGAGAACTGCGGCGCTGGTCAGGATGACGCTGCGAAGCTTACCTCGGATGATGTATATGTTTTCGGCGCGTAGCTTCTTGTCGTGGCGGCGACTCATCTCATGGACGATAGCGGAACGGCAGAATCTGTACATCAGCCCAAGGCATATCACACCCCATACGGCAATCATGGTGTAGGTAATCATCATGGTGGTTCACTACCCTTTCTATCTATCGGTGACCGGCAGCCTTCCAGCAACGGTGCGGAAGGGGCGGATTTGCTCTCAGAGTAGCTAACGAAATCGGGTGGTTGAGCCCAGATTCGCGTTATCCGCGGAGTGGTTGCCGAGTCTTCATCGGAGCATTGCGTCGAGTTAACCTTCTGGTCAGATACGGTGCGATAGGCTAAGGATGTGCCCGCCACCTCACCGGGGCGAGCATGATTCACCAACCACTACCGCACAAGGACGTACACACCATGAACGCAGCTCTTTGAGACGACCCGCTTTGAAGAAATCCCAGAGTAACAGCCTGCAACCCAGAAAGAAGGTGAAGAGCAGTGAAAAAGAACTCCCCGAGGAAAAAGAATGTTTCAAAGAAAAGGAACACCTCGAAGAAAAAGAATTACCCAGAGGCAAATTACATGACCGAAACTGGGGCTATAAAGAAGACCCGCAAAAAGAGATACATCAAGAAAAAGAAGAATAATGTCGACTTCAAAGAGTATCTTCGCAAAAAAGCAAAAGCTGCGTGGGATGCACGCGACGTCATCATATTCGTGGCAGTCATGCTAGGGGGCCTTGTGTCCTTACATTTTATGACCAACTACAACCCGAGCAATGAATCCGCTATCTGCACTGTTACCTCCGTCGAAATCATTGAACACGAGGACCCCTACTCAATCTCCGGCGAATTCGAAACAGAGGAGTGCGGAATCATCACATCAAGCAAATCCCCTGATGGTATACCCATCCGCAAGTACCTCCAGAATTTTGAGACGGGCAAAAAATACAGGGCGTACAAGTCCTTCTCCACCCGTAACGATGAATTCGACTTCAGCGTCCTCCGCTTCGAAGAGATCAAAGAGTAACTCCTCCCCCGCAGAAAGGAATCCACCGTGAGCTTTATCGGCGAATTTATTATCGACTTTATTGGAGAAGCTATCGCCTCCTCGCCCACACTGCAGCGAGTGCTCCTGTGGATTCTTTTCTCCGCGTCCGTGCTTCTCTTGTTTGTCCCCGTCGTGACGGGTGAGTACGCGTGGAGTATCCTATCCATCTCCACAATGCTGTTTTCCGTCGTGATGATTGACGGCACGCGTGAGCACGGTGTGCAGGATGCAAAGAACGGCGGCGCGTACCATTACTTCCTGCTGACGGTGGGCACGCTCTGCGTTACTGCGATTGTTCTGCTCGCTGCGCTCTCCTTGGCGGGTGTCCCACAGGTTGCCCTCACCCCGCAGACGGACGGCATCAATTTTGCGCCCTGGTATGTGGCGGTGTCCGCGCTGGTTCTTCTGCTGTTCTTCTACAGCGCCGCGGAGCCGAGCGAGGAGATCCCTAACCTGCGACGCATGGAGCGCATCAACCGGTACGTACGCCTGGTGGTGCTGGGTGTGAGTGCTCTGATGGCGTTCTTCTGCCTGCTGATTCCGGTGGTTTCGTTCGCCACTGCCGGTTATGAGCCTGTGGGTGTTTCGGGGGTGCTGTGCCTGGTGCCGGTTTTCCTGATTTTTGTGCGCCGCGCCCTGTTCAAGCTGTGGGCGGCGACCTTTGAGGAGGGCACTGCCGGGTATGGTGTGTTGCGTGGCTTCTGCGTTGCCCTGGTGGGTTTGGGTGGATGCTTGGCGGCGGTCCGTCTTGCCGTGGATGTTGTGCAGTCCGGTAGCGGGTTGTCGCTGGTGTACGTGGTGCCGGTGATTGCTTCGTACCTGCTGGCGAAGAGGTACCTGACTGTGGGTGTCGCTATCCCCGAGAAGGAAGACGAGGAGGACCCGGAGGCTGAACCTGCAGCCAGCTAAACCGTGGAACCCCGCATAGAGAAAGCCCCTGGGCTGAGAGATTATCTCTCAGACCAGGGGCTTTCTGCATGCCAGCAGCGGCTCACCTGAGTGCCGCCGGTGAATGGTCGCCCAGTCTTCACCCGAGCCTTGCGCCGAGTTAACTTTTTAGCCACCTAACCCATAGACCATCAAAGTGCTCGACATTTTCACTTGTCAGAGCTTTCAAGCACATAGAGTATCCTCGGGGAAGGTACACCACCTTCGGGTGGTGCGCTTCCGGATATTCACCAACCACATACGAAATGAGGACTTTCATGTCTGAAAACACCCCGCAGCCGGCTGCACCGCAGCAGCCGCAGTTCACCCAGCAGGCGCCCGCCGCACAGCCCGCATACGGAGCGCCCGTCGAGGCACCGAAGAAGAAGTGGGCGGCTGTAACCGCGTTGGTTCTGGGTATTATTTCCGCCCTGACCGGCATCTTTGTTATTGGTTCGTTCCTGACCATCCCGACCATTGTTTTCGCGGTGATTGCTCTGGTCATGGTCAAGAATGGCACCGGCAAGGGTAAGGGCATGGCGATTACTGCCCTCGTGCTGGTTCTGGTGGCGTACATTGCTACGTTTGCTTTCTTCCAGATTCGTGCCGCGAACCTTGAGAAGTCTAACCGAGAGGCTCGTGAGGTTATCCAGAAGTGCGAGAACCACGAACCCGGCTACTACATCATCGAGAAGGACGGCAAGCGTTACTGCAACGCTGGCGGCTGGGTCTACGAGATGGATAAGTAAACCGCGTCGTCTGGTCTAGTAACCGATGATGCGATGGGTGGGGGCGTTCGTTCACGTGGCGATGACCGTGCCTGCGAGCGCCCCTCAACCGTATCCTCCGTGGGTGCTTCAGCATCTGGCGGCGAGTACATCCCGGAGCACCTGCAGCGCATCCTCGATGCGCACTCCACTACCATCACCGACTCGACTCCTACCTGATTGAAGGAGCGAATAGCTAAATGATGTCTCAAGAATTTGCTATTACCTTTTGGGGCGCATGCTCCATCATCACGACTATTTTCACGCTTTTCACCTTTGCCGCCTACATCATTAATCGACGCCGTGACGAGAAGAAGAAGCGTGAAGGCGTCTACATTAGTCGCATGCAAGCGCTGCTGGCGTACATTATTGTCTTTTTCCCGGGCTTCCCGATTATCCGCTATTTTTTGTCGCTCAATGGCCCCGAGACTAACTCTTTTGTAGACATTGCATCCATGCTCATGACTGCTTTCCTCTTGTATTACCTGTGGAGCGTTAACGCCACGTACTTGAAGATTTCTTCTGAAGGTATTGAGCAGCGCACCCCCATTCGCGGGTCGAGAATCTGCCCCCTCGGCGCTATTGATAGCGTCGTGTATAGCGAGTCCACGGATGAAGATACCGCAAGCCGCACCTGGTTCCTCACTAAGTCGCGGGCGCGCATTAACCCGTTGAACCCGAATTATGATGAGTACTATCTCTTGCTTATGACTCGATTTAGGATTGAGTACGGGCGTTGGCCTTACCTGGATATTCCGGCTGATGTGGATAAGGTGAACCGGTTGGATAACCCCGCTGAAGTCATTCCGTATTTCAAGTTCCGTAAGAAAATCTCGGGTCTGGCTGAGATTGACATGTAGCCCGGCTTGCAAGGCTGAAGGCTCCCGGGGATGCGCGGACGGAGCGCGCACCCTTCCTATTCACCAACCACACGAAACGAGAACCCACCATGCGCATTTTCCTGATTATTATCTGGGGTATCCTGGCCTTCATCTCGGTACCCGGGACACTCTATATCATCACCAATTACGAAATTCAGCGGTGGAAGGATATGAAGCGCCGCCGCCAAGGCGCGTACATCCGGCGAGTTAATCAGGCAGAGGCTCTTCTAGCAATATTTGCCCCAGGGTTCCCGTGCTTTTTGTTCTACCTTCATCTTGTAGACGATGGGTCTGCGGGCATCTTCTATGAATCAATTGCATTACTTCTGTCAATCGGGCTCATGATGTATGCCTGGTACGTACACATTGCCTACGTGAAGATCTCCCCTGAAGGTATTGAGCAGCGCATGTGGTCGGCGCGCACGACCGTCTACCCCTTCAACGCTATTGACGGTATTGAATACTACGAGGCAACCTCTACAGACGACCAGGACCTTGTGTCTTTCTACAGTAAATCCGGAAAACTAATTGCCGCTTTCTGCCCGATTATTCACAAGAATTACCGCCTCATGGCGATTGTCCGGTTCCGTATCGAAAACGACCGCTGGCCCGACATGAATAATCCAGAGGACGTTGCCGCGGTAGATGTGTTTGATGCTGGTTCTGTGGCGGCTTATTTCAGGGAACGGGAGAAGGTTACCGGCCTTGCCGACGTCTACATGTAGCCCACCCAATAAGCGCCGGCTACCCCCTGCATCCGAAGAGCCGCGACCGGCACAAACACCACCCACACCGCGAAAGAGGAGCACGCATCATGCACACCTTTTTCCTTCTGCTCTGGGGCACCTGCACCCTCGCATCAATCGTTGGTGCCATCACCATCATTGTTCTGCATGGTAGGCACCGACGTCAGGACATGAAGCTCCGCGACGAGGGCATCTACATTACGCGCGTGCCCCGCCGCGAAGCGCTCGTATGCCTTCTCACGCCCATACTCCCGGCAGGTTACTTCGCTCTCTACCTCTACACGCAGACTGAGCTCGGTATCCTCTTCAACCTGCTGGCGTTCATCCCGATGCTCTTCTTCCCCTACCACTTTCTGCACGTTCACCTGGTGTACACGAAAATCACGCCCGACGATGTGGAGCAGAAGCTCTCACCGTTTGCCGCCGTGACCTCCTACCCGATTAGGGCTATCGACCAGGTTTTCTACTTCCAGGGTGAGGGGGAGGAAGAATTGGAATGGACTGGGGTAGGGTCTGACAAGGCCACCTTCTGCACCAAGAAAGGCAAGGAAATCGCCAAGCTTGACCCCGTTGGCAAGAACCACCGGCTGCTGGCCATCGTACGGTTCCGGCTCGAGTTTGACCGCTGGCCCGATATGCGGGACCCGCAGGATCTGGCGTGGGTTGATACGTGGGATAACCTCGAGTGGACGCAACCCCTGTTCAGGAAGCTGTATAGAAGGCGCACCAAAATCACCGGCCTAGCGGATATCAAGATGTAGTACCGCACAGCAGCCGATACGATAGACCCAAACACCGAACCCTATTCACCAACCACAAGGAAATATTCATGAAAACGGCAAACACCCAGGTAGCGGAGTAAACATGCTAGATACCATCTTTAGTATCTTCTGGGGAATTATTTTAGTACTGTCCATTCTCTCTATCCCCTACATTATTATTAGGTACGAGATTAATCGACACCAAGATAAGAAAAAAGAAGCACAGGGAATTTACATTAGGCGAGTAAATCGCTTTGAGGTATGGATTTGTATATTTAATCCATTACTCCCTTTTAGTGCTTATATGGCCAATAGTCATAGTGGAAATATGGGCATCTGGTATAACTTGCTATGTGTTGGCCTTGTATTATTTTTCTTCCTTTGTAGTCGCTATACTCTTGTTGCATATGTGAAGCTCTCCCCTGAAGGTATTGAGCAGCGCGTCTGGTCACCCAACCCAACCCGCTACCCCATTAACGCGATAGACAGCATCGTGTATTACGAAACACTGAATGTTGAAGACCAGGATATGGTGGGCTTCTACACCCGCTCCGATAAACAGATTGCTGCCTTTGGTCCGACCACCCACAATAACTATCGAATCTTGGCGATTGTGCGATTCAGGATTGAGAACGAGCGTTGGCCTGATATGGATAATCCGGATGATGTGGCGAGGGTGAATGAGTTGGACGATAGGGGTATGACCATTCTTTATTTCAGGAGTCGTGAGAAGGTCACAGGCCTAGCCGACGTCGATATGTAGCACGGCATCAACCCCGTGTGCAGAGAACTGGGCACAGGAAAGCCCCCGCGGCCGAGAGTCATCCTCTCAGCCGCGGGGGCTTCACCGTATCAGCGTGTCCTCACGCGGCGAACGCTAGGAGGCGCGGCGGCGAGAACGCAGCACCATCACAGTACCCGCACCCAACACCAGCGCACCGCCCACAGCCACAGACACCGCACCAAAACCAGTACGTGCCAGGCCGCTCTGCTGGGAGTTGCCAGAAGAAGCAGACACACCAGACTGACCCAGGGAGCCGCCACCGGTACCACCGCCGGAAACACCACCCGGGTATACGCCGCCAGCAGAACCATCAGCAGAATCAGAGCCCTGCGCGTTCACGTCACCGGCAGCGCCAGAAGCACCAGCCTGACCGGACTGACCAGACTGCGCGGCACCGGACTGACCAGCCTGACCGGAACCAGCATTACCGCCAGCACCGCCCGGGGTTGCCGAATCCACACGGCGCACACCGCTAAAGTCATCCGACGCAGCGTTCGGGTCCTTCGGCACGGCAGTCTCAAACGAGCACGCATCCGACGCCTTCTTACCCACAGCAACCGCAAGCTGCTGCACCGGGCTGTTCACCTCAGTACCATCAGCCAGGGTCGCGGAATAGTGCACATCAAACATGTACTGGCCGGGCTCAGAGAACACCCAGTTCGCGTGCGCGTGCGTCGCGTAATCAATGTCGATCCTGGTCTTGCCGGTCGTCGAATCCAGCAGCACATCCGCACCATTCAGCGACTCAGTGAACATGCCGAAGCGTGCACCCTCAGGCATGACCTTCGGCACCACGTGCAGGCGCACCGGGCCGCGCAGCTGACTGTAGTCAATATCCTGCGTGTTGTAGCCGGGCCAAGGCAGGCCGCTCTGCTGAGTCTGCGGCAGACCGTAGAACGCGGTACCGACCGGGCCCATGAAGTTCAGCTTCTCATCAGCCATACGTTCAGTGCGTACACGGCGGGCGTTCTCGCTGACCGTCCACACGACCGAATCAAGCGGGCGCACCGTCGAATCGGCGTCAATGATGCCGCTGTCGTCGCGCAGACCCACGGACAGCTGGCGGTCCTTCAGGGTCGCCTGAATGTCCAGGTGGCCCTTCGAAATCTTGGCGCGGCCGTCAATCTGACCGGGCACGCACTGGTGACCCGGGGTTCCGGGAGTGGACGGCTGAGCAGAGGGCGCGGGGCTGGACGGCTCCGGGTTTGCGGGCGCGGGGCTGCTCGGTGCCGGAGTGGAGGGCGCCGGGGCAGGTACGCTCGGTTCTGCGGAGGCGGTCGGCACCGCAGGCACGGTCGGAACCTCGCTGGGGGACACCGACGGAACGGTGCTGGGCTCAGCGGTCGGCGCCTCGGAAGGAGCCTCACTCGGCTCAGCAGAAGGCGCGACGGTAGGCTCAGCGCTCGGCAACGGATCTACCGGAGCAGGCTTCGGTGCATCGCCAATGGGTGCGCTATCGGGAGCCAGCGCACCGTGCGCAGTGTACTTCGTGCCCGGCTCGTAGTTCGCCGCAACCTCAGTAGTGGAGGCGGAAGCATTCATATCCGGGTGGGTCAGCATCTTCACGCGCAGAGCCGTGCCCTTGTAGAACGACTCGTCACGGAAGGTAAAGCGCGCCACACCATCCTCGACGGAGCCTTCCAGGTCGAGGTACGGGTACACCGGGTCGTCCTGGGCGTAGAAGCCGCCGCGCATGAAGCCGCGCACCTTCGGGTCCTTGAAGCGGACCTCAACGGTGCTGAAGCCGTTGCCGTTCGGGGTGACGGTCACGTCGTAGTCCATGCTGGTCGGCGTGTACTGCTCAGTGCTGAGCACGGTGTTCGCCTGATCCGGGATTTCCTCGGGCCAGGAGCCGTTACCGTCGTCGCTGTACACGCTCTCAGCCTTACCGGGCTCGTAGGTGAGCTTGTGCGAAATCCAGCGGGACGCCTCCGCACTGTTCGCGTCGGAGGTATCCGGGGTGAAGACCGCCTGCAACTGGGAGCCCTCGCTACCGAGCATTTCAGACCAGGTGGCGGTACCGTTCACGACCGGCAGGTCGGTCAGGAAGTAGCCGTTGTTGTACAGGGTCAGGGTGCCCTTGAGGTTCTTATTCGCGGCGGTGAAGGTGATGTCGCTGAGCTTGTCGTCAGCGTCCTTGTTCTTTGCCGGGTCGGCGTCCAGGCGGTGCGGCGCCACGGACAGCACGTACTTTGCGGCGTCCAGGTCACCAACGGGTGCCGCGTTGTAGCGGTCGACCGTGGGTACGGCGGTAGGGGTGCCGTCACCGAGCGTAGGCTGCATGCCGCCCACCTGCCAGACCAGCTTCGACGGCTTGGAGCTGATGATGCGGCCGTCGGTGGAGCGCGCCACGGTGCGGTAGGTGACCACGTAGCGGCCGGGGCGGGTGAAGGTCGTGGTGTTGTGCGTGTGGCTACCCTTGTCGAGCAGCCAAGAGTGCCAACCGTTCGAGCTGCTGGAGAGCATGCGGTACACGTCGGCGGGGGCGTCATCCGGGTTGTAGCGGAAGAGCTCCATACGGCCGGGGCCCTCAACGGAGAGAATGTCGGTAGCGAACACGCCGTCACGGAAACGCTCAGTGGGCACCTTCGTGGAGGCGCCCAGGCCAGCCCAGATGGGGTCCTGGTTGCCGTAGGTCAGGTGCGGTGCCATGTAGAGGGTCTGGCCGGGTTCGCCGAGGAACGCCAGGGAGGGCGAGTCGCCCAGGGTCATGGTGTACTGCGACTTGCCGTCCCTGGTGCTGTAGCCCTTGCCGACCCAGTTGACGGTCTTGTCCAGTTCGTAGGTGTCTGCGCCGGTCTTGTAGGGGTTCGCCTCGTTCATGAGGACGAAGGTGCCGTTCTGTTCGTCCCAGTACGCCTTGGGGGCGTCGACGTGGCCCTTGGTGGTGACGATTTTGCCGTCGTCGGGGCCTGCAGCGGCGGGCAGGGAGGGGGCTGCACCGGCGAGCGCGAGCAGTGCTGCGGCGGAGAGGAACGCGGCGGCGCGGCGGAGGGCGGGCTTGCCGCCGGGGATGAAGAGTGCGGGGGTGTGTGTGGTGACCCGTCGTTGGGTCTGCTTCTGAGGGCTCATGACAACCTTTCTCATTTTTCTATTTCTTAGGGTAGCGCTTTTGCAAATAATTGTCATTTGGAAACTAACTGAGTATAGTGATTCTCAGAAACACATGTGCGCAGAGGCGCGCCCAAAAACGCACACCACGTACATCCACAAAGAGAAAACACGGCAGAGCGCACCCCTTCCGCAAGGGAGAAACCGGCAACAGGCCGCCGGGACAAGCACCGGGCACACCCCGGGAGCATCGGGTAGCGTACCAGCCAACGAGCAGTCATCCAAGGAGCCACCATGCAAGGACGCAGCAAACCCCTGAGCCTACTCAGCGCAACCACCCTCGGATGCACCCTCGCACTCGGGGCACCCCTCGCCCTCCCCCAGGTCGGCACCTTCACCGCCGCACAGGCACAGGAAAACCAGGCCGGCCCCCAGGCGGGCACCGAGTCGCGCGGTTACCTCAACTACGAAGGCGACTACGTCATCGCCGGCGTGCACACCGAAATGCTCAACGCATTCCTCGACGGCAACCAGTTCACCCTCGGCACCCTTGCAGACACCGCCCCCGGCCAGCAGGGACGATTCAACCCCGCCCGCACCGTCTTCCACCTGCCTGACGTCGAGGATGCACACACCAAGGTCGTAGCAGGCTACGACTACATTGCCCCCGAAGACACCGACATCTTCTACATTCCCTCCACCCGCACCCGCGGCCTGCTCTACCCCGGCCTCGGCGCGGAAGGAATCCGCCCCGGCGCCCTCAAGGACAACACCATCAACCTTGAACTCGTGCGCAGTAGCGTACCCGAAGGCGGCCGCGCCGAAGTCTTCACCGAATCCGGCCGCGACAACCCGCGCGTTTTCAGCACCAACGACCAGCTCGCACCGCACACCATCACCGCTGGCGGCCACGAGCACCTCAGCTGGGCGTTCACCCGCGACGGCATCTACCAGCTGACCTTCCGCGCCACCGCAATCCTTGCGGACGGCACCCCGGTCAGCTCCGAAGCGACCTACACCATCGCCGTGGGCACCAACGCCGAGGAGGGCTTCGAGCTCCTGAACGCGCAGAACACCGCGAAGGAAGCCACCAAGGACGCCACGAACGAGGCGACTACTACCCCCGAGGCGACCTCCACCGCAACCGAGAGCGCCACCGGCACCCCCAGTGCATCTACTTCCGCAAGTGCTGAGGCGAGTGCATCTGCGGAGGCGAGCGCATCCACCGGTATTCGCCGCGTGGACGCATCCGTGAAGGGTCAGAACGCCGCACAGGTGACCGACCCGAACGGCGCGAAGTCTGCCGCGAATGGTGAGCAGGCGGCCCAGGGCGGATCCGGCGTGACCGCTATCAGCGGCACCGACAATGCCACCAATAACGGCTCCGACAAGGGCGAAAACAAGAGTGGCGGCGATAACGGCAGCTCCCGCAGCGTGAAGGGCTCCAACGCCCAGAACGTCACCGCGCCCGGCGGTAACGGCGGCGGCATTACCGGCAACGGTGTGCTGTCCTCCGGTCTGCCCGGCAGCCTGAACCAGCAGTGCATCGCCACCGAGGTTCCCGCCGAAGATGCCAAGGACTCTAAGGACTCCAAGGACGCTCAGAAGGACAACAAGCAGAGCAACCAGGCAGCCCAGGCACCGACCAGCATCCCCACCCTCGCTGTAGTCAATACCGCTGAGCACAGCGGCCGTGAAGAAGTTACCCACGGCCACTTTGACGTGGGTCCCGTGCTCAACGGCGGCAACCTCACCAGCAGCGTGAAGGACGACCGCACCAGCCCCGCCCGCCACGTCTCCCCCGGCGCCCTCGAGTTCGTGCTCAATGACGCCGCGAAGCTCAACCTGCCCGCAGGCATGGAGAATATCGCCCCGGCGGGCACCCCCGTGCACATGATTGGTGCAACCCAGCAGCAGGGCGTGCCCTGGCTCGGCTGGAGCACCCAGGACCCCGAACTGCTCAAGCAGCTCGACGGCCCCGTCACCATGAGCCTCAACGGTTTTGAGGGCCCCGGCACCATGTCCACGTTCCTCTCCGGTAACTTCGGTTCCGCCGGTCAGCAGGTCTTCGATTCGCGTAGCGGCGGCTCCTTCCAGGTGCCCGCGAACACCCACCAGCACAGCAACTGGGTGTTCACCGCCGAGGGCCGCTACACCGTGACCATCGGCTGGACGGCACGCCTGAAGAACGGCCAGCAGGTCAGTAGCGAATCGGTTCTGCACTTCACCGTCGGCAACCCCGATAACGCCCCGGCAAGCAACAACGCACAGGGTGCGGCAGGTGCCAAGCAGGACGGCGGCAACACTAACGGCGCTAACACCGGCGGCGAGAAGAGCACCGCAAAGAACCCCGTCAACGGCACCGTGGACGAAGCCACCGGCATCGTCACCAAGCCCGACGGATCCAAGGTGCGCATCGTCGGTAAGACCGCATCCGGTGAGGATTGCGCCCTGACCAGCCAGGAACTCGCGAACGCTCAGAAGGCAGCCGCCGCAGGTAAGCTGCCGAACACCGGTGTGGTCATCGACCCGTTCATGGTCAGCACCTCCATTCTGGCGCTGGCGCTCGGTGCCATGATTCTGCGTTCGGCACGCCGAAAGGGCCGCAGCGGTGACGCCGCATAGCGGGCATACCAGCAAGGGGTCACACGCCTATAGTCGACGCGCCGCCCTCACCCTCGCCTCCCGCATTGCGGCAGGTGCCGGGGTGGGGGCTGGCGCCTTCGCACTGAGCGGATGCGCCACCACCGAGAACGCTTCCTCCGACCGGATGCGCGTGGTCGCCACGACCCCGATCCTGGCGGATTTGGCGCAGCAGATTGCCGGCGAGCGCGCCAGCGTGCACTCCCTCGTGCCCGCCGGTGCCGACCCGCACTCGTACGAGCCAAGCCTGCGCGATATCCGCGATGTTGCCTACGCCCGCTGCGCCCTGACGAACGGCCTGCTGCTGGAGCAGCGTAAGCTCTCCAAAATGGTTGAGGCGAACCTGCCCGCCGGGGTTGTGTCCGTGGCTGTTGCGGAGAAGATTGAGCAGTACGGCGGCAAGCTAGAAGCCATTGTTGAGGATGCCTCCCTGGACTCCATCTGGCTGGGTTTGCGCGTTGAAGAGGGCGGTCAGAACGAGTCTGCACCCGCCGATTCTTCGGAGGCCGGCATGCGCTTTGAGGTGCAGAGCGTGCGGGCGCGCACCGCCACCGATTCGTCGAATGCGCAGCTGGCGGCGTTCATTACGCAGACCTTCGGTGCGGTGGAGATGCTGTGCGATTCGCATGCGCGCGGCGTGAACCTCACCCGTGAGGGGGACACCGCGATTCGCACCGGCGACATGGGTTCGCTGGAGCTGCCCCTGCAGGCGCATACGCACCTGTCGTGGGCGTTTAGTGATGCCGGCGAGTACGCCATTGAGCTGAGCGCCACCGCGGTCAACGCCCCGGAGTCGGTGCGTTCTTCGCGCGGCACCCTGTACTGCGCGGTCGGTCGCGACCCGCAGCAGCTGGTGGACCGCCTAGCGAAGGAACAGAACGTTTCTACCTCGGACATCAAGGTTCTTTCCGCAGGTCACGCCGATATTACCGCACGCACCGGCGACGGCAGGCTCGTGCTCCGCGCGGACTCCTCCCAGGGCGCCGTCGAGCACGAACTGAACCGCACCGTGGTCGCGGTCCCCTCCCGCACCCTGCAGGAGGTGCCCGCGGGCGGCAGCTACCGTTTCCTGCGTTCGGGCGCTTCGGAGCACCGCGGTCAGGTGTACCTGCTGGCGCAGGCGGTTCTGGGCAAGCACGTGCACGGCGAAATCGACCCGCACATTTGGCATTCGGTACCGAACGCGAAGGCGAGCGTGCAGGTCATCCGTGACGCGCTCACCTCCGCCGATCCGGCAGGTGCGAGCGAGTATGCGACCCGCACCGAGCAGGTCATGAAGGAGCTTGATGCCCTGGACGCTCAGCTGCGTCAGGTGTACGGGGCCCTGCCGGAGGCGGCACGCAACCTGGTCACCACGCACGACGGCTACCGCTACCTGGCGAGCACCTACGGACTGCACATTGCAGGTTTTGTGAGTGCCAGCGCGAGCGGCGAGCCGAGTATTCAGCAGCGTCAGCGCCTGCGCCGCACGGTCGAGGATTTGAAGGTTCCGGCGATTTACCTGGATAAGTCCACGGCGATGCGTTCACCGGTTCTCACGGAGCTGGCTCGGGAGGCGCAGGTGCGTACCGGGGTGCTCTATTCGGACACTCTGGATGCGCAGGCTCCTCACTACGCGCAGATGATGCTGGCGAATGCTCACACGATTGCACTGTGTTCTGGGGCTAGTTCTGGCGGCGACTCTTCGGGCGCTAGCTGCTCGGAGGCTAGCACCTCGTAACCCGGTTTTAAGCTACCCACAAGCTCATATAGCCATATCAGCATATAGATAATCTTTCACACACCACCTAGGTCATGATTCAAGGAAGTCCTCATGATGAACTCAACCACCCCCTCCCGTTCCTCACGTAGCCGCGCCCTGCCCGCCCTGGCTCTGGGTGCCAGCCTCATGCTCGCACCCCTGGGTGTAGCACACGCGGAGACCACCCCGGCAACCGCTGAGAGCGCCTCGGCTCAGCCAAGCGACAGCAACCTCAGCCGCGGCGAGCGCGCCCTCACCCAGACCCTGTCGGCGGAGCAGCCGGTCGCATCCGGCCGCACCGAAATTTCCGCCGGCCACGTGGATATGGGCCCTCGTTTCAACAACGGCAAGTTTGAGCTCATGCTCCACGACGACCACGGCGAAACCCCCGTCTGGCGCAGCCTGGACGAGGTCATCTACCGCGGTAGCGACCAGGCGATCCTTGAGGTGCCGAACGACCCGCGCTACTCCTTCGTGGGTGCGCCCGCCGGCTCTAAGGTGTACGTCATTCCGCAGACCGAAACTAAGGGCGTGATCTGGCCGGGTTGGAACACTCAGGATCCGCAGCTGGTGTCCAAGCTGAACCGCGGCGTGAACCTGACCCTGGAGCAGGTGAGCGGCCCCGGCACGTTCAGCCTGTACCTGGAGAACGGCAACTTCTCGGCACCGCAGGTGCTGTGGTCCTCGACCAAGAGTGAGCCGCAGAAGCTGTGGGTGGAGAAGAACACTCACACCCACGCAAACTGGGTGTTCACCGCCCCCGGCGAGTACCTGCTGAAGGTTACCGCGAGCGCTGAGCTGTCTGACGGTTCGACCGTGTCTGATACCCGCTACCTGAAGTTTGCGGTGGGTGATTCTGCGAGCGCTGATGCCCTGTACGCGATGGAGGCGCAGGCGCGCGGTTCCTCGGGCTCGGCTTCTTCTGCTTCCTCCGATGCTTCGTCTACCTCTGCTTCTCAGGCATCCGGTACTCAGGCATCCGGTTCTTCTTCTGCCGCCGCAGCGAGTGACCAGAGCGGTTACAAGGCAGAGTTCACTATCCCCTGGGGCGCTATTGCCGCAGGCGTGGCAGCTGTGATTGCCGTGGGCGCGTTCCTTTCGTTCCGCCGCCGCTCCTCCGCACAGCGTGAGGCACTGGATGAAGTGCGCGGTGACCGTTCGTGAGCGCATCGGTAACAGCGGGTACTGAGCCCGTTCTAGAGATTTCAAATCTGTACGCTGGCTACGCGCGCCGTTCCATCCTCAAGGATTTGTCCCTGACCCTGGAGCGTGGCGAGTTTGCGGGTCTGATTGGTGCTAATGGTGCCGGTAAGACTACGCTGCTGCGCACCATTTTGGGTCTGATTCGCCCGGCGTCCGGGCAGGTTCGGGTGTTGGGTGAGTCGCCGCGTGTGGCGCGTGCGCATATTGGTTATGTGCCGCAGAAGCACCAGTTCCAGTGGGATTTTCCGCTGACAGTCAAGGATACGGTGATGACCGGTCGCGTGCGTGAGATTGGGTTCTTCCGCCGCCCGGCGAAGAAGGATTGGGTGCAGGTTTTTTCGGCGATGGAACGCACCGATGTTCTGCACCTGCAGGACGCTTCCATCGCGGAGCTTTCAGGTGGCCAGCGTCAGCGAGTGCTGCTTGCGCGCGCTCTGGCGGCGAACCCCTCCCTGTTGCTGCTGGACGAGCCGTTTACGGGTGTGGATGCACCCACTCAGACCACTCTGACTCGCCTGTACCGTGAGTTGGCGGACGAGGGCATCACGATTCTAATGTCCACGCACGACATGCTGGCGGCGCGCGAGTCCTGCTCGCGTCTATGCGGTGTGCGCGGCAATATTCACCTGGATGGCCCGGCGGCGTCCTTTAGTCTGGAGCAGCTGCACACGTGGCTGCACGGTCACGATATTGAGGAGGCGCAGGGCCACGCCCGCACGGGCTTCACCTGTGCCGGTGGTGCGTTGGATGAGTACGGCCACGAGCTGCCGGATTCCTGCACCGCTTCCCCCGCCCACGCTGATTCTGCTTCTACCGGGGGTGCCCGTTGATTACTCCTCTCGATTTTTTTGCCGACCTGTTCAACCCGTCGCTGGCGTTCCTTCCGCGCGCCCTGGCGGCGGTACTGCTCGCGTCGGTGGTCACCGGCGTGGTGGGTTGCCACGTGCTGATGCGCGGCATGGTCTTCATTGGCGATGCGGTGGCGCACTCGGTGTTCCCGGGCCTGGCGGTGGCGTTCGTGTTGGGCGGTAACCTGATGGTGGGCGGCCTGACGGCGGGCGTGGTGACGGCTATTCTGGTGGCTATTTTTAGTCAGAATCAGCGGCTGCGCGAGGATTCGGTCATTGGTATTTTCTTTGCCGCGTCTTTTGCGTTGGGTATTGTGATTATTTCTTTGGCGCCGGGCTATTCGGGTTCGGTGCAGGATTTCTTATTCGGCTCGATTGTGGGCGTTTCGAATGAGGATATTACCAATGCGGCGATTATGGGTGCCGTTATCCTGCTGGTGTTGTGGCTGTTCCACCGCCAGATTGTGACGGTCAGCCTGGACCGCGAGAGTGCCCGCGCGATGGGCCTGCCGGTGCTTGCCCTGGATATTGCGCTGTACGTTCTGGTGACCATTTCTGTGGTGCTGGGTCTGCAGACGCTCGGTAATGTGCTGGTGTTGGCGCTTCTGGTGATTCCGGCGTCGGCTGCGCGCCTGGCGTGCCGCCGACTGGGGTCGATGATGGTGTTCTCGCCGGTGTTTGGCGGTATCTGCTCGATTGTTGGCCTGTACCTGTCGTGGGCGTTTAACCTGCCGACCGGTGGCACGATTGTGCTGTCGATGGTGGCGGCTTTTGTGCTGGTGTGGGCGGTGACGGCGGTTCGTTCGCGAGCGCGTGCCCAGCTCAAGAGTTAAACCCAGTTGAAGGGCTAAGCCCAGCTGAACCCAACTTTTCTACATATAACGCACGAGGCGCATCCCTATTTTCGGGGGTGCGCCTCGTGCGTTATTTACAGGTATTAAATACCCAAACTGAATCATGTTTATGTTTAAAGAACTAAAAGATACACTCCGCGTAATAAAAGCGCTTAATTCAACACGTCGGGTTTAATGAAAATACAACCTATCAAATATTCCTTATAGGTTGATACATGTAGTGATAAAGCAGTCACTGCACCCTCATCAGAGCTTCAACGAAGGAGTCACCATGAAGGCATATGTGTACCACGGTCCCGATCAGAAGGGCGCCTGGGAGGAAGTCCCGAACCCCGCCATTCTTGAGCCCACGGACGTTATCGCCCGTGTCGACACCACCACCATTTGCGGTACTGACCTGCACATCCTGAAGGGCGACTGCCCCGAGGTGGACCACGGACGCATCCTCGGCCACGAGGCTGTCGGTACCATTACCGAGGTTGGCTCCGCGGTGACTGATCTGAAGGTCGGCGACCGCATCATCATCCCCGCCGTGACCAGCTGCGGTAAGTGCTCCTACTGTAAGGCAAACCAGCCTTCGCACTGCCAGACCGTTGGCGGTGTCGGCTGGATTTTCGGTTACATGATTGACGGCACCCAGGCTGAGTACGTGCGTGTTCCTTACGCAGAGACCTCGGTTCACCTGGTTCCGGAGGGTCTGACCGATGAGGACGTCCTCTTCCTCACCGACGCTCTGCCCACCGGTTTTGAGATTGGTATTCTGAACGGTCACACCAAGCCCGGCGACACCGTCGCTGTGGTGGGTGCAGGCCCCGTGGGTCTGGGCGCTATCATGACCGCTAACCTCTGCGGTGCCGGCCGCGTCATCACCGTCGATTTTGACGATAACCGCATGAACAAGGCGCTGGAGCTGGGCGCAACCGATAAGGTCAACGCGGGCGACCCGGACTTCATCGAGAAGATTAAGGCACTCTCCCCCGACGGCCTGGGCGTGGACGTGGCAATTGAGGCTGTGGGCGTTCCGCAGACTTTCGAGACCTGCACCAAGATTGTTCGCCCCTACGGCAACATCGCGAATGCCGGCGTGCACGGCAAGCCCGTTGAGCTGCCGCTGAACACCATGTGGATTTCTAACGTGAGCATCAACATGGGTCTGGTCAACTGCAACACCGTCGGTAACCTGCTGAACATGGTCCGCTCGGGTCGTCTGAACGCTAAGGCGATGGCAACCCACCGCTTCACGTTCGACCAGTTCGAGGAAGCCTACGACCTGTTCAGCCACGCTGCTGAGCACAACGTGGTGAAGGTTGTTATCTCCCGCGACCCCGAGGTTGCGGCATAGACTGCGGTAGGCTCATATACCGCTGATACTGAAACCCCGAACGTTCGTTAGGGATTTCGGTGGGATGTATTCAATACACTGCGAACATCCCCACGATTCGCCTCCGGGTGGGAGTGGGTAGGTCCCACCCGGAGCGCGAATCGTCCTCCCCTACCCCGAGATGTAGTTATTTTCTGATGATGTAAGAAATCTGAAGATGTAGAGATGCGCCAGCTCGGGGTTTTCTGTTCCCTCAGCCCCCTCTCCGGTGGGCTCTGGGGCGGTTCCTCAAGCGTGATGCACCCTCTGCCGGGCGCTCTGCCAACCTGCTTCGGCGGGTTCTTCTGCCAGGCAACCTCTACCGGTGGAGGGGCGCATCATTTGGCTCTTCTTGGTCGGGTGGTACCTCCGATTCTGCTCGCCCTTGAAGGGAAAGGAAAAGGGTCGCACGCTTACGGTTCAATGGCGAACTCGTAGGCTGCGACCCTTTTCTCATGCCCGGTTTTCGGTGCCTCGGGCGGGCTATTTAGTTTTTAGGCTTCTCAGTACTGGGTTTTTCTCCGGCGGCATTCTTTTCACCGGTGTTCTCATGACCGGCAGCATCGTGCAGGATGCGGGTGAACGCCTCCGTGGGGTCGTCTGCCCCAGCTGCGGCAGAAGAGTCGGTGGCGCCTCCGATGACGGGTTCGGTGGGCGCATCCTCAACGGGTACTTCAGCCAGATTCTCGGCAGGTACCTCGGCAGGAGCCTCGACGGACACCTCCGCGACGATGGGCTCCTCCGAGGCGGACTCCGCAGAGGCAGGCGCCTCCGGAGCCTTCTGTGCATCCTCCGGCTTATCCTGAGCCGGCGCCTCTACAGGCTGCCCAGAAACACCCTGCTCAGTAGCTACCGGCTCACCGTGCGCGGATTCCTTCTTCGCATCCTTGTGCGCGTCCTTATGTTCGAGCCTGTAGATGATGCGCGGTTCCAGGCGCTCAAAACCAATCTTGGAGCGCACCCAGTTCACGAAGCGGTCGATACGGTCCTCACCCTCGGTGGTTTCCGCAACCCGGTAGTTGCGCGGCAGCATCACGCTGTCGCTGAGCACGCGCGGGTACTCATCAATCTCCTGAATACCCGCCATGTACATGTTCTCGCGGAACTGGTGAGCGAACTCCTGCTGACCGAGGAACAGCTGGTCGGCGTAGGTTTTAGCCGCCAGGCGCTCGCTGTAGGCGTCCTTGGAGTCGCGAGCGCCCTTCTTGGAGCCGTAAATATCCCAGAAGTAAAAGTACACATTGTTCGCGATAATGGCGGAGATAATGCGGTTCTGCAGGTACACGAGGGCACCGACGGCGACCGCACCAACAATCAGGAGCACCACGGCGAGCGGGGAGAGTGCAAAGTCAGACAGATTGCCGCGGTGGTTCGTGAACAGGCCAATCAGGTAGGCGATGGTGACCACGATGATGGGCACGCCGATGAAAATCACGGCCAGCGGAACCCAAATGTACAGCAGGGCACGTAGAATCAGGCGGTAGTAGCTAATCGAGTCGCCAATGGGGATGGGCGTAGGCTTCACGGAAGAGTGCGCACGCTTCATGAGCAGGCTGAAGATACGGTTGCTGTCGATGCCAACTTTACGCAGCTTCGATTCGAGGGACGCACGCTTGAGGAAGACCCGGTAGTTTTCGAGGACGACGCGCTGGTCGGAGGTGAGCTTTTCGGGGTCGGGTAGGGCGTTGAGGTCCAAGCCGGCTTCGGTGAGGAGCTTGCTCCACAGTTCCAGTCGCGCCAGTTCGGAGGGTTTTGCCGCCGCCTGCGCCTGGTAGTTCTTGTAGGAGATGAAGATGGTGCTAGCACCAATGAGTAGCGTAATAAAGGGTGCTATCCAGTCTTTGAGTCCCATGGTGGCGTTCTTCCTTGATTGTGTGGAGCCGCTGGTTCCTCTGCGGTCGGGGCTGATGCCCGCTGTTTTACCGTACCACCGGCACCTGTGCTGAACCTTTAAATGCGCAGGTGGGTGCGTAAAAATAGCCCCGCCTCCCGATGCT
>NZ_CAXOQT010000035.1:0-22815 GCF_964211445.1 Rothia mucilaginosa | reverse complement strand
CAAGATTCCGCTCAACAGTGACGGGACTCCGCTCTCCCCCGCCACGCTTACCCCGCAAAAAAGTTTTCAAAAAATATGCGAAAACAGCTTGCTTGGGAGTCACTCCCAAGTGCTTCACTGGAACATGTCAACACGTCAAAGACATGTAAGGAAAACATCATGCTGAACGCATTCACCCTCTCGGACGGCAACACCATCCCCGCCCAGGGATTCGGCGTCTACCAGATCCCCGCAGACCAGACCGCCGAAGCCGTCGCAGAAGCCAGCGGAATCTCGCTCGACACCGTACGCTACTACTGCAAAATTGGGCTAGTGCCCCGAGTCAGCCGCGACGAAAACAACTACCGCGTCTTCGACGAACACGACGTCGCCTGGCTCAAGGGCCTCTACCACCTGCGTGAATGCGGCATGGGCATTGACCAGATGCGCGCCTACATGGAGCTGTGCCTGCAAGGTGAAGGAAGCATCCCCGAACGCGAAGTCATGCTCGAAGCACAACGCAAGGTCGTAGAACAGAAAATGGCGACCCTGCAGGAAATGGTTGACTTCATCGACACCAAGATGGAGTTCTACGCCAAAGTCCGCGCCGGAGAAATCACCTACATATCGAGCCTGATGCCGCCTGATAAATCAGGGCAGTAGAGCTAAGCGAGGAGCCCCCGACTCAACATCGGTGGCTCCTCGCTTTTCTTTTTTCTACAGCTGAGTTTTTAGAACCAACGTCCTACACCTGGCAACCCGCTCCCTACAGCTGGCAGCCGGGGCACCAGTAGAGTTTGCGGCCGGCGATTTCTTCCATGCGGATGGTGGTTCCGCAGCGGCTGCACGGCTCACCGTGGTGCATGTACACGTAGTTGGCGTGCTCGGGCCAGGCCTCAGTTTCGGGCACGCCGGCGCGCTCAGAATCCGCACACTCCAGCCTGCTTATATATACTCCTCAAGCACCTGCTGCGCCGAGACAATCGTGGCGAATTCATCGCGCAACGCCGCAATATTGTAGAGGTGCACCATCTCCGGGGAAAGAAAATCACCGGCACCATCAGAAAGAGCAAAGGTTACGCAGGCATCCTCAACAAGAGTCACCTGAAAACCATAATTTGCCGCCATCCGCACAGTGGTAGACACACAATGCGGTAGCGTACAACCCATCACCGTGAGCCGATCAATCCCGCGTTCACGCAGATAGGCAAGCAGATTTGTACCAATAAATGCGCTATTCACATTTTTTGTAAATACCTTCTCCCCCACACGAGGCTCAAATCCGCTCTGGAACCTAATATTTTCCTCATCGTAAAAGAAAGAGCTCGGATCCGTTCCCCGATGCTGAATATGGATTATTTCCCACCCTGAACGGCGGAAAGCCTCCATAATCTTCTGCATCTTCTCTTCCGCACCCTCATTATTTCTAGCCGGTAGCTGCGGATGCAGAAAACCCCTCTGAACATCCACCACCAATAGAGCCTCATCCATTGTTCCTCTCCTCCTGTAGCTACTTCTGGCAGCCAGGGCACCAGTAGAGCTTGCGACCGGCGATCTCTTCCATGCGGATGGTGGTTCCGCAACGGCGGCAGGGTTCGCCATGGTGCATGTACACGTAGTTGGCGTGGTCGGGCCAGGCCTCGGTTTCTGGCACGCCGGGGCGGTCTTCGGGTTCGGTGGTGATGATGCGTCCCACGCGCACGCCGATGACCAGTAGGTGCTTATTGTCTTCCCAGAGTCGCTTGAGCTCGTCGTCACTGAGGCTCTTGCCGGGGCGCAGCGGGTCAATTTCCTGGCGGTAGAGCGATTCGGCACGGAAGATATTGCCCACGCCGGAGATAGCCGCCTGGTCCATGAGAATCACACCAATCGGGCGGGAACTCTTACGCGCCGCGCGGTAGAACTGCTCGGGGTCGGCGTCCGGGTTGAGCGGGTCGGGGCCGAGCTTGGAGCGGACGGTGCGCACCTCATCCGGAGTGAGGGTGCGGCAAATAGTCGGACCCACCAGGTCCGCCCAGCCGTGCTCCGAAACGATACGACAGCGCACGGTGCTCTTCGGTTCGGGAGGACCCGCATAGGGCTCTCCCTCCCCCGCCGCGTATTCTTTTTCGCCAATCTTGCGGGGCGCACCAATGCTCGAAGCGCCCGTGAACGTCTCGTCCCCGCCAAAGCTCCAGTTACCGTAAATACCCAAGTGCACGTTCAGGGTCAGGTCGTTTTCGAAGGTCACGAACAGGTGCTTGCCGTGCGCGTACGCGCCGGTGATGGTGTAACCGTCCAGCAGGGCGGCACCCTCAGCGTAGCGGCCCTGCGGGGAGGAAACCTGCACGCGCTCGCCGGTGAAGACGTCGCTGATTTGGCGGGCGATACGGTGGATGGAGTGGCCTTCGGGCACGGGTCCCCCTCAAAAACTCGGCGGCTAGAAATAGCGCGGGTATAAACAGTACGGATTATATGGAGTGCAGAGACGACTGAGGCGCATAGCCTGCACTATGCGCCTCAGATTTTAGAGCTTAGTCAGCGTCAATCTGCTTGCCGGCAATGTCGCCGGTCTGCTCGTACTCAGCCAGCTGGCCGATACGGCGTGCGTGACGCTCCTCGTTGGTCCAGGGGGTAGCCAGGAAGACCTTGATGATTTCCAGTGCTTCTTCCTTGCTGTGCTGGCGGCCGCCCACAGCAACCACCTGCGCGTTGTTGTGCTCGCGAGCCAGTGCCGCGGTGTCGTGGTTCCACGCCAGAGCCGCACGGATACCCTCAACCTTGTTCGCAGCCATCTGCTCGCCGTTACCGCTACCGCCCAGCACGATACCCAGGGAGTCCAGACCAGCATCACGGTCACGCTTCACACCAAGGGCTGCGTTAATGCAGAACGAGGGGTAGTCATCCAGCGGGTCGTAGTCGGCGGGGCCGTGGTCAATCATCTCGTAGCCCTCAGCGGTGAGGGACTCAATCAGGTAGTGGCTCAGCTCGAGGCCAGCGTGGTCGGTTGCGATGTGTACGCGCATGGTACTCTCCTGGTGATTTTGTCTTGGTGACGTGCGAATGTGCGTTCGTGGGAGGCGCCGGTTCTCAGTTCTGAGCGCCGTTGCTAGAGTGCGCCGCGCATCCATCAGGTGGGATACGCTCCCCGTTTGGGTTTTTTCTGTCTTAACTGTATCGAATTCGCGCGGGTTCGGGTAATGCGGAGCCTTCTAGACCCCCACCTATACGGTAGACTGTGGGATATGGCACTTTTTGGTGTCCCGATTCGCCGCGCCCAAGCTTGAACGCCTCCAGCGCTACGTATGCAGCATCGCAGGAGCCGCGCACCTCGGGAACCAGCGCACCATGACAGGGCGTGTCAGCACGGCACGCTATTCACATCTAAGGAGAGGGAGCTGTATGCCCGGCCTGAACCTAACCCGCAATGAGGCAACCGAACGCGCATCCATTATTAAGCGCGTGCACTCGTACCGTATTGAACTCGACCTGCCGAAGGACAAAGACGTCTTCTCCTCGAAGGTCGAAATCCGCTTCGACGCTCAGGAAGGTGCCTCCACCTTCATTGACGCCATCACTTCCTCGGTCAAGTCCATTAACCTCAACGGTGAAGAGCTGAGCACCGACCTGGCGGACGGCGAGCGCATCCAGCTGCCGAACCTTGCCGCTGAGAACACCCTGGTCATTGATGCAGAGATGTTCTACACCAACACCGGTGAGGGTCTGCACCGTTTCGTGGACCCCGCCGACGGCGAAGTGTACCTGTACTCCCAGTTTGAGGTGCCGGACTCCCGCCGCGTGTTCCCCGTCTTTGAGCAGCCCGACCTGAAGGCTGAGTTTGAGTTTATTGTGCGCGTTCCCTCGCACTGGGTGGTTGTGTCGAACCAGCCCGAGGTGAAGATTGAGGAGAAGGAGTGCGGTTGCGGCCGCGCGAAGACCTGGTTCTTCAAGCCGACCCCGCGCATGTCTTCGTACATTACCGCGATTGTTGCTGGCCCCTACGAGAAGGTCACCAGCGAGCTGACCAACTCTGAGGGTCGCGTGATTCCGCTGGGCGTGTACGCTCGTAAGTCCCTCATGCCGTTCGTTGATGCTGAGGACATGTTCGAGCTGACCCGTCAGGGCTTCGAGTTCTACGAGGAGCAGTTCAAGACCCCGTACCCGTTCGAGAAGTACGATCAGCTGTTCGTGCCCGAGTTCAACGCCGGTGCGATGGAGAACGCTGGCTGCGTGACCTACCTGGAGACCTACGTCTTCCGTTCCAAGGTTGCGGAGGCTCTGCGTGAGCGCCGCGCTATCACCGTTCTGCACGAGCTGGCTCACATGTGGTTCGGCGACCTGGTCACCATGAAGTGGTGGAACGACCTGTGGCTGAACGAGTCCTTCGCTGAATTCATGTCGACCCTGGCTGCTGCGGAGAACACCCGCTACGCCAAGGAGGCGTGGGCTACCTTCGCCGCTTCGGAGAAGACCTGGGCGTACCGTCAGGATCAGCTGTCTTCGACCCACCCGATTGTGGCTGAGATTCGTGACCTTGCCGACGTTCAGGTGAACTTCGACGGTATTACGTACGCGAAGGGCGCTTCGGTGCTGCGTCAGATGGTGGCGTGGGTTGGCCAGGAGAACTTCATGGCCGCTCTGAAGGTGTACTTCGATAAGCACAGCTGGGGCAACACCGTTCTGGATGATTTGCTGGTTGAGTTGGAGCGCACCTCCGGCCGTGACGTGCGTGCGTGGAGCGCTAAGTGGCTTGAGACCGCTGGCGTGAACACTCTTGCCGTTGAGGTTGAGAACGACGAGGCTGGCAACATTTCTTCGCTGGGTATTCGCCAGTCCTACGCTGAGGGCTTCGAGACCCTGCGCCCGCACCGCGCCGTGATTGGTTTCTACAACCTGGTCGACGGCAAGCTGACCCGTACCGACCGCATCGAGCTGGACATTGACGGCGAGCTGACCGTGGTTGAGGAGGCTCTCGGTAAGAAGCGCCCCGACCTGCTGCTGCTGAACGATGAGGACCTGGCGTACGCAAAGATTCGCCTGGACGAGCGTTCCATCGAGACCGCTATCAAGCACCTGGGTGACATTGATTCGTCCGTGGCTCGCGGCGTGGTCTGGGGCTCGCTCTGGGATACCGTGCGTGACGCTCAGATGCCGGCACGTAAGTATGTTGACCTGGTGCTGAACAACATCGGCAAGGAGACCAACTCCACCGCCCTGCGCACCCAGATCAACAACCTGTCCGCTACCCTGCACTCCTTCGTGGCTCCCGAGGCTCGCGAGGAGACCCGCCACCGTGCCGCTGACCGCCTCTGGGAGCTGGCATGCGTTGCAGAGCCCGATTCGGATGCTCAGCTACAGCTGCTGCAGGCGTTCATCAACCAGACCCGCACCGAAGACCAGTACAACAATGTGCAGCGCCTCTTCGAGGGTGAGCTGACCCTTGAGGGCCTGGACATTGACGCTGACCTGCGTTGGAACCTGGTGTGCCGCCTGGCTACCGGTGGCCGCTTCTCCGCCGAGCAGATTGCTGCGGAGCTGGAGAACGACAACACCGCAAATGGCCAGCAGTACGCCGCTCAGGCATACGCGTCGATTCCGACCGCGGAAGCTAAGGCTGAGTACTGGAACAAGATCATGGTGACCGGCGAGCTGTCGAACATGATTCAGCGTTACGCTATTTCCGGTTTCAAGTCCGGCAAGCCCGAGCTGATTGCCCAGTACGATGAGCCGTACTTCGAGCAGATTGAGGGCATCTGGCGTTCGCGTTCGCACGAGATTTCCATGCAGATTATTGGCGGCATGTACCCGAGCGAGCCGACTGCTGAGCTGCTGGAGCGTACCGAGAAGTACCTGGCGTCTCTGCCTGAGGATGCTGCGGCTCTGTACCGTCAGATTGCGGAGGCACGCGACGGCGTGGCTCGTGCGCTGAAGGTTCAGGCTGCTGACATCTAACAATGCTTATGAGCTGAGGCGGGTTTGTTGCCCGCTCTCATGAGTTTCTGTTCGTCCCCTTCTACCCCGTTTGCGGGGTGGGAGGGGACGTTTTGCATCAAGAGTCTAAAATCTTGTCACTGCAGTGCATATTTTTTGTCGTTTTCGTTTGAATATCCCTCAAAAGCTCTCTACTTGGGGTTGCGCCTATCGTATACTGTTGTGCATGCCTTCTATCAAGTCTCCTATCGCGAAAGCTTCTCTGACCGGCGCAATCGTTGCTGTGGTTGCCGCCGGTTCCTTTGGCGTGTACTCCGCAGGAGGCTTCAACGCGCCCGGTGGCACTGCCGCTACCGCTGCCGCGAGCGCCGAGCCTACCCAGTCGGCGCAGGAAAGCCCCAGCGAGTCTCCCTCCCCCGAGCCGACTCCGGAACCGACTACCCCGGCGCAGAAGATTGAACGCACCGCACAGAACGCCTTCGGTAAGGAAGGCGCGCAGGCAACCGGTGAGATTCAGGCGCCGTTCTCAACCTCCGCTGATGCCGCAGACATGCTGGTTCAGCAGTTCAAGGGCGGCGTGGTCATGTACACCCCCAAGTACGGCCCGGTCGCGGTGGAAACCGGCGTCTACACTCACTGGTGGAAGCAGCGCGAGTACAGCGACTTTGCCGGTTGGGAGGGCCTGCCGGTGAGCTGGCGTTCCGAGAACGGCGTTCTGTACACCAAGTTTGAGAAGGCTGAACTCTACTGGGATAAGGCGAACAGCCTGCCGCGTAACACCAACGTTCTGGGCGCTAAGGACGCCCTGGTGATTGGTGACTCGCAGGTGACCTCAACCTCCTGGGTTGGTTTGGGCCTGAAGCAGGCGGGTTTTGTGCCTTACCTATTCCGTTGCGGCGGCGTGGGTTTTGTGACCGCCCGCGAGGGTGTGTGCCCCTCCTACTATCAGGGTGTGATGGGTGGCCGTTGGGCTCTGCCGAGCGGTAACCCCGGCGTGATTTACCTGGACGCCTCCGGCAATGACATTTACATTCACGAGGATGAGACGAAGGCGCGCGAGCACGTGAACGCTCACCAGACTCAGGTCATTGAGCAGCTGCGACGTATGTACCCGTCGTCGAAGATTGTGTTCGGTGGTGTGGTGTCTATGGATGAGGCGTCTGCACCGGATAAGCAGGTGGCGCATAAGCGTCACGTGGCAAACGAGGTGGCAAGGCAGGGTGCCCGCGAGACCGGCGTGCTGTTCATGGACACCTCGGGCTGGCAGAGCCTCTACCTGGCTGAGGGTGACATGGCTGATGGCGTGCATCTGAAGGAGAAGGCGCACCATAAGCTGGCGGGCCCCTTTGCGACTCGTCTGCGTGAACTGCTCGGCACCGCGTAAACTAACTGTGTAATCAGCCGAGTACATCAGCTTCGATCAACGCATATAGCATTAGAATGAGGCGCCGGGAGGATTGAATCCTTCCGGCGCCTCATTCGTTTGAGTGGGTTACCCACCGCAGCTCTCAAGTTGGTGTGCGGGTTTTATGCCGCGACGTTTGCCTGGCGTTCCTTCGCCTCGGCCTTCTGGTGTGCGAGCACGCCCTCCGCAAGGCGACGCTTCTGACGCTCACGAGCGGCTTCCTTCTCACGCTGCTCGGCAGCCCAGGCGACCGGGTCAATGTCAATCGACTCGTAGTGCCATTCGCCAATGTAGTCGCGAATCGGGGCGACCCAGGTGACGGGAATGCCGCGGCGCAGGTACACCTCGTGGTCGGTGTCTTCAAAAGCGTGGATAATGCGGTTGCCGTCAGCAATCAGGGACTCAATGACGGAGTCCTTCCATGCGGGGCTGTTGGAGCCGTCGTTGCCGGGCTTAGCGAACACGTGCTTGGGTTCCAGACCTGCGCGGGCGATGAACTGGTTCAATTCCTTCATGTAGGTGCCATCGCGGCCGGTAATTACTACGACCTCTGCGCCGGTGTCTGCCGCGATTTCGCGAACACGGTCGGCAATTTCAACATTGACCGTGGCGTTGCGGATGGCCTTGAAGAATCGGCGGTTGCTTGCGAAGAAACCGGTCAGGTACTTGTCCATCTGATCTCGGTTGCTGGCAAGGGTACCGTCAATGTCGACTGCAATCAGATCCATATAGGTCTCACTTTCGAACCGTACGGGAAGAATGCGCCTGGTGAGGGCGCGGCGGAAGAGTTCCCGTGCGGTGTGGCTGGTAATCGGTGTGTCAAAGACGCCCCGGTGAAAGGGCGTAGTCTCTCTAGAATACCCTATTTTCGTAAAGTAATGCCCTATCGAATGTCATTATTACAACTACCCCGTTGATGTCATACGGCATAGAAAAACCGCTGGTGGCGCAGGCAAAGAGCCCACACCACCAGCGTAAAAAATCTAGAAATGTCTCGAGGAAAGTTAGAGTAGCGAACCGGAACCGCGGCGCACCAGCACCATACCGGCGGGCGCCACAATGCGCAGCCACTCCTCCGAACCTACATGCGCAGCGAAGAGCGGCAGATCGCCCGTGAAGCCTTCCGGGATGAAACCGAACACGCGCAGGGCGAATGCCGCGCCGGTCGGTACAAGCACAGTATCGAACTCAGGTAGGTACTCCAGCACCATATCGGAGGACCAAATACGCGAGCGCACCGTGGAAAGCACCGCGGCACCGGGGTTCTCGGGCAGGGCGCGTTCTACCGCCTCCAGGCCCTCTGCGGTGGCGCGGTGGAATTCTTCAACCGGGACGGTACCAACCTCGTACCAGCCGCTGAGCGGGGCTGACTTGCCAGCCCAGCTGGCGTTGACGGTCACCGGCGGCATGAACAGCACCAGCTGCGGGTTCTCTTCGTTGATCTGTTCTTCTGCCTGCTTCTGCAGACGCGCCAGACGGTCCAGCAGCGACTGCGCCTGAACGGTCATGTCCAGGGTCGAGTCAGCCAGCAGGTGCAGGGCTCGCAGACCCATAATAACCGGGGCGTCCGAGGAGGCGTCCTCCGGCTCCAGGGAGCAGGCGAACACCGCCACCACGCGACCGCGCGCGGTCAGGCGGATAGCCGCATCCGGGTTTACGGCCAGAGCGCGGGAGATGTAGGTGGCAAGATCCTTGACGACTGCGGCACCC
The DNA here is from genome assembly GCF_964211445.1 of Rothia mucilaginosa. Lineage (GTDB taxonomy): Bacteria > Actinomycetota > Actinomycetes > Actinomycetales > Micrococcaceae > Rothia > Rothia mucilaginosa_E. The sequence continues at coordinate 13,811 of NZ_CAXOQT010000035.1, read as the reverse complement.
TGCGCGCCGCCGGGCAGGATCAGGTAGGGCTCCTCCACGCCTTCGTGGGGGTTGTACTTGAGCTCAATGGGTGCTGCCGCGTTCGATGCGCTGTTCTGGTCGGGAGCGTTCTCCTGCACGGGGGTATTGTCAGGGGTGGTTTCAGACGGCGTAGTCATTTCTGCTCCTTTTCGGCGTAGGCCTGCTCGGTGGCAAGGGGTGGGTGATATCTGCGATGGTGTGTTAGGCAGACGTTCCGGATCGACAATCCGGGTCATCGTTCCTAGTCAATGTTCCGAATCAACCTGTCGTGGTTGTCTCAGAGTATGCTCTCCCACTCTACGCCAGAAACCGGTTCATTGAAAACGTGCGAGAATAAAACCATGACCAAGCCCACTGTGACCCAAAACCTCATGCGGATGCTGGACCTCTCCCCCGTGGAGGCGGCGCCCGCCTCCTTCGGTAGTGATGAAGTGTCTACCGGCGTGACGCTCACCCGCGAGCAGCCGCGTACTTTCGGTGGTCAGGTTCTTGCCCAGTCGATTATTGCCGCCGACCGCACGGTGGAGGGCAAGGACATCCACTCGATTCACGCCTATTTTCTGCGCCCCGGCGATATTGAGCGTGAACTGTTCTTCGCCACTCAGCGCCTGAACGATAGCCGTTCCTTCTCGACCCGCCGAGTGCAGGTGTTCCATGATGAGGCGCCCATGTTCTCGGCGATTATGTCTTTCCAGTCTGATAGCCGCGGCCCGGAGCACACCGCAGTGACCATGCCGGAGGTGCCGGACCCCGAATCGCTGCCGATGGTCAGCGACTACCTGGGCCAGCTCCCCCACCCAATTGCACAGGCGGTCGCGTGGGAACGCCCCATTGATATGCGACACGTGGACGCACCTCTGTACACTCAGGCGGATGCCTCCTCGACACAGCCGCGTGCCTGCGTGTGGTTCAAGACCTTTGACCGCCTGGTGCATGCTGATGGTTCTGAGGCGTCGGAGGCGGAGCACCGCGCCGCTATCGCCTACGCTTCGGATTACCTGCCGCTGGAGCCTGCTCTGCGTCGTCACGGCAAGTTCTGGCTGGAACCGGGCCTCAAGAGCGCCTCGCTGGATCACGCGATGTGGTTCCACCGCCCGGCGCGCGCCGACGAGTGGCTGCTGTACGTGCTGGATTCCCCGAGCGCGCAGGGCGGCAGGATGCTCGCGCAGGGTTCGATTTTCAATCGTTCCGGTGAGCTGGTGGCGACCGTGGCGCAGGAAATGATGTTCCGCCTGCCGGAATATCGATAAAGCAGAGCACCGCTAGGACTACCGGAAGGCGTCAGGCGAACCTGGCAGAGCATACAGAAAGACCGTGTGAGGTGGTTGTCTCACACGGTCTTTCTTATGTTCTAGTGTACGGTCTAGAAGCCGTTTGGAAGCTCTTATTTAGCTTCGCCGTCAATCACACCGTCCGGGGAAATGTGCACGGTGCTCTTGGTGCGGCGGGAAACAAAGAAGTCACCCACGAATACCAGACCGGTCACCAGAAGACCCAGTGCTGCCATCCATACTGCCGCCACGCCGTAGATTATCGGGAACAGCACCACGAGCAAGCCCAGAATAAGGGTACCAATAGCAGAGAGCTGCAGGTGGCGTCCGGCGGCGTAGCTCAGGTATTTCACGCCCTGGGCAGTCATCAGACGAATCAGCGCCCACATAATCATCCACGTACCCACAATGGTCGGGATGAAGGTTGCCTGTGCACCCACCGAGGCAGTCAGCAGAATCAGGCCAGCCACCACGGTCAAGATGCCGTCAACCAGGTCCCAGCCGGTACGTGCCTGCTTTGGCGTGCCGAAGTAACGTACCAGTTCAAACACGCCACCAAGCCACACCGAAATGGAGAACACATAACCCAGAACTACCAGCGGAATAGCGGGATTGGCGAACATGTAGATTGCCGCTGCAATCAGCAACAGACCGGTAACCAAGGACATCCAGTTATATTTTGAAAGCATAATGCTCTTCTCTTCGTAATCACATGTGTCAGTTGTACTTACGCACATACCCATTATAAACCGTAAATATGAAGTCCGCCACGATATATCGGTCGCCACTGAGCGAACTATTTCTACCGACGAATAACCCACCACGTAGCGGAACAACACGTGAGATAGCAGGACTATACCCCTTCCCCAGCAGACACAGCAAAGCCCCGCCTCCTCACGCTTCAACAGCGCAGGAGGCGGGGCTTACTACCGAACCAAACCCTATCGGGTCAGCTTGCGGTGCACCACGCGGTGCGGCTTAGCAGCCTCGGGGCCGAGGCGCTCAATCTTGTTCTTCTCGTAGGACTCGAAGTTACCCTCGAACCAGTACCACTGATCCGGGTTCTCATCGGTGCCCTCCCACGCCAGGATGTGGGTTGCCACGCGGTCCAGGAACCAACGGTCGTGAGAGACGACCACTGCACAGCCGGGGAATTCCAGCAGCGCATTTTCCAGGGATGCGAGGGTCTCAACGTCCAGGTCGTTAGTGGGCTCATCGAGCAGCAGCAGGTTACCGCCCTGCTTGAGGGTCAGCGCCAGGTTCAGACGGTTACGCTCACCACCGGAGAGCACACCCGCCTTCTTCTGCTGGTCCGGGCCCTTGAAGCCGAACGCGGAAACGTACGCACGCGAAGGCATCTCAACGTTGCCGACCTGGATGTAGTCCAGACCGTCAGAGACGACCTCCCAGAGGCTCTTCTCCGGGTCGATGTTCGCGCGGTTCTGGTCAACGTACGAAATCTTCACGGTCTCGCCGACCTTCAGCTCGCCGCCGTCCAGGGGCTCCAGGCCAACGATGGTCTTGAACAGGGTGGACTTACCCACACCGTTAGGACCAATCACACCCACAATACCGTTACGGGGCAGGGAGAAGGACAGACCGTTAATCAGGGAGCGGCCGTCGAAGCCCTTCTGCAGGTTCTCAGCCTCAATAACGACGTTGCCCAGGCGCGGTCCCGGAGGAATCTGAATCTCTTCGAAGTCAAGCTTGCGGGTCTTCTCAGCCTCCGCAGCCATCTCCTCGTAGCGTGCCAGACGAGCCTTCGACTTAGCCTGGCGGCCCTTAGCGTTGGAGCGGACCCAGTCCAGTTCCTCGCTCAGGCGCTTAGCGAGCTTAGCGTCCTTCTTGCCCTGAACCTCAAGGCGGGAGCGCTTCTTCTCCAGGTAGGTGGAGTAGTTACCCTCGTAGGGGTACAGGTTACCGCGGTCAACCTCAGCGATCCATTCTGCCACGTGGTCGAGGAAGTAACGGTCGTGGGTAATCGCGATGACGGCACCCTCGTAGGACTGCAGGTGCTGCTCCAGCCAGAGCACAGACTCTGCGTCCAGGTGGTTGGTGGGCTCGTCAAGCAGCAGCAGGTCAGGCTTCTGCAGCAGCAGCTTGCACAGTGCCACGCGGCGGCGCTCACCACCGGAGAGGTGGGTAACGGGCATGTCAGCGGGCGGGCAGCGCAGCGCCTCCATTGCCTGCTCCAGCTGGGAGTCGAGGTCCCATGCGTTAGCGGCGTCGATAGCTTCCTGCAGCTGACCCATTTCTTCCATGAGGGCGTCGAAGTCAGCGTCGGGCTCAGCCATCAGGGCGGAGATTTCGTTGAAGCGGTCCAGCTTGGACTTGATTTCGCCCACGCCCTCTTCAACGTTGCCAAGAACGGTCTTCTCTTCGTTCAGCGGCGGCTCCTGCATGAGGATACCCACGGTGTAACCGGGGGTCAGGCGTGCCTCACCGTTGGACGGCTGGTCAAGGCCAGCCATAATCTTCAGGATGGTCGACTTACCCGCACCGTTCGGACCAACCATACCGATCTTGGCGCCGGGGAAGAACGACATCGTCACGTCGTTAAGGATGACCTTGTCGCCCACAGTCTTGCGGGCCTTGATCATCTGATAAATAAATTCAGCCATAGTTACCTATTTTAGCGTGGATTCGGCTGAGGGTACGAGAGTTTTGGGTTGCGTGCTAGGCGGGGTACCGTGCGGGGCACTAGACTCGAAGCTATGAGCACAACCCCCTCCCCCAAACTTCTACAGCCCGAAGACCTGGAGCAGACCCTGCACCACCTCGCGCTCGCCATGCCGCTGGCAACGAGCGATCAACCCTTCGGACCCGAACACACGGTGTACCGCATCGGCGGCAAGATGTTCGCCATGTACACGGAGGGTATCGGCTACCCCATTGTGAACCTCAAAACCGACCCGGAAGAGTCGGAGGTGCTGCAGCGCATCTACCCGAGCATCATTCCGGCATGGCACATGAATAAGCGGCACTGGATTTCTGTGGGCACCGGCGAGGGCGTGACCGAGCAAGTTCTGGAGGAACTAGTCGAGGATGCATACTTGCGCGTCATGTACTCGCTGCCCAAGGCAAAGCGACCCATCGAGTTCCGCGAGCGCCCGGTACCCGAAAAGCACTAGGCGGAGGCTATTTGGGGCGGGTTATTTGGGGCGGGATGCGCCGGAAACCGGGGCGCGTGAAAGACAGTCTTTAACGGCGGAGCGGGTGAGCCTCGGTCCGGACCACCGAATTGCCCACCCGCTAAGCAAAGCACTTTTCTATCCGCGGCTGGGAGAGTCATCAACCACAATGAACGCTCGAACCACCAAGCTCCCATCCCATATATTGCGGGGTCCAGTACCATGCACCACTTGTGTGAATACGTGATAGTTGAGTCGGCTCCCTTGCCAGACCTCCTTATGCAGAGGAGGTTCTCACACGGGTGCGCTGAATATCCCCTTGAGTGACTCGGCTGTCTCATGCGATACAGCCGAGAGGAGATTGCTGTCCTCGCCCGAACTACCGACACGGGCGAAGCGTGCTCTCGGGACTAATAATAACCTTTTTGCATTAAAGTGTCACTTTCGGATTGAAGGATTTTGGAGGTATTCATTGACCATATTTCAGGTGTTTTATAGCGCCTAACCCACATATCCAATCACAACGAAATACCTACAGGTTTTAAACCCCGAAAAATCAAGGAGGGGCCGCATCAAACCTTCCTTATATCGCCTCCACATGGGCTAATACCCACTTAAAGCAATATTTAGAAAAATCAGTGCGACCCCTCAATATATGAGATGAAAATAAGATAAAATCCCTACTCAGGGCGATTATCGACAGGAATTACCCCGAGGATACCCTGAGCGAGTCATTACTCGCCGAATTCCACCTTTTCGAAACTCATGGTGCCATCAGCGTGAGAGACAACAGTGTTCGGGTCACGCTCACGACGAGCCGCCGCGTACGCATCGTGGCTTGCCTCATCAACCCAGCGGGTCACCACAAAGTAGTCGCCACCCTCATCCAGGGGGCGCCACAGCTCGAAGCCCTCAAAGCCGGGGAAAGAGTCAGCAATGTGGCGGGCAGCGGCGAAGCGCTTCTCCAGCTCAGCCTGGTTGTCGCCAACGACAGCAAGACGGTGAACCTTAACAACGGACATGTGTCCTCCTTCTGTTGAGTACGTGCCTTCAACGATGAAAGCGTATTACCACCTCGCGCCACCTATAGGTAGGCTATGTTCCGGGCGAGGTTACCCTCAGCATAACGGTTCAAAGGCACAAAAAATAGGGGTTAGCGCCAACTAACAGTTATATGACGCTAACCCCCATTCAGAGGATTACGAGGCGCTCGCGAGCGCCTGTTCGAGGCCTAGGAATTTGCCTCGGGCTGGGTGGTGTCCTCACCCTGAGCCGCGCTATCAGCCTGCGGTGCGGGGCTCTTCTTCGTCTTCTTCTGAGCCGCCTTTGCCGGGTTCGCAAAATGCACCCCGCGCTCAGCCAAGAAGCGGCGGTCCTTCTTATCCCACTGCTCCACCGGGTACGCCTCCAGCAAATCGGGGCGGCGCTCCAGGGTGCGCTCAATCTGACGGTCACGACGCCAACGCGCAATCGCACCGTGATTACCCGACAGCAGCACCTCCGGCACCTCACGGTCACGCCACACGGCGGGCTTCGTGTACACCGGGTACTCCAGCAGACCGCCCGTATGCGACTCCTCCTCCAGGGAGGCGGGGTTACCCATCGCGCCCGGAATCAGGCGGGTGATCGCCTCAATCATTGCCATGACCGCAACCTCACCACCGTAAAGCACGTAGTCGCCCAGGGACACGGGCATCACGCGGAAGCTCTCCTGCGCCCAGTCCAGCACACGCTCGTCAATACCCTCGTAGCGCGCCGGGGCGAAAACAATGTGCTTCTCCTCCGCCAGCTCGTACGCCATCGCCTGATCAAACACGGCACCCGCCGGGGACGGGACAATCAGCAGCGGACGGGTATCGGCGGCGGGTTCGGTACCCTCAGCATCGCCTTCAGTAGTTGCCTTTAGCGGGGAGGCGGCAAGCACCTCGTCCAGGGCCAGGCCCCACGGCTCGGGCTTCATGACCATGCCCGCGCCACCGCCGTACGGGGTGTCATCCACCGTGCGGTGACGGTCAAACGTGTACTCGCGCAGGTCGTGCAGGTGCAGGTCCACCAGGCCCTTCTCACGCGCCTTACCCAGCAGGGACAGCTTCAGCGGCTCCAGGTACTCGGGAAAAATCGTGACCACATCGTAGCGCACGGACTACTCCCCCGCCTGCTCAGTAGCCTGCTCAGCATCCTCGACCAGGTCAATCAGACCCGCTGGAGGAGTCAGCAGCACAAAGCCGGGCTCATCCTCGGTCGAGGGAACCACCTCGGGCACAATCTCTTCAACAAAAGGAATCATGATCTCTTCGCCCGCACCGGAGGCAAGACGCGGCGAACGAGCCAGCTTAATGAGTAGCAGATCCTGAACCGGCATGGTCTGCAGACCGGTCACCTTACCCAGCGGCTTACCCACAGCCGGGTTGTCCACGGGGCTCTCACCCTCGGGCACATCCGCCAGCAGGTACACGGGCAGGTTCACCAGCTCCTGCTCGTAGAAGCCCTCTTCGTCGCCCTCATCCTCGGGCACCTCGTAGACCAGGCGGCTGCCGCGCAGCTCCTCAGCCTGGTTGCGGGTGGTCACCTCATCAAAGCGGACCACCAGAATCTTCTTGTTCCAGCGGGCACCGGCAACCGTCAGCTCACCGGTAGGCGCCACCGAAGCGGCAGCAGAGCCAGGCTTGAAATTCTCGATACCGAGCACCTCACCGCGGGCAAAACGCTCCTGCGGGGCATCAGTAAAGAGCTGAACCGTCACCTCACCACGAATACCGTGCGGCTTACCGATACGAGCCACCACAACCTGCATAATTTTCCTCCGCTGGATACAAGCTAAAAACCTACGCCGCGCACGTGCACGGCTCCCACTATTCTACCGGGCACTCCGGACGGGCGCATTCTGCCGCTCTTCACCCCTGCCCGCGGTGACCTGGGCTAGCGCTCGCAAACAGAGCCCGGGTACGCGAACGCCCCCGCCTCCGGAAAACCGGAAACGGGGGCGCTTCAAACGTTACGAGCTAGCGTCGCTTCTTGTCGGTGTCGATAATGTCGATACGCATCGGCTCGCCATCAGAAATAGCGTCCATCACCAGACGGATGCTCTTGGCGGTACGACCAGACCTGCCGATAACTCGGCCCAGGTCATCCGGATGCACGCGAACCTCAAGGGTCTCACGGTGACGCTGAGTGCGCAGGCGCACCTTCACGTCCTCCGGACGATCGACAATCCCTCGAACCAGGTGTTCGAGTGCGTCAGCCAACATGATTACTCAGCTGCTTCCTCAGCCTCAGCCTCGGGAGCTGCTTCCTCAGCAGCCTCTTCAGCCTTCTCAGCCTTGGGGGTGATAGCCTCGGGCAGGATCACGGAACCCTTTTCGGGAACAACGAACTCAGCCTTAGCCTCGACGGGCAGAACCTTGGACTCTGCCTTCTCGCCCTTGAATGCAGCCCAGTCGCCCGAGAGCTTCAGCAGAGCCAGAACCTGCTCGGTCGGCTGTGCGCCGACAGAGAGCCAGTACTGAGCACGCTCAGAGTTGATCTCGATACGCGAGGGGTGCTCGGTCGGGTGGTAAATACCGATCTCTTCGATGGTCTTACCGTCGCGCTTGACGCGCGAATCAGCGACCACAACGCGGTAACGAGGATCGCGGATCTTACCCATACGCTTGAGACGAATCTTAACAGCCACTTTAGTGGTTACTCCTGTTTCATAATTTGGTGCGAGGCACACGGTTCAGCACCCGTGGGGCGGGCCATTCACGGCGCCTCTATGGACACAACGGCGCGCGAAGAGAGGGGTCGCGCGTCGCCGGGTACTCAGCTAGGGTATCAGAGCCCAAGATTTTAAGCTAGCGACACGGAAAAATAATTGCCGCAGGCACCGAACATCACTTTTAAACAGCGTTCTGAGCCCGTAATGTGCCCGGCTGTGCCCGGTCACTCGGCTGTTACTCGGCTCAAATAGCTGCCCCGGCGATCCCCTCATCAACGAGCTCTAGTCGAGGTTGCTAGGAATTGATGTGGCTAGGAGTCGAGGTTGCTCATCTCCAGAGTCTCCCCCGTCTCCAGGGCGCGGTAGCACTCACGCAGGCGCTCCACCATCGACGGGCGCACATAACCCTCCAGGTTCTCCGGAGCCACCCACTCATAGGTCACCAGCTCGGCATCCTGCAGGGTAATCTTCGTATCCGCCGCAATCACGCCGCCGTCATACATGTAGTAGGTCGAATCGCCCCACACACCCAGCGACAGGCCGTGGAAAATCAGCAGCACACGACCCAGCTTCAGATCCAGGCCCAGCTCCTCCACAATCTCACGCTCGCAACCGGGCTTGGGAGCCTCGCCCGCCTCCACGGTGCCGCCGGGAAGAATCCAGCCGTCCTTATAGTTCGGCTTCACCAGCAGCATCTCGCCGCGCTCATTACGAATCAGCGCGCCCGCCGCCAAACGGCGCGTGGGGAGGGTCGCGATAAAAGCCTTCAGCTCTTCATCGCTCAGATAGGAATCCTTCATGGCTTCTTTCCTTTAGCGGTCGGTTTTCTTCGCAGCACGCTGCCTGATGCTACGCACTATACCCAGGGCACGCTCACGCAGTCCAGAGGGTGCCTGCTCCGTGGACGGGGCGGCATCCTCCACCGTGCGGTAGTGGCCCTCACGTAGGTCATCAATCAGAGTGCGCTTGGTCGGGGGCTGCTCACCTACGGTGTCACCCGGATGCACCAGCTCAGCATCCGCCACCGGGCGGGCATGCTTCTTCAACTGGGTCTGCTCGAAAGAACGCAGAACCGTCGGAATCAGAGCCGACTCGACCGTAGCATTCAGCGCAAAGAGCGCGGCAGCCACCGAGAACTTGCGGCTCGCCTTACCCCGCGCGCGGCGGCGGCGCGCCACATTCGCCAAGGTCAGGGCAATAGCGCTCTGAGCCGTCACATCCGCGCCCAGGACAAGACCCACGCGGCGGGTCTTCGCACGAATCTGCTCCGGGGTCAGGCGCTTGCGACGCGAACGAGGCGCGGGGCCCTGAGTGGATGAACTCTGCGGTGCGGGGCTCTGGGATACCGGTGCCTGATGCTTGGTATCCTGCGATGCATTCGGCGCAGGTTCGTCGCCCACCGCGGCATCAGATTGTGCGCCCTCAGCCGAGGTCGCCTCAGCCTGCGATGCGGAAGACTGGCTGGAGTACGGTGCGAGGGCAGCCCTCAAATGGGCAAGAACAGCTTCTTCTTCCTCCGGGGTGAAATTCCTGCCACCCGTAGGCTGCGCGTCGTCCTTATCGAAATCGCGGTCCTGCTCGTAGTGGCCCTCGAAGTCGTCAAACGCCTCAGAGTCCAGGAAGTCTTCTTCCTCAGCGTCTTCCGGGAGAGACATGTGAGTGTACTCGAAGGGAATATGGCCTTCACTGATGGCGTCCATCCACTCGGCGAGGGTCACGCGGCGACCGGTCGCAACGAGGCGGTAGCTACGGTCCAGGGGCGAGGTGTAGCCGCCCGGGTAGGGTTCAATTTCCTCATCGTCCTCGAAGGAAGCATCCTCTGCGGCAGTGTCCTCAGAGACAGGGCTCCCAGAGATAGCGTTCTCAGCGAAGGTAGCCTCGGCAACGGAGTCTTCCAGCGGGAAGGTAACGTCCACAGCTTCAGATGCCTGCGCATCAGTAGTTTCAGACTCAGCAGGCTCAGCAGAACCGGCAGGCTGCGCGAAGCCCTCGTCCTCGTTGCCGAAGACGCGAGCCGTGCTAATCGACGCCACATCAAAACCAGTGGTCGGAACCAGCGCTAGCTCGGTAGGAACATCCAGCAGCTGCAGCACAGACTCCAGCGCCAGGGTGTTGCTCGTATCGCGCAGGTACGCGTTCAGGCGGCGACCGGTAATGGAATCAGCCTCCACACCAAACATCGCCATGACATTAGCGATACCCTGCTCGATTTCCTCCTCATCGGAACCGAAAATCTTCGAACCCGAAAGCTCCGGGGCGCTACCGGGAAGCTCCGAGAGCAAATCCTCCAGCACGCCGCCAAAGCGTGCGACTTCCTCACGACTGAGGGCACGATTCAGGCGCTTAGGCACACGCTGCCAGGTAAACTCCTCCACGATGTTCTCGTAGGGTTCACCGAACGCCTCCAGGTACCACTCCTCATCCGAGTAGGGCTCTCGGGCGGGCTCCTCGTACACCACCAGGTGCTGCTGGTTCGCGTTGCCCTCAGCGATCAGGGCGTTGCAGTTCAGCAGGCCCAGCAGAGCCATGAGGTCCACCGGGTCGGCAGAAATGAGGGTCCACTCCCCCGCCGGTGCGGCAACAACCTGCCGAGTACCGGCAGGAAGGTACGCCAAAAGAAGCCCGGTAATCATGTCAATGGGCAGGTCAACAAGCATGGCGGCATCGCCGTCCACCAGGAACTCCAGCTCGCCCTGTCCACCGGGAAGCTCCTCCCACACGGTCGCCTCACCCTCCAGGGCGGCACCGGTAACCGGAAGTTGCTCCACCAGCTGAGCCACATAATCCTCAACCGGGGTACCCACGTGCAGGTGGCCGTCAGCGACCTCCAGCACGTTCATGTAGCCCTCATCGTCCACGGCGCAGAGCACGTAGAGCTGCACCTGATGCTCGCCCATCTCGTAGGCAATCAGCTCCGGGGATGCAGCGGTCGCCTCAATGAGGGCGGCAATCAGCTCCTCATCGGTGGTAGAACGAGCCATGATGCGGCGGCGCTGAATCTTCTCTTCCAGCTCCATGGTCTGCTCGATGCGCTCATTACGCTGCTTCTCGGCGGTGCGCTCCTCATCCTGGGCGCGCAGGTACTCGGGGCTATCCGACTCACCGGTGCCGGCGGGTGCGGGGGCATCCTCCCACATGTCGGTGAGCTTATCGACGGTCCACTCTTCGCTCTCCAGGGCGGCGGCGAGGCGGTCAACCTTCGTGCGGTCGTTCCAGGCGCGCTGCGTATCGGGGTCTTCCGCCTTCACCTCATCGTGCATGCTGCGGGCCTCACGAATGAGGTTCAGGATGGTTGCGGCAACGTCGTCAACGGCGGGGTCGTCGCTCTCGCTCGAGTAGACGAGGTCGCCCGCCAGGTCGGCGGAATGCTCACCGTATTCGAGGGCGATGCGCGCCCAGACGGGGGTGTATCCGGGAAGGATGCCCGACTCATCGTCGAGGTCACCCGCGAAGTCGCCTGCAAGTTCATCTGCAGACTCGGCAACAGATGCGCCGGCAGGTTCCTCGACAGAATCATGAGCGAAGGCGCGCTGAGACCAAGGCGTGACCTGCTCATTCAGCTGATCCTCCGCGTTCTCTCGATCCCAATTCTGCTCGTTCTGAGCCATTGATACCTTCCCTTCACACGACCATTCATGTACCCCAACCGGGCACCATACCGGTACGGGTGCGCCCCGTAACCACGTGCGCACCCGTACCACCCCTCGCGGGGCTCATATTTGCTCTTACTGCAGGAACTTCTCGAAGCCCTTCGGCAGGTTCATGCTGGACAGATCCATCTCCTGGTTCTGAGCCTGCTGACCGAACGCAGCACCGGCGCGTGCCTGCTGCGCCTTAGCTGCTGCCGCCTCCTGCGCCGCACGCTTCTGCGGGTTGCCGGAGCGAGCCTTCTTCTTCTTGTTGTTCTTCGCGTTCTTACGAGCGCCACCCGCCGCAGCCGCCATACCGGGCATCTGCATACCGCCGGGCATGCCGGGCATCTTGCCCGAGGCAAGCTTCTTCATCATCTTCTGAGCCTGAGCGAAACGCTCCATCAGCTGGTTCACCTCAGACACGGTCACACCCGCACCCTTAGCGATACGGGCACGGCGAGAACCGTTAATGATGCGCGGAGCCACACGCTCGTGCGGGGTCATGGAGCGAACAATCGCCTCCACGCGGTCAATCTCGCGCTCATCAAAAGCCTCAAGCTGCTGACGCATCTGAGCCGCACCGGGCATCATCATGAGCAGCTTCTTCATGGAACCGAGCTTACGAATCTGCTGCATCTGAGCCAGGAAGTCCTCAAAAGTGAAGTCTTCCTGATCGATGAACTTCTTCGCCATGCGGTCGGCTTCAGCCTTATCCCACTGAGCTTCGGCCTGCTCAATCAGGGTCAGGATGTCACCCATGTCCAGGATGCGGCTTGCCATACGGTCCGGGTGGAACTGCTCAAAGTCAGTGACGTTCTCACCGGTGGATGCGAACATAATCGGCTTGCCGGTCACCGAAGCCACCGACAGTGCCGCACCACCGCGGGCGTCACCATCCAGCTTGGACAGAACCACACCGGTGAAGTCCACACCCTCGTTGAAGGCGTTGGCGGTGTTCACGGCGTCCTGACCAATCATCGCGTCGATGACGAACAGAACTTCGTGCGGCTCAATAGCGTCACGAATATCGCGTGCCTGCTGCATGAGCTCAGCGTCGACACCCAGACGACCCGCGGTATCGACAATCACCACGTCGTGCAGCTTAGCGCGCGCCTCAGCCACACCGTCACGAGCCACCTGCACGGGGTCGCCGGTGGGTACGTCAAACTCGCTGGTCACACCGGGGTGCGGTGCGTACACGGGCACGCCCGCGCGCTCACCAACGACCTTCAGCTGAGTCACCGCGTTGGGGCGCTGCAGGTCGGAGGCAATCAGCATGGGGGTGTGACCCTGACCCTTCAGCCAGTGAGCCAGCTTGCCCGCCAGGGTGGTCTTACCGGCACCCTGCAGACCCGCCAGCATGATGATGGTCGGGCCGCTCTTCGCCATGTTGATGCGGCGGGTCGAACCGCCGAGGATGCTCACCAGCTCCTCGTTCACGATCTTCACGATCTGCTGGGAGGGGTTCAGTGCCTCGGAAACCTCCGCACCGAGAGCGCGTTCCTTCACGTGGGCGACGAACTCGCGGACCACGGGCACCGCGACGTCGGCGTCGAGCAGGGCGCGGCGGATTTCGCGGACGGTTGCATCAATGTCTGCCTCGGAGAGGCGGCCCTTGCCGCGCAGGTTCTTAAAAGTTGCCGTCAAGCGGTCGGAGAGAGAATTGAACACGATCCGTGATCACTTTCTTAACGTTGAGGTGGCCCCCAGCCGCGAAGGCGAACGGGGATGGTTAGTCAGTCTTTAAGGATACAGGATGCGCGCTTTCTCCCCCGCCTCCACCTGTGGATAAGTGGCGCCGGTTCACCCTGAGCTCAGGATTTACACCGAGGGGCACCTCCCTCAGAAGGTGCACACGGCAGCGGCAGAAACTTTCAGCGGACGCTCCACGCCCCACTACGGTGCCCCCAACACGTCAGATAGATTAGATTTTCTAGACAGCCTGGGTTAGAATTCTAGAGGTGTTACGCACGAATGCGTGATACGCCCGAGTGGCGGAATTGGCAGACGCGCCTGACTCAAAATCAGGTTCTTCGGAGTGTGGGTTCGAGTCCCACCT
>NZ_CAXOQT010000034.1:0-25148 GCF_964211445.1 Rothia mucilaginosa | reverse complement strand
TTGAATACTCCGGAAGTTAGGATGCACGGCGGGCACGAGCTGCGCGACGCTTCATCGCACGACGCTCGTCTTCACTGGTGCCACCCCATACGCCGGAGTCCTGGCCGGTCTCGATGGCCCACTTCAGGCAGACGTCTACAACCTCGCAAGAGCGGCAGACAGTCTTGGCCTCTTCAATTTGCAACAGGGCAGGTCCGGTGTTTCCTACGGGGAAGAACAGCTCCGGATCCTTGTCCAAACAAGCTGCACGACTACGCCAATCCACGGTGGACCTCCTTCATGATTTACGGTCTCACGCGGTGGCAAGACACATCTATTTTCCTGTGCGCGTGTCAAATACATCCGCTGATGGGATGCACACCCTGGGTTAGGGTGAAAATTGACTTATCAACTTTCGCATGTTGGAGCGGATGTGACAAGTACTTTTCTCTAAAAACTTCAGTATTAAGCTGAGGCATCTATCACTTAGGCAAACCTTTGTCTAATTGAGAGGTTGAGGAATCGCATGGTGACATATCTGTTCTGAACCCCGTCTCATGAGCGAGACGCGGGCGGCTGGGTGAGTGGCGCCTCGGGCATAATATATAGCGGTACCTACCCCTGCACACCGCACCGACGACGAGGCGGTGGCCCCGAGGCAAACCCAAGGCAGGGGAGCACCCACCCGCTAACGCATCAGCGCATCGGACCGAATACACCCCGGTCTGCCGCCCGCACAACCCATGAGGAGCCCACCGTGCCGTCACGCCCGTTCAACGTCATCTATGCATTCGTCCTGACCGAAACCTTCGCGGCATACATTCTGATTCGCGGTATCCTCTACCCCTTTATTGTCAGCGGAATGTCCACCGCGCAGGCGATTGTGGGCGGCGTGCTTCAGGCGCTCATTGCCGCGGGCATGACCTACTTCGGTCTGCGTTTCTACCGCGGCCGCTTCGGCTCGCGCCTGCCCATGATCCTGATTACCCTCTGCGCCCTGTGGGTCACCGCAAGCACCCTCATCATGAACGTGAGCGCTTACGGTCTGAACATTAGCCAGTCCATCATGATTGCGGGTGTTATCGGTGCGGCGGCTGCCTTCGTCTTCGTTCTGATGCCCAGTAGCCGCCGCTATATTGAGGCGGTCACCGAGGCATCGGGTGAAGAGGCGGAGAAGTACAGCCGCCGACGCCGCTAAACCCCTAGAGCTGCTAGACCCTAGCGCTGCTAAAGCCTAGACTGCTCAGTTCTAGACCCCGACCGGCACCTTCTGCCCGGCTGCTGCCGCGGTCAGTGCCAGGGGAACCTGCGCCGCGCACACGGAGGCGCCGTCCACCACCACGAGGCGACCGGCGGGCTGCTCACCCTGCGTGAACCGGTCTAGCGGCAGCGCGGTCACCGTGCACATGTCGGCGTCCGCTAGGGATGCGGGTGCGAGCAGAAGCGCACGCGAGCATCCCATGAGCGCCGCCAGCATGGGTGAGGAGGCGCGCCTCGGCCAGGGCGTGTAGGCGACCAGCATGGCGCGGAACTCGCCGCGACGCTCCAGAAGCAACTGCTGAACGGCGGGCTGCAGGTACTGCAGGTCGTCAATGAGCACGAGCGTCTGCGCGGGGTTCTTCACCGAGTTCAGGAGTGCACGGGTACGCTCCACGCTCGGCGGCTCGCCCGACGCTCCGCCATCACCCGAGGTGCCGCCAGAACCCTCAAGGACGAGGGTTTCCAGCATCGGGTTGAGCCGAGCAATGCTCTCCAGCAGCGTGGTTTTACCCGCCGAACGGGAACCCTGCACCGGAACCACAGCGCCAGCCGGGGCGCTCATCCACACCGGCATCTGCCGACGGTCAAACGCGACCAGCAGCTTAGTGCCCTGCGGATTGCAGGCGGCGTGGGCGGCAGTCACGTACTCGGTCGAGGGCATGCGGTAGTACTCGGGAAACTGCTTCAACAGTGTGCCGGGGCGAGTGTTTGACCCGTTAGAAGCGCTCGCGGCGTTACCCCGCAGAACCTGAACCAGCTCCTGGAAACCCGCAACGCACGGCGAAAGAATCGAAGCGCTCAGCGGCTGATCCCCAATCAACTCCTCATTAATGGCGCCCTCCACGCAGTAGTGGCTCTGCGCCGGGGTGGGGTAGTCCTTGCTTGTCGAACGCATCAGGTCGGCGTCCAGGAAACGGCGGCTCAACAGCGTAGAATGCGCCGCCGCCGCAAAACGACCGCGCGGGTTCAACGCGGAGGTGAACACCACCGAATAGCCGCGACGGCACCCCTGCGAGAGCAGATCGTAGAGCAGGTTCTCCGTATCGGGCTGGCGAACCAGCGCCTCCAGCCAGCTGTCCAGACCGTCCACAATGATGAACGGGCGGGCGGTAGCCTCGGCACCCCACAGGTTCGGGGTGCGTAGCTCCTCCAGGCAGAACCGCAGATGCGAAAGCTCCTGCGCGCCCACCAGAGCTTCAAAGGCTCCGGCGTAGGGCTCCAGGTCGCGGTAGAGCGCGCCGTCAGAGGTCAGCAGAACAACCGGCGTGCGTGCGGCAAAAGCCTGAGATAAAAGCCCGTAAAGCATCGGGGCGCGTTCGGCATTCTGCGCCAGCAGCGCCAGAGCCTGATGCCCCGACCAGCGAATCTGGCGGCGCACGCCGTAGCGGGCAATCTCCAGCTCGCCCAGCAGGTAGCCTTCGGAGGCGGCACCAGAATCGGCGGGGTCCTGAGAAGTAGCCGCCGGGTCAATGCCGTACGCGACCGGTCCGCTAACCGGCGCCTCCAACGCGGGTAGCGGGGTGTTTTCGGGAAGCTCCGGCGGAATCGGGCAGTACTCACCCTCAGCCGCCGTACTCTTCTGCGCACCCAGCGGGGAATACTCGCGTTCATAGAGCGCACGAATCTGCTGAGCCGAACGAATCAGCAGCTCATCCTCATTGCCGCCCACCTTCTGAACAACAGAAGCGACAGTCAGCTCACGCCAGCCGCCCTCCTCAAGACCCAGCACCTGCACCGGGTGGGCGTCGCTGGTCGAGGGGACCGCATCCACCAGCGGAGCGCGGAAGGGCAGGGAACGGCCATCCGGCAGGCGCACGTACCCGGCACCCGGATGCGCCGCCGAAATATACGCCGCCGACTCATGCTCCAGCAGGTTATAGGAATCCTGGGCGCTCGCCACGCGCAGGCAGATGCTCGTGGCAATATTGGCGCGAATATCCTGCGAAATAGCACCCTGCGGACGCTGAGTCGCCAACACCAGGTGCAGACCGAGCGAACGACCAATCGTTGCGATGCGCATCAGCTCAGCCATAGCGTCCGGCATGGAATCGATGAGCATGCGGAACTCATCCACCACAATCAGCAACTCGGGGTAGCGCGGAATCGTGCCCGCCGCCTGACAGGACGCCAGGTAGTCGCGGTAGGAGTTCACACCGAGCGCCTGCAGATCCACCTCGCGGCGGTGAATATCGGCGCGCAAAAATTCGAGGGCACGCTCCACCGCGGACACATCAAAATTGCTCAACACGCTGAGCGCATGCGGCAGCTGAGCCAGAGGACCTAAACCCGCAGAACCCTTGAAATCCACTAGAATCAGACCCAAACGCTCAGGCGGGTAACGCAGGGCGGCACTGAGCACCAGCGAGCGCAGAAGCTGCGACTTACCGGCACCGGTCGTGCCACCGAGCAACCAGTGCGGGCCGTGCTCAGACAGACCAATATTCAGCGAACCACCCGAAGAAACACCCAGGTAACAGCGAATATCGGAGGCGTAACGCTGAGCAGACCAGCGCTGCAGAACGGACTCCACCGCCATGTCATCAGCACGGTTCTTCTGCTGTGCGCTCTGCCGCTGAAGCGAAGAGAACAGGTGAGCCGACTGGTGCACCTGCGCCTCGTTGAGCGCGCCCTGCTCCTGCTCGCATCCGGCGCGGTACAGGTTCTCAAGAGCGGCGCAGAACGACTTAACGCTCAGACCGTCAGCGTGCTGGCACAGGCCCTCACACGCCAACGGGTGCACCTGATAGACACCCTCGGTGGGCTGCACGGGAGGCGCCGAATAACCCTGCGCACGGTAGCGGATGCTCTGGCGGTGGCTCCCCTCGCTCGCGCACTCAATCCAGGCGGAACTAAAAAGCGCACCGGGCGCAGGGGCGGGGCTATCAGTCTCGGTACCGCCCACCACACAGAGCGCCGGGGTGCTCATCTTCTGCTCATGCGGGGAGGAGAATGTGCGGGACTGCGAAGACTCAGCGGTAGCACCGGAGGTTAGCGCGGTCAGCAGGGGAGCGTAGATAGCGCTCGCCTCCTGCGGCAGGAGAATCAGCGGCGGAACCGATGCGGACAGCTCCGACTGCAGGCTACTCTGCAGGGTCTGCAGGTACTTCTCCTGTTGCATTCCCGGCAGGCAATGCACACTCACACCCGGCACCACGGCCAAAGTCTGCAACAGAGCATTGGTTCGCGTCTGATTAGCGTTGTTGGCGCGATCCAGCAGAACGTGCACTGCACCCGGATACCCCGCCACCAGCTGCACCAGGTAGGCGCGCAGATGCGCCTCCTCCAGCTTCAGGTAGTGACCGAGAACCGGGGTGGGCAGCGGTAGGTAGTGGGGCGCATCCTGCTTCTCCAGAGTGCCCAGCGGCAGGTTGCGGCCGCGCAGGTAGGGTTGGCGGGGACCGCACCCGAGCACAATCGCCGGGTAGGCGGCATCATGCAGGGCAGAGGGACCCGAAATCGCCAAGTTACCCGCGGTCGCCAGGGCGAGGGCACGTTCCTTCTCCTGCGCCGCCGCCTGGCGGGTCTGCTGCGAAGCGGCACGGTTCTCAGCCCGACCGCCGAAGAAGTGCAGAAGCATCAGCAGCGAAGACGCTGCAGACATCAGCAGGAGGAACCACATGCCGGTCACCAGCGCAATAATCAGGCCCACCACAATCGGTAGGCACACGCTCAACAGAATCTGCTTGAGCTTACGCGGCGCGGGCGGGTTCACGACCACCGGCTCAAAGGGGTTGCCGGCATCGCCCAGGGGAGCGAGCGTCTGCGCGGGCTCACCGGAGGTAGCGGCGGGCGCACTCGCCTTCTCTGCAGTATGGTTGCTGTGACCGGTGGGGGAGGTGAGCATGCAGAGTGAGGAGCCGAGGCGGAAGGGATCGTCCCAGCGCAGGACGCGCGGCTCTGCACTCTGCATCTTTTCGCTGCCCTCGCTTGCGACCGGACATTTCTCAATCCAACGGATGCCGGAGCTATCGGCGTAGAAGCTGCCGTGTACCGGCTTGAGGAAAGGATCCTGCAAGTGAATATGGCGCGGCTGCTCTCCTCCGCGGGGAGCTAGTGTCGCCCTGCCGAGGCTGGTTCGGCCGCGGATGATGGGGAAGGCGGCACCTGCATCGGGGCCGCGCAGGATGCGCAGCACGCTGACAGCGGGTGCGTTGGGGTGCTGAAATCCACCGGGAACGTTGCCGCCGAGAATATTACATTCGGACACAATTCGTTCAGAGGCACCATTTTCAGAAGTGTTCTGCGGGGGCTCCAGCTCGGTGCCCTCGCGCACGGGGAATAGCTGAAACGGGGTGTCCTTCGCGGTGTGGTGCGCGCCGGTTTCAGACTGTTGTAGAGCCTGGTTGAGTGCCTGCTCCAGGGAGGAACCGTCGCCCGCGTGTGCCAGCTGAAGCTGCACCCCGTTAGGCGCCGCCTCACCGTCGAGGCGGATGACGCGGGGGTAGGGGAGCGCGTCGGTGGTGTTGTGGTGGTCGAGAAAGAAGAGAGTCATACCCTCAGAAAACATTAAAAAGTATCAAAGTTCAACAAATAGGCTATTTGCAACCTAAAATGTTCGTATTTTTTGGATTTTTCAACCCATTTTTCAAAGAACTGTGGATAACCCACCGAAATACTGCCCGGATTACCGCTCAAAAAGCTCCGTATTGCACCCACTGAGGCGTCTATACTGAGCCGCTTGCTCGTCCTCATTGATGCCCGCATGGAGCCCCCGGCGCCCGAGGCGTTTCGAGGTCCCACCCCATCGATTGTTTAGCGGCGCAGCAAAATCGCGATAGCTAACCGCAATGAATATTTACCCGTAAACAAACATTCTTCGCCCCCGGTGGAACAATAAAATCCGCAGAAAAATGAGCCCCCGCAGACCCGCTTGACCTCGGGGTTCGTGAAGAATATTCACCCGGGGAAAGAGCGCGCGAACAATAGTCCAAAAGCCACTAAAAACACGTCATAAGTATGCGTGAGGCATGATAAACGGGTATCTTAGATTATGACTATATCCATCACGGGAGGGGCTTTTTGCACCCACCCGTGCGGATTGCGGCGCGACTGAGAACTCTCGGATGTGTCCAATCTGGTAGGTGAATACCGCCCTTGCAGAAGGGGTGGTGCGCCGTGATAATACAGGAGAAAACATTGACCGCTGACCTCGTAGTAGTCGGTTCGGGCCTCTTTGGTCTGACCATCGCAGAACAGGCTGCCACTGAGCTGGGCCTGAAGGTTGCCCTGCTCGACCGCCGTTCCCACATCGGTGGTAACGCATACAGCGAGAAGGAGAAGCAGACCGGTATTGAGGTGCACCGCTACGGTGCGCACCTGTTCCACACCTCCAACGAGCGTGTCTGGGAGTACGTGAACCGTTTCACTGACTTCACCAACTACGTACACCGCGTGTACACCCGCCACAACGGCATCGTCTACCCCATGCCGATTAACCTGGGTACCATCAACCAGTTCTTCAACGCAGCTTACTCTCCGGCAGAGGCAAAGGCGCTTATCGCTGAGCAGGCTGGCGAGCTGGCTGGTACCGACCCGCAGAACCTGAACGATAAGGGTATCTCCCTGATTGGCCGCCCCCTGTACGAGGCGTTCATCAAGCACTACACCGCTAAGCAGTGGCAGACCCCGCCGGAAGAGCTGCCCGCATCCATCATTTCCCGCCTGCCGGTTCGCTACAACTACGACAACCGCTACTTCAACGACAAGTACGAGGGTCTGCCCGTTGACGGCTACGCAGCGTGGCTGGAGCGCATGGCGGCGCACCCGAACATTGAGGTGCACCTGAACACTGACTTCTTCGAGCCCGGTCACCAGTACTCTCGCGAGAACGTTCTGGGCCAGATTCCCGTGGTCTACACCGGTCCGGTTGACCGCTACTTCGACTACGCTGAGGGCGACCTGTCCTGGCGTACCATCGACCTGGAAGAGGAAGTTCTGCCGATTGAGGACTTCCAGGGCTGCTCCGTGATGAACTACCCGGATGCTGATGTTCCGTTCACCCGCATCCACGAGTTCCGTCACTTCCACCCCGAGCGTGACTACACCAAGGACGCAACCGTCATCATGCGCGAGTACTCTCGCTTCGCGAACAAGGGCGACGAGCCGTACTACCCGGTGAACACCTCTGTGGACCGTGAGAAGCTGCTGGCGTACCGCGACCTGGCTAAGGGTGAGAACAACGTGCTGTTCGGTGGCCGCCTGGGTACCTACAAGTACCTGGATATGCACATGGCTATCGGTGCTGCACTGTCCATGTTCGACAACAAGATCCGCCCGCACTTTGCTGACGGTGCGAAGATCGAGTCCGGTGGTGTTGACGCATAACCATGGCTGATAAGACTTTGAAGAACCTGCAGCGGGTTATTTTCCCGAGCGCAGTTGAGACTGACGTTGTGCCCCTGTACGTGGACGCGAGTGTCGCAACCGGCGTTCAGCTGCCCACCCGTATTGACGGCGATGCTTCGACCTCCATTGCGGAGGCGATGAACACCTCCGGTCAGTCTGTCTCGAGCGCCAGCGCAAACCGTGATGCCGCTAATAACCTGAACAGCCGCCGTTCCATTACCGTGAGCGCGGGTCAGAGCCTGTCTTTCGGTACGTACTTCAACGCGTTCCCCGCGTCGTACTGGCGCCGTTGGACTGACCTGAAGAAGGTCGTGCTGAGCGTTCAGACTCGCGGCGAGGGCATGGTCATTGTGTACAAGTCCAATGGCCGTGGCGTGATTCAGCGCGTGGATGCGAAGCTGCTCTCCGGCGAGGAGACCAACACCTTCACCCTACCCCTGGCGCCGTTTGGTGACGGCGGCTGGTACTGGTTCGACCTGGCTGGCACCACTGACCTTGAGCTGATTGAGGCGAACTGGCTGGGCGACATTGAGCCCCGCGCCGATGTGAAGGCCGGTCAGGCGACTGTGCAGATTACCACCATGAACAAGGTGGAGTACTGCATCAACAACATTCGTGCTCTGGGTGAGAGCCCCGAGATTTTCGATGCTGTGCACGAGTTCCTGATTGTGGATCAGGGTACCCAGAAGGTGCAGGACCACGAGGACTTTGAAGAGGTCGTGAAGCCTCTCTCCGGTAAGTTCCGCATCATCAACCAGGGCAACCTGGGCGGTTCCGGTGGCTTCTCGCGCGGCATGTTTGAGGCCGTCAACAACGGATCCGATTACGTGCTGTTGCTCGATGACGACGTCATCGTGGAGCCCGAGTCGATTCTGCGTATGGTGACCTTCGCGAACTACTGCAAGGAACCCACCATCGTGGGTGCGCACATGTTCGACATGTTCGACCGCTCGGTCCTGCACGCGTTCGGTGAGGTTGTTGACCCGTGGCGTAACTTCTACGCTAAGCCGCACGAAGACATGGCGATGGGCCACAACCTGGGCCACCACAACCTGCGTAACACCCCGTGGCTGCACCGCCGCGTGGACGTGGACTACAACGGCTGGTGGATGTGCCTCATCCCGACCGCCGTCATTAAGGAAATCGGTCTGTCCCTGCCCCTGTTCCTGAAGTGGGATGACGCTGAGTACGGTCTGCGCGCTAAGGCTGCAGGTTTCGCTACCGTGTCCTTCCCCGGTGCGGGCGTGTGGCACGTGTCCTGGACCGATAAGGACGACTCCGTCGGCTGGCAGGCGTACTACCACGAGCGCAACCGCCTCATTACCGCACTGCTGCACTCGCCCTTCGATAAGGGTGGCCGCGTGCTGCTGGAGTCCCTGTTCTTGGACGTCAAGCACACCCTGTCCATGCAGTACTACACTGAGGCTGGCCGCCTGATGGCGCTGGAGGATCTGCTCTCCGGTCCCGAGCACCTGCACCCCTCACTCTCGCAGCGTCTGCCGGTGATTCGTGCGATGGCTAAGGAGTACCCGGAGTCTCAGGTGAAGCCGAACGTGGATGACTTCCCGGCTATCCAGACGAAGAAGCCTCCGTTCCGTGGCCGCCGCTCCTTCGCGTCCCCCGGTTACAAGAAGCTTGCTTCTTGGACCGCGAAGACTGTTGCTCGTCAGCTGTTCAAGCCGGTGAGCGAAGAGGCGAAGGCTCACCCGCAGATTCAGCTGAACTACGGTGAGACCAACTGGTGGACCCTGTCGAAGTTCGATTCGGCTCTGGCGACTAACGCTGAGGGTACCGGTCTGTTCTGGTACCGCCGCGATCCCGAGCAGCTGAAGTCGAAGCTGGCACAGGCTGCTAAGCTGCACGTCCAGCTGGTGACCGGCTGGGAGAAGCTGCGTGAGCAGTACCGTTCGAAGGCTGCTGAGGTTGCGTCCTACGATGCGTGGGCTAAGACCTTTGCTGAGCATACGGATTCTGAGCTGACCCGATGAGCGATCTGAAGTCTGTTCCCCTGAAGGCGCCCGGTCGCGGCCGCGGCATCCTGGATGCGATGAAGAATCGCTACCTGCTTCGACTTCTGGTCGATAAGGAAATCCAGGTCCGCTACCGCGGCTCGGTGCTGGGTATTCTGTGGTCCTACATCAAGCCGGGTGTGCAGTTCCTGGTGTTCTACATTGCCATGGGTCTTTTCCTCGGTCTGGAACGCGGTATGCACAACTATGCTGTGTATCTTTTCTCGGGCATGATTGCTATTAACTTCTTCTCGGAAGGTTTTGGTAATGGTGCTCGCGCCATGGTGGTTAACAGTGCTCTAATTCGCAAGATTTATCTGCCGCGTGAGTTGTTCTCGCTGTCTACGGTGTGGGTGGCTCTGGTGCATTTTGTGCCGCAGATTGTGGTTATGCTCCTGGCGTGCTTTGCGGTGGGCTGGCATCCGTCCTTGTTGGCTTTTGAGTCGATTCTGGCGGGCATGCTGATTGTGATGCTGCTGTCCTATGGTCTGGGTCTGATTTTCGGTGTGGCTAACGTGTTCTTCCGAGATTCGGAGAACATTGTGGACATGCTGCTGATGGTGGCTACCTGGTTCGCCCCGGTGCTGTACTCCTGGACCATGGTGCGTGACACTCTCTACCCGTGGGTGTTCAACGTGTTCATGATGAATCCGTTGACCGTTGCGGTGGAGCTGTTCCACTATGGCTTCTGGCATCCGACGCTCCGTCCTGAGGATTTGGCACTTCCTGCTTCGCAGGTGGTTCCGCATCTCTTCAGCTTCTGGACTCCGATTGCCATTGGTATTTCTCTGCTGACCGTTTTGATTGGTGATTTGCTCTTCCGTAAGTTTGAGGGCAACTTCGCCCAGGAGCTCTGATTCTGTGGATATTAAGAAGCTTGAGTTCCCTCCGGTGAGCCCGGACGCTCCCGTGGTGATTCACGTGGAGAACCTGGTGAAGCGCTTCGTTCTGCGCCACACCCGTTCGATGAAGGAAGCTTTTGTTTGGCTGATTAAGGGCCGCAAGGGTGATCTTTCGGAGAAGTTCAATGCGCTCAACGGCGTGAGCCTGGATATTCGTCAGGGTGAGCGTGTGGCTCTGCTGGGTCTGAACGGCTCGGGTAAGTCTACGCTGCTGAAGATGATTTCTGGCGTGATGCGTGCTGATGAGGGTGAGGTTCTCACTCGCGGCAATATTGCGGGTCTGATTGAGGTGGGCGCTGGTTTCCACCCGGATCTGACTGGCCGCGATAACGTGTACCTCAACGGCGCTATCTTGGGTATGACCAAGGAAGAGATTGAGGCTTCCTTCGATTCGATTGTGGATTTCGCTGAGATTCACGACTTTATCGATACCGAGGTGAAGTTCTACTCTTCGGGTATGTACCTGCGCCTGGCGTTCTCGGTTGCGGTTCACACGAACCCGGATATCTTCCTGGTGGATGAGATTCTTGCGGTGGGCGATGAGCCGTTCCAGAAGAAGTGTATTGCGAAGATTCAGGAGCTGTGCTCTGCCGGTAAGACTCTTGCCGTGGTGAGCCACGACCTGGATTTGGTTTCTAAGATTTGTGACCGCGGCGTGGTGCTGGAGCACGGTAACCTGCGTTTTGACGGTCCGATTAAGGAAGCTGTGAAGGTGATTCGCGGCGGTGACTAATCGCTAGGTGATTGCTTGTGATGGGGCGTGTATTCCCGATGGGGAGTGCACGCCCCTTTGCTGTGCCCGAATCTTGTTGCTTCGGGATAGGGGGGGCGAGGCTTCAAGAGAGGCGGCTGCGGCGGCTTTAAGACGAAATGTTACGCGTGCACCGAGTGCAACATGGCTGCGATCAATGGTGGGCGGCTCGAGAGGTGCGCGTGTGGCTGTTCTGTGAGTCACAACTGACTAGGTGTTTTGGATTTTGATGCACGTTAGGTAATGATGTGTGCAGTTCCATGCACCAAAAATGCTCAAATACTATACTCGTAAATATTAAGGGGCGTTTTATTACATTTTGATAAATTTGATGCTTTGACGCTAGGGTGATGGTGGCATTGATGTATCAGTGCTACACCGTATTCCACACAACCACACCACACACAGCATCGGATCACTTCAATGGAGAACACCGTACTGGATACCCGGGCGGAGCATCTAACTCTGCTCGAGGAGAATATCCGTGAGGCAATGCGCCACCGCAGCCTGGACCCGCACGAGGACCAGCACGCCGTTCGCGGGCTCATTGACGAGCACCTGAACGATTACGAACAGCGACGCACCCGTATCTCCCTGCCCGATTTGGGCGACCGCGACTCCGTGGCCCAGCGCCTGCATGATGAAATCTGCGGCTTCGGCGTGATTCAGCCGTTCCTGGACGATGAGAGCGTTGAAGAAATCTGGATCAACTCTCCCGACGAAATTTTTATCGCCCGCAACGGCGAAAGCGAATTGACCGGTCTGCACCTGAGCGCCGAGGCGATCAATAGCCTGCTGGAGCGTATGCTCAAGCCTTCGGGTCGTCGCGTGGACCTTTCCTCCCCGTTTGTTGACGCATCCCTGCCGGATGGCTCCCGACTGCACGCGGTGATTCCGGATATTACCCGCAAGCACACGAGCATCAATATTCGTAAGTTCGTGGTGCGTGCCCGCCGCCTGCCCGACCTGGTGCGCATGAACTCGCTGAGCGCTGGCGCGGCATCCCTGCTGCACGCGGCGGTGGAGAGCGGCATGAACATCCTCGTTTCGGGTGCGACCCAGGCGGGTAAAACCACGATGCTGAACTGCCTGTCGGCATCCATTCCGCCGCGTGAGCGTGTGATTACCTGCGAAGAAATTTTTGAGCTCGCGGTTCCGTTGCGCGATGTGGTGGGTCTGCAGTGCCGCCAGCCGAACCTTGAAGGCACCGGCGCGATTGAGCTGCGCCGCCTGGTCAAGGAGGCGCTGCGTATGCGCCCGGACCGCATCCTCATTGGTGAGGTGCGCGAGGCGGAATCCCTGGACATGCTCATTGCGCTCAACGCGGGTCTGCCGGGTATGTGCACGATTCACGCGAACTCGGCACGTGACGCGGTGACGAAGATTTGCACCCTGCCGCTGTTGGCGGGCGAGAATATTTCCTCGGCGTTCGTGGTGCCGACCGTGGCGTCCTGCTTTGACATTGTGGTGCATTGCGGTCGTGATTCGCGCGGTCAGCGTCAGGTCGAAGAGATCAGCATGCTGGGCGGTCGCGTTGAGGACGGCGTGATTGAGATGTCCCCGCTGTTTGTGCGCCGTGATGGCCGGATGGTGTGCGTGGCGTTGGAGTTGCCGAACCCGGATCGTTGGGTTCGTGCCGGTCACCGCCCCGAGCAGGTGCTGGCTGCGGCGAAGGCGGGCCAGTAATGCCTCTGTTTCTGAGCCTAATTTTGGGGTTGGGCGTCTGCCTGATTTACCTCTCTTGCTTTCCTGATAACGGCAAGCCGCCGAAGCCGAGTAATGACCCGGCGCTGGTGATTGCTCTTCGTAAGGCGGGCATGCATTCGTTGACCCCTCGCACGTTCATGTGGGTGAGCGTTGCCAGCGGTGTGACTGCCTCGGTTTTGTTGCTGATGGTCACTCAGCTGCTGCCGCTGGGTCTGCTGGGTCTGATTGGTGGTTTTGTGGCGCCTCGCGTGGTCGTGAATCATCGTGCTCGCGCGGCGGATGCCCGTATTTGGCAGTTGTGGCCGGATGCGGTGGACCACCTGCGTTCGGCGATTCGTGCGGGTCTGTCCCTGCCGGAGGCGCTGATTCAGCTCTCCTACCGCGGCCCGGAAGAGCTGCGTGACGCCTTCGCCCATTTCTCGCGTGATTACCGCGCCTCGGGTGAGTTCGTGCCCTCGCTGAACCGGCTGAAGGAGTACCTTTCTGACCCGGTGGCGGACACCATCATTGAGGCGTTGAAGATTGCCCGCGAGGTGGGCGGTTCTGACCTGGGTAAGCTGCTGGGCACGCTGAGCGATTTTCTGCGTGAGAATGCGCGTACCCGCTCGGAGCTTTTGGCTCGTCAGTCGTGGACTGTGAACGCGGCTCGCCTTTCCTGCGTGGCGCCCTGGTTTGTGCTGTGTCTGATGGCGACTCAGCCTGCCGCGCGCATGGTGTATAACTCGTTTGCCGGTGCGATGCTGATGATTGCCGGTGCCGCTATTTCTTTGGCGGCGTACCGTCTGATGCTGCGTATTGGTGAGTTGCCGCGTGAACGGAGGGTGTTCGGATGAACCTGCCTCTGATTTTTGGTCTGGTGTTGGCGACCGGCGTGGGTCTGATTCTTTCGTCGGTGCTGAATACTCGCAGTATTTCGTTTTCTGATCGTGTGGCGTCGCAGCTGCGCGGTGAGACTCTGCGTGAGTCGCTGTTGAAGGAGCAGGAGCGCCGTGAGCCGAGCCTGCTGGAGGCGATTTCGGCGTTCTGCGCGCCGCTTCTGCGTTCGCTGTCTTCGTCGTTGAGCGGCTCGTCGCTGAGCGATAGCTCGGTGCAGGAGCGTCTGCGTCGTGCTGGCTCTTCGCAGAGTGTGAGCGCGTTTCGTGCTGAGCAGCTGCTGTGGGCTCTTGCCGGTGTGACCGTCATGAGTGCCCTGACCGTCATTGGCGTGGTGCAGGAGCGTTTCTCCATCCTGGTGGCTCTTGTGCTGGTGCTGGTGAGCGGTTTGAGCGGCTTTCTGGCGCGTGACTGGTGGCTGGGTGAGGCGGTGACTAAGCGTGAGAAGCAGCTGGTTGCTGAGTTCCCGGCGCTGGCGGAGATGATGGCTCTGTCGGTGACAGCGGGCGAGTCGGCGCTGGCGGCCCTGGAGCGTATCTGTTTGACCTCTCGCGGCGAGTTGGCTCGTGAGTTTTCTGAGATTTTGGCGCAGACCCGCACCGGTGTTTCGCTGCTGAGCGCGCTGCAGGAGTTTGCGGAGCGTACTCGCGTTCCGGCGTTGAGCCGCTTCGTTGAGGGTATTGCTGTTGCGATTGAGCGCGGTACCCCTCTGGCTGATGTGTTGCGTGCGCAGGCTCAGGATGTGCGCGATAACGCTAAGCGTGAGCTGATGGAAACAGCCGGTAAGAAGGAGATTGCGATGCTCGCCCCGGTGGTGTTTTTTATCCTGCCGCTGACGGTGATTTTTGCGGTCTTCCCGGGCTTGTCGCTCATGCGTTTGAACTTTTAGATTTTGCGGCGGGTACACACCGTACCGGCTGCACCGCGGTGGGCTGGGCTGATTGCCCGGCGCGCCGCACCAACCACACACTACACCCTTTGATTGAAGGAGAAAATCATGTTCCGTCGTTTCCGCACCACCCTCACCGTGCTGATTGCCCTGGCTATCGCATCCGTGCTGGCTCTGCGCCTGAAGAACAAGCAGGATGACCCCGAGCGCGGTGACGTGCCCGGCTGGGTCATGATCACCATGATGAGCGCCGTGCTGGTTGCCGCTATCTTGGCGATTGCTCAGCCCGCTCTGACCAAGATGTTCAACGATGCGATTGCTCTGGTTCACCAGTAATGCGTAAGCCCCGCATCGCTTCTGAGCTGACTGCCGCTGAGCTATCCTCCGCGGAATATTCTGTGGAGGAGAGCGAGCGCGGTGATGCCAGCACGGAATTCGTCATGGTCGGTGCGCTGTTGGTGTTGCTGACTATGGCGATTCTGCAGGTTTCTTTCGCCCTGTATGCACGAACCATGTTGGTGGATGCTGCGGCGGCTGGGGCACGTTACGGTACGATGCGTGACCGCACTCCGCAGGAGGGCATGGAGCGTACCCGTCAGATGATTGAGGGGGTTCTTCCGTCTTCGTATGCTGAGAATATTTCGTACCGTCAGAGTAGTGATTCTACGGGTGTGCGCACTTTGGAGGTGACGGTGAAGTCTCCGTTACCGGTGCTGGGCCCGTGGGGTTTTCCGGATTCTATTGAGGTGAAGGGGCATGCGATTTATGCGGAGCATCGTTCCGGTGATTAGTGACTTTTCGCTTCGGCAGCGGGTGAAAGAGCGCTTGAAGAATCGTTCTGACCAGTCTCTTTCTGACCGGCCTCTTTCTGATCGGCACGGCTCTGAAGAGGGCAGTGCCATCGTGGAGTTCCTGGGCTTGGGTATTACTCTGCTCATTCCGGTGCTCTACGGCATTCTGACGATTTTTAGCCTGCAGTCTTCGGTGATGGCGGCTCATGCGGCGAGCGCCCAGGTGGTGCTGTATGTGCAGGAGCAGCCGCAGGATTCGTCGGTGGGCCCGGATTTGGCTAAGCGTCTGGCGGCGCATGCCGCAGCGGATTACGGGGTTGACCCGTCCGATGTGAGCGTGTCGTTGAGCTGTTCGTCGGGGGAGTGCGTCTCAGGTACGAAGGCGTACGCCACGGTGACGGTTCAGGCGCGTCTGCCGCTGCTGCCTTCGTTTATGGGTGGCGGCGTGATTCCGGTGAGTTCTCACGCGACGAGTTGGGGGTCTGGTCATGCTGAATCCTAATGGCTCGCCGGCTCACCTGCTCTCGGCTGTGCGGGAATGGTATGCCCACGTGCGTGCCCGTGTACAGAGCCAGGCTCTCGCCTCAGACCTGGTCGCCTCAGACCCGGAAGAGGGCAGTATTGCCCCGTTGATTGTGGGCATGGTGGCGTTGCTTCTGCTCATCGGTTCGGTGACGGTAGCGATTACCGGCGCGTATCTGCAGACTCAGCACCTGCAGGATATGGCTGATGCTCAGGCGAACTCGATTACCCGCGCGATCCGCACTCCGGAGGAGGCGAGCGACTCAGCGGCGTGGGAGTACGCGAGCGCGTACCTGGCTGAGGTTCAGCCGGGGCAGGATTTTCAGGCGTTGCGTCTGGATAACGTGTCTGTGGATTCTGACCAGAGTGTGCACGTGTACCTGTCGGCTCGTATTCGTCCGCCGCTGCTGTCGATTCTGGTGCCTGATGGTATTGAGGTGACCGCTCATGGGTCGTCGCGTTTGAAGACGAGCCAGGGCCCGTCCAACGACTAACCCGTCCAGCGACTAGAGGCGCTGTGAGCCCTATAGACTGCGAGGGCGCATCCGCAAGGTAGTGTAACGGCTAGCGGATGCGCCCTCGTTTTATGCCTTCTTGACGTCTCCATTGGGCGGCTTCTGCCCTCTACCCGCCGCATCCTTCTGCGCTGTGGGCTGTCGCGGGCTGTAACGGCGGGACTTTCTGGCCGTTTCGCGATAGTGTTAAAAGCTATGGCATCCTTCGACTTTTCTGCTGAGATTAAAGAGCTTCGCGCGATTTTCACCTCTATTGCTGCTGTGAGCGATATTGAGGGGATTGAGCGCGCCATTGAGGACCTGTCTGCGCAGGCTGCCGCACCCGATTTGTGGGATGACGTGGAGAACGCGCAGAAGGTGACGAGCGCGCTGTCGTATAAGCAGTCGGAGCTGAATCGTCTGCGTTCGCTGTCTTCTCGCATTGATGATGTTGAGGTGATGGTGGAGCTTGCCGAAGCGGAGGATGAGGAGACTGCCGCCGAGCTGCTCGCTGATGCTGAGCGTGAGTGCGGTGAGATCCGCGCCAAGCTGGAAGAGCTTGAGGTGCTGGTGCTGCTGTCGGGTGAGTACGATCAGCGTGAGGCTGTGGTGACGATCCGTTCGGGCGCCGGTGGCGTGGATGCTGCTGATTTCGCGGAGATGCTGCTGCGCATGTACCTGCGGTGGGCGGAGAAGAATGGCTACCCGACGAAGGTTCTGGACACCTCCTACGCTGAGGAGGCGGGCCTGAAGTCGGTGACCTTTGAGGTGAACGCGCCGTACGCTTTTGGCCGCCTGTCGGTGGAGGCGGGTACTCACCGTCTGGTGCGTATTTCGCCGTTCGATAATCAGGGCCGCCGCCAGACCTCGTTCGCGGCGGTTGAGGTGATTCCTCTGATTGAGCAGACGGATGCTATTGAGATTCCCGAGTCTGAGATTAAGGTGGATGTGTTCCGCTCCTCGGGCCCGGGTGGTCAGTCGGTGAATACGACGGATTCGGCGGTGCGTATGACTCACTTGCCGACCGGTATTGTGGTGTCGATGCAGAATGAGAAGTCGCAGTTGCAGAACCGTGCGGCGGCTTTGCGTGTGCTGCAGTCTCGCCTGTTGCTGTTGCGTAAGGAGCAGGAGGACGCGAAGAAGAAGGAGCTTGCCGGCGACATTAAGGCAAGCTGGGGTGATCAGATGCGTTCCTATGTTCTGCATCCGTACCAGATGGTGAAGGATCTGCGTACCGGCTACGAGGAAGGTAATACCTCTAATGTTTTGGATGGCGGTTTGAACGCCTTTATTGATGCTGGTATTCGCTGGCGCGCTTCGGGGCGCGCGGCTGAAGAGAGCTAAGACGTGAAGGATTGAGTGATGGCTCAGAAAAAGAAGAAAGACGCGAATAAGGACCCGAATAACGCGATTATTGCCCAGAATAAGAAGGCTCGCCACAATTACAACATTGTGGATACCTATGAGGCGGGCATTGTTCTGCTGGGTACTGAGGTGAAGTCTCTGCGTGATGGTGGGGCGTCCATTGTGGATGGTTTCTGCCAGGTGACCGATAACGAGATGTGGCTCGAGGGTATTCATATTGCGGAGTATGGTTACGGTACGTGGACGAACCATGCGGCTCGTCGTCGCCGTAAGCTGCTGCTGCATCGTTCTGAGATTAATAAGCTGGCGCAGAAGCTGAAGGAGACCGGTTACACGGTGGTTCCTCTGAAGCTGTACTTCTCGAATGGTCGCGCGAAGGTTGAGATTGCTTTGGCGACCGGTAAGCGTGAGTACGATAAGCGTCAGGCTTTGCGTGAGCGTCAGGATGACCTGGAGGCGCGCCGCGCGATGCGTTACCGCAACCTCGGCTAGGGCTGAGGCAAAACTTGTGACAGCGGCGGGGGACCGGGCTTATTTCCTCGCGTATAATGGTTGAAAATTCGTGGCGTACCGCGAGCACCATTCACTTTTTTGAGGAGACGTATGTCTGAGAACCCGAACTACCAGCAGAACCCGGGCGAGTTCATCCCCGCACCGCAGCAGGCACCCGCATACAACATGCAGGGCGGCTACCCCGGCTACCAGCCGACTCCGAGCTCGGCTCTGGCGATTGCTTCGCTGATTCTGGGTATTCTTGGTCTGCTCACTGGCTTGATGATTTTCGGTGCTGTTCTGGGTCTGGTCGGCGTGATCCTGGGTATTGTTGCCCTGGTGAAGGTGAAGAACGGTACCGCATCCGGTAAGGGCATGGCGATTGGTGGTATTGTCACCGGTGCGCTGGGCATGATTGCTGCTGCTGCTATGATGGTGCTCGGCATTGTTCTCGCAAGTCAGTGCGTTGAGAACGCGGTGCAGGATTCGAACGGTAACTACGTGTGCACCATGGCCGGTCAGACCATGACCCTGACTCCCGAGGACTACGACGCTGCCCGCCGTTAAATCACGTTGAGTCTTTGAAACGTTGAGGGACCGAATAGTGTTGAACTATTCGGTCCCTTGCTCTTTTTCGGCACTGATTCTGCCCGATTGGTGGATTCTAGGCGCTGTTTCTGAAATCTTGGACTTCACAGATGACCCGGATGACAGCTTATTTATATAATGGAACCGAACTCAGCGCGCAATGGTGCGTTGGGCGAGTATAAATTGTTCGCTGCAACTGTGAAGGAAAGAACGACGGATGTCTGAGAATAACTACGGAAACAACCAGGGGAACGCACAGAACCCCTACGCTGCTCAGCAGCCTAATTCTTCCGCCCAGAGCTCCTACGGCCAGGATTACGGCCAGGCTCCTTCGGCACAGAACACTTACGGTCAGGATTACGGTCAGAGCGCATCCGCTCAGAACACCTACGGTCAGGCTCAGCAGCAGAACGCCGCTCAGCAGAACTCGGCACAGCAGAACCAGTACGGTCAGTTCGGTGCGCAGCCCTCTTCGCAGAATGCTTACGGTCAGGCTCAGCAGCAGTACAGCTATGGCCAGGACGCTTCCTACCAGGCGCAGCCCGCTCAGCAGAACCAGTACGGTTATGGCCAGGAAGCCTCGTACCAGGCTCAGCCTGCTGACTACAACTACCAGCAGAACTCTTACCAGCAGCAGCCTCAGCAGGACGCTTACGGTTACGGTCAGCCCGCGGGTTACCCGTATGCGGCTCCCGTGACGAAGAAGGCTCCCGGCATGGCGCTGGCGGCGATGATTCTCGGTATTGCGGCTGTTCTGACCGGTTTCCTCGTGTTTGGTGCGCTGCTGGGTATTGCCGCGATTATTCTGGGCGCGCTGTCCCTGAAGAAGACTAAGGAAGTTGGCGCAGGTAAGGCGTTCGCACTGACCGGTATTATCACCGGTGCGGTGTCTGTCCTGATTTCGATTTGCATGCTTTTCGTATACATTTCTTTCTTTCAGACCACTGAGAAATGCCTTGAGGTTGGTACCGATGACGGTCACGGTAACGTGGTCTGCCAGATTGGTGACAACCCGAACAACCGCATGACTGTTCCGGCTCACCGCTAAGGTTTGCCCCCTAAATTTGACCGCCGCCTAATGCGGTACCCGAACGGGGTGAGGCTCCCAGATTTTCTGGGGCGCCTCACCCCGTTTGCTGTGTCCGCAATCTTCTATGTCGATTTTCTGCGCCCGCCGTTGAACCGGGTGCGTGCGGCGCGGATGTTTCGGTGGTGGATGCGTGCTCTCGCTCTTCACGGGCAGCGTTCTCTGCGTCCGTTCTTAGCTGGTGTTCTCTGTCAGTGAGAGCGCCGCGCGTGCGGGGGAGGGGACTTGCACGCTGTTAAACATCTTGGATATACTGAATCTCTACCGTGTTTGAATGGCACCGCGGCGTCTAGGTACGTTGAGGAAAACTTTCAGAAGGCGGTGGGCTTTTTGATAAAAGCATAGGGGGATGATCGGTTTCGACGATGTGAGTTGAGATGGGTGAAGCGTGCCGAGGATGCAGGGTTATCTCGTTAACGCCCTCTGCAAAAAATTAAGTGCAGAATCTAAGCGCACTGACTTCGCACTCGCTGCCTAAGCGCGAGTTGCCGTCTGTCGGCCTGAGCATGCCTTTGGCTCAGTTACCGGCATCGACTTAAAAGGCCACTGCTGCTAGCCCTTGTTGCGGGGGCTGGCGGGACTTTTACGTGACTAGGTTCGTCGGTATATGTGTTTATGCAAGTACCGGAGCCGAAAAGTAGCGTTCGCATAAACTGCGCACGGAGAAGCCCCGTTGACGCCACATCGGACCGGGGTTCGATTCCCCGCATCTCCACGATCTCCCAGCCGCCTGTGCCCCTTTTGGGGTGCGGACGGTGTTTGGTTCCAATCCAGAGGAAGAACCGCGGTAGGTTTCTACCACCCGGCAGGGCGCCCTACGGCGTCACCTGCCGGGTATTTTTATGCCCTTTAGTAGCTTCTGAATTTGAGGGACACATCGATATATATCGTTTGAACAGAGCTAAATATAAGTTGGGAAGGTAATCATGTCTCATAGGCTTCCTAGTAAAAAGCACCGTCAGGTGTTTATGATATTTACTTCATGAAGGGGTATCGTAGAGGAAATACTCTTCGAAGAGCGAGATGTTTGCCTGGCGGTTTCTAAGCTGAAACTGAGGCAAATCATCTGGTAGGTAGCCTACCTGCTTATAAGAGTAGGCAAGCCGTACTGCTTTGAGAGCGGAGGAAGAGCTGCTATGAGCAGGTACGGATATCGATTGGTAGACGCTGTAGACCTCGACATAGGGGCTACAGAATACATAGGAGGTGAACAAGTAATGAATCGGTTCAATATCATTGACACGGTTGGTCCTGAGTACCTTACGGAGAATCTCGAGAAAGGTGAATTTAGCTATCCTAAAGCTTTCAAAGAGAAGGGTCTTGAATTTGACCCAATCATGAAGAAGAAGGGGAAAGGCTCTTGGCAGTTTCTTGATATTCGATTTGAGCTGTCAGGAGTTTCGCTGCTCATTGAGACAAAGAACAATGCTGATAAGTGGCCTACTGTCGAAGAGCAAATTGCTGCATATGTCGAATATGAGAAGCGGTTAACTGGTAACAAGATTATTGCGATGGTTGCAAATACTGAGGATGATCGCATTACCGTTTGGAAGTCTGCGGTTGAGGACGACCGAAAACTGGTAGACGAAAAGGCTATCCGTACGATGCCGGAGTATGTGGCTATGTTTGATGCAAAGCATATAAACAATAAGGAGGAGGTGATGCGCAATACTTATAAGCTCAATGAAAAGCTGCATCGTTACGGTATTAATGAGAAGTTGCGTTCACAGTTTGTGGGAACCTGTCTCCTTGCAATTAAAAATGGCCTTGTCTATAGTCGTGAGATGAAAACATCTCAGATTATTATCGGCATTCATGATATTCTAGAAGAAATGCTTGAACATTCTTTAGAAAAAGCTGAGAAGCTAACCCTGATTGATAAGCGTATTCTAAAAAGTCAAGATGTTCGCGATATAAACAATGAAGGATTTTGTGAAATTCTTGATCTTATTAAAAAAGAAATTTTTCCGTTTATAAATGATAAAAGTACTGCTGGTCAAGATCTACTGAATCTATTTTTTGTTACATTTAATAAATATGTTGGTAAGTCAGATAAAAATCAAGCTTTTACCCCGGATCATATAACGGATTTCATGTCAACCATCTGTAACGTAAATAAAAATTCAGTTGTTCTTGATATGACGTGCGGTAGCGGTTCATTCCTTGTACGCGCAATGACTCAAGCCCTTGACGATTGCCACACGATGGCCGAGGAAGATCAGGTTAAGAAGCATCATATTTATGGTGTGGAGTATGATGAGCAAGTGTATGGTCTTGCCACTACGAATATGCTGATTCACGGGGACGGAAATTCAAATATTGTTCGAGGTAGTTGTTTTGATGAAGTTCCCAAATTTATTGAAGGGGGTGTTAAATTTGATGTTATTTTAATGAATCCTCCATACAATGCAATGGTAAAGCAGGTTCCGAAAGAGTTCTCTAAAAAATGGGGAACTGCTAAACAGGACCCGTCTAAGGGGCTTTACTTTGTCAAATTTATTCTTGAGCAAATGAATGAAAATAATATGCGGGGTAAATTGGCAGTTCTGCTTCCTATGGCATGCGCTATTGGAAATAGTTCACTGATGAAGCAGATGAAGAATGAAATTCTGAAGAATAATACATTGGACGCTGTTTTTTCGTTGCCTGACGATATCTTCTACCCCGGCGCAAGCGCATGTGCTTGTTGTATGGTTTTCGATATTGGAACTCCACACGCTTCTGCCCAACGGGAGACTTTCTTTGCATACTGTAAGGATGACGGTTTTAAAAAGCGTAAGAATCTAGGTCGCGTTGAGCAGATAGATGAGAATGGCGACAGTCTATGGGCTGCAATTCGTAGAA
The DNA here is from genome assembly GCF_964211445.1 of Rothia mucilaginosa. Lineage (GTDB taxonomy): Bacteria > Actinomycetota > Actinomycetes > Actinomycetales > Micrococcaceae > Rothia > Rothia mucilaginosa_E. The sequence goes on along the minus strand of NZ_CAXOQT010000034.1, from coordinate 2,250 downwards.
AATGGATTGACACCTATAAAAACCGTGATGTTATTCCTGGATTTAGTGCACGACATATGGTTACGGGCAATGATGAATGGTTGTGTGAAGCATATATGGAAACTGACTACACGACTTTGACTGATGATGATTTTCAGCAGACGATTAACGATTATCTTGCATACTTAGTGAAGGCGGGATTTGTATATGAAAATTGATATGAGTTCTTGGAAAAATTTTCTGCTTGAAGATATTATTGAAATAATCAATGGTAAGGGGATAACAAGTGAAGAGATTGAGAATAATCCTGGAACTTTTGAAGCTGTTCAAAGTGGCGAGGGAAACAATGGTGTAATAGGCTATATTGATAAAGCTTATTGCCAAGATAAGGGCTACTCGTATTGTGAAGAGCCTTGCCTAACTGTAGCTCGAAGTGGTACCGCAGGATTCGTCTCGTTTCATGAGCAAGGGTGCGTTGTTGGCGACTCAGCAAAGATACTATTGGTAAAAGACTCTAATGCGAAGACACGTAATGTTTATTTATTTTTGCAAACCCTACTAATGGCGAATCGTTTTAAATATAACTATGGCAGAAAAGTTACCGAAACCCTATATAGGCAAACTGTTATTAAATTGCCTTCAACATTGGAAGGTGATCCGGACTGGGAGTGGATGGATTCCTATATTGGGTTATTGCGCAGTGAGCCTTTGACGACAAAAAATAAAAAACTTGGCCCTTCGATAGATCCTAATAATTGGAAGTGGTTTCAGCTTGGTGGCGAATCTGGTTTATTTGATATACGTAAAGGAAAACGATTGACTGCAGAAGACCAGACGGATGGATTTACTCCATATATTGGGGCTATAGATTCAAATAATGGCGTCTCGAATCTTATCGGTCAAAGCCCTATTCATGAAGGAAATACTATTTCTCTGAGCTATAATGGGTCAGTAGGAGAAGCGTTTTATCAGCCTCTACCTTATTGGGCAACGGATGATGTAAACGTATTGTACCTTCGTCCTGAATACGGGAAGCTTAACCCAGCTGTGGGGCTATTTGTATGTTCTGTACTCAGAAATGAGAAATATAGATACTCTTATGGTCGTAAGTGGACGCTTGATAATATGAAAAGGACAATGATTAAACTCCCTGCAACCTTTGAAGGTGCGCCAGATTGGGGTCAGATGGAGGAGTATATAAAATCGATGCCTTATGGCGATAGGCTATAAGGATAGATTGGCCTATCTCTTTTGAGATAGGCCAATCCGTTGTTACATAACTTATTCTCGTTATTCCCTATATATTCATAGGTTTCTACCACCCGGCAGGACGCTCCACGGCGTCACCTGCCGGGTATTTTTATGCCCATTTTGGGTCCGTTCAGGGCGTACCTGTGGGCTTGGAGGGTGCTCAGGTGACCGCATTGTAATGAGAAAGTCATCAGAGAAGACGAAAACGCACCCTATGCCGTAGTATCGAAGGGTAGATATCGTTGTCCGGTGTCGGCTGTTCATTCAACCTCACCGGCAATGTACGAGAGCAACCCAAAAGTCGCTCCTCATAGTGGCGCCACCGCTACGATGCGGTAGCCGCACAGCTGCTATGACGACCACTCAAGGACACACCATGGAAAACCAGATTCCCGCCCCCTCCTTCCCGGAGCAGAGCAACGCAAACTCCCAGCAGCCTGCAGGAGCCCCCGTTGGCGTAGCACCCGGCGCTCCCATCGGCGCGGCACCCGGTGGCCCCGCCCTGGGCGTGGCACCCGCTAACGTGCGCGACCGCGACGACAGCTACCAGCGCATCCCGGACGTCTACCGGGTGCCTGCTGAATACCGCCGCCCCTACGGTGAGACCACCGGCGACTTCCGCGGCCCCGGCTACTTCTACTCCATCGGCGCGTTCGGCGCCTCCCTGGGTGCACTGGCGCTGACCCTCTACGCGTGGATTCAGGTCGCGGCACTCCACTCTGAAGCAACGCTCAACTCCCGCGGCTATAGCTCCTCTGAATATAGCTCCAGTCTGAGCCTGAGCCCCAACATCATGGTGATTGCTCTGCTGCTCGTGGGTCTGATCCCGGTCGGCGTTTCCATTTGGCTTGCCATCTACTCGGCGAAGGTGAACGCCGGTCACGTCACCAAGTACACCTCGAAGATGACGACCTTCAACATTCTGGCGTACATCATCTCGGGTCTGAGCCTGCTGGGTCTGCTCGGCACCCTCACCATGCTGTCTTAACCAGCGCAAGCTACACTGCTCTCAAGCGATAC
>NZ_CAXOQT010000033.1:0-25378 GCF_964211445.1 Rothia mucilaginosa | reverse complement strand
TGTCTTAATCCGCCCGCAAATTATTTACCGTCAGCGTAGTTGTGCACCCGCGCCACCGACACCGGAAAATCCACCGGCACCCGACCGAACAGCAGACGCGCCGCCTCCGCAGCACCATCACGCACAATACGCTCCACACGGTCCGCCTCCAGCTCAGGACCGCACAGCAGCAGCTCATCGTGCAAAAAATACACAATGCGGGTGCGCATCGGCATACCAAAAATCCGCTCAGACAGCAGACGAGAACGCACCGCGCCCATCCAGCACAGAGCCCACTCCGCCGCCGTACCCTGAACAATAAAATTGCGGGTCATACGGCCGTGCGCACGCGCAGTCGACACCGCACGTGACTCAGCCGCCGGCGACGACCGATCAGCCACAATCTCACGGAAACGCTCATCCACCGGCGGGGACGTGCGACCCAAAAAAGTCGTCACCTGACCGCCCGCCTCACCAATACGCGCCGCACGCTCCGTAAACTCCATCGCCTGCGGAAAAAGCGCCGCCACATGCGGCAATAGGGCACCAATCTCACCGCTACGGCCACCATACATAATCGCCAGCATGCCCACCTTCGCATGGGAACGCTCCGTCAAACCCACGCCCTTCAGACGCGCCAACTCGGCAATACCCGCATACAGGTCAGCGCCACGACCCGCCGAAGCGAGCGCCTCATCACGGCTCAACGCCGCCAGGATGCGCGGCTCAATCTGCGAGCCGTCCGTCACCGTCAGCACCTGACCCTCCGGCGCCTGCACCGCCTGACGAATCTCCGCAGGAAACTGTAGCGCACCGCCGCCGGAAGCGCCCCAGCGCCCGGTCGCGGCGCCACCCACCTCAAGATGCGGGCGGAACGCACCCTCAGAAACCCACGTATCAGCCCAGGTCCAGCCGTTAGCAGTCCAAATACGGTACAGCTTCTTATACCGCAGAATCGGGTCAATCAGCGCCCAACGCTTATCCCGCTGAGCCGGAATCGCATCCGCCCAACTCTTCAACTCCCACGAACGCGTAGACTTCACCGAAACCCCCGCAGACTGCAGAGCACGCAAAAGATCCTGCGGCGAATCCGGATTCAACGACGGCATAAACAGCATGCGCTGAATCTGCTCCGCCAACTCCTGCATCTTCTGCGGACGCTCACCCGGCACCGGGCGCGGACCCAACAACTCGCACAGATGCTCATGATGCGCCTGCACATTAAACGGGATGCCGTAATAACCAATCTCAGCCGCCACCAACGCACCGGCAGACTCAGCCGCCGCCAAAAGACGCAACCGCTCCGGGTGCCTCGACTCGCTAATGGCGCGCGCCTGCGCCAGCCACTCACGCATCAGCACACGCACCACCGGATGCTCCGGCAACAGAGTCACCGGGCCCGCCGCCAACTGCGGGGTAAAAGGCTCATGGGGTGCCGCCTCAAGGAATTCGGGGGAGGGGTCCGCGGGGGAGCCGGCGGGTGCGGCGGATGAGGCAGCGGGCGCGCTCAAAAAATCGGCACCGAACAGCTCCTCCTGACCTTGAATCTGCCGCGCCACCGGCAGATACCCATGAGGCTCCACCGCCTCACGCACATCAGAAAGATCCAGCGCCGGGCTGTACTCCACAAAACCACTCGGATGCGTAGCCGCAGTCACCAAAATCCGCTGCACCAGACGCAAATCATGGCACAGATGCACCCGCACCCCGCGGCGCAAAAGCAGCGGGTCTACGTGGCGGGTATCAGCCCAAATCCAGCGGGGGAAACGCGCCTGCGCCGAATCTGCCGCCTGCCGCTCCACCTCACGCACATACGCCGGAAGATTCGCCGCACTCACCCGATCCGCCCGCGTAATCCGCGGAATAAAGGTCGGATCCTGCAACTGCTCAGCGGTCGGCGCCGAAAAATGAAAAGCACCCCACGAGGTCACCGGCTGGGCACCGCGCGACGACGCACCCGCGGCAATAGCCGAGGTGACCGGGTGCGCGGGGGTGCCGGTCTGAGCGGTAATACCCGCGCCGGTGGCAGGACTGAGCAGAACGTACATTCTTCCATTATCGAGGATGTGCCGGTAGAACAGGCGATGCGTGGTCATCACCGGAATGTACAGGTGGTTTGTCATAAAAGCGTCGGAAGCGTGCGTTTTGTTCGTTTGAGGTGCGTGCATCGTGGATATTTCGGGGTGCGCGAGGAGTTATCCACAGAACGCTCATTCTCTTAAAAATCTGGGGCGGGCACAATGCTCTCCTAAAACCATGAACCCCACCAGCAATCCCACCAGTAACACCGCCAACCCCAGCGGTTACCCGACCCGCGCTACGCAGAATTCCACCACGTATGCGCAGAGCCCAACCGCGAATGCGCCGGACACCCGCGCGCACTCGCAGCCCGCCCTGCTCATTCCCGAAGACTACCGCGCCCGCGCCGTTGCCCTGCACGCCCGCGAGCTGATCCTGCGATCACCGCAGATGAGTGCTATCGCCCTGGGTGGTTTCAGCGGCGGTTTTAGCGCCGGGTTTAGTGTCGGGTCCGGCGGCGGATTCGGTGCCGAGGTCGAGAAGTCAGGTCAGGCGGGGGAGGTGGAGCATCCGCCCGTAGAGGGCGTGGTTGCCGCGGGCAGTGTAAACACTGCGAGCGCCGCGGGCGGTGGGCTACTCCAAGAATCTCAGCCCCTCCGCGAGATTCTTGAAAACGCCGTGGAGGCGGCAACCTGCGCCATCGACGGCGGACACCCGGCGAACGCGAGCGAAGCAGGAGTGGGCGTAGTGAAGCCCCGAAAATTCCGTGCCAAAACGGTGCAGCCCGCGCCCGCCTCCTGGAGCTACCCCAGCGTGGAATACGTGCCCGTCAACCGGCAGACCGCGCTGCGCTACCTCGCCGCGGAACTCTACGGCCTCGGCGCCCTCGACCTGCTTCTTGACGAGGGGCAACGCGCCGGAACCATCACCGATATCTACGTGAACTCGCCCTGCGATATCTGGGCGGGCATCAACGGAACCACCCGCCCCGTGGCGCTGAGCCTCGGCAATGAGCGGCGTGTGCGCGACCTTGCCGAGCGGCTCATCCGCAGGCACGGCGGGCAGTTGGACGCCGCGCATCCTGCGGCTGACATCAGCGACGAGCACGGTCGGCGAATCCACGCGATTATCCCGCCGCTGAGTGAACGCACACGGCTCTCCGTGCGCCTACCCTCCCGCGAGCGCCCCACCCTGGCGCAGCTGCAGGCGACTGGGCTGTGCGATGAGGCGACTGCCTCCTACCTGCGCCGCATGATTGCCGAACGCCGCGGGTTCCTCATTAGCGGCGGCACCGGCACCGGCAAAACCACCCTGCTCAACGCTCTGCTGGGTCTGTGTGTGCCGCAGGAGCGCCTCATTCTGCTTGAAGACACCCCGGAGCTCGCGCCGCAGCACGAGCAGGTGATTGCCCTCAAAACTCGTGCCGCGAACTCCGAAGGCGCCGGCGAAATCGGGCTGGGCGAGCTAATCGTGCAGGCGCTACGCATGGGACCGGACCGGCTCGTGGTCGGCGAGTGCCGCGGTGCGGAGGTGGTGCACCTGCTGACCGCCATGAATACCGGTCACCGCGGCGCCGGAACGACCCTGCACGCCAATAGCGCGCAGGCGGTGCCCCTGCGTTTGTGCGCCCTGGGGGCGCTCGCCGGGCTGGATAGTAGAACGGTCGCTCTACATACGGCGACGGCTTTTGAACGCATTATCCACCTGGAACACCGGGACGGACGCCGCCGCATCGAGGGCATCTACAGTCTGCACCCCGCCACGCAGGGTAGCGAAGAGTATCTGCAGGTCAGGCGCATTTCTCCCGGGTCTGATGTTGGGTACTAGACCTCCGAAATGGGGGAAACGGAAAACGTGAAAGGAGGAAGCAATGAAGCAGAAAGAGAAGAGTGGCGGAAGCCTTCGCGAACGCTGGGCTGAGCGCTGGGTTGAACGCATCGCCGGACCCGCCAGCGCCGAGGAAATGCGCATGTGGCCGCTCATGCTGCGCACTCTCGCCCTGAACCTGCGCGCCGGCATTCCGCTGCAGGAGGCGGTGCTCGCCAACCCGGGCCCCGGGCAGTCCGAGGAGAACGAACTGGTACCGGGTGCGCAGAAAACACCCGCGCAGAAAACGCCCGCGAAGAAAACCGCCACGCGGAAAAGCTCTCGATTCCGACGTACCAGGGGCTCCTCGCCCCTTTCCGAAGAGTACGGGCAGAAGCGGTGCGCCGAAGACATTCGCCGCTTCACGCAGGCGCTCGCCACGGTCACCTCCTGGGGCGCGCCCGCGCACCTCGCCTGCGCGCAACTACTCGAAAGCAACACCCGGATGCGCCCGCACAGCCTCGAGCGCCTGCACGACCTGCAGCTGAGCCTGCGCATGAGCGAGAGCGCCGGTGCGCCGCTCGCAACGAGCCTGGAACGCGCCGCTGAACACGCCGAAGAACGCATTGACGCGCTCCTGGGCAGGCAGAGCGCCCTCGCCGCACCGCGCGCCACCGGCAGAATCCTCTCCTGGCTGCCGCTGCTCGGCCTGGGGTTGGGCGTGCTCATGGGAAGCGACCCCGTGGGCGTGCTGACCGGCTCCATTCTCGGGGCGCTCACCGGTCTGCTGGGGCTGGGGCTCGCCTTCGCCGGGCGCCGCTGGACCGCCGCGCTCGTGCATCGGGCTGAGGTGGAGAGCGCGGCAAGTAATGGAGCCGAACAAGCCTCGAACGCGCCGCCCGTTGATACCGCCCTGGTGCTGGAACTACTCGCCGCGCAACTACGCGCCGGGCTCGCACCGCTCGCCGCCCTGGGCACCCTCGCCGAGGCGCTCAATAGTCGACCGCTGCATGCGGTCTGCCAGCGCCTACAGATGGGTAGCGGCTGGGGGAGCGCCTGGTCGGGATCCGCGGCGGGAACCTTCAGTGAGCTGCGGGATGCGCTCGCCCCCGCCTACACGGGTGGAGCACCCAGCACGGCGCTATTGCTCTCCCTTGCCGATGCGCACCGCCTCGGCGAGCGCCGCGCGGCAGAACGCGCCGCTGGAAAGCTCTCGGTGGCGCTCGTGGTGCCCCTCGGGCTGTGCTCGCTACCCGCCTTCATTTGCTTGGGTATTGTGCCCATCCTCATTTCGCTACTACCCACGCTGACCAGCTAAAGAACCAGGCCCATAAGCGCTGCTGACTAGCTGAAATGCCGAAAGTTTAGACCCTCGCCCATCTGCTAAGAATGCAGACGAGCACCCACCCTGCCCCGAATGGCCGGGGCGCAACGAAAGGAAAACCAATGACGAACACCCTCTGCGAAGCAATCCGCCACGACCTGCACCCGGGCGGTGCTCCGGTTACTACCCCGGTTGGTACTCCGAGTGAAATTCAGCCCGCCGCGCTCGGTGCCGCGCAGGGCGCTGAAACCCAGACGATTCTGGGTCCCGTGCCGCTGTCCGTTGCCATTGCAACGACCATGAAGCAGCTGCGCGAAGAATGCCCCGAGCTCTTCACTGATGCTGAACTTTCCACCGATGCTGAGCAGAACCACGCCGGTCCCAGGATTGACCCTCACGAAATGGAGATTGATATGAACACGGACCGCCTGAGCCCCGAGCAGGCGCTGACCATTGCCCGCGCGCTCGCCGAGGGCTGCACTCTGGATGAATGCGGCGCAACCTGCCGCAGTCTGGGTGAGCATGCGCCCGGCTGTGCCGAATACGTGCCTGCCGAAGGCGATGAAAAGACGCCCGCTGAGTACGCCCTGGCGGGTGATCCGGAGGAGGGGGCCTCCACCGCGGAGTACGGCATTGTGATGCTCGCGGCGGTCGGCTTTGCGGGTCTGCTGGTGCTGATTCTCAAGTCCGATGAGGTGCGTTCCATGCTCCTGGATATTGTGCGTAATGCGCTGTCGATTGCGGGTAATACTGGACTGCTCTAGCGCCTTTTAAAGCCCCGCCGTGGAGTTTTGCTTAAGGTGCTATGCACCCCGAAAAATGAGGCAAGAAAGGAGGAATAAAGAATGAACGCTCATGTGAATTTGGGTGCTTGGTGGTGTGCTCGACCCGCAGAGAAAACTGAGTCGGAACCGGCGCCCTCGACCCCGCGTAAGAGTCCCGCAGAAGAGGGCGTCATCACCGCCGAATTTGCGGTCGCCCTACCCGCCGTGACGGTGGTACTCGCCCTCTGCCTGGGTGCCGCCTCCACGGGTGTTGCGCAGCTCAAGGTGGAGGAGTCCGCGCGAACGGCAGCTCGTGCCGCCGCCCGCGGAGACTCCGAGGCGCAGATTCGCTCCGCCGTTAGCCGCATCGACCCGGCGCAGAGCGTGCAGATTTCCGTTTCTCCTGATGGTGTAGTTGATGTAGGGGAGGGGCGCGCCCGGCAGGTGCACGTGCGGGTGAGCCGCCCCGCCCCCGGCGTGATTGGCTCGGCGACCGGCTGGGTGCTGCGGGCGGACGCCCACGCGCGCGTTGAAGGCGGCGCTGGCAGTCAAGAAGGCACTGGCACTCAAGAAAGTGCTGACAGCGAAGAAAGCACCGGCAATGATGGTGAATAAGAACGCGGTTCTTGCCTGCCCCGCAGAAGAACAACATGAGGAGGGTAGCGGCACCGTTCTCGCCCTGACCATTATTGCCGCGCTACTGGTGCTGACCGTGGTGATTGCCGGGCTGATTGGGGTGGTGTCTGCGAACCGCAGGGCGTCCGCCGCCGCCGATTTGAGTGCGCTCGCGGCGGCGGATGCCTACCGCGGGCTTACCGAGGGGGACCCGTGTGCGGTGGCGGCGGAGCTTGCCGAACGCCACGGCGCGCACCTGGAATCCTGCACGTTTCCGGATCGCCCCGAAACGGTGGAGGTCACGGTCGCCGTCCCCGTCGCAGGGCCCATGGGTGTGCTGGGCCCGGCGAGGGTGCGTGCCCGCGCCGGGGCTGAACACCCCGAAGAAGAACAGGCGGCGGCGGGGAACGCGGAGGAGCTGAGCCCCGATGAGGTTGCCGAGCTGGAGGAAGAGCTGGGAGCCGAGCGGGACTCGGCACCCGAACCTCCCGAGCCGGAAAGTCCAGCTGAACCAGAAAGCCCCGCCAACCAGGAAAACCCAGCTGAGTCAGAAAGTTCAGCAGAACCGGAAAACCCCGCCGACTAGGCATTTACGCTCACCGGGAGTTGTCATCCTAGCCTGTGCCCCTACGCCTCCGCCATGCTCCTCAGCATTGCCGTTAGTAGCGCCCGCGCGCCGTGCTTGCTGAGCGGCTCGTTGCGGTTGCCGCACTTGGGCGAGTGCACGCAGGAAGGGCAGCCGTTGTCGCATCCGCAGCTTTCGATGGCTTCGAGGGTGGCGCTCAGCCACTGCTGAACCGCGTTGAAGCCGCGCTCGCTGATGCCCGCGCCGCCGGGTGCGGCGTCGTAGACGAAAATGGTGGGCCTGCCGGTGTCCACGTGCAACAGTGTGGAGAGCCCGCCCAAGTCCCAGCGGTCGCTGGTCGCAATGAGCGGCAACAGTCCGATGGCGGCGTGCTCGGCGGCGTGCAGGGTGCCGGGACCGTCCTCTTCGGTCACGCCCGCGCCGAACAGGTAGCTGGGCTCGAAGGTGAACCAGACCGCCTCGGTCATGAGCACTTCCGGCGGCATGGGTTGCGCCTCTTCGCCCAGGTATTCGCCGCCGTAGACGGAGAATCGCCTGTAGCCGGTGACCTGGTCGGTGACTTGAACCTGCCCGCGGTGCATGGTGAGCGGGGCGAGCTGCTCGCCGGTTTCGGGTGCAGGCTCAGGAACAGTATTCGCAACGTCCTGTCCGCCAAAACCAGGCTGTGTGCCGTAGCTGATCCGTGCCCGCTCCGCCAGAATACGCACCTCGGTGCTCTCAACGGCGCGCGTGTAGTAGTCCGGGTAGACGCGACTGAGCAGGATCACGCGCTCGCCCTCGCTGAGGGACTCGACCACGTACTGCGCGCTCTGGTGAATATAAATCGCGCCCGGGTGCCCCTGGCTCATGGCGTGCGCGGCGTCCATGGTGCCAACCAGGGTGCCGTCTTCGGCGTCGATGAGCTGGTAGGGTCCGCCGCCGGTGCCGCGGATATCGACCAGGTCGGCGGCTGATTCGGCGTGCGTCCAGTACCAGCCGTCCGGGCGGCGACGCAGGTACCCCTGCTGCACCAGTCGATCCAGCAGAGCTGCGGTATGCGGTCCGAAGAGGCTCAGCTCTTCGGCGCGGATGGGTGCCTCCTGCGCGGCGGCGCACAGCTGCGGTGAGAGCACGTACGGGTTTGTCGGGTCGAAAACGGTCGCCTCAACCTCCTGCCCGAAAATCGCCTCCGGGTGGTGCACCAGGTAGGTGTCGAGCGGGTTGTCGTCGGCAATGAGCACGGCGAGCGCATCCTGACCGCTTCGGCCCGCGCGGCCCACACGCTGCATGAAGGAGGCGCGGGTACCCGGCCAGCCCGCCACGATGACCGCGTCCAGTCCGGAGATGTCGATGCCCAGTTCCAGGGCGGAGGTGCTCGCCAGGCCGAGTAGTTCGCCGTTGCGGAGTTTGCGTTCGAGTTCGCGGCGCTCTTCGGGGGTATACCCGGCACGGTATGCGGCGACGCGGTGGGAGAGTCCCGCCTCCACCTCGTCGAGGTAGCGTTGAGTCTTCTGTGAGAGGATTTCTACGCTGCGGCGCGAACCGGCGAAAACCAGCGAGCGGGTGCGGGAAAGCACCAGGTCGGTGAGCATTTGCGCACCCTGCTCCACGGGTGAGACGCGGCGCGGCGCCTCCTGCTCAGCCTTCGACTGAACCGCCTGCTGCTGGGTGCTGCGGGCGCCCTTAGCGAGCTGATCCTGCGCCTTGGGCGGCATGAATTCGGGCGCCCAGAGCAAGACGGTGGTTTCACCGCGCGCGGAGGTGGACTCGGTGATGGCGGTGACCGCCTGCTGCGGCACGCCAATGAGTTTGGAGAAGGACTCGACCGGGTTGGAGCTGGTTGCCGAAGCGCCGTAGAACACGGGCACGGTGCGGTAGAGCGCGCAGACGCGGCGCAGGCGGCGCAGCAGATTGGCGATGTGCGCGCCGAAGACGCCGCGGTAGCTGTGCGCCTCATCGAGCACCACGTAGCGCAGCCCGCGCAGGAAGGACGCCCACTGCCGGTGGTTGCTCAGGATCGAGTAGTTGAGCATGTCCGGTGTGGTAAGGATGAAGTTGGCGTGCTCGCGGATCCAGCGGCGCTCACCGGTGGGGGTGTCGCCGTCGTAGCTTGCCGCGTGGAGTCCGGGCAGGTTGTAGGAGGTGAGGGCGGTGAGCTGGTCTGCAGAGAGTGCCTTCGCCGGGGAAATGTAGAGAACGTTCGCTCTATTATTGAGGTTTTCCGCCCCGGAATACGCGGAAGTTGAGCTTACCGGCTCGCCACACGATGCGCGGTAGATAGCGTCCAGGGTGGGCATGAGGTAGCTCAGAGTCTTGCCGGAGGCGGTACCCGTCGCCACAATCACGTGCCCGCCACTGCTTGCGCTCTTTGCACCTTCGGCATGCGCATGCGCGGGGGTATCAGCCGCCCGCCCCGCCTGCCAGCCGTAGCGCGCCGCGCTCGCCGCCAGCGCCGCATCAAGACCCGCATGGGCGGCGTCCGCCGCCTGCACCTGGTGGGCGTAGGGTTCGGCAATGCCAAGTGATTCAAACGCCTCCACCACGCGCGGATGCAACCACTGCGGCCACGGCGCGTAGCTCGCCTCCCGTGCGGCAACGGTGTGGATATGGGTCACCTGCTCGGGTAGGGTTCCGGTGCGTTCCGCCTCCGGCAACAGGGATGCCAGCACCTGCTGTGCGCTCGCGGGAAGCTCGCGGTAGCGCAGTGTTTTGGGGTGTGCCGCATACTGCCCCTGCAGCTGTTTGGGCTGGTGTGCGGGCTGCTGTTCGGAGTTCTGGTTGGGGTTCTGCGAAGGGGTGCTGTGCGGCATGGGTTCCATTGTAGAGCGGTGGGCTAAAACCCGACCTGCCGCCGGTCACTGGCGCGCCCTAAACGCCCTCCCTGAACTCGCCCCAGCGCCACACCAGCACTACCGCCCCCCGTAGTCAGCGCGCACATATCAAAAAATCTGCATGCTTTAGGCGCATATGACGATAAAATAGTTTCGTGGCTCAAAATAAGATTATTCTGTATTACCAGTTCGCCCCCATCGCCGACCCGCAGGCGGTCATGCTCTGGCAGCGTGCCCTCTGCGAGAAGCTCGGCCTGCGCGGGCGCATCCTCATTTCCAAGCACGGCATTAACGGCACCCTCGGCGGCGAGATTAACGCGGTCAAGGCGTACACCAAGGAAACCCGCAAGTACCCCGGCTTCAAGAACATGGAGTTCAAGTGGTCCGAGGGCGGCGCGGAGGACTTCCCCCGCCTGTCCGTGAAGGCTCGCGACGAGATTGTGGCTTTCGGTGCTCCCGACGAGCTGCAGGTGGACGAGAACGGCGTCGTTGGCGGCGGCGTGCACCTGAAGCCTGAAGAGGTCAACAAGCTTGTTGAAGAGCGCGGCGACGAAGTGGTCTTCTTCGACGGCCGTAACGCGTTCGAGGCGAAGATTGGCAAGTTCAAGAACGCTATCGTTCCCGACGTGCGCACCACCCACGACTTCATCCGCGAGATTGAGTCCGGCAAGTACGACCACATCAAGGACAAGCCGGTCGTCACCTACTGCACCGGCGGTATTCGCTGTGAGATTCTCTCCGCGCTGATGAAGAACCGCGGCTTCAAGGAGATCTACCAGATCGACGGCGGCATCGTGCGTTACGGCGAGAAGTACGGCGATAAGGAACTGTGGGAAGGCTCGCTCTACGTCTTTGACAAGCGCATGCACATGGAGTTCACCCCGGACACCGTCACCATCGGCAAGTGCGAACAGTGCGGCGCACCCTCGAACAAGTTCGAGAACTGCTCCAACGACTCCTGCCGCGAGCTGGTTCTGCTCTGCCCCGAGTGCGCAGCTGATGACGCGAAGCGCCACTGCGTGCCCGAGTGCTCGGTGGATCGTGAAGCAGCTAAGGCGAACGCCTAATGGCAGCCGCTAAGGGCGGCGCGGTTCAGATTTCTGAACCTCGCATTGAGGAGCACCCGGCGATGGTTGTTGCCGGCGTTTCGCAGGTGTTCCCCCTGGATGGTGACTTCTCCTCGCTGTGGGATGAGCTGAATCAGAAGGCGTCCCCGGCGATGCTGGATGTTCTGAACGTGACCCAGTACCTGGGCGTGTGCACTCAGCCGAACCCGAAGGGTCAGGTCCGCTACACTGCGGGCTTCCTGGTCTCGGAGCCGGCGAGCGCGGCGAAGCTCGGCCTGGGCGTGCTGGAACTACCTGCGAGCACCTACGCGGTGGTTGAGGTGACCGGTCCGATTTCGGAGTCCATTCCGGCTGGCTTTGCGAGCTTTGAGGAGGCGTTCTTCGCGAAGAATCCGCAGTACCGCCCGGTGGGTGGCCTTGAGGTGTACGGTCGTGGCGATATGCAGGCGGCTGATTACCGTATGGAGCTGTGGGTTCCGCTGGCGAAGCGTTCCTAATGTAGTTCGTCTCGGTAACTTTGGTTGCTGAATAGAAGAGCCCGGTGGTGCGATGTGTTCGTGCCGCCGGGCTTTTCTGTGCCCTTTTGTGCCAGTACTTTGTGCCTCGGGCGGGTGGTATGCGCGGCGAAAGCGGGGGGAGTGGTGCTCTTTGCGTAATACTCCGAAATAAAATGCTTGACATGTAAAGTAATTGGGTTTAGATTTAAACCACCAGCCCGGCACTACAAGAACCCGGGCGCAACCTACCAAGGAAAAACAATGAGTACCAACCCCAGCAGCACCCCGCAGCTCGACGAATCCATCCGCATCAGCCACCTCGAACCCAAGGCTGGCACCGAAAAGAAGCTAGGCTTCCTCTCCTTCGGCCACTGGGCTGAGGTCCCCGGCTCCCGCGTTCCTAGCGCGGCAGAATCCCTGCATCAGGCCATCGACCTGGCGGTAGGTGCCGAAGACATTGGACTGGACGGCGCGTTCTTCCGCGTGCACCACTTTGACCAGCAGCAGGCAACCCCCTACCCGCTGCTCTCTGCAATTGCCGCCAAGACCGAACGCATCGAGCTGGGCACCGGCGTGATCGACATGCGCTACGAAAATCCGCTCTACATGGCAGAACTTGCCGCCATGGCTGACCTCATTGCAGCGGGTCGACTGCAGCTCGGCGTCTCCCGTGGCTCGCCTGAATCTGTCATCCGCGGCTTTGAGAGCTTCGGCTACTACCCGGCAGAGGGCGAAAACGAGGGCGACATGGCGCGCCGCCACCTCGACATTTTCCTCAAGGCAATTGAGGGCGAAGGCATGGCGCCCAGCGCTCGCGTGGCGGGCAAGTACGCCCCGGTTCAGCCGCAGTCGCCGGGTCTGCGCGACCGCATCTGGTGGGGCGCAGGCACCGATAGCACCGCCGTGTGGACCGCGCAGAAGGGCCTGAACCTCATGTCCTCAACCCTGATGCTGGAAGATAAGGGCATTCCCTTCGATCAGCAGCAGGCGCAGCAGATTCGCCTTTTCCGCTCCGAGTGGGTGAAGGCGGGCAATTCGGGTGTTCCGCGTGTTTCGGTGTCCCGCTCGGTGCTGCCCATTATTGATGACACCTCGGCGCGCTACTTCGGTCGCCGCGCTTCGGAGGACTCGCAGGATTACACCGGCATTATTGACAACAGCTTCTCCCGCTTTGGTCGTAGCTACATTGGCGACCCGGCGGATATTGCCGAAGAGCTCGCCCGTGATGAGGCGGTCCAGGCGGCGGACACCGTGCTGCTGACCATCCCGAACCAGCTGGGTGTGGACTTCAACCTGAAGATGCTTGACGCAATCGTGAAGGAGATCAAGCCCGCGCTGACCACTAAGTAAAGCCCCTGAGGTGAAGACTCCGCAGAACCTTCTGCGCTAGCAGGGTTTCGCGCCAGCGTGCCGCCGTCGCTTCCGTGATGGGCGGTGGTTGCTGATGAGCGCGAACTCTGCCGCCTCCCGAGGGCAAGGGCGCGGAGCACGTGCGGCAGCCCGCACAAGTGGACAATTGGTCAGTTATCACTGTATAGTCATCGTATGCTGACTATTGCTTCACGCCTCGACGTCATGAACCGGCTCGGCCGCGCCATGGCCGACCCGACACGTTCCCGGATTCTGATGACCCTCCTCGGCGGCCCGAGCTATCCAGCCGTGCTCTCGCGCGAGCTGGAGCTGACCCGCTCGAACGTGTCCAACCACCTGACCTGCCTGCGCGATTGTGGAATCGTCGTCGCCGAGCCCGAGGGCCGCCAGACGCGCTACGAGATTGCCAACCCGCACCTCGCCGCGGCACTGACGTCCCTGATCGACGTCACGCTCGCGGTGGACGAGGCTGCGCCGTGCATCGATCCGGCATGCTCGGTGTCGGGCTGCTGTGGAACGGCGGCGGGAGCATGAGCGAGACCCTGACCACCGCACGCCGCGCGATGCTGCACCGGCGCGTCCGCTTCATCGTCGGCTTCACGATCACGTACAACGTAATCGAGGCAATCGTCGCAGTCTGGGCAGGCGTCCTCGCCTCGTCCGCGGCGCTCATTGGCTTCGGGCTCGACTCGGTTGTCGAGGTACTCTCGGCCGCGGCCGTCACCTGGCAGTTCACCCGCAAGGACCCTGAGCGGTGGGAAACGGTCACCGTCAAGGCCATCGGCGTCGCGTTCTTCGCGCTGGCGGCCTACGTCTCGATCGACGCGGTGCTGGCCCTGGTCGGCCAGGAGGGCCCCGACCGCAGCCCGCTGGGTCTCGGTATCACCGCGCTGAGCCTGGTCGTCATGCCTCTGCTGGCGTGGATTGAGGTCCGCACCGGGCGGGAGCTGAGCTCCAAGAGCGTGATGGCCGACGCCAAGCAGCTCATCCTGTGCATCTACCTCTCCGGTGCAGTGTTCATCGGCCTCGTCCTCGACAGCCTGTTCGGCTGGTGGTGGGCTGACTCGGTCGCGGCGCTGGTCGTGGCGGTGCTCGCGGTGCGCGAAGGCCTGGAGGCCTGGCGCGGCGACGTCGAGTCGCCGTTCGAAGTGCTAGAGGACCTCGAAGACGAGGACGACTGACCCGTCCCCGACGATGAAGAGCCAGTGCTGCAACCCAGACATGCGCTACGAAAACCCGCTCTACATGGCTGAACTTGCCGCCATGGCCGATCTCATTGCGGCGGGTCGACTGCAGCTGGGTGTGGACTTCAACCTGAAGATGCTTGAGACAATCGTGAAGGAAATTAAGCCCGTGCTGACCACTAAGTAAAGCCCCTGAGGTGAAGGTCCTTGGGTAAAGGTCCTGGGGTAAAGACCCCGTGCCAAGCTGTTTCCGGCGCTCTGTAATGCGCTGAGATGTTTGTTCCCATACAGCTTGAGCCACACATACAGCGATGCCCCGGCAGGCACCCGCGAGGGTTCCACCGGGGCATTACTATGCTCACGTTCTTAGAAATCCTTCTGTCTAAAAGTCTTTCGTCTTTTCCCAAGGCTCAATAGCGCCCGGAGCCACCTCAAACAGCGGATGCGCACACACCGCCAGCTCGCCGCGTGCCGCCAGGCGCTCGCTCAACTGGCGCTCCCACTCGGGGTCGCGCCCAGCCACTTTGTGCTGTAGAAAGGCGAGCTCGTACTCCAGCTGCCCGAGAGGAACGGGAATCAGCGTGACCGAAGCGTACGGGTTTTCTGCCTTATCGGCGCCGTTTTTGTCGGCTTTATCAGTGCTTTCGCCCGCACCAATCAGCGCACGGTTGAACGAGTAGCCGCGGGCATCCGCCTCATCCGCCAGTCCGGACAGGTAGGCGGCAACCGCCTCCAGCGGCTGCGGATGCGCGCGAAAACGAATCAGCTGCGGATGGTTCGTGTACCCGCGAGTCAGACCCCGCAGTACCTTCTGCGCCAGCAGGGTTTCACGCCAGCAGGCGACCAGGGCGCGGCGATCGAGCAGGGAAGGGTGAAGGGACCAAATGCGCATGCCTAGCCCTGCGCTTCTGCAGGGTTTGCGTCAGCCGATGCTGCGCCCGCGTGCTCGTCGCTAAAGTGCAGGAAGCTCTTGAGCACCAGCTCGCGCACCGCGTGCAGCAGGGTGTCGCGCGGATGCTGATCCTGCGTGCCGCGTGCTGCGGCGGCAGCCTCGTTGTATTCGGGCCAGGACAGCAGCATGGCAAGAGCCGCCACAATCTGACCCACGGCAAGCTCACCATCGCTCGCCGACGCAAAACCGGCCGTCTCGGTGGAGAGCAGCTGGGTGCGGCACAGACCCGAACCGGCACGCAGCAAAATGACGCTCGGGTGCTCGGCGCCGGGGCGGCCGTGGCGTTCCTCGGTGACGTCCTCGGCGACCTCCAGGTGCGCGGCGAGGAGCGCCTCATCGTCCATGGCGGCGAGGCGGTCGTGGCGGCGCACGGACTCGGTGAGGGCGCGGGCGATGGGCTGCTGAATCGGGTAGGTGATTTCCTCGAAACGCTGCAGGGGTTCGGTCACACCAGCCGCGGTGGATTCGTTCGGGCGGCGCAGCCAAATCATGCCGAAACCAATAGAATGAACGTTCCGGGAAGCGAAGTCGTTCAGGTACGCCACATAGGTCTGCTCGTAGTGGTTGCGGTCGCGGTTCTCGCTCGCATCCTTCAGCCAGGTTTCCGCGTATGAGGCGGGGGTCAGCGCCTCACGCTGAATGAACCATGCCTCCGCACCGCCGTCGGCAACCCAGGCGCGCGGACGCTCATCCCACGGGCGCGGTGCTTCCGGGTCATCGGAGTCGCGAATAATCTCCCAGTTGCCCAGCATCTGCGCGCGGCCACCGGGCACCAGCACCGACGGCAGCTGACGCACCATCGTGCTCACAATTTCGTCACCGGGCAGGCCGCCGTCACGGTAGGTGAACTGTTCCTCGGCGCTTTCACCGGCAACGCGCGGGGTAATCACGAACGGCGGGTTCGACACCACCAGGTCAAAAAGCTCACCGGCGACCGGCTCCAGCAGGGAGCCCATGCGCAGGCTCACGCGCGCCTGCGGGTTCTGCGGATCAATGTTGAGCGCCTGCGCGTTCAGCAGCAGGTTAAAGCGGGTGAACGCCAGGGCACGCTCCGAAATATCGGTAGCGGTAACGTGCTCAGCGTGGGCGAGCAGGTGGAAGGTCTGAATACCGCAACCGGTGCCCACATCCAGGGCACGCTTGACGGGGGTGCGCTCGGTAATCTGCGCCAGAGTCAGGGATGCGTGACCGATGCCGAGTACGTGATCCTTGCGGAGCACGCCGGGGCGCTGATGCGCACCCAGGTCGGCGGCAACAAAGATTTCGGTGCCGTCATTGGCGGCGTGCGGGCGCAGGTCAACGCTCGCGGTCCAGCGATTCGCCGCGTCGCGTTCAATCAGTGCGGCGTTCTCGAAATCAACCAGGGTATCTGCAAAAACCTCGGTTGCCTCAGCCTCAGTGAGCGGGCGAGCCAGCAGGAAAAAGGCCAGCAGGCGCGCCAGGTTCTTCTCACCAGCGCTGTAATCGCCGCGCAGAACGTGCTCCACACGCCACAGACCCGGAACCACCTGGTCACGGGCCATCGCCTCAGCCGCCTCAACACCCAACAGCTCCTGCACAGCGTCATAGCTGTAATTCAACGCCAGCAGGCGTTCACGGATGCGGGTCAGGCGGGCGTAATCATCGCTGCGGGGAGCATCCGCAACGGCGGCATACTCGGGGGCGAAAGTGGCGGCAGAAATAGTCATGCACACCATTCTACGCACCCGCCGCACACTGCTGCCCGACCCACCCACTGACCAAAACCGTCATCTGCGCAAGAGTACCCACCCCATCGCATACACTGAAACCATGAGTAACCTGTACCCCGATGAAAGCATCAGCGTCGACAAGTGCTGGGAGCGCCTGCACGCGAACACTCTCGGCCGCCTCATCCTCACTGACGGACAGCACGTTGATGTGCTGCCCGTGCTCTACGCCGTCGCCCACCAGGGTGACACCCAGGAAATCTACATCCGCACCACCCGCGGCAATAAGTTCTCCTCCGTGGTGGTCAGCCGCCGCGTCGCCTTCGAAATCGATGAGACCCTCGAAGACGGTATTCGCTCCGTCATCGTGGTCGGTATTGCGCACTGGCTGCCGCCGGAAATGACCCCGCAGATTGTGCGCACCTTCGACCTGCCCGACTCCGAAACCCACGAAATGCAGTGGGTGCGCATCGTGCCGCAGACCGTGTACGGCCGCGAATACCCGCTGCTGCCCGCATACTTGGACGGCACTCAGCCCGACTCGGATACCCTCACCAGCTAGAGGCGCCGGTTCGCGGGTGCCGTGCGCACACCACCTCCTCGGTACCGTATGATGTACCGAGTACCCTGCGCACTCGTGCAGACTCAACAAAAATACTCACCCCCACCGACCGTCGCACCCGCGTACGCCACAACCAGTCGGCGCCCACAAGCGCCAGCGTAGGTTATGGTTGAATACGTAGCTTTTCAACACACAGATAGAGGAGTGCCGTGCCCGCTCAGGCAAAGAACGGAAAAGCCCTGCTGATTGTGGAGTCTCCCTCCAAGGTCAAAACCATCAGCAGCTACCTCGGCGAGGACTACCTTGTCGACTCGTCCATGGGCCATATCCGCGACCTTCCGCAGCCCTCCGAACTGCCCGAAAACCTCAAGAAGAGCCCCGTCGGCAAGTTCGCTGTCAACGTTGAAGAGAACTTCGAACCCTACTACGTGGTCAACCCCGACAAGAAGAAAAAGGTCGCCGAACTCAAGCGCAAGCTCAAAGAAGTAGACGCGCTCTACCTGGCAACCGATGGTGACCGCGAAGGTGAAGCCATCGCATGGCACCTGAAGGAAGTCCTCAAGCCCAAGGTACCCGTCTACCGTATGACCTTCCCCGAAATCACCCGGGAAGCCATTCAGCGCGCCTTCGGCGAACTGCGCGACATCGACCTGCACCTGGTCGACGCACAGGAAACCCGCCGCATCCTCGACCGCATCTACGGCTACGAAATTTCTCCCGTGCTCTGGCGCAAGGTCGGCCGCGGCCTCTCCGCAGGTCGCGTGCAGTCCGTCGCAACCCGCCTCGTGGTCGAGCGCGAACGTGAACGCATGGCATTCGTCGCCGCCAACTACTGGGACCTGTCCGGCCGCTTCCTGAACGCGGCCTCCGAGGGCTTTGACGCCAAACTGGTCGCCGTAGACGGTCAGCGTATCGCCACCGGTAAGGACTTCGCCGACGACGGCACCCTCAACTCCTCCAAGGTCACCCACCTGAACGAGGAAGCCGCGCGTGCGCTCGCCGCAGCCCTGCAGTCCGCCGCGTTCTCGGTGCGTTCCGTTGAGACCAAGCCGTACAAGCGCCGCCCGGCAGCGCCGTTCACCACCTCCACTCTGCAGCAGGAAGCCGCACGTAAGCTGCGTTTCTCCTCCCGCGTGACCATGCAGGTGGCGCAGCGCCTCTACGAAAACGGTTACATCACCTACATGCGTACCGACTCGGTGGCACTGAGCGAGCAGGCTATCTCTGCCGCACGCCGCCAGGCATCCGAGCTGTACGGTGCCGAGTTCGTGCCCTCCGCACCGCGCGTGTACACCTCCAAGAGCAAGAACGCGCAGGAGGCACACGAGGCAATTCGCCCCGCGGGTGACACCTTCCGCACCCCGGACGCTGTGCGCGGTGCCCTGTCCAACGACGAGTTCCGCCTCTATGAGCTGATCTGGAAGCGTACCGTCGCCTCCCAGATGGCTGACGCGACCGGCTCCACCGCCTCCGTGCGCCTGGGTGCCGTGGCATCTAACGGCCAGGATGCCGAGTTCGCTGCATCCGGTACCGTCATCACCTTCCGCGGCTTCCTCGCCGCCTACGAGGAGGGCGTTGATGCGTCCCGCGTTGCCGAGCGTGAGGCGAAGGACGCTGAGAAGCGCCTGCCGAACCTGACCACCGGCGAGGCACTGACCGCCGAGGCGATTGAGCCCGCCGGTCACGAGACCCTGCCGCCCCCGCGCTACACCGAGGCCTCCCTCGTGAAGACCCTGGACGAGCTGGGCATTGGCCGCCCGTCCACCTACGCGGCGGTTATTTCGACCATCATGGACCGCGGATACGTGAACGTTCGTTCTGGTTCGCTGATTCCCTCCTGGACCGCGTTCTCGGTGGTGCGCTTGCTCGAATCCAGCTTCGGTCCCTACGTGAACTACGAGTTCACCGCGCAGATGGAAGAAGACCTCGACCGCATCGCACGCGGCGAAGAGTCCCGCGTCGAATGGCTGGGCGAGTTCTACTTCGGTGGTGGCTCCAAGCGCGGCCTGAAACCCATTGTCGACAACCTCGGCGAGATTGACGCCCGCAGCATCAACTCCATCCCGATTGCTGACGGCATTGTGCTGCGCGTGGGCAAGTTCGGTCCCTACCTGGAGGCCGAGGGCACCCTCGACACCGAGACCGGCGAGCTGACCGAGCCGGTCCGCGCGAACGTGCCGGCCGACCTGGCACCGGACGAGCTGACCGAAGCGAAGGCCCGCGAACTGCTCGAGCAGGGCAAGTCCGACGGCCGCGTGCTCGGCGTGGACCCGGTTTCCGGCAACCAGATTGTGGCTCGCGACGGCCGCTACGGTCCCTACGTCACCGAAGTCATCGAGGAGATGACCGAGGAGCAGATTCAGGCGTACCTGGACGCGCAGCCGACCGAGTACTACAAGAACGGTAAGCCCAAGCCGAAGAAGAAGCCGAAGCCCGCCAAGCCTCGTACCGCGTCCCTGTTCAAGTCCATGGACCTGGCGACCGTGACCCTTGAGCAGGCACTGCAGCTGATGAGCCTGCCGCGCGTGCTCGGTACCGACGCTGAGGGCGTGGAGATTACCGTGCAGAACGGCCGCTTTGGCCCGTACCTGAAGAAGGGTACGGACTCCCGCTCGATTGGTAGCGAGGACGAGATCTTCACGATTACGCTGGAGCAGGCACTGGAGATTTACTCCCAGCCGAAGCAGCGCGGTCGTGCGGCGGCTAAGCCTCCGCTGGCTGAGCTGGGCGTGGACCCGGTCAGTGAGAAGAAGATCGTGGTGAAGGACGGCCGCTTTGGCCCGTACATCACCGACGGTATTACGAACATTACGGTTCCGCGTGCGGAGTCGGTCGAGTCGCTGACGCACGAGCGTGCGGTGCAGCTGCTTGCTGACAAGCGCGCGAAGGGCCCGGTCAAGCGTAAGACCGCCGCGAAGAAAACTACGGCTAAGAAGACGACCGCGAAGTCTACTACCCCGAAGAAAACGACCACTCGTAAGACCGCGGCAAAGAAGACCGCCGAGTAGCGTTTTTGCTTGAAGGCGCAGGATGCGTCCCGAAACCCCGCGTGGGGGAGGGGCGCCTCCTGCGCCTTTTGCGTGCCCGGGAGAGTACATGTCCGGCGCGCTTTTATACTTGCGCTGTGCTGATGCTGGGCATCCGCCCGGATTGTTTGCGGAGTGAGCCGCGCCTCTGACAGACTGGGAGAGGCGCCGCACCTGCGGTACCGCACACAGATAGTATCCCGCCGCGGGGTGGGGGAGGGGAGCGCATCGTGCGCCTGGGAGTTCTGGATGTCGGGTCGAATACGGTCCACCTGCTGCTGATTGACGGCAGCCCTGGAGCGCGCCCCGAACCGTACGCATCGCATAAGATTCCGCTGCAGCTCGTGCAGTACCTCGACGCTGAGGGCAATATCTCGCAGGAGGGCGCGGACGCGCTGACCCGCTTCGTGACCAGCGCCCGCGACTTCGCGATTGAGAATGAGGCGGAGGACCTGCTGGCGTTCTCCACGAGCGCTATCCGTGAGGCGGGTAATGGTGCGTCAGTGCTACAGCAGGTGCGTGAGCAGACCGGCGTGAGCCTGAACGGTATTTCGGGTGACCAGGAGGCGGCGATTACGTACTTTGCGGTGCGCCGCTGGCAGGGTTGGGGCGCGGGCCGCATCCTTGATTTTGATATTGGTGGCGGTTCGTTTGAGTTTTCGACCGGTACGAATGCGTTGCCGGATGCGGCGATGAGCGTGCCGTTGGGTGCGGGCCGCCTGACTCGTGAGTTTTTTGATGAGCAGCCGCCGAAGCCGAAGCAGGTGAAGCGCCTGCGTAAGTATGTGCGTGAGCAGATCGCCCCGGTTGCGGAGAACCTGCTGAAGTATGGCGCGCCGGATATGACGGTGGGTACGTCGAAGACGTTCCGTTCGTTGGCGCGTATTTGTGGTGCGGCGCCGTATTCGGCGGGCCCGCACGTGAAGCGTGAGATGCATTTGCAGGATTTGCGTCTGTGGACTCGTCGCATGGAGGCGATGACGGTGTCTGAGCGTGCTGACCTGCCGGGTGTTTCGAAGGCACGTGCTGAGCAGATGCTGGCGGGTGCTATCGCGGCGGAGGCTGCGATGGAGGCGTTCGGTATTGAGACGATGCGTGTGTGCCCGTGGGCGCTGCGTGAGGGCCTAATCTTGAAGCGTATTGAGCACCTGGCGGAGGGCACGGGTACTCCGGTCAACCCGAAGACCCTCCTGGATGAGTAGAACATGATGATGAACCCCGCAGGCTGGTGTGTAATGGGCACCGGCCTGCGGGGTCACCGCATTTCTTGTGTATATAACCCGCCGACAAAGATGTAGGAAAGGAACAATCACCGATGAAAATCCAAGAAGTTATTGACGAGGTCAATGAAGTCTGGGGCGAAGAACATGAAGAAAAACGGAGAAAAATATTTAGAAAATATATTATTAATGCCCCTTTTAATCTTTTCGGTATCGTAACTATAGCTTATTTCTTTGTAATATGTCCAGCAATTTTGGCATTTATTTCCAATCCTGAAAAAACAGGTAGTTCAATTAGTTTGATATTTCAGGTTGTATTTAATGTTCCGTATTATATCTTTGATATACGGATTGGAATTATTGCTTCCTTGGCTAGCCTTCTTTTGAGTCTATATGTTAGTGTAGGTAAATTTGCAGATGGGGTAGAGGGCCCTTTGGGCGACGCTCGCCGTGCAGCCTATCGAAAATTTGCTAAACGCGTTAGTTACATTGTTTCTATGGTGTTTATTGTAAACTTTTGGTATGCCGCTTTTGCGGGTTACCTTCAGGGTACATCGTATGCTCCTGAATTTTTTGGACCATGGCGTGTAGGTCCTGGATGGGGCACTTATTTCGTTCCTGTTGAAATTGATCTTTCAAGGTATGGAGATATTCCTCAGTGGCTCATTGTATTTTTTGCTTGGTTCACACTATCTTCTGGATTGATGTTAACTTATAATGAAAAGGATATTCTGATTGATAATATATCTAGGCTGAAAAAATTTAATAAGATATATAAAAATATCAACAAATCTCATGTCGATGAGTATTTCGTAGTGGACTCTTTACTTACAGAGTCAAAGGTCGAATCGAATGATTCTTATACTGCAGATGGGCATATTGACTCAGATTGTAAATATGGCGACCGTTTTGTATCTGAGATTAGCCATATTGGATTTAGCTTCAAAGTCAAAACAAATCTATACCTCAAGGGTCTTATTGAACTGCTTAGAAATTCTGCGCTGATTTTCTTGTGTATTATTTGTTTATTTTTTAGCCCGTTATCATTTTTCCTTGTCACTGGTTCATTTGAGTTTGCTGGCTCGGTTTTTGGTGTTATTCTGGGTATTTTTCTAATTGAGTTGCTTATTAGGCTTTTTGAAAGTGGGCATTTATATAAGGGACTGTATATTGCGGAAACGTCAGATTTGAGTTGGTGGCATAAGATTTTGATTTGGGGTAGGTACTTTTGGCCCGACCTAGTTGGAAAGTGGATATATAGAACTATATATGGTCTATTTATCTTATTGGTATTGGCATATTTGTATGCGTCATATTTGGACTCTGCTGATAAATCGGTGAAGCCAAGTCTCTTGGCTCTCGTGGCCATATTTATAATTTCAATATTTAGTGCTTACTTGGTAATGAAATTATTGCAGTACGATATAAAGAGTATTTTTGACAAAGAACTTAAAGTTTACTCTGATAAGTTTATATCCTGTTACTTTGAAGAATCTGAGAGTGGCAAGTCTTTGGACTATCTGTATATAGCTTATATTTATATGTCGGTGCGGAAGATTAATGATTACTATGCGGTATATAAATCTGAAGTGGGAAAAGATAGTTTATCTCCTGTTTATAATCGAAAAATACTTTATCGATATTCGAGGCCGGCTAATTCGAGGCCTCCAAAATCTATTCGCCGCATGCGAGATTAAATATTTTGGGTTTATAGATGGGTAGGGGTTTATGTAGTTATGAAAACATTTTTTGCGTGAAAGATCTCAGTAAATTCAATCAGGGAACTGCGAGAAATGCGAATTTTTCTCCATAGTGATTAGTTGACAATACGAAGAAAGGAACAATCATCGATGATGAATCAACTACTGTTAGCGCAGGTGCTAGCTGAGGGATTCAGCTGGGACTATCTCTGGCATTGGACCCATGACCAGGATCTCGGCAAAGTGCTGATTTCTGCAATCGCGCCGATTGCAACGGCAATCATTGCTGCTTTAAGTCTTATACTGAGTGCCCGCAGGGAGACTAAGCAGATGGAACTCTCCAAACAAGGGATGCCACCTGAGTTAACTCGTTATAAGGAATGGCTTGAAATCTCTAAAAGTCATAATGAGCTTATAGAATTTGAAAAAAGTAATAAATTTGAAGGCTTAAGAAATGAATATCAAGAAATTAGAAAATCTCGAAAAGCTGCTCTTGAGCGTGCTGTTTGGGAACGCAAGGTAATCTCTGTATGTCCGGAAATTAATGGGCAAAAACGTCTCTTGAATGTTTCAGAAGGAATAATAGTTAGCAGTATTAAAATCAAATCTATTCCAAACTTTGGAAGTGCTGTATTTACTGCAGTTGAAGTGATTATTTCGATTCTAATAATCATTCCTGTATCTATATTTATAGTGGCATACTTATCTTATATGTTTGATTATATTATGTCTGAGAATTGGGATGTTGTGCGTTTAGCGAAGGATGTATCCTTGGTTGGATTTATTCTCTGGTTGTCAGTTTTTTTCAGTAATGCTATAAGTGCTATACACATGGGCTCGACGGGGAAATGTTTTGCTGAATATGGTTACCTTCGCATTCTTCAAGAAAATATGTCAAATGAAGAGTTTAAAGATGTGTTGAAAAATTCTTCTACTGTGGATAGGAATTCGCAAAGATTTTTCTTTGCCTTGTGGAATGGAAAGTATCGTAATTTTGTATCTTATCCAAAAACGGTGAATTTAAGATATTTGAGTATTTTGGGCTTAATTGTTTTTGGCCTTCCTTATTGGGTCGTAAATTGGGGGCATAAAAAGCGTGGGTACAACTATGGTGAATATAAGCCAGAAGTGTTTGGAATTTTAGAGAGAGCATCGGAGGAAAAACAAATCGAGCAAGATGTAAATCTGAAAGGTAAAAAGGCTTCTATTGGTAGGCGGATGGTTCTATGGATTTCTAAAAAGTGGGAATCTCTGAACCGTGGTTAATAAATTTTGGCTAGACCCCTGTTCTCTATGGCCTCTCATCATCGGGGAGCTGTAACCCCCCTCCAGAATTTGTGCCATGGTTTAGCGTCTTCTGCCATGGTTTTTAACTACGACCGAAGACGCTAACCTATGGCACAATTTTCGGCACGGCACGGTAAAGAGGGACGGCTCCGGACGCACACGCATCCGGGGCTGCCCCTCGTTTCTTGGGGGGATTTTATTGCCATCTTGATACAATTTCAGAGGGTGTAAATACATGCAGAAGGATTGGAGTATATTAATATATGGCAGAACTTTTTCACAATAAAATTTAGTAGCGCGACAAGAGAAATAATTTTACGAGAGACTATTGGAGGAATCGATGGCTTTTCTAAGCTATAGCAAAGACGAAAAGTTAGAATTTAACTATAAGAGGGCATGCGGTCTGTGGCTAATTGTGGTGGCGGCGGTTATCGCAATAGCCACCATGGCCGGAGGAAAACAAATAATAAACATGCAAGTATTCAGCATCGGCTACGTCGTCAGCTTTTTCTCAATCAACATGAATAAAAAGGTGCTGAATAGACTATCCGATGGCCCTTCGAGTGAATTTCAAAATAAAGTATCTTCACGTGCCGTTATTCTATTATTTGTTTTGATGTTTTTGCTGGGCGGCCCATTCTTCGCAACTGAAAATTGGAGATTGATTTGGCTGGGGGCACTGATGGCAACCGCGCTACATTTCTTCCCGTACTATTTTGTGCATGGAAAGTCAATGATATACCTGGGTCTTGCCTGTGCCATTAACGTGTTTGCAGGATATATTTTTACCGACATTCCGTTAGAGGTAATCGCATATATTGACGCGGCAATTAAGCTCGTCTTCGGAATTTATCTACTATTCCTTTCAAAGCCGTCAAAGCAAATTTAAGACAGCTCTTCGGCACAGCAAAACAGGGCGGC
>NZ_CAXOQT010000032.1:0-25436 GCF_964211445.1 Rothia mucilaginosa | reverse complement strand
GTGAACCTCATGGTTGAGTTTCACGGGTGAGCCGACAGTGTGGGCATCCTCGTGAGGTGCCGTTATGCCTTCTTGCGGCGGCGAGTGTACACGACGGTACCCGCACCGGCTGCAACAGCGATGAAGCCTGCAACCAGGGTGCCCTCAACACCGGAGGCACCGGTGGAAGCCAGAGGCTTGCCGGTGACCGGGTCGCAACCCTCACCCTCGTAGACGGTCTCGGACACGGTCTTGGTGGTGGTCTTCGCGCCGTTAATCGCCGCGGAGAAGCTCAGCGGAGCCATGTCCTTACCGGCATCGTAGAAGCCAGCGAACGCCTTCGCGCCCTCAGCAGTCAGGGTGGTTGCCGCACCGTTGACGCTCACAGCGTCAGAGGAGCTCTGCAGACCCGAAAGATCCACCTTCAGCAGGGCCACCTCACCGTAGTTAGTTGCCTTGCCGGAGGGGTCATTGCTGTTCATGGTCGCGTAGAGAGTACCGGAATTGCCGTTAATCTCAAGGCGCGGGTTCGCAATGGTGGTGTCCAGAATGCCGTGGTGACCGGTGAAACGAACCGAACCGCTGAAGGAGATGGAACCCTTACCGCCCTTGAAGGTGCCGGTGCCGTTAGACCAGTTGAACGCATCCGAAGAGTAGGAGGTGCCGTTCAGCTCCCAGCTACCGTTCGCGATGCCGCCGCGCACGTAGTTGCGGAAGGAATCACGCACGCCCCAGCCAAGGTTTGCGCTCTTAATGGTGCCGTCGGATGCACCCTGCTCCTGCACCTCGCGGGTGCGGGTGACGGGTACGCAGACAGGCTGTGCCGGGTTGTTGCTGACAGAACCGTTCGAGGAGGAACCGCCGTTAGAGACGCTGCCGGAGGTGCCTGCCGAACCATTAGAACCGGAGCCGTTAGCGCCAGAGTTACCGGAGGAGTTCGAGGAGCTGTTATCGGAGGAGCCGTTCTCAGAACCCTTGTTATCGGAGGACTTGCTCTCAGAGACGCGGGGAACCTCAACGGTGTTCTCCGCGGTCTGCTCGCTGAGCTTTACGGAGAAGCTCAGCGGTGCCATGGCGTTGTCGGCACCGCGGTACTGGCCCGCGAAGAGCACCTCGGAACCTTCAGCGGTGAGCGCGACTGCTGCGTTCTGTGCGGAGAAGACGCCGTCCTTCACGCTCGCGCCGGAGAGGTCCACCTCGGCGATAGCCAGGCCGGTCTTAGAAACGGACTTGCCGTCGCGGGTCAGCGCGTCAACGTCAGCGACCAGGGTGCCCTTACCGTTGACGACGACCAGGCGCATGTTCTTGATGGTGCTCTTGAGCTGACCGTTGTGGCCGGTGAACTCTGCGGTGCCCGCAAAGTTAATCTGACCGGTCTTGGTCTCGGGGTTGTACACGCCGGATGCCTGAGTGTACTTGAAGCCGCCAGCTGCGGTCTTCTCCATGCCCTCAACGTTCACGGAGCCGTGCGCGAAGCCGGTCAGGTACTTCAGGAAGGACTCGCGGATATCCCAGCTGAGGGTGCCGGACTCGACGACGTTGCCGGTGACCTTTTCTTCACGCTTGGGCTCGGTGGTTGCGGCGGGGGAGGAGGGTGCCGCGGAGGTGGGAGCTGCGCTCGGCGCTGCAGAAGTGGGCTCTGCGGGCTTGGGGTCTGTGGGCTTGGGTGCCTCGCTGGTCGGTGCGGAGGAAGGCTCTGCGGTCGGCGCAGCACTCGGCTCGGCGCTGGGTTCAGTGCTGGGCTCAGGGCTCGGCGCGGGTGCTTCCTTGGTCACGATGGTTGCGGAGAAGCCGAGCGCATCCAGCTCCTGACCTGCCTTGTAGAAGCCCGCGAAGGCGCCGGTTGCCTCTTCGGAAAGCTTGACGCGGGTGCCGTTTTCCTCGTCAACGCTGGGCAGGGTGATGGTGTTACCCTCAACCTTCAGACCGGAGGCGTTGAAAGTACCGATGGTCATGTTCTTGGTTTCGACCAGGTCGTTCGGGGTGGTGTTGCCGTTGTAGGGGCGCGACTGAACGTTGGCGCGCACGGTGCCCACGCCGTCCTTAATGGTGACGGAGAGGTCGGAGATGATGACTTCCAGCAGACCGTGGTGTGCGGTGTAGTGAATCGAGGAGCCGGTGAAGGTGACGGAGTATTCGCCGTTGGCTACGGTGCCTTCGGCGGCGGTGAAGTGGTAGGAGCCGTCTTCGTTGGTGGTGACGCCGGTCAGCTTCTGGGAGCCCTGGGAGAAGGGGCCGTTGATGTAGGAGCGGAAGGACTTCTTCAGGCCCCAGTTGACGGTGACGTCCTGCAGGCTCTGCTCTGAGGCTGCGGCAACCTCACCGGCGCTGATGTGGGAGTTGGTTTCAGCTGCGAAGGCCGCGGGTACGCCGGCGACGCCGCTGAGGCCGATGGTTGCTGAAGCCAAGAACGCCCAGGTGCGCTTGGTGAGAGAGGGGGTAGACATTCGGTGTCTCCTTGAATTTTGTGATTGTGGTGTTCGTATCAAGTCTAGACCTATTAGCCTACGTTTGTGTAACTTAATGCCTAGGGTGACTTGCTCATAAGGTTTACCTTAGCAAATTTTTTGTGGGAGCTATTGCCAAAACCGGTTTTTGGTGACAATATGTCATTAACAGTTTGGTGACACAGTGTCATCAAAACCTTTATTGTTCACCCACAAGCCGCTATAGGAGCTCACCAATGACTATTACCGCCCCCGCAACCACCCAGGAACGCTTCTCCGCACGCCTGAAGGAAAGCACCAAGCACGTCCACGACAACGCCGAACACTCCACCTTCATGGAAGACCTCATGGGCGGTTCCCTCAACACCGAGGCATACCTGCGCCTCATCAACCAGTACGTGCACATCT
The DNA here is from genome assembly GCF_964211445.1 of Rothia mucilaginosa. Classification (GTDB taxonomy): domain Bacteria; phylum Actinomycetota; class Actinomycetes; order Actinomycetales; family Micrococcaceae; genus Rothia; species Rothia mucilaginosa_E. Next base: position 22,602 of record NZ_CAXOQT010000032.1, on the reverse strand, counting down.
ACGAAGCACTCGAAGCAGTCTCCGAACACTACCGCGCAGAACCCAACCCCATCACCGAGCCCTTCACCCACCCCGGCCTCGACCGCGCAGAATACATCCGCGCCGACATCCGCGCGCTCGGCCAGGACGGCGACATCGACGCGCCCCTGCCCGCAACCGAAGAATACGTAGAGCGCATCCGCGCCACCGTCAACTCCCCCGAACGCTACCTCGCACACCACTACCTGCGCTACCTCGGCGACCTCTCCGGCGGCCAGGCCGTCGCAGCACTCGTCAACCGCCACTACGGCATCCCCGCCGAAGCACTGAGCATGTACCGCTTCACCGAACTGCCCAAGCCCAAGGTCTTCAAGGACGGTTACCGCGAACTGCTCGACAACGCACCCCTGACCGACGAACAGCGCGAAGCCCTCATCGAAGAGTGCATCGAAGGCTTCCGCATTAACGCCTCCCTGTTCGCACAGTTGGGTCGTCAGCTGGTTGCCGCATAACGTCTCAACGCACAAACATGCGGGCATAACAAAAGGGGCGGATGCTTTTCAAGCATCCGCCCCTTTCGGCGTTAGTCTCAAACTAGTCGAAGACTAGCCCTTCGCAACCTCACCAAAGTGAGCTGCCAGAGTGCCCTCGTGAGCTGCACGCAGCTCATCCAGGTCAATGGAAACCTCATCCTGGAAGTCCAGAGCGTTCGACGCAGCATCCACCACACCAATACGTGCGAAGGGGAACTGGCGAGCGGTGCACATATCCTTGAAGCGCACCTCCTCAGAACGCGGAACCGAAACCACAACGCGGCCCAGGGACTCCGAGAACAGCAGGGTGAACAGATCCAGGCCGTCACGCTCAGCAACCTCACCCAGACCAATGCGGGCACCGGTGTTGAAACGCAGGCAAGCCTCAGACAGAGCGGCAGCCAGACCACCGGCAGACACGTCGTGAGCGGCATCAATCATGCCGTCACGAGACATGTTCACCAGCATGTCACCCAGCTGACGCTCCAGGGCCAGGTCAACCTTCGGCGGCAGACCGCCCAGGTGACCCTTGAAGCGAGCCCACTCGGAGCCGTCCAGCTCATCGCGAGTGGTACCCAGCAGGTAGATCGCCTGGCCGTCATGCTCGGGAGCCCAACCCGAGGGGGTGCGGCGAGTGACGTCATCCATAACGCCCATCATCGCCACCACGGGGGTCGGGTTAATAGCCTTGCCACCGGTCTGGTTGTACAGGGACACGTTACCGCCGGTCACCGGAACACCCAGCTCCATGCAGCCATCAGCCAGGCCGCGAACAGCCTCAGCGAACTGCCACATGACGTCCGGATCCTCGGGGGAACCGAAGTTCAGACAGTCAGACACAGCCACGGGGCGTGCACCAACGGTCGCAACGTTACGGTACGCCTCAGCCAAGGACGCGCGAGCACCCTCGTACGGATCCAGGTAGGTGAAACGCGGGGAGGCGTCGGTCGCCAGAGCAACACCGAGGTTGGTGTTCTCGTCCACGCGCACCACGCCGCCGTCGTCCGGCATGGACAGGGCGGTGTTGCCCTGAACGTAGCGGTCGTACTGGTTGGTGATCCAGGACTTGGAGCACATGTTCGGGGATGCCATGAACGCCTTGATTGCCTCGCCCAGCTCCTTACCGCGCGGGCGGGAATCGTCGGCAGCCGAACCGGTGAAGTGGTTAGCCTGGACGTCATCCTGCCACTCGGGGCGTGCGTAAGGACGCTCGTAGGTCGGGCCGTCGTGCGCAACGGTGCGGGGGTCAACATCCACGATGACCTCGCCATCCCACTCGATGACCAGGCGGCCAGAGTTGGTGACCTCACCGAGGAAGGAGTACTCCACGCCCCACTTGTTCATGATCGCTTCGAAGCGCTCCACGTTCTCGGGGGAGACAACAGCCATCATGCGTTCCTGAGACTCAGACATCAGGATTTCGCCCGGGGTCAGGGTGGGGTCACGTAGCAGAACCTTGGTCAGGTCGACGTGCATGCCGCCCTCACCGTTAGAAGCCAGCTCGCTGGTTGCGCAGGAAATACCCGCAGCACCCAGGTCCTGAATACCCTCAACCACGGAGCCCTTGAACAGCTCCAGGCAGCACTCAATCAGAACCTTCTCAGCGAAGGGGTCGCCCACCTGAACGGCAGGACGCTTCGAGGGCTTGGTGTCATCGAAAGACTCGGACGCCAGCACCGACGCACCGCCGATACCGTCGCCACCGGTGCGTGCACCGAACAGAACAACCTTGTTGCCCACGCCCGATGCGTTCGCCAGGCGGATGTCCTCGTGACGCATAATACCCACAGCCAGTGCGTTGACCAGCGGGTTTGCCTGGTAGCAGGAATCGAACTCAACCTCGCCGCCGATGTTCGGCAGGCCCAGGGAGTTACCGTAACCACCAATACCGGCAACCACGCCGCCAATAACGCGGGCGGTGTCCGGGTGATCAATCGCGCCGAAACGCAGCGGATCCATCACAGCAATCGGGCGTGCACCCATGGAAATAATGTCACGCACAATACCGCCCACACCGGTCGCAGCACCCTGGTAGGGCTCCACGTACGAGGGGTGGTTGTGGGACTCAATCTTGAAGGTAACAGCCCAGCCGTCACCAATATCGGTCACACCGGCGTTCTCACCGATACCGACCATCAGGTCCTTCTTCATCTCATCGGTGACCTTTGCACCGAACTGCTTCAGATGAACCTTAGAAGACTTGTAGGAGCAGTGCTCGGACCACATGACCGAGTACATTGCCAGCTCAGCCGCGGTAGGACGGCGACCAAGAATCTCCTTAATGTCCTCGAACTCGTTCTCCTTCAGACCCAGTTCAGCCCAGGGGAGTTCGGTGTCCGGGGTTGCCGCCGCGTGCTCGACGGTGTCGAGGTTAAACTGCTTTTCGCTCATAACTTCTTAGAATCCTTGTCGTGCGTTAGCGGGCGTTAATCAGGTTGGCAAGAACGGAGGTGAACACGCCGAGACCATCGGCGCCACCGCGCAGAGAAACCTCACCAAAACCGGAAGAGGAAGGACCGAAGCCGGGCTCCACAGCGTGCTCCGGGTGCGGCATCAGACCGACCACGTTACCGCGCTCATTGCTGATACCAGCAATGTCATTACGGGAACCGTTCGGGTTGAAACCAACGTAGCGGAACACCACGCGGCCCTCAGCCTCCAGCGCCTCCAGGGTCTTCGCGTCAGCAACATACTGACCGTCCTGGTTCTTCAGAGGAACAACAATCTCCTGGCCCGCAGCGTAGTCGCTCGTCCAGGAGGTGGAGTTATTCTCAATGCGCAGAGTCTGGTCACGGCAAATGAACTTGCGGTGATCGTTCTTAATCATCGAACCGGGCAGCAGGTGCGACTCAGTCAGAATCTGGAAACCATTGCAAATACCCAGAACAGGCAGGGGCGAAGAACCGGAGGTACCGGCAGCGTTAGCGGCATCAATCACCGAACGCATCACGGGAGCCTTCGCAGCAATAGCGCCGGCACGCAGGTAGTCACCGTAGGAGAAACCGCCGGGAATGATGACGGCATCAACGTTCTTCAGGTCAGCGTCGTCGTGCCACAGCTCAACGACGGTACCGCCAGCCAGACGGACGGCACGCGCAGCGTCACGGTCATCCAGGGTGCCGGGGAAAGTCACCACGCCAACGCGTGCATCAGCGAAGGCGGGATTCGGGGAGTAAGTAGAAAAGTCGCCAACCAGGGGGACTTCAGTAGGTGCGAGGGACTCTGCCATAGGTCTTAGTCCTCCAGAACCGAAACGTTCACAACGTCTTCGATGACGGGGTTCGACAGCAGCTCTTCAGCAGCCTTGCGGGCAGCTGCGAGGTGCTCCTCAGTAGCCTCACCCTCGACGGTCAGCTCGAAGCGCTTACCCTGGCGAACATCCACGAAGGAATCAACGCCGATACGGGGCAGCTCGTGAGAAATAGCCTTACCCTGCGGGTCAAGAATTTCGGGCTTGAGCATAACATCAACAACAATACGGGCCATGTGTGGGCACTCCTTGGGTGCGTGGGTTCTGTATGAGCCGTATCTCATCTTACCGTACTAACGACCGTAACGGGGGTATGCGTTCGGTTGGTGGATACCCTAAGAGGCTCGAATCACGTCTTTTACGCCTCGAGGGGCGGAAGATAGCGCTCGCACACCGCAAGCAGACGCTCACGCAGCTCAATGGAACGCTCCGACAGTTCACGCTGAATGCGTACGTACTCAGCCTTACCCTCGGTCGTCTCCACCGGAATCGGCTCGTACCCCCAGTCACGAATATCGTAGGGGGCCGCGCGCATATCCAGCTCGCGCGCATCCCACGCCAGGTCGAAACAATCCATGACCAGGGTCGAATCAACCAGCGGCAGTAGCTTATACGCCCACTTGTACACGTCCATATTCGCGTGCAGGCACGCGGGTTGCTCCAGGACGCGCTGCGTCTCACGGGTGGGCTGCAGCTCGTTCAACGGTGCCGCCTGCGGCATGAAGAAACGGAACGCATCAAAGTGCGAGCAGCGGATGCGGTGCTCCTCCACCACGCGGTCCGTACCCTCCGCGCCCAGGCGCAGCTGTAGGTAGTCGTGGCGGATATTGTTTTCCACCGACTTGTACGCCATCGCCCACTCGTGCATGCCAAAGCAACCGAACTGGCCCTTCTTCGCGGCCGTATTGCGCAGGATCTCGTGGGTGAAGGCAAGGGCGGTAGCGCGGCGCTCCACAAAATCGGTGACGTCCACGGTGACCGCGGAGGCGGCATCGGCTTGGGCGCGCGCCACCTCGGGGGTGCAACCAGCGTCAAGGAGCTCCTGCTCGGTTGCGGGTCGGTAAAAACGCCAGGAGGCGCGCTCGGGCGCGTCCAGCAGAATGATGCCGGCGCCGGGGTGCCAGCGCTTGAACTGGCCGGGCTTGAGCGTGTAGTAGGTGAAGAGGAAATCCTCCACGGGGTGCACCTCGTGGCGGGCACGACGCTGCGCAAACGGGTCAGCGTAACGGCCCGCACGCGCCTCATGAGCCGCCGCGGCGGCACGCCACTCGGAGCCATCCATCACCTGGGAAAACACAACACTACTCATGCTTCTAGCCTAAACGATGCCGCGACAAGGTAGGGCGTGGAATCTACCCACCAGAAGGTGGTGCGTAAAACTCACGTTCAAAATCGACAAACTGTGGGCTATTAATCACCACAGTCCGGAGATAACGGGCAAATTGACCCGCCCCTGCTCGTTCAAGCGCCCGAGGAATATCAATCTCCGCGAATCCCTTAGAGCGAGCATAAGACTCCTGGAAAAGATAGACCTCCGCAAATAAGGAGGGATGAGCATGTTCGGTGAGTTGCATCAGAAAATCATCCGCGCTGAGCGTCTCATAATTTTGGATATCTTGAGCTTCTTCCGTGGAAGCATAATCGAGCAGTTTACGGTCATCGGTGACCAGCGCGTGCATGCCGCCATATTGGGCCGCGGCATGCACGTGAAGATCGTCCGTATCGGGGAAGAAGGCAGGAGCATCAACAGGAAACCCGGAGATGCATGAGATGCAGGACTTAATGATTTGTTGCTTCCAGTTTTCAATGACGGCGTCGCTTATCGCTGGATTGGCTCGACGAACGTGGTAGCCAAACTCATCCATGATTCCGCTGGAGACGTGAGGCGTAAAGAACTCGTATTCACTCTTCACTGCCAACAATAAAATCCAATCCCGAAGAGTCTTGGACATCAGAATATTTGTATCCAGCAGAACAGGGTATTCGGCGGCTACCATGCGGGCCCTCCGAGGGCATCAATAAGGCCGTGTTCTTCCTCGAGCTCCCAGAGCTCTTTGAGGGCTTGCTCCTTCTGCGAAACAGTCTTTTTGAGCAGCTCCTTGCGGAAAGCGTCAGCATCCTCGGTACGGATACGGAAATGGGTACCTACCTTATGTGCAGGCAGTTCACCGGTACGAATAGCCTTCATGAGCGTGGGGCGGGAAATACCGATGCGCTGCGCCGCAACGGTCGTCGTCAAATCGTGAGGGACAACCTGAACATCAATACTCTGACCCTGCGCTAGGGCGTGGAGAACGTGCTGAATGACCTGGTTAAGGGCATCACCAAGTTGCTGGCTTTCCCGGCCCGAAACAGTCAGCTCAATAGTAGTTTCTTCAGAGTTCTTAAGAATCTCCCGCGCCTCTGCGCGAGCCTGGTTGAGGGTATCTTCCTCCAGAGGACTGGTTAGGGTGGTGGTCATTATCTTCTCCTTGGGGTTGGGTGAATAAGCGTCCGAAGGCACCACATCGATGGGGTGCGTATCATTCGGTGAGAGGCTCATCCACGGTTGATACAACCTTACCCTTAACTGAAATAACTGTAAAGTATTTCAGTTATTTCACCTATACAGAGAAAAAGGGGAGGGGCGGTGCCGAGAAAACCCAGCACCGCCCCTCCCGAAGCGTACAGCTCACAAACGAGCCTAGCGGCCAGTACCACCGTAAACAGTAGCCTCACCCTCAGCATCCAGACCGAACGCAGTGTGCACCGCGCGAACAGCCTCATCCAGCTTGCTCAGCTCAGTAATCACCGAAATACGGATCTCAGAAGTCGAAATCATGTCAATGTTCACGCCAGCAGCAGACAGCGCCTCAAAGAAAGTGAACGAAACACCCGGGTTGGTCTTCATACCCGCGCCAACCAGCGACAGCTTACCAACGGACTCGTTGTAAATAACCTCCTGGAAGCCCAGCTCAGCCTTAGCATCCTCCAGAGCCTTCAGCGCGGTCGGGCCCTGCGCCTGATCCAGAGTGAAGGAAATGTCGGTCACGCCCGGGCGGTCAGTGGGAACGTTCTGAACAATCATGTCCAGGTTTACCTTCGCCTCATTCAGCAGGCCAAACACCTTCGCTGCCGAACCGGGAACATCCGGAACACCAACAACGGTAATCTTTGCGCGGGTGCGATCGTGCGCAACACCAGAAATCAGGGGCTGTTCCAAGGGAATCTCCTTCAGATGGGTGGGGGTCAGTTCCGCGGACTCCTCCGGGATCACAATGGTGCCTTCAAGGTTCGAGAACGAAGAACGCACGTGAAGCTTCAAATTAAAACGACGAGCGTACTCGACACTGCGCAGGTGCAGAATCTTCGCACCATTCGCCGCCATCTCCAGCATCTCCTCGCTAGTGACGGTATCCAGCTTGTGCGCGGTCGGCACGATGCGCGGGTCGGCGGTGAACACGCCGTCCACGTCCGAGTAAATCTCGCACACATCAGCCTTCAGGGCAGCCGCCAGCGCAACAGCGGTCGTATCAGAACCGCCGCGGCCCAGAGTCGTAATGTCGCCGCTCTGACGGTTCATGCCCTGGAAACCAGCCACAATCGCAATGTTGCCAGCCTCAATCGACTCACGGATACGGTCCGGGTTGACCTCCACCAGACGCGCAGAACCGTGCACGCCGTCGGTAATCATGCCAGCCTGAGAACCAGTGAAAGACTGAGCCTTAGCGCCCAGGTCGTTAATAGCCATCGACAGGATGGCAGTCGAAATGCGTTCACCGGCAGTCAGCAGCATGTCCAGCTCGCGGGAAGGAGTGACATTGCTGGTGACTTCTGCGGCAAGGTCGAGCAGCTCATCGGTGGTGTCACCCATAGCGGACACCACGACGACCACATCGTTACCTGCCTTCTGAGTGTCCACGACGCGGCGGGCAACGCGCTTGACACCCTCCGCATCCGCTACGGAGGAACCGCCGAACTTTTGGACGATCAGGCTCATAGATATCTCCAGGTCAGTTACTTTGTGTGCTACCGGCAGACGCCGGCTCCTCATTTATAGTAGACGGCGTTCAGTGCAAGCGGCGAACTGCGCCCCCGTATGTATTGCCCCGTGAAATATTACGTAGTATTACGCGGTAGTGACGCGGGGTGCGGGGGCGGGTACAACAAGCCAGCAAAGGCGAGTTTTTAGGTCCACGGGTTCACGTAAGTGACACCCGGCAGCGGCGGAACATCCGGCTTCGGGGTGCGCAACGGGGCGTTCTGAATCGAGTGGATCTTCTCCTCGTAGTCGGGGGTGCGGAACACCTCCGGAGCGTCCTCCGGCTGCTCGGTCGCGGGCGCTTCAGCGGGTTCGGAGGCGGCGCTCGCCGGAGCCTCCTCAGCGGAGTCTTCGCGCAGGTCAGGAGTGGATTCTGCGGTGGGTTCAGTATCGGCAGAAGAGCCCTCATCGTGGGATTCCTCAGCCTCCTGCAGAACCTGCTCAATCAGCTGCTCATCCACTGTGCCCTGCACGCCTTCAGCCGCCTGTGGGGAGGAAACGGCAGAATCCTCAGAGTCCAGGTCGTCGAACATGCTCGAATTCCAGCGGCGACGGGTCTGCTTCGCCTCCTGAGCCTGAACCTGAGCCGCCTGCTCACGCTCCTGCTCCTCCTCACGGTTCACGCGCTCAAAATCCTCGGCGGCAGTATGAGCCACCGCGGTGCCCTCGCTAATGACGCGGCGGCCCTCCAACGCGCGGCCCAGAGTAATCTCGTCCGCGTACTCCAGATCGCCACCGACCGGCAGACCCGACGCCAGGCGCGACAGGCGCACACCCAGGGGCACGAGCATACGCGAGAGGTAGGTTGCGGTCGCCTCACCCTCAAGGTTCGGGTCCATCGCCAGAATAATCTCCTGGATACGCTCATCCGCCAGGCGGGACACCAGCTCACGGATACGCAGCTGCTCCGGGCCCACACCCGCCAGCGGGTTAATGGCGCCGCCGAGCACATGGTAACGACCGGTGAAGGAACGGGTGCGCTCAATCGCAACCACGTCCTTGGACTCCTCGACCACGCACAGCACGGACGGGTCGCGGCGCTCATCACGGCAGATGGAGCACAGCTTCGTTTCGGAGACGTTGCCGCACTCCTCGCAGAAGCTCACGCTGGTCTTCACCGTGGAAATTGCGTTAGCCAGGCGCGCCATATCTGCCGCATCCGCATTCAGAATGTGGAAGGCGATGCGCTGAGCCGACTTGGGGCCCACGCCCGGCAGGCGGCCGAGCTCGTCAATGAGGTTTTGAACTGCTCCCTCGTACATGGCTTCTCCTTCTGAGGCGGTGTGCTGTGCTGGTGTGTTGCTCTTGGGCGACGTTATGAGTATGCACCCAACCCCTGACAGTTTAGGGGCGTTTCGCGTAGCGAGTATGAGGCGGGAATGAGTGCGCCCGCCATCGGTGCGATGGCGGGCGCGGCACCTACGACCCCGAATTAGGGCTGGTGCAGGGGGCGTTCGTCAATGACGGTGCCACCAATAATTTTTTCGATAGCGCGCAGACCGATGAAGGTGCTGTTTTCGACCTTCTCGTCATCATCAGAGACGTAGTCCTCATCGGATGCGGCGCGTGCCGCCGGCTGTGCCTGCTGCGCCGATGCTACAGGTTCCGGTGCAGTCTGTGCAGCGGGCTGATCGGGTTTCTCTCCGCGTGCCGGCGCGTTATCGACCGGTGCGTTATCAACCGGAGCCGCCTGCGGGGGCACCGCCGGGGTAACCGGAGCAGCAAGCGGACCTGCAGGCTCAACCGGAGACGCGAGCGGACCTGCAGACTCAACCGGAGACGCGAGCGGACCCACCGGTGCTACAGGTTCAGCGTAGGGAGGCTCATCCTCAAAAGGGGGCTCCTCCTCATACGGCGGTTCCTCCACGTGAGGGGGCTCCTGCGAGAACGGAGGCTCCTGTGCATGCTGGAGTTCGGGGGCATGCTGGGGTTCAGGAGCGCTCTCCTGCTGCGGAACTCCGCTACCGGAAGCAGCAAAGGAATCACGCTCACCAAAACCACCCGTCGGAGCCGTCGGAGCCTGCTGAGCTACTGAAGCGACCGGAGGTTCAGGCGCAAGCGGGCCAGCCGGGACTTCCTGAACCGGTGCTTCCTGAATCGGCGCCTGCGGCGCAGCCGGTACAGCCTGCTGGGGCGCCTCCTCGGGGGCGCTCTGCGGAATCGGGGCGACCTCCCACGCGCCCAGGGGTGCATCCACGCTGGTAGACTCGGGGGTGTTTGCGCCGGTCAGCGGCTGACCGTGGCGACGCCACGCATCCTCACCGCCGCGCGGACCATCAGCCAACGGTGCCGGCTGAGCGGGCTGCTGAGGTGCCTGCGGTGCAGGAGCCGCCGGAGCTGCGGGCTGTGCCGGGGTAGGCTGCGCTACAGGCGCCGCCGCCGGGGCGGGCTTGGTCTGCTCGCCGGGCTTTGCCACCTGCGCGTGAATGGTCACCTGACGGCGCAGGAACTCACTCACGCGGGCGGTCAGCTCGGGCACAAAGCCCTTGACCGCGCGCAGAGTCGCAATGTCGGCGCTCACGTACAAGGTTGCGCCGTCCATGCGGGCGGGGCGAACCTTCATCAGCTGCTCCGCCGCACCGGGAACGCTCATTCGGTTAAGAATGGCACGCCAATTACCCTGAACCGCCGCCAGAGGATCATTCGGATCAAGCTTCAAAGGCGCGGAGGGGGTACCCGCCGGAGCTGCCGGGGCGTTACCCGCCAGGGGAGCACCGGTCGGAGCTACAGGTGCCTGAGTTGCAGGGGTCTGTGTCGCGGATGCTAGGGGTGCAGTGCTAAGCGGGGCGCCAGAAGACTGCGGGGTAGCCGCAGCAAGAGGCGCGCCAGCCAGCGGGGGAGCACCCGCACTAGCCTGCTGAGAACCAGCCTGCTGGGTGGGTTGAGTCGCCTCCTGAACAGGCGTGCTAGGAGCCTGTGCATTAGGTACCTGAGCTTCAGCAACCGGGCTCTTAGGCGCCTGGGTCTTAGGGGTCAGACCAGCCGCCGCCATACCCGCCGCGCGAGCCGCAGACATGCCGCCCTGCGCCGGAACAGAACTGGCAGAACCAGCAGCACCAGAAGCCACGCGGCGCTCCAGTACCTGCAGACGAGAAGCCAACGCCGCAACCTCAGCACCACCGGCAGAACCCTCCACCGCAGGCAGAAGCAGACGAGCACACAGCAACTCCAGTTGAAGCTCCGGATTCGCCGCACCCGTCATACCATTCAGAGTCTCATTCACCGTACCCGCGGCAACCGTCAGCTCACGCTCACCCAGAGACTGAGCCTGCTGAGCCAGACGCTCCAACTGATCCTGCGGAACACCCTGCAAAATCTGGCCGGCAGCCTGCGGAACAGCCTTCACCACAATCAAATCACGCAGACGCTCCAGCAGATCCTCCACAAAACGGCGAGGATCCTGACCGGTCGCCACCACACGCGAAACCGCGCCAAAGAGAGTCGGCGCATCCTTCGCGCCCAACGCCTCAATGACCTCATCCAGAAGCTGCGCGTGGGTATAACCCAGCAGCGCCACCGCACGGTCATACTCAATACCGTTCTGCGATGATGCACCAGCCATCAACTGGTCAAGAATCGACAGCGAATCACGCACCGAACCGCCGCCAGCACGAATCACCAGCTGCAGCACACCCGGCTCAACCGGCACCTGCTCCTGATCGCACAGGCCCTGCAGGAACGGCAGAAGAACCTCCGGCGGAACCAAACGGAACGGGTAATGGTGAGTACGCGAACGAATTGTACCCAGCACCTTATTCGGCTCAGTCGTCGCGAAGATAAACTTCACGTGCTCCGGCGGCTCCTCCACAATCTTCAGCAGCGCATTGAAACCCTCACGGGTCACCATATGCGCCTCATCAATAATGAAGATCTTGTAACGGTCACGCACCGGCGCCAAAGTAGCGCGCTCACGCAGGTCACGGGCATGATCCACACCGCCGTGGCTCGCCGCATCCATCTCAATCACGTCAAGGGAACCGCCGCCATCACGCGACAGCTCACGGCACGAATCGCACACACCACACGGAGTCGGAGTCGGACCCTGCGCACAGTTCAAGCAACGCGCCAAAATACGCGCCGACGTGGTCTTACCGCAACCACGCGGACCCGAAAACAGGTACGCGTGATTCACACGGTTCTTCTCCAGAGCGACCATAAGAGGTTCGGTCACGTGCTCCTGCCCGATAACCTCAGCAAAGGTCTCGGGGCGATAACGACGATAAAGGGCAGTGCTCACAGCAACCTCTTCAACTCGGGGTGCGGATAGGACAATCCCTACCATTTTAGACGCTCCACCCCCGGCACGAGTGGTCACCAGTCACCGGCGAACACACACCGCCACGACACCCACCCCAGCACCCGCTACGGATGCCCACCCGGGTAGCATGTACGCTCACAGAAATACCGCGGACGCACCGAATTCCCAAGAACCCAAAAATCCGGTACACTGGTTCTTGCCTCTTACGTGGCGTTATCTTGGAAAACTCCCCCAGGACCGGAAGGTAGCAAGGGTATTCGAGCTATGACGGGTGCGTAAGGGGTTTTTCTATGCCCAAAATCAGGCACCTGGGTAATTCGCGCCCGTCATACCCGTCTCACTGTCGTTCGGCGGCTTCAACCCAGGATTCCGCCTCGTTAGGGCTCGGCGGCTTCGGCGCATGATTTATTGCCTCGCGCGCTCGGAATCCTGCGCCTCAGCTCGCGCGCTCGGAATCCTGGGTTTCAGCGGTTGCGTAAGGGGTTTTTCTATGCCCAAAAGTAAGAGCACAAGCGCCCGCAAATGTGCTTTCTGTTACTTTTCCCATCCAAGGCTTGCGTGCTCGGCAAAAGCGTAGTAAAGTTTTATTCGTTGCCTACGCAATGCGTAGAAAACATAGCTGGAGGATTCGCCTAGCGGCCTATGGCGCACGCCTGGAACGCGTGTTGGGTTAACAGCCCTCGGGGGTTCAAATCCCCCATCCTCCGCCACCAATCCCCGGTCTTAGATTCTAAGACCGGGGATTTTTTATACCCCTTGGTACTATTTCTTCAGAACCCCCACGGGTCCACGCGCCGCCGAGGCGCCCCACACCTGCAGAAAGCACCACCATGATCTTCAAAAAAGTAGGCGACAGCCGCCCCTACCCGCAGCACGGCATGACCCACGCCGACTGGGGAGGAATCCCGCCGCAGCAGGTACGCCTCGACACCCTCATCACCACCCAGAAGACCCTCAACCTCGAGACCCTACTCGCCGAAGACTCCACCTTCTACGGCGACCTCTTCCCGCACGTCGTCAAATGGGGTGGCGAACTCTACCTCGAAGACGGCGTGCACCGCGCGCTCCGAAACGCCCTGCACCGCCGCGCCGTCATGTACGCGCGCGTACTGGACCTGGACTCTATCTCCCCGGCACTGCTGCCCGGCGCGTAAAAACCCACCTGAATACAGAAAAAGCCGCGGACCGATGCGATGAAGCATCAGGTCCGCGGCATTTTTATTGACGTATAACTGCTACGTATTTGTTGCTTAGGGCGCCACGCTTAGGATGCGACCTTCAGGTCCGCCTCCTGCACCGGAGACTGCTCCGGCAGAGACTCCTCGGAGTCCAGGCGAACCGGGTTGCCCTCGGCGTCAAAACGCGCTCCGAGGCCCATCTGAATGAAACGGATGGTATTCAGAATCTGGCGCTCGCGGGTCTCCTCGTCCGGCGCGTCCTCGGCGCGGCCAGCGCTCGAAGAGAGCGAACCGTGCACGAGCATCGCCAGTTCGCGAATATCGTTCTTGGGAATGTAGTTCTCAGCAATCGCGGCTGAGAGGATGTGTGCCAGCACCATCTGCAGCTCCTGCACGTGCTTGCCGAGCTTTGCGTAGGACTCGGGGGAGAGCATAGAGCGCATTGCCGGGCCCGGGGGCAGGTGGCGGCGCGCCAGGTCGTTGATCTGCAGGCGAATGTACACGGCGAGCTGGTCAATCGGGTTTTCGATGCCTTCCAGGCCGACGCGCAGTTCGTTGAGGAAGCGTTCGGTCTCGTCCAGGGCGTAAGCGACCAGCAGTTCGCCCATGTCGGCAAAGTAGTTGTAGACCGCGGTGCGGCCGATGCCGGCGTTCTTGGCGACGTCGGTCATGGTCAGGCCGGAGAGGCCGCGGTTGTAGAGGATCTCGCCGAAGGAGTTGAGGATGGCGCGCTTGGTGTTTTCGCGCTGGGCGGCGTTGGTTGCTGCAGAAATACGAGGCATAGTGACACTCTACCCCAAATCGTCATCAAATGACGAATTTATCGAATGTGTCACCAAGAAATTTGCCCAATTCATGCGAATTTTCATGTTTATGACAGAACAACCGCCCCTAGAGGAACCCCAAACGCGTAGCTGCCGCCAAATCAGCACCCACCAACGATGCAATCGGATACCCCGTATGGCCACGCCCCGGAGTCACCTGCAGAAGAGTCCGCACGCCCAAACTCTCGTAGAACGCGCTACCCTCCTGCGCCGCAATACGCGCCGACCAGCTCCCCTCAGCACTCGTCGCCATGCGCCGGCGACCAGACGGCGAACGCCCATCCAGCACGCCCACATGCCAGCTCATCAGCAGCCGCTCATGCGAAGAAGGATTCAGCGCAGCCTGCTCACGCACCCGCACGGGCACACCGTCAGCGCCGCCGCCACCGATGAAGGTGGCGCCACCTCCGCGAATCCAGTCAATATCGTGCGACAGCAGCTCATAGCTGAGGAACTCCGCGCCGCCCGAATATCCGGCGAGCCAGACGCGGCTCATATCCACCCCGTACGCCAGGGCAATCTCCTCAATGAGGGCGCGGACCATCCTGCCGTTTGATCGGGCGCGAACCCACCAGTTATAGGTCAGCGGAGGCGCATAAGCGCCAACATCCCTCAGCCGAGGCTCCCGCAGGCTACCCGGCGACAGCACCGGCACGGATAGCATGTTGAACTCAGCCGCCACCTTCGCCAACTCTGCACGCAACGGTGAAGTGCGGCGCAGCAGACGACTACCGGCACGGGAGAGATGATCACCATCAAAATAGAACAGCACACCGGGCGCAGACTCAGACTCGGTCAGAAGGTGCAGATTATCGACCCGGTAGTAGATATTGCGGCCGCGATGCGTAAACGACCGGTAGCCGAGAAGCTCAGAGGACGCCAGCAGCATCGGCTCCAGAAGGGAAATGCCGGTCCGTACCGCATGCGCCGCATAGGTCAGCAGCGGATGCAACCGCGGGATATGTGCGCTGAGCCTACGCTGATTGCGGTGCCGCCTCTTCTGCGCTCGACGTGCAGAACGCCGTAGCGAACGTCGTATCGAGGCGCGTAGAGCACGACCCGTACCCGCTTCCAGCAGGGATGCGACCTGCTCAGTACGGTGAGCGCCGCTGCGGTAAACTCCGCTGCGGTGAACTCTGCGGCTCAGTCTCTTCATATCTCCATTGTAAATATGCGGGTTTTGCCGCTACCGGGATGAGATGGTGCCGCAGGCATCCCACGCCGGGTAACCGGGTGTATGCGGCGTCCACACTCTTGAAAGGCGTCCACACTCTTGAAAGGCGTCCACACTCTTGAAAGGCGTCCACACTCTTGAAAGAGGCGCAGAAACCTGCCGCCGCCACGGCATATAGGTACTATTAGATAGGCTCGGGTGGCAGACGAGCCGGTGAGTAGCGCCCTGCATAGCGCGCTCACCCACCACGCGTGAGGGCGGTGCCCTCGCGTGAAGAAACACATCGCATGAAGAAAGACTTGGGGAAAGTAATGGCTAAACCCGTTAGCGAATCTAAGGCTCAGACGAGCACCGTCAAGGTGCCCTGGGCTGGTCGCCGCGGCTACTTTGATCTGCTGCTGGGCGCGTCCTGCGTCATCCTGATCATTTCGAATATTGGTGCAACCAAGGGTGTGGAGTTCGGTCCGCTGCCCTTCGAACTGCCCCTTATCGGTAACACCATCGTCACCGATGGTGGTTTCTTCCTTTTCCCTCTCGCCTACGTTATTGGCGACCTTCTTTCTGAGGTGTACGGCTTCAAGCGTGCCCGCCGCGCCATTGTGGCGTCCTTCAGCTCGGCTGCTTTTGCCGCCCTGTGCTTCCTACTGATTGTGCACCTGCCGCCGGCAAGCTTCTACACCGGCCAGGATTCGTTCGCACAGGTTCTCGGCCCGGTCTGGCAGATTTTTGCGGGCTCCCTGCTCGGCTACCTGTTCGGTCAGACCCTGAACGCCTGGGTCATGGTAGCGATGAAGAAGGCAAGCAAGGGCCGTTTCCTGTGGCTGCGCATGATTGTCTCCACCCTGGTTGGCGAGCTGCTCGACACCCTCATCTTCTGCTCGATCGCCGCACCGGTACTCGGCATCGACAGCATGGAAGCATTCCTCAACTACGTGCTGATTGGCTATATCTATAAGTGCCTGGTCGAGGTGCTCCTCATGCCGATCAGCTACCCGATTATTGGTTGGTTCAAGCGTCACGAACTGGAGTACGTGGCATAAGCTAACCTCCTTACAGCTGATGTGCAGAGCCGCCCGGCCTAACGACTGGGCGGCATTGCCTTTTCAGATTTGTTCAATACACAGCATGTCTAAGAAAGAGATACGTTATGTCTAAACTGCAGGGGAACACCCCCGAGCAGTCGGAGAAGAACGACTCGTTGAATCGTTCCCTCTCCCACGGCCAGTTGACCATGATTGCAATGGGCTTGGCGCTGGGTACGGGCCTGTTCCTGGGCTCCTCCTCCGCCATTAAGATTGCAGGCCCCGGCGCAATCCTCTCTTACGCTATTGGTTCGATGATTGCGGCAACCATTGCTGCGTGCGCGGGCGAAATGTCCGTGCGTCACCCCGTCCAGGGCGGTTTCGGCACCATTGCCAGCCGATACCTGAACCCCTTTAGCGGCTACCTGACTCGCTGGGCGTATTGGGCATGCACCGTGCCGCTGGCGGGTGCTGAGCTGGTGGCGGTTGGCCACTACATGGCGTACTGGTTCCCGGATGTTCCCCTGGCTGTGTTCGTTGCCCTCTTCGGTGCGATTATTCTGGTGCTGAACCTGGTGAGCGTGAAGTCCTTCGGCGCACTCGAGTTCCTGCTGTCCTCGATTAAGGTTTCTGCCGTCATCGTGTTCATGGTGATTGGTGTGCTGCTGGTATTCGTGGGTCTGCCCGGCCACGCTGCGGCGGGTACCGCAAACCTCGTGAACGACGGCGGCTTCCTGCCGAACGGTCCGGCATCCATCTGGATTTCGATGGCTGTTGTCATGTTCTCCTTCGGCGGTGTGGAAATGATTTCCCTTTCCGCAGCGGAGGCGAAGGACCCGGCACGCTCGGTGGCAACCAGCGTGAAGGCAATGATTTGGCGCCTGTCCACCTTCTACGTGGTGTCCATGGCGATTATTCTCTGCCTGGTACCCTGGCAGACCGCTGCGCAGAACTCGGAGCTGACCGAGTCGCCGTTCGTGCTGGTCTTCTCTGAGCTGGGCATCCCCTTCGCGGCGGACATCATGAACTTCGTGGTGCTGGTTGCTGCGCTCTCGGGTGCGAACGCCTCCCTGTACGCGGCAACCCGCCTGCTGCACGCCCTGGGCTCCGACCGTATGGCTCCCGCAGTGGCTGCCCGCACCTCCTCGCGCGGCGTGCCGGTCGTGGCTCTGCTGATCTCCTTCACCGGCGTTGTTGTGGCGACCGTGATGGCTGTTGCTAAGATCGGTGACATCTTCGCCCTGCTCATGGCGCTGGTGACCCTGTGCATCCTGGTCGTGTGGATCATGATTCTGCTGACCTACCAGGCGTACAAGAAGGATCAGAAGGACGCGTCCTCCTTCATCGTGTTGGGTGGCCGCGTTACCGCAGGTCTTGCCCTGGCGGGTGTTCTGGCGACCCTGGCGGCAATGTTCATGCTGCCCGGCTCGGGTGTTCAGGAATCCATCATGGTGGGCATCGTCTTCTTCGTGCTGATTTCTATTGGCTACGCCATTTCCTCGAAGGTTCAGGGCGGCTATGAGCGCCCCGACCTGGACGCTATGCACGCCAACGAGGACACCAACGCGGCACAGCACTAAATAGCGTGAAAGCCTCGCGAGGCTGAACCTGAAAAGGCACCGGATGGGGGAGCACCCCTGCCCGGTGCCTTTCGCTTTCTACGGGTTCCGGCGGCGCCGTTCTGAACGGCTCGGGCGTGCCCGTAGAATAGTTAACTATTCGCACCTGTCACCGAGGATATGAGGCCGCGGCCACCGGGTGCGAGCACACATTACACATCACGCCCCTAAGGCGTACTGACGGAAGGCACCTTCGTGTCCCACAACGACGATACCCGCAGCCAGGCTGCAGCGGGGACCGCCGGGCAGCGCACCCTGAAGCGTTCTCTGTCCCACGGACAGATGACCATGATTGTGATGGGTTCCGCGCTTGGTACGGGCCTCTTCTTGGGCTCGGGCACCGCTATTGCGATGGCTGGTCCTGCGGTCATTCTCACTTACGCTATTGGTTCTGCGCTCGCTTCGGTGATTGGCGCAGCAACCGGTGAAATGGCGGTTCGCTACCCTGTCCGCGGCGGTTTCGGCACTATTGCTACCCGCTACCTGGGCCCGTTCGCGGGCTTTTTGACTCGCATCGCCTACTGGACGGCGACTGTTCTGATTGCCGGCGTTGAGCTGGTGTCGGTGGCGACCTACCTGAATTATTGGTGGCCGCAGCTTCCGCTGTGGACGGGTATCGCCGCGTTTGGTGTGGCGCTGATTGTGCTGAACCTGACGAGCGTGAAGTCCTTCGGCATGCTCGAGTTCTTCCTCTCCTCCATTAAGGTCATTTCGATTGTTGCCTTCCTGTTGGTGGGCCTGTGCCTGATTTTCTTCGGTCTGCCCGGCCATGCTGCGGTGGGTACCGCTAACCTCTTCAATGACGGCGGTTTCATGCCGAACGGTCCGCAGTCGGTGTGGCTGTCGCTGGCTGTTGTGATGTTCTCCTTCGGCGGTATTGAGATGATTTCGATCTCTGCCGCGGAGGCGAAGGACCCCTCCCGCTCGGTGCGTTCCTCGGCTAAGGCGATGATGGTTCGTTTGGCGACCTTCTACGTGCTGGCGGTCCTGATTGTTGTGGCTATTATTCCGTGGCGTTCGGCGTCGGGTCTGGGCGATGCGGTGGAGGCTTCCCCGTTCGTTCTGGTCTTTGAGCAGTTGGGCGTGCACGGTGTGGCGCACTTCGTGAACTTTGTGGTGCTGATTGCGGCGCTGTCGAGTGCGAATGCGAACCTGTACGCGGGTGCGCGTCTGATGCACTCGCTGGCGGTTGACGGTATGGCGCCTCGCCAGCTGGCTCAGGTGAACCGTGCGGGCGTTCCGGCTCGTGCGGTGTGGCTGTCGACGAGCGGCATGGTGATTGCTATTCTGCTGGCGCTGTACAGCCCGAAGGAAGCGTTCCTTTCCATGATTTTCGTGATTATGGTGTGCGCGCTGACCGTGTGGGTTTTGATTCTGTTCGCCTACATTGTGTACAAGCGTGTTGAGCCGGCGACCGATGGTTTCCGCCTGTGGGGTGGCCAGTTCACTGCCGCGGTCGGTGTTCTGCTGCTTTTTGCGGTGTGGGTTGCGCTCTTCATGGTGCGCGGTTCCATGATTCCGGCTGTGGTGGGTGTGGGCTACTTTGTGGTCCTGAGCCTGCTGTACTTTGCTCGTATCCGCCATACTCACGTGATTGATGAGCAGACCTTTGTGGAGGCTCAGCAGGCAACCGGCGAGTACGACGCGATGAAGTACGACGCCGATCACGCTCTGGAGACCGCGGCGAAGCTGGGTCGTTAGGAGCTGTGGGTCCTGTGTTCGGGGATTTTACCCTTGAAATCCTGAGCCGGGTAGTCCGCGGCCAGTGCGGGTAATAAACGAAAAATACGGAAAATTTCTGGAATTCCTCGTAATAAAACCGTAAAAATACCGTGGGCTCTCAGAGCGGGTCTATTATAGACAGTGAACCGTATGATCTTGTATGCGTTCAAATGTCTGTGTGTTGGATGAGGCTCGAAAGCATCGTAGCTTTCGAGCCTCATCATTTTAATTTCTGAACATATCTTTAGAGCATTAACCCTGGATAATGTGTTCATTTGTTTTATATTGCGAACCTGTGTGAACAACCCCCTCAAAGCGGCGGGAGAGTAGAGTTAAAACCATGCAAAGCCACGAAAACACCCCCGAAAAGAACTATGCCTCCGAGGCAGGTACCACCGACGAACTGCTGGTGCACGTGCCCGCCCGCTGGGGCGACATGGACGCCTACGGCCACGTCAACAACGTCGCCATCCTCTCGGTCATGGAAGAAGCCCGCGTGGCGCTCTTCGGCCCGCCTCCGTCGTCTGGTGAGAAGCCTACCGTGGCGCCGCAGCCTCCCATTCCGCTTTTCGACCTGGTTGCCGAGGGCGTGCAGGCGCTCATTGCCGAGCACGGCATCCGCTACCTGGCTCAGCTGCCCTACACCGGTGAGCCCGTACCCGTGCGCCTGAGCGTGGAGAAGGTCAGCGCCGCATCCGTGCGGATTGGCTACTCGATTCTCTCTCCGGTGGATGGCCGCGAATGCGTGCGTGCCTTCACCGTGCTGGCGTTCTGGGATTCCGTGGCGGGGCGACTGACTCGACTGAGCCCCGAGCAGCGTGAACTGCTGAGCTCCTACCTGCCGCAGAAGTAGAGGCGCTCCGCTGTAATAAACCGAATCTTGAACGGGGTTAAGCGTATGCTTTAAATACCTTCTGCAAAGGGTGCAAAAGGTTCATTCCCGGGAGAGATAACGATGTCGTTCCACCACACTCAGGCAGGCCCCGCCGGTTGGGGTCGCCGCACGATGCGCGCCACCGGATGCGCCGCCGCCCTGCTCCTCGCCCTGACCGGCTGCTTCGGCGGTTCTCAGAGCGAAAACTCCTCGTCGACCCCCAGCCCCTCCAGCACGGCTAACCACTCGAAGTACCCGCTTCCTTCCTCCACGACGTCCCCGTCGCCGACGAAGAAGACCGAGCCGACCGTCACCGAGACTCAGGCGCCCGCTCCCAGCGAGAGTGCCGAGGCGAAGGCGTCCGAGTCCTCCGCACCCGCTGAGGCGAAGGAAACCCCCACCGCGGCAGCAACTCCCACCGGTGACACCCCTCGCGCGCCCGAAAAGGTGGAGGCTGAACGCGCCTCCGCCGGCGAGCGCTGCGGGCACATTGGACGCAAGGGCTACTTGAAGACCGGCGCGGAAATCATCGTGCTGCGCGGTACCGTGGACTGCGCTCACGCGCTGGACGTGCTGACCGAGTACGTCACCACCCCGCGTGCCGACGACAACCTGACCCAGCACCAGGTGGCGAAGGTTCAGGACGCCACCTGCTACTGGAACCCGCAGTACGAGATGGCTGAGAACCGTCGCGAGGACCGCGGCGCCCCCGAATGCACCATTGGCGATGACGTCGCTTTCGTGGCTCGGCTACAGAATCCCGATGCTCCCGACATCCCGTTCCTCATGGATCCTGCCCGGTACGATTCTGGTGCCGGCTACTACCGTTTCAAGAGCTACGATGAGCGCACCGTTTGCGAGTTGAATCCCGCTGAGTCGACTCTGACCTGTGAGCGTCGTCTGGGTGGTCAGCTCACCGATGGTAACGGCGCGGTGGGTCGTACCTTCTCGGCACCGGTGCGCATCACCCGCATGAATTTTGCTACGGGTGCCTACGATGAGCGCGTGGAGGATGTCGCCCCTGCGACTCTGCATGCCGAGAGCACGACTGCGAACACGCTCATGCTGCGCCCGAATAATGTGACGACGTTCCCTGCGGCTTCCGGCAAGCAGATTACCTGCTACGGTGAGCCGGAGGATGGCATGATGACCTGCCACGACGGCGGAACCTACTCGGTTCCGATTGGTGGCGGTCAGTTCTAAAACGGAGCGCGTGGGCATAATGGTTTGTCGATAGCTCAGGAGGGGCTCCCCACAATGCTGGGGAGCCCCTCCTGCTGTGCTCTTCTTCCGGGTGCGCTCTTTCTGCGGTGTTTTTAGGGGGCTCCCTGCGGGCTCCTAAGAAGGCGTATAGCTAGCTCACAGGTAGCGTCTTTAGAATACTGGGTAGGAACCCGAACCGATGACGCAGAAAGGTCACCATGCATCCGGCACAGAAGCACTATACCCAGACTTCTTCTACTACTCTCCGCACCGCTAAGCGTTACAGCCCCGTGGCGCTCGGTGCCACGCTCCTGCTTGCCCTGTCGGCATGCTCCGGAGGCGCCACCACCGCCTCCCCGAGCGCCACCGCAACCCCCAGCCCCAGCGCTACGAGCGCGAAGGCAACTGCCAGCCCCACCCGCACCGCAACGGTTACTGAAAGCACCCCGACTGCCGGTACTGTGCACACGCCCACCGCAGCGGCGACCGTTACCCCGGGCACCATCACCACCGCAAGCCCCGCGGCAACCGTGCAGGCGAGCGCGGCGGCGAGCTCATCCGCATCGGCGAAGGCCGGTTCGAACGCTTCGGCGAGCGCGTCGAGCACCGCTAGCCTGTCCAGCTCGGATGTTCAGGCTGCTGGCGGTAGCTGCGGCAGTATGGATGCTACCGGCTACCTGAAGCACAACGCTACGGTTCAGGTGACCTCCGGTGCGGTGGATTGCCTGTTTGCGCGTGAGCTGGTCCGCCAGTTTGTGGTGCAGAATCCCGCCGAGGTGACCGATAAGGCGAATGGTGAGCGTACCGTTATGTCGGCGCGTTGCTACTGGAAGCCTGGTGACGGTGCGGATCGTGCGACCCCCGAGTGCGTGTCCCTGGATGGTGGTAGCACCGTCATTACCGTGAAGCTGACCAACTAGCCTGCGGCTCAACCCCGTAAGGTTT
>NZ_CAXOQT010000031.1:0-25602 GCF_964211445.1 Rothia mucilaginosa | reverse complement strand
GCTCTGAAATGCTGCGAGCCTTATGCCGCCTGACGCTCCGCGGTCTCAACCACGTTCACCAGCAGCTCCGCGCGGGTCATCGGGCCCACGCCACCGGGGTTCGGGGAAACCCAGGACGCCTTCTCAGCAGCCTCCGGGGAGACGTCGCCGAAGAGCTTCTTCTTGCCGGTCTCCGGGTCCTCAGCGCGGGAAACACCAACATCCAGCAGGATTGCGCCGTCCTTGACCTGGTGAGCCTTCAGCACGTGCGGAACACCCACGGCGGCGACGATGACGTCGGCCTCGCGCAGCACCTCGTCGAGGTTCTCGGTGCCGGTGTGAGCCAGGGTTGCGGTGGCGTTCACCTCGCGGCGGGTCAGCAGCAGACCCAGCGGGCGGCCCACGGTAATGCCGCGGCCGAGCACCACAACGTTCTTGCCGTTCCAGTCGATGCCGTGGCGCTTGACCAGCTCAATGACACCGTTGGGGGTGCAGGGAAGCGGGGAATCCAGCGGCTCAGAAACATTCAGCACGAGCTTGCCGAGGTTGGTCGGGTGCAGGCCGTCAGCGTCCTTCTCGGGGGCGATGCGCTCGAGCACGCGGTTGGTGTCCAGGTGCTTGGGCAGGGGCAGCTGCACAATGTAGCTGGTGCACGCCGGGTCGTTGTTCAGCTTGTCAATCTCTGCGTCGAGCTCTTCCTGAGTGATGTCACCGGGCAGGTCCACACGGATGGAGTTAATACCGATCTCTGCGCAGTCGCGGTGCTTAGCACCCACGTACGAGCGGGATGCCGGGTCGTCACCGACCAGGACGGTACCCAGGCCGGGGGTAATACCCTTAGCCTTGAGCGCCTCGACGCGCTCCTTCAGCTCTTCCTTGATGGCTGCGGCGGTTGCGTTACCGTCTAGAATCTGGGGCATTGTTTTTCCTTCCATAGATTGCGGCGGGTTCGCCGAAACGGATGGTCTGTGTGTTGAGTTCTAGGGTGTGTGCCTAGGAGGTGCCACTCCCCCGCCGCATCCTTCAACGGACGTAGCGGGTAGAGCGGCATAAAGCATGAGGGCGAAATAACCCCGCCCGCGCATCAGCCACACAGGCGGATGTGCGAACGGGGTTATTCATGGGTCTACCAGTTCTCACTGCCCTGGTAGAGGGGGTACTTGGCGCAGAGCGCGTCCACGCGAGCGCGCAGTGCCGCGATGTCCGGGTTCGGCAGCAGTACGGAAGCGATAATGTCTGCCACCTCGGTGAAGCCCTCGGCGTCGAAGCCGCGGGTAGCCAGCGCGGAGGTACCGATACGCAGACCGGAGGTCACCATCGGCGGGCGCGGGTCGTTCGGCACAGCGTTACGGTTGACGGTGATGCCGGCGTCGTGCAGCAGGTCCTCTGCTTCCTTGCCGTTGAGGGCGTGGTGACGCAGGTCAACGAGCACCAGGTGAACGTCGGTACCGCCGGATGCAATAGAAACGCCAGCGTCCTTCACGTCCTGCTGCAGCAGGCGGTTCGCCAGAATCTGTGCGCCCTCAATGGTGCGCTTCTGACGGTCCTTGAATCCCTCAGATGCAGCAACCTTGAATGCGGTAGCCTTCGCAGCGATCACGTGCATGAGCGGGCCACCCTGCTGGCCGGGGAACACAGCGGAGTCAATCTTCTTCTTCAGTTCCTCGGTGCAGAGGATGAAGCCGGAGCGGGGGCCGCCCAGGGTCTTGTGCACGGTGGAGGACACCACGTGTGCGTGCGGGACGGGGTTCGGGTGCAGACCCGCAGCCACCAGGCCCGCGAAGTGTGCCATATCCACCCACAGGTACGCGCCGATTTCGTCGGCAATCGCGCGGAATGCGGCGAAGTCCAGCTGACGGGGGTATGCGGACCAGCCAGCGATAATCAGCTTGGGACGCTCGGCCAGAGCCAGCTCACGCACCTGCTCCATGTCAACGCGGCCGTTCTCATCCACGCCGTATGCCACAACGTTGTACAGCTTGCCGGAGACGTTCAGCTTCATGCCGTGGGTCAGGTGGCCACCGTGTGCCAGGGACAGACCCATGATGGTGTCGCCGGGGTTCAGCAGCGCGTGCATGACAGCGTTATTCGCCTGCGCACCGGAGTGGGGCTGAACGTTCGCATGCTCTGCGCCGAAGAGTTCCTTCACACGGGAGATAGCGAGGGACTCAACGATGTCAACGAATTCGCAGCCGCCGTAGTAGCGGCGGCCGGGGTAACCCTCAGCGTACTTGTTGGTCAGTACCGAGCCCTGGCTTTCGAGGACGGCACGGGGGACGAAGTTCTCGGATGCAATCATCTCGAGGGTATTCTGCTGGCGCTTGCGCTCCAGCTCAATGGCTTCTGCAACCTCGGGGTCGAGGTCGGCGAGGGGCATCTCGAGGATCTTCTGCTCGGACATTACGCTCCTGGGAGTGTTTTTGCGTTATCTTCGGTGGCTCATCATCGGGGTTGCGGCGCTGTCTGCGGCTGAAAACCCTGAATGAAAAAATATGAGCTACACCTCATAATACCGTAAAGCCCGCTTTCCTTCGAGAAGGAAAACGGGCTTTACCAAGCATCACGATGAAGTTTTCACGGTGCCAAAGCAGAGCTTATAAACCGCCCCGGCAGGCTTATCGCGGCGGTTAAGCAGGTCTGCGCACCCTACGCCTGACGCAGAATAGCGGAAGCATACTCCAGGTACGCCTCACGAGCGCTCTCCTTCTTACCGCCAGCCACCAGCTGGGTCTGCACCACGTAACCGGTCAGCACCGACAGCACCGCGGCACCAATTACGGTCAACCACTCTTCGAGCTCCTCTTCGGTGAAGTCCAGCTCAGCGGCACCCCAGGCACGGTAGCGTTCCAGGGACTGATCGCGCAGGTAGCTCAGCTGCTCAGAAACCACGGTCGCCAGCTGCGGCATAGCAACAGCCTCGCCCCAGGTGACGAGCAGGTGACGGCGAATCTTGGGGGTGTCCAGCACCTTCAGGCACCCGAACACATAGTCCCAGGGCTGTTCGGCGCGGATGCGGTCGAAGGGCGCCATGTCCATGCGGGCTGCCGCCAGGATAATCTCATCCTTGGAAGAGAAGTGGTTATAAATCGCTCCAGCAGACAGGCCGGTGGCCGCAATAATGTCGCTCATCGAAGCCTTCTGATAACCGTGCTTGATGAAGCATTCGCGGGCGGTCTCTACAATCTGAGAACGCCTGTTCTTTTTGTATTCTTCGCTGACTTTAGGCACAACCTAATCCTAGCGAACTTTTAGCCAATCCGTGCGCATCCGGGTCACCGTTGACGCGCCCTCACGCGCAAATTCGGCGCAAAATAGAGCAAAAATTCTATAAATCTGCTTGCCCACAATACGGATGCCCCAACGCGAATGTCCCAGCGCGGATGCATCAGGTGGCTCGCACAAAAAGCGGGGCACCCCGGGTTTACCCCGGAATGCCCCGCTCACGGCAGGCAGCTCAGCACGCGCTGAGCCCGCTACACGTTTTTAGTGGAAGAAGTGGCGGGTACCGGTCAGGTACATGGTCACGCCAGCAGCCTTAGCCGCCTCGATAACTTCCTCATCACGAATCGAACCACCCGGGTGCACAACGGCACGCACGCCAGCGTCCAGCAGAACCTGCAGGCCGTCAGCGAAGGGGAAGAACGCGTCGGATGCGGCAACCGCACCGCGGGCACGCTCGTTGCCTTCACCACCGAGGGTGTTTGCGCGCTCAACCGAGAGCTTGCAGGAATCCACGCGGTTCACCTGGCCCATGCCGATACCCACAGCGGCGCCGTTATCGGCCAGCAGAATAGCGTTGGACTTGGGCGAACGCAGTGCACGCCACGCGAACTCGAGGTCGCGCAGGGTAGCCTCGTCAGCAGCCTCACCGGCAACCAGGGTCCAGTTCTTCGGGTCGTCGCCCTCAGCCTGCAGGCGGTCAGCCTCCTGGAAGAGCGCACCACCGGAAATGGGGCGGTACTCGATAGCCTCGCGAGCAAAGCCCTCGGGCAGAACCAGCAGGCGCAGGTTCTTCTTCTCACGCAGAATCTCCAGCGCCTCGGGCTCGTAGCCGGGAGCCACGACAACCTCGGTGAAGATGCCCTTGACGGTGCGTGCCATCTCTGCGGTCACAGGGCGGTTAGCGGCAATCACGCCACCGTATGCGGACAGCGGGTCGCAAGCGTGCGCCTTCGCGTGAGCGTCCGCAATCGGGTCAGCCGCGCCGGGGGTTGCCACAGCAATACCGCAGGGGTTGTTGTGCTTGATAACGGCAACAGCGGGCTCGTCGAAGTCGTATGCGGCACGCAGAGCGGCGTCAGCATCAACGTAGTTGTTGTAGCTCATCGCCTTACCGTGCAGCTGCTCCGCCTGAGCAATACCGGGGGCAGCGGCGGGGTCAACGTACAGGGCAGCACGCTGGTGCGGGTTCTCGCCGTAGCGCAGGGTCTCGCTGCGCTCGAAGCCCAGGCCAGCGTAAGGGGGCCAGAAGTTAGCGTCCTCATCCTGCAGGAACTGGGATGCGGTCCAGGTTGCCACGGCGGTATCGTATGCGGCGGTGTGGGCGAATGCGCCAGCGGCAAGGCGGCGGCGCTCGTCCAGGGAGAAACCACCGTTCTTAGCGGCCTCAACGGTGCGTGCGTAGTCTGCGGGGTCCACAACGATTGCGACGGCGTCATGGTTCTTTGCAGCTGCGCGAACCATGGAGGGGCCGCCAATGTCGATCTTCTCGATGATGGCGTCCTGACCTGCGCCGGATGCGACGGTCTCAACGAAGGGGTACAGGTTCACGACAACCAGGTCGAAAGGCTCGACGTCCAGCTCGCCGAGGGTGTCGATGTGCTCCTGCTTGCGGCGGTCAGCCAGAATACCGGCATGGATGCGCGGGTGCAGGGTCTTCACGCGGCCTTCGAGGCACTCGGGGAAACCGGTAACTTCGGTGACCTCGGTGACGGGTACGCCTGCTGCCGCGATGGTTGCTGCGGTCGAACCGGTGGAAACCAGCGCGACGCCAGCCTCGTGCAGGCCGCGGGCGAACTCCTCCAGACCGGTCTTGTCGTAGACGGAAATGAGGGCGCGGCGCAGGGGCACGCGATCGAGCTCAATGAGAGACACAAATACTCCGATGCTTTAGACGTGCACGCCGGTTCTCGGCGGCACAGCTGGTGGATGGACGTAGCCTGCCAGGATAGACAGGGCATGTGTGGGGGTATTCCCCGCCGCTGTGCACCTTCCCTTCAGGGGTACTCGGGTGCCACAACGGAACGTGTATGGGCGGCGGGGTTTGAGCTCGGCTCATTCCGCCGCGAAAAATTTAGTGGGCGGAATTAGCTGTCAGATGCAGCGCCGTGAGATGCAGCGAGAGACGCGATGGTCTGCACGAGCAGGCGGCGCTCCTGCACCTTAATGCGTTCGTGCAGGGTTTCTTCGGTGTCATCATCCAGGACGGGCACTGCCGCCTGGGCGAGAATGGGGCCGGTGTCAACGCCCGCATCCACAAAGTGGACGGTCAGGCCGGTAATCTTCACACCGTGCGCCAGTGCGTCACGCACGCCGTGCGCGCCGGGGAAGGAGGGCAGCAGGGCGGGGTGGGTGTTAATAATGCGGTTGCTGAAACGCTCAACCAGCTGCGCGTCAACAATGCGCATGAAGCCGGCGAACACAATGTGATCGGGGTTGTAGGAAGCGATCTTTTCTTCCAGCGCGCGGTTCCAGGAGGGGCGGTCGGCGTAGTCGCCGGGCTGAACCAGGAAGGTGGGTACACCCGCCGCCTGGGCACGTTCAATGCCCAGACAGGGCTTGTCGGCGCCCACTGCCGCAATTTCGAGGGGAAGCTCGCCCGCCGCTACGGCGTCGAGGATGGACTGAAGATTCGTTCCGGAGCCGGATACCATAACCACAATTCGCACCCGACTAGTATAACCCTTCTCACACCCTTATCCAAAGGGATAAGAGGCTCACAGCACACCCAAATCCCGAAGGCGAACACGAAGAAACCCCGGCGGAACGAATCCTCACCGGGGTTTGCTGGGCGCAAACTCAATAGGTCGCGAACTCAATAGGTCACGGGCACACGGGACGGTACCCTTATAGGTATGTCTACTCCCCCGCAGAACACTCCGAACAATGCCCCGCAGAACCAGGCACCGCAGAACCAGCAGGTTCCGCCGCGAGCGCCTCAGCAGGCACCTCAAAACATGATGCCGCAGTATCGAGGACCCCAGGGCAAGAAGCCGCGTAAGCCCATCGACCCCATCGAGCAGCAGAAGGCGAACATCCGCACCTCGCTCATGCTGATTGTTGCCGCGCTGGTGATTTTTGCGGCGTCTTCCTTCGTGCTCTCCACGATGCCGCTCTTCTTGGCGCTCTTCCTCTTCGCGCTGGTCGGCATCACCCTGAGCGTTATTGCGATCGTGCGTACCGCAATCTACCGCGGCCCCTGGTTCTTCTACATTGCCGCGGGCGTCAGCATCATCTACGGCGCAATGACCCTGCTCGGCGGTATCGGCCTTGCCTTCATGCCCGGCGCGCAGGAGTACCGCGAGTGCCGCGCCGCCGCGCTGACCCAGACCGACATGTACACCTGCGACCAGAAGTTCCAGGGCACGATGGACAAGCTCACCGGCGCAACCAGCTCTAGTTCTTCTGCAGCTCGTTAGGGGTTCTGCGCGCTAGTTCTTCTTGCGGGCATTAGAACCCTGCGCATTAGAGCCCTGAGACTTCGAGGAGCTGACATCCAGCGGGGGCAGCTCCACGGTAGACGCCTCATCGGTCACCAGCGGCAGGATGCCGGTCTGGCTACGAACCTCAAAGATGCGGCTCATCGCCTGATCGGCAGAGAGGACATCCAGCTCGCGGTCCACAAAATCGCGCTCTAGGCCGTTCTTCTGCTTCTTGCGTGCCGCCTTAGCCGCCTTCTTCGCCTCACGCTTCTGCGCACGCTCATATGCGCGGTCATTGGCACGGTCGTTGGCGCGGTCCTGAGCGGAATCCTGCACAGCGGATTCAGCGTGGGTACCCTCTGCGGACTCGGAACCCTGCGCCGCGGCGGGCTGTTCAATACCAAAGCCGAAGTACGCCATAATGCGGCTCGCACGCCCCTTCGAACGCGGCGCCTGCTCTGCAGACTCGTCAGCGGCAGATTCGTGCTGAGATTCTGCAGGCTCAGTTGCCTCGTAGACGGGCTCCTGAATCAGCTCGCGAGTCTCCTCCTCGGAGGGGTCATGCGCGTACAGGGCGGGGTCATAGGATGCGGGCTCGGCGGATGCTTCGATGCTCTCGTAGTCCTCCACCTGTGCAGAGTCAGCGTGAGCAGAGTGCAGGTAATCGACCTGCTGAACGGCCTCAATCGGCTCGTACTCCTCAGCGGAGTTTTCTTCAGCAATAAGCTCTTCAGAGGCGGGCTCTTCAGCTACCTCTTCGTGTTCTGCAACAATCTCGGCGAAAGCGTCCGCCGCCGCGCGCTGCGCCAGCTGCTCGGTCGCCTCCACGGGGACGGCAACCACCGGCTCCTGCGGGTGGACCGGCACGTGACCGGTCGCCACCTCAGATACAACAGACTGCTCAGGCTCAGCAACGTTCTCGGAAGTCTGTGCGCGTGCCGCCTCCTCAGCTTCACGTTCAGCCGCCTCGCGCTCTGTTGCTTCACGCTCAGCCGCTTCACGTGCGGCGGCTTCCTCAGCCTCACGCTCCATACGCTCCGCACGCGCCTGCGCACGCTGCTCACGGTACTCCGCAAAACGCTCACGGGTCGAGGCAGTAAAACTCATCAGACGCTCACCCAGGTTCGGGCGCTCATCCGCAAAACGAGGCAACTCACGGCTGCTGTCCGGCACCAGGGCGCGGCTCAGCAACATACCGAAAGTCACGCCGGCACCCACCGTCAACGCGGTATGCACCGCAAAGGTCAGCGGCTCAGCACCAACCTCCGTAAAACGACCAATACCCAGGGAGCCGTACGAAATCCAGCCCAGCCACAGGGCACCAAACGAGGTCAGAATACCGGTCACCACACCCAGCGCCACAGCAGAAATCAGTGCAGACAACGGGCGGAACGGAACCTTCGGGGCAACCCACTCATCCAGGTGATCCTCGCCCTCACGCAAGAACCACCAGCCAGCAATCGCACCGGCACCAAGCGGCACCAGCAGACCCACCAGACCAAACGTGCCCATCGACTCGGGCACAGCACCCAGAATCGGAAGCATCGGCAAAGTACCGGCATCGCTACTGGTCAAACCAACCGAAGTACCCGCGCCAAAGGAGAAACCGGCACCGGTCGACCAGGCAATCGCATAAATCACCAGGTTCGGCAAGAAACCCAGCTGCAACAGGGTCACCGCAGTATCACCCACAGCGCCCGCGTGCAGCTCCTGATAGGTGGCAACAATCTGCGACCAGCCCGCCAAAATACCGATACCCAAAAGCACAGCACCCAGACCAACCAGCGCCACAAAAGCAACCACCGCGGCACGCACCACAGCCCAGGCGTACGAACCCGCCCACCGCGAATACTGACTCATCTGCGAAATCTGCTCCGCAGTATCAACACCCACCATGCGCGAAAGCGAACGCGCCTCACGGTAGCCACCCCACATCAGACCAGCCACCACAATACCCAACGGCACCAGGGCAGCATTCAGCGCCTGAAGAGGCTGCGGATGCGGGCTCGCCCAACCGTACATCGCCGAACTAATCAGCGCATAGGTCACCGAGCCGGACAGCACCGGAATCAAAAACTCACCCTCATACGAGGCGCGCGCCAGGCGACGACCCGAACGGTAACAGAGCAGCAGCGGCAGAATACTCAAACCCAGCGGCACCAGCGTCATCGTGCCGGCAGAAGCACCAAAAGCAGCCGCAAGATCCAGCGGAACACCATGAATCAGAAGCCACAGGTGCGCCGACATGGCGGCCACGGAGGAGAACTCCATGTCGCCAAAACCCTTGGTCGCCCACACGGCAGACATCGCCGCAAACACGGCAACAGCAGAGAACAGGGCAGTAACAATTAGCTCAACAACACCCTGAAGCCACAGAGGCATGGGCATGGAATAACGCGAGATAGGTGAGGTGCTTTTCATCGTCCTTCAATCATGCCACGAATTAACGACGAAACCCGCCTCCGATTAACACTCGAAAGCGGGTTCTCACAACTATTCGCACAGGTATTCATATAGGGACGCACGCGAGGGCGCGTATCAGGCGAAGTTTTACTGCTCAGTCCACGGGTTGGAAGCTTCAACACCCCAGGCGCGGTACACCTGCGCCTTAGAAGAAATCAGCTCCAAATCATAGGCGCTCGCGCTCGCCGCCATCAGACCCTCCAGGGCGGCGGTAGGCAGCGGACCGGCATCATCACGGCCCACGGCATGCACGCCGAGCGGCGCCTGACGGCCCGCCCACTCGAGGCTCACACGCGCATCCACATTAATAACGTGGTCGCCAAAGCGCTCAAGAAGTTCGGTAATCCAGCGATCAGTTTCCGGGTAGGGGTACAGGCCCTTCAGCTCGCCAATGCTCAGCACAGAAATGTACATGTGTCGGAACGAGCGGCGGCGCAGAAAAGCGACCACGGCGGGGTCTGGATCCGCCTTACGGATCTCCGCAAGAACGTCGGAGTCCAGGAGCATACCGGAGAAATTCATACCCCTAATGCTACGCTACGCGCAGACCGGCGTATTCAATAGCGGGGATGCCCTCGGGGTTGGGCAGAAGAAGGAAGTTCAGGAACTCGTCGCGCTTAGAAGAAATGCGGGAGTAGTCATCAATGCTGACTGCGGTGTATCCACCTCGCGCGGGGACAGCTGCGGCACGCAGGCTTTCCTGGTAGGAGCGGGAGGGGTTCAGAGAGATTGCTGCTTCAGTTGCAGAGCCGTTGTACATATGACAACCTGCGCCGTGAGTGGCGCGATCCTTTCGCGTTGCTCTTGTCTGTACCGGTTACCACCGGGTATTCCGGTGGTGAATACAAACCGCTTCGTCATCCGAGCCACCCGTGAACATGGGGTTGGCGTTCGACCATAGTCGGAGCTTATCAGTCGAAACTCTTGAAGCTGGGTTCAGCTTACAGCATTTTCTCAAGTTAAGTAAAGCGTTTTTTGAAAGAGATTTAGATTATTGGCGTTTTTGCTTGTGGAAGCGTTTTTAATGGCGGGAATTTTTGATACGGTGCGGAATATCTTATGTGAATACCGCTGTTTTTATGCATCAAAAACACATCCCGCACGCCCACCCGGCAATGACCGGCGACAAGGCGCAAATCCGCACGATACGCGATAATGAGCTGGTGAGCGCCAACAATCCTTTTCCCGAAATTCCGGTAACCCTGCCGCAGATTATCCGACAGGTCGGCCACCGCACCTACCAGCGCGGCCTCGCCTACCAGCGCAACCGCGAAGTCATCCGCTACAGCTACAACGAAGACGAACACACCCTCACCGGGCTCGTCAACGGAAGCACCATCATCCCCTACGAAGTGACCATTCGCTTCTTCCCCGCCGTCAGCGGCTCCGCTACCTTCACCGCCCGCTGCACCTGCCCCGTGCTCACCGACTGCAAGCACGCCGTAGCGCTCATGCTCACCGCGCTCGACCGCGCCTCCGTAGCGAAAAAGGCACTCAGCGAACACCCCGGACCCGTCGGCGTGCCCGCAACCAGCGCGAAGGACGTAACAGCGAAGAGCGCGGATGTTGCAGAGGCAAAGAAAGCCGCCGACCCGCTCGCGGCGCTGCGCGCCTCCGGTGCACTCACCACCGCGGCAAAACTGCCCGCGCCCGATGCAGAAAACAACATCACAGACCAGAACGCAGAGCCGGGCACCGCGGCACACGGTACGCGCAACGAGGCGCAGGGAAGCTTTGCACTCAATGAGCTGGGCTCTTCCCCCAACGTGCTGGACGGCGGAACCTCCAAAATTTCTGCCTGGCGACGCGACCTCTCCTCCGTCCTTTCCGCACGTCAGGACCTTGCGGGCATCGATTCGATGCGCGTGAGCGGTGCCCTGGATTTCTCCCTGAGCGTCTCCGGCTCCTACGCGCGCGGCCGCAATATGCCCGGCGCAACCCCCAGCATTAACCTGCTCGCCCGCCCGCTCATGGCGTCCAAAACCGGTCGCTGGATCAAGGGCGGACTCAGCTGGGAAACCTTCGCCTCCAGCGTGGGCGGGCCCGTCGGACGGCACGAAATCTACCCCGAACACGAACGATTCTTCGCTGAGCTCTACTCGATTGCCCGCCCGTGGCAGAACATGTATTCCTCGCACCGCGACTGGATTTCGATTAGTGCTTCTGGCTCCACTCTGCTCTGGGATGTGCTCGCTCGCGCGGAGGATATTGGCTTGCCCCTGCTCGTCAACGGTCGCGAGGTGAACTACGCCGTGCTGAGCCCCGCGCAGGTGCGCCTACACGCCGCCGCCAGTGAGGATGCGCCCGGTGAAGGCGCCGGCCTGCAGCTTCAAGCCGCGCTCAGCTGGGAAGGACGCGAAGGCGAACTGCTGCGCCAGCTCTGGCTGCCCGCCGCGCACTGCCACCCCATCGGCACCCCGCGCACCGGCTTCTTCGCCCTGGGCGGGCTGGTTCAGCAGGAGTACGAGCAGGCGGCAAAGGCGGTGCACTGGAAGACCGCGCGCCCCGGCGCGCTGGACGAGGTCGGTCGCGAATCTTTCGTACAGAAGGACGTGCAGAAAGCGCCGGCTGAGGAGGTCGAGAATAGCTCGCCGACGATTGTCCCGGTGCAAAATAACCCGGCGCAGGGTGAACGCGTACGCTACTCCCCCGCCGTGCCCGAACTGCCCGAGGGTGTGGAGTTGGCGCTCATACCCCTGGTCGAGCCGCTCGATGCCGCTTCCGAATCGCTGATTAGTGCCGGAATCGTGCGTATTCCCGCCGCCGAGCGCGCCACCTTCCAGAAGGAGTACCTGCCCGCGCTCAGCCGCTCCATTCCTTCGCTGACCCCCGACCCGGCGCTGGCGCTGCCGCGCATTAAGCCGCCGCATCTGGTGCTCGACATCAGCTTTGACGAGGAGGTTCGCCACGATGCGCAGCTGAGCTGGCACTGGGAGTACCCGCTGAACCCCTTCGCGGAGGACAGCGCTGAGGAGGCGAGCGCGTCAGATTCTGCGAGCGCATCCGATGTGCAGTCCCTGCCCGTTTTCGGCTACCCCGGTGAAGAGGGTGGCGAGATTCGCGACGAGCGTTTTGAGGCGCGCGTACTGCGTTCGGTGCGCGCCATTCTTGCTGCCCACCCGGCGCTTTCCGGGCTGGAGGAGCGCCGCATCGAGGGTTGGGAGACCCGCGAGCTGCTGAGCGCGATTCTGCCGAAGCTTCGCCGTGTTTCCGCTGTTCAGGTGCGTTTTAACGGCACCCCGCCGGAGTTCGTGGAGGCGACCGACGCGCTCATTGAAATCACTGTGAGCGAGGGTAATTCGCGCGACTGGTTCGGTCTGGGCATTGCGGTGAAGGTCAATAACTGGACCGTGCCTTTCGCCCAGATTTTTGAGGCGCTGGATCGCGGGGCGGACCGTATTCTGCTCGGTAACGGCACCTATTTCTCGTTGCGTCGACCCGAGTTCAAGACTCTGCGCACTCTCATTGCGGAGGCTCGAGAACTCGACGACGCGGGCGGTGAGCTGCGTATTAACCGGCACCAGGCGGGGCTGTTCTCTGAGCTGGAGTCGCTGGCGGCGAGCGTGCATACGACCGCGCGTTGGGATGCGCAGGTTCGTTCGCTGTTGGAGCTGGTTGAGGGCTTGGAAGATACCGGAGAAAGCACCGAAAAGGTGCCTGACAAGGGCTCTCAGGATTCCCCCGCGCTCCAGAAAACTTCCGGCAAGAAGACCTCCCGCCAGAAGAACCCCCGCCAGATTATTCCGAGCTGCCCTGTGCCCACCGGTCTGCAGGCGACCCTACGCCCCTACCAGGTGGAGGGTTTCCAGTGGTTGTCCTTCCTGTACGAGCACCGTCTGGGCGGCATTCTCGCCGACGATATGGGCCTGGGTAAGACCGTGCAGGCTCTCGCCCTGCTCGCCCACGCCATCGAGGAGCACCGCGCCGCCTCCGAGCGTGCTGCCGAGCGCGGTGAGAGCATTGAGCCGTTCGCGCCCTTCCTCGTGGTTGCACCGACCTCCGTGATTACCAATTGGGCGGCGGAGGCGGAACGCTTCCTGCCCGAGGCGAAGGTCGTAACCATCACCGAAACCACCGCCGGTAAGATCCCGCTTGCCGAGCGCATCGCCGGGGCGCACCTGGTGCTGACCAGCTACACGCTGCTGCGCATGGACGAGGACGCCTACACCGGCTACGCCCGCACGCTGGGCGGCGGCATCAATAAGCTCACGGGCGAGCAGGGTGCCCCCGAAGGCTGGGGCGCGCTCCTGCTGGACGAGGCGCAATTCGTCAAAAATACCGGCACCCGCGCCTGGTCCATCGCCCGCGCGATGCCCGCCCGCACCAAGAT
The DNA here is from genome assembly GCF_964211445.1 of Rothia mucilaginosa. Lineage (GTDB taxonomy): Bacteria > Actinomycetota > Actinomycetes > Actinomycetales > Micrococcaceae > Rothia > Rothia mucilaginosa_E. The sequence goes on along the minus strand of NZ_CAXOQT010000031.1, from coordinate 12,189 downwards.
TGCGATGACCGGCACGCCCATTGAGAACAACCTCATGGAGCTGTGGGCACTGTTGGCGATTGTGGCGGACGGTCTGTTCCCCTCCGCCCGCGCGTTCCGCGACCTGTACGCTCGCCCGGCGGAGTCTGGGGAGGATCCGGCGCACGCCGCGGCAACGGCGGCTCGTCTGCGCCGGCGCATCCGCCCGCTCATGCTGCGCCGCACCAAGGAGCTGGTGGCGGCGGAGCTTCCGGCGAAGAACGATACGCGTGTGAACCTGCCGCTGGCTCCGGGCCACCGCCGTATCTATGACACGCACCTGCAGCGTGAACGTCAGAAGGTGCTGGGTCTGCTGGAAGACATGGATAAGAACCGTTTCACGATCTTCCAGTCGCTGACCCTGCTACGCCGTCTGGCGCTGGATGCCGCGCTGATTGACCCGGAAGCCTACGCCGGAGTTTCGTCGGTCAAGCGCGACTACCTGGTTCGGCAGCTGCCCGACCTGCTCGAGAGGGGCCACCGCGTGCTGGTGTTCAGCCAGTTCACCGGCTACCTCAAGAGCATTTCGGCACACCTGAGCGAGGAGGGCATCGGCCACCTGTACCTGGACGGTTCGACCCGCAACCGCGCCGAGGTCATCGAGGCGTTCACGAGCGGTCAGGAGCCGGTGTTCCTGATTTCGCTCAAGGCTGGCGGTTTCGGTCTGAACCTGACCGAGGCGGACCACGTGTTCATCATGGATCCGTGGTGGAACCCCGCCGCCGAGCAGCAGGCGGTGGACCGTATTCACCGCATCGGCCAGGACAAGGAGGTGCACGTCTACCGCCTGGTCGCCGAGGGCACCATCGAGGAGAAGGTCATGCAGCTCAAGGAGTCGAAGGCCGCGCTCTTCGATGCGGTGGTCGGTGAGGGCGAGTTCGCCTCCGCTGCGGTGACGGCTGAGGATGTGCGCGAGCTGTTCGCGCCGGCTGTTGAGCGTTAGCCTGCAGGCATAGAGCGGTAGCCGTCATTTTTCGTCAACTCGTTACGCCTCAGGCTAGATTCGCATCCGATTCTGACCCCACCCTTCTCAACGGGGCGTCTGAGGCGTAGCCTTGTAGAACTATCCAAAGCAACGATTCGGGAGGCGCCGCCTCCCCCACTCTAAGGAGCATCATGAGCTACAACGTACCCAACGTAAAGTTCAACGACGGCCGAACCATCCCGCAGCTGGGCTACGGCGTGTGGCAGGTTGAGGACGAGGTCGCCGAGAAGGTCGTGGGCACCGCCCTGGAGACCGGCTACCGCCACATCGACACCGCCGCTATCTACGGCAACGAGGCGGGCGTGGGCCGCGCTATCGCTAACTCTGACGTGGCTCGCGAGGACATCTTCCTCACCACCAAGCTGTGGAACTCCGACCAGGGCTACGAGAGCGCTTTCGATGCGTTCGAGGCTTCCCTGGAGAAGCTGGGCACCGACTACGTTGACCTGTACCTGATTCACTGGGCTAAGCCGCAGCAGGGCCTGTACCTGGATTCCTGGCGCGCGCTGATTGAGCTGCAGAAGCAGGGCAAGGTCCGCTCCATTGGTGTGTCGAACTTCCCCGAGGAGCAGCTGCGCGAGATTATCGAGGAGACCGGTGTAGTTCCGGTCATCCATCAGATTGAGCTGCACCCCTATTTCTCGCAGGAGGCGCTGCGCGCCGTTCACGCCGAGTACGGCATCGCGACCCAGGCGTGGAGCCCGCTGGGTAACGGCAGCGACCTGCTGCAGAACCCCGTGCTGGCTGAAATTGCGGAGCGTCACGGCGCAACCCCCGCGCAGGTCGTGCTGGCATGGCACCTTGCCAAGGGTACCGTGGCTATCCCGAAGTCCGTGACCCCCTCCCGCATTGAGGAGAACCTGGCATCGGTAAACGTGAAGCTGACCGCCGAAGACATCGCGGCTGTGGATGCGCTCTCCACCCCCGAGGGTCGTATTGGCGCTGACCCGGCGAACATCGACTTCTAAGGTGTAGCTCGGGCGTAGAGCTCGAATCGCACCTATATAAAGCCCCGACAGGCACAGTTAGTGCTTGTCGGGGCTTTTGTCTGCTCTTGTGGGGAGCTGAGATTTTAGAGAATGCTCGTTCTTGGATTGGCTGGCGAACCATCAAGCTATCCCGGCGAGCGCAAGCGCTCCTCCGCTAGTTTTCCTCGTCTACCAGCAGCGAGAGGGAGATGCGGCGGCGCGCCGGGTCGACCTCCACCACGCGCACCCGCACGATGTCGCCGCTACGCACAATGTCGTGCGGGTTTGCCACGTAGCCGCGGCTCATCTGCGAGATGTGTACGAGGCCGTCCTGGTGCACGCCAATATCCACGAACGCGCCGAATGCCGCCACGTTCGAGACGGTACCCTCGAGCACCATGCCGGGGCGCACATCCTCGAAGTGCGAGATGGACTCGGAGAAGCGGGCAGTGCGGAAGCTGCCGCGCGGGTCCAGGCCGGGGCGGCGCAGCTCGGCGAAGATATCCTCGACCGTGTACACGCCGGCGGCGGCTTCGTCCGCGCTCACCTGAGCGTCGACCTGAGTGTCGCTATCCTGCACGTAGTCGGCGGGGTTCAGCCCAGCGAGCGGGTCGCTGCCGTCCGAAGTGCCCAGGGCACCGGCAACCCAGTGGGCGCCGTTGCGTGCCTGCGCGTCGGCAATAATGCGGCGCGCGAGCGGGTAGGCTTCCGGGTGCACCGCGGAGGCATCCAGCGGCTCCTCCCCGCCACGAATGCGAATGAATCCTGCCGCCTGGCGGAAGGTCTTCGCGCCCAGTCGCGGCACGTTCAGCAGCTGCTGGCGGTTCTCGAAGGGACCGTGCTCGGTGCGGTAGGCGACGATGCGTTCGGCGGTCGCAGTGCCCACACCCGCCACGTGCGCGAGCAGCTGCACGGAGGCGCTATTGAGGTTCACGCCCACGGCGTTCACGCAGTCTTCGACGGTGTCGTTGAGGGCGCGGCGCAAGGCGGCGGGCGGCACGTCGTGCTGGTACTGGCCCACACCGATGGACTGCGGGTCGATTTTGACGAGCTCGGCGAGCGGGTCCTGCAGGCGGCGCGCGATGGAGACGGCGCCGCGCACGGTCACGTCATAGTCGGGCAGTTCCGCGGCGGCAAGGGCGGAGGCGGAGTAGACGGAGGCGCCCGCCTCAGAGACAGTCACCTTCTGGGGTGCTTCTACGCCTTCCTCGCGTAGGGAGCGAATGAGTTCGCTGGCGAGCTTGTCGGTTTCGCGGCTTGCGGTGCCGTTGCCGATGGCGATGAGTTCCACACCGTGCTCGCGGCAGGCGGCGGAAAGCTCGCGCAATGCCTCTGCCCACTGGTTGCGCGGGGCGTGCGGGTAGACGGTACCTACGCACAGCGGCTCACCGGTGCCATCAACGACGGCGTACTTCACGCCGTGGCGCAGGCCCGGATCCAAACCGAGGGTGGTCTTATGCCCGGCGGGCGCGGCGAGCAGAATATCGCGCAGATTGGAGGCGAACACCTCGGTCGCGTGCTGTGCGGCGGCGTCGAGCAGCTGATGGCGGATGCGTTCGGCAAGGCGCGGGCGCAAGTGGCTGCGCCATGCGGTGCGCACGGTGGCGGCGAGCCAGCCGAGCACGCGGTCTTCGTCATCGACGGTGTTGAGCACCTGCACGGGGATGCGCAGCGCGGCGGCAACTTCACGCTCGTATGCAGAACGGACGTTCTCGTAATTTTCGGCGGCGGCCTCTGCCTCGGCACGGGCGGCACCGCGCAGGCGGCTGAGCGCCACGGGGGCGGGTGCCACATCCACTTTGAGGCGTACCACGCCGGCGTCCTTGGCGCGATGCAGCGCCAGAACGCGGTGCGGCGGGATTGAGCGAATACGGTCGGAGAAGGCGAAATAGTCGGAGAACTTCGCCCCGTCGCTCTCGTGACCGGCAATCACGCGGGACTCAATCACGCCGCCCTCACGCAGGCGCTTGAGGAGCTTTTCGCTCAGCACCGGGTCGGTGAGGGCGCGGTCAATCAGGATTGTGCGGGCGCCGTCGAGGGCTTCTTCAGCGCTGTGGATCTGCAGGGTCTCGTCCGCCTCCGCAGCTTCAACGTCCTCTTCCTCGTCCTCTTCGGTGCCGTCGGTAATGTACGCGGCGGCAATGGCGTGCGCGTCGGCGAGGGGCACCTCCAGCAGGTCTTCGACGAGCGAGTCAAGCCCGGCGGCACGCGCCATCTGGGCGCGGGTCACGCGTTCACTGCGGTAGGGGGCGTAGATGGCGTTCACGTCCGCGATGGTGGCGGCGTTCATGAGCGAGGAACGCAGCTGCAGCAGGGTGAGCGGGTCGATGAGACCTTCGTCGGCGCGTTCGGTGAGCGCCTCGAGCACGCGGTTACGGCGCTCTTCGAGGGCGCGGAGCTGGCCCAGGCGCGACTGGATGGTGCGCAGCTGGGTGTCGGTGAGCGCGCCCGTCGCTTCTTTGCGGTAGCGGGCGATAAAGGGTACGGAGTTGTCGGCGTCGAGCAGCACCACGGCGGCACGGATGCGGTGCGGGGCGATGCCGGTTTCTACGGCGAGCGCGTTGATGAGGTGCTCGGCGGGCTGCTCAGTTTTGCCGCCGGTTTCATGTTTTTCGCGGCCTGCGGCGCGGCCAGGTTCATTGCCTGCGGCGCTGCCGGGCGCGGGGTCTGTAGCTCGATCCGCGCGTGGGCGGATGCTGCTCGGGAGGGGGTGTTCGCTCATCCTTCCAGTTTCGCATATTTCGGCACGCTTCTGGGGCGAAGCGGCAACTGGGCTGGGTGACTCAGCGCGAGGCTTATTTGACACATCGTTTTAGTCGCTATGCTGGGCAATATTTTCGGTAGAGTGGGCATCATCCCCATGCCACTTTTCGGTGCAGAATATGACTTTTTGTGCATATTTTGCCCTGTGGGGGCGCTAAACAATGTCATCTTTCCGCAAGAAACCGTGTTTAGGGTCCACATATTTGAATAGTGCTAAGTTCCAGCGATAAATTTAGATAAAAGAGCATATTTTTTTGAAAAAATATCTCTCAAACGTGCAGATAAGGACGTGGCTTCACATCACTCAAACACCCTTATCTGCGTGCACACATTCAGGGTTCGGCGGCACGGTACGACGAGGTGCCGCCACCTCCTACGCATGAAAGAGGGACCCAAATGCGCGAACATGCCGCGCTTTCAAACGCCCCGGAGGGCTACTTAGATTTTCACGACGAGTACGCGGAGCTCATTGCAGAACTCGCCGCGCTGGGGTTCACCCCTACCCAGGTTCTGCGCCGCCTCAGCTTTCTGTACCCGCACATCAATAAGAAGCACCTGAACTACGCGCTGAACTCCGGCATCTGGCAGTTTGGCCCGGTCGCCGCAGACGCTCCGAGCTACCCGATGCTCGCTTGCGGACTCTGGTACGTTTTCGCGGAAGCCTACGATTTGCCCCCGGAACCCGAGTACGCGGCGTTGGTTCTTGATTGCGATATTATCCACGACCTGCCGCCTGCCCTGGAGGCGCGTCACTTTGGTAGCGAAGATATCGCCACCATCCTGGCGAAGATTGGCGCAACGCTCAAGTACCTTGCCGCGCACCCCTACTCCCAGCTAGAGGAAGAGGCGTACGCGCAGACCGTTGAAGACATCCGGCAGCGCGGCGTTGCTGAGATTGGCACTGAGGGCGGTAGCCTGTACACCCTGCTCGCCGCCAGCATGGAGGGTGAATCCGCCTGGCCCGCGCCCGTGCAGGCCGCAAAAGACACCCTCGGTGACGGCGACTGGACCCTCGGCATGCTCCGCACCGGCATCTACCCGGCGGAGGCGCTCGAGAACGAGTGGTACATTGACGCCGCCGAGGTACCCGAGGATTTCGCGTCGAAGACCCTGAGCCTCTTTTTGAGCTATTGCGCCCGCTACGACCGCGATCCCACGGCGCTGGTGTACGGATACTGGTCGACCATTCAGACCCTGATTGGTGAGGTGCCGCCCCTGGGCGCGGTGCGCGCTAAGTTCGGCTCCTGGCAGGCGACGCTGCATCGCGGTCGCGCGCAGATTGCCCGCGAGCTGCGCCTGTGGACGAGGAACGAGGCAAACGCGGCGGCAGAGGCTGAGCTGAACGCCGCTGAGGATCTTGAGCTCCTCGACGCTGAACTCACCGGCGCTGAGCTAGATACCCCGGAAGAGTCCCCTGCGGACGCTCCCTCAGAGTCACTAGAGTCTGCAGAACCCGTAGAGCCCGCACGCCTGAGCGCCCGCGAGTTCAACGAGCAGGGCATCGGCGTGGTGCAGACCGCCCACACCGACCTGGCGGCGTACCACCGCACCCAGTGGGAGCAGACGGTGGAGGCCTTCGGCGAACGCCTCGCGCAGCTTGCCTGGAACCGCCGCCTGAGCACCTACTACTTCTTCGATGGCGCCTCCCTCGAGGATGCCGACCCGACCCCCATGGTGACGATTTTCCGCTCCCCCACCGGCTTCCTCTGCGAGTTCGAACCCACCGTCGAGGCGCTGCCCGCCTTCGACCCGGAGTTTCTGCAGGAGCACGGCTGGAGGCACCCCGTGCCGGTGCACGCGCTGTGGAACCTGCACGCACTCGACCCGATGGAGGCGGCTGCCGCCGTTATTGAGGCGATGCGTTCCGGTTGCGGTTGTGAGCGTTGGGATTTCTACCGCACCGATGATGACGAGGATCCGCTGGCGGAAGAAGCTGAGGTAGCGTCCGTCTAAGCGCCCGCGCTCCCGCGAGCCTCTCGGGTACATCTTTAGAGATAGCGAAAGCCCGCGCCCCTACTCCCGAAAGAGTAGGGGCGCGGGCTTTACGCATGCGCTGGTAACTAGTGCCGGCGGCCAGCACGGTAACCAGCGTGGCTTAGCATAACTGTTTAGCGTGCCGAGAAGATTTCGGACGCCTCCACAATCGCAATCTGCGCGGTGCGGGTCGAGATCGCCTCGTGACGGCGTGCATCCGCGCGGCGCTTGAAGAACCAGCCGATACCCAGAATCGCGAACCAGACGGGCATTGCGAGCAGGCCGCGCAGGGTCTCCTCATACATGGCCAGCACGCCGATGGTGAAGGCGAAGAACGCCAGGGTCAGCCACGCGGCAACGCGACCGCCAGGCAGGCGGAAGTGCGACTTCTCGTGGCGCGAGGGGAACTTCTTGCGGTACATCAGGTAGCTGACCATGATCATGGCCCACGCAAAAATCACGAGCACCGCAGCCACGGTGGTGACCAGGTTGAACGCGCTCGAAATCGAATCGCCCGCGTACAGCAGAACCAGCGAGGACAGCAGCATCACGGCGGAGAGGAACAGCGCATTACGCGGCACGCCGTTGCCCGAGAGCTTGCCCAGGAACTGCGGTGCGCTGCGCTCGCGTGCCAGGCCGAATGCCATGCGCGAGGTCGAGAAGATACCGGAGTTCGCCGAGGAGGTTGCGCTGGTAATCACCACGAAGTTGATGATGTGCGCGGCGATGCCCAGGCCGGCCAGGGTGAACATGGCGACGAAGGGGCTGTTGTCGGGGCTGACGAGGCGCCAGGGGGTAACCATCAGGATGATGGCGAGCGCACCCACGTAGAAGACCATGATGCGCACGGGCACGGCGTTAATTGCCTTGGGCAGGGTCTTTTCGGGGTCCTGGGTTTCGGCGGCGGTGGTACCGACCAGCTCGGAGCCCATGAACGCGAAGACGGCGATCTGGAATGCGCCGAGGAAGCCGATGAAGTGGTTGGGGAACATGCCACCGTCGTTCCAGAGGTTCGCGACGGATGCCTGCGCGCCGCTGGGCGAGGTAAAGCCGATAGCCACGAGTGCGCCACCGACCACAATCAGGGCGACAATCGCGACAATCTTAATCATGGAGAACCAGAATTCGATTTCGCCGAAGTTCTTCACCGAGACCAGGTTCAGTACCAGGAGCACGCTGATGACGGCGAGCGCCGGAATCCAGGCTTGCAGGTCGGGCCACCACATGCGCAGGTAGCCGACGATTGCGATGATGTCCGCAACGGCGGTCACCACCCACATGAACCAGTAGGACCAGCCGAGGAAGAAGCCCGCCATGGGGCCGACCAGGTCGGTGGTGAAGTCCGAGAAGGACTTGTACTTCAGGTTGGAGAGCAGAATCTCGCCCATAGCGCGCAGCACCAGGAAGATGACGGCGCCGATGAGCATGTACACGAAAATGACGGAGGGGCCGGCGACGGAGATAGCGCGTCCGGATCCCATGAACAGGCCGGTACCGATGGCACCGCCAATTGCAATGAGCTGAATATGTCGGTTGCTCAGACCGCGGTGCAGTCGTTCTCCCTGTTCGGGAGCTTTAGGATTCAGGCTGACGTTGTTCTGTTCAGTCACGACGTCCTCTTTTCTGCAGTTAGGCCCCGTAGCGCATATAGTGCTTGGCGGATGAGAGTTTTCGGTGACATCCGGCAGGCGTCGCGTATAGATATGCAACCACTATTGATGCGGGGCAGCCCCGGATTTCGGGGCGGAAGATGGGCTCGACCATGGTTTGCACCGCATCCGGGGCGAGTTCGAACATCGCCCGATGCGGGTACCTTTGGGAGCTTACACATCTGTTTGGATAGATATTCTACACGCTTTGAACGGTGAATGAAATGTTTTTCAGCTCTTGGTGTGTCGCGAATCTATTAAACAGGTCACTATCTGTCGCCTGACGGGGGCTAATAGACGCAGAAAGCCCCGCCCTGCGCATCCATCAAGAATGCGGGGCGGGGCTCATACAAACCAGCCGGAGGAGAGCTGAAGACTACTTCTGAGCAGCCTCTTCAGCAGTGTTCTCAGCAGCCAGCACGCGGGCACGCTTAGCGGCGTGGCGGCGAGTCAGAATCTCGTAACCAATCGCCAGGGCAACGAACCAGACGGGGGTCAGCGCCAGGCCAATGGCGGTGTCCGGGTACAGGCTCAGGGCGTAGACCATGACGGCAAAGAAGACCAGGCCAAACCAGCTCATGCCGATGCCCCAGGGCATCTTGTACGCGGATGCCTCGTGGCGTTCGGGGAACTTCTTGCGGTACACCAGGTAGGCAATCAGGATCATGCTCCAGGTGAAGATACCCATCATCGACGCCACGGAGGTCACCACGGTGAACGCCTCCATAATGCCGCTACCGGCGTACAGCATGACCAGGCTGAACAGCAGCAGCACGGTGGTCAGGTACAGGGCGTTGGCGGGCACGCCGTTCTTGGTGAGCTTACCCAGGGCGGAGGGTGCGGCGCCGTCGTGCGCCAGGCCGTACACCATACGGGAGGTCGAGAAGATACCGGAGTTCGCCGAGGATGCCGCGGAGGTCAGCACCACGAAGTTCACCAGCGATGCCGCAACAGCAATACCTGCCAGGGAGAACATACCCACGAAGGGGCTCATGGACTTATCCAGCTTGTCCCAGGGGGTCACGGCGAGGATGGTCATCAGCGGCACAGCGTAGAAGAGCGCAATACGGAAAGGCACAGCGTTAATCGCCTTGGGCAGGGTGCGCTCGGGGTGCTTGGTCTCTGCCACGGCGGTACCGACGAGCTCGGCACCCACGAAAGCGAAGAGCGCGATCTGGAAGGAGCCAAGGAATCCGGTCACGCCCTGGGTGAAGATACCGCTACCGGAGGGGCCGGGGTGGTCCCACAGGTGGCTTACGGAGGCGGTGGTGCCGTCGGGGCTAGTGAAGCTGAAGGCGACCATGAGCGCGCCAACAATAATGAGGGCGACAATCGCGACAATCTTGATAACGGCGAACCAGAACTCGATTTCACCGAAGTTCTTCACCGAGGGCAGGTTCAGCAACAGCAGCGCCACGATAACGACGAGTGCCGGGATGAATTTGGGCATGCCGGGCAGCCAGTATTGCACGTAGCCGGTGATCGCGATGACGTCCGCAATACCTGTAACGACCCAGAAGAACCAGTACGACCAGCCGACGAAGAAGCCGGCGCGCAGACCGAGGATGTCGGTAATGAAGTCGGTGAAGGACTTGTACTTGGGGTTGGAGAGCAGAATCTCACCCATGGCGCGCAGCACGAAGTAGATGACGCTACCAATAATGGCGTAGACAAAGACGATGGAGGGGCCGGTCAGCGCAATGGTCTTTGCCGAGCCGAGGAACAGGCCGGTACCGATGGCGCCGCCAATAGCAATCAGCTGGATGTGTCGGTAGCTCAGTCCGCGCTGGAGCTTGGAGTGCTCAGCTTCGGAGTCTAGGCCGGTGACGGAGTTGTGCGGCATTGGCTGCTGTGTCACGTATTCCTCTTTTCTGCGTCGGTTTGCCCTGTTGTTGCTCGGGGGCTTCTCCGGGTGGTTGGTATTCACGCATATTTCTTAACGGCGTACGGGGAGGTGAAATTCCTGTTTCCGCGGCGTACGCGGGGTTCGGGGCTTGTGGGCTCCGATTGTGCGGTGTTGCCGGGGCTTGTATCACCGATGAGAAATATACAGAGAATGCATAACTTCAAATTTTACCCCCTCATACCCACACAAGCGCAAGGAATACAACATCGTGAGGAATTTGAGACGGCAAGCGAAACCAGCAGGTGCGAGGGGAGCTCTCTGACAGGAGCAACAGGGGGCTCTCCACCGTATCCGAGGAGGCTTGCGCACCTTCCGGCGCGCCCCTCCCCCGCGGGTGCCCTTCGGGGTTTTCAAAAAAATTAAGAAACTTTACGCGTAAAACTTTACAAAGCATGAAACTGGGTCTAGAGTAGAAACCGTTCAAACGAAAACCTAACCGACCAACCACAGAACAGAAGGACACAACAATGGGCAAGTTCTCCAACACAGCACTCCGCATCACCGCCGGCGCACTCATCCTCGACGCAGGCGTCAAGAAGCTCAAGGCAGACGAAGGCACCTACGCCTTCCTGCAGCAGATGGCAGCAACCGGCGTTCCCGCCGTCGCCAAGCTGGATGCAGCAACCTTCGGCAAGCTCATCTCCGGCGCAGAAACCGCACTCGGCGCAACCCTGCTGACCCCCTTCATCCCCGCACGCCTGGCGGGTGCAGGCCTGACCGCATTCGCGGCAAACCTGATGACCATGTACTTCCGCAACCCGGACATGCACGACGAGTACTTCCGCCCCACCCAGGACGGCCAGCAGCTCGCCAACAACATCGTGATGCTCGGCGCGGGCCTGGCACTGCTGGGCTCCAAGAAGTAAGCCCCTCCTCTTAGCTCACTCCTCAAGCAACCTCACGAAAGTGCGGCGGGAACAGTATTCGTTCCCGCCGCACTTTTGTGTGCGCGCTGATTTCTACGCCCACTGGTTTTCTACGCTTCGCAGACTAGCGCACACCCCTACCCCACGCCCGACCAGCCAAGCATCATCCCGCCGCACACCGCGAAACCGCACGGTGCCGCGGCCCTGCGCTATTCTTTTAGGTATGTCTACTGAGAACACGCAGCCTAGCCAGGCACCCGAATCCACCGAAGAAAAGGCCAAGAAGCCGGTTCCCGAGGAATTCTTCCGCCAGCCCTACTCCTTCGTCCGCCGCGGCGACCGCCTCACCGCGCGCCGCCAGAAGGCGTGGGATACCTACTCCCCCACCCACGTGCTGGACATTCCACGCCTGCGCACCGACACCTCCGTCGCACCCGATGCGACCTTCGACCCGGTCAAGATTTACGGCCGTGAGGCGTACCAGGTCGTCGAGATCGGTTCCGGTCTGGGCGAGGCGATTGTGCACCGCGCAGCTGAGGTGCCCGAGGCGAACTTCCTCGCCGTTGAGGTGTACACCCCCGGCATCGCGGACCTGCTGCTGAAGATGGGCAACGCGGGCGTGGAGAACGTGCGTGTGGCTCAGGCGAACGCGCCCGAGCTGCTCGACAACATGCTCGAGGAGAACTCCGTGGATGAGCTGTGGGTGTTCTTCCCGGACCCCTGGCACAAGTCCCGCCACCACAAGCGCCGCCTGGTGTCCCCGGCGTTCGCTGATAAGGTTGCGCGCGTGCTCAAGCCCGGCGGCATTTGGCGTCTGGCAACCGACTGGGAGGAGTACGCCCTGGTCATGCGCGATGTTCTGGAGGCGCACCCCGACTTTGAGAACGTGAACCCCGGCGCCGGTGCGACCGAGGAGGACCCGCAGGGTGGTTGGGCTCCGCGTTGGGAGGGTCGCACCCTCACCAGCTTTGAGCGTAAGGCTCAGGAGGCGGGCCGCCGCGCGCACGACCTGACCTACCGCCGCAAGTAAGCGGGGCAGCGTTAGTACGCAGCTTATACG
>NZ_CAXOQT010000030.1:0-26057 GCF_964211445.1 Rothia mucilaginosa | reverse complement strand
CTGCCGCCGGGGCTTCAAAGCCGTTAAAGGCAAAAGCTATGAGCGCAGGCTGTTGCTCTTAGAGATGAGGATGCTTCACTTCCGCCTGCACCGGGCACTCCGGCGGGCAGTAGTTCTTCGCGTCCTCAGCCAGCACCTCGCGGGTCTGCACCACGTCATCGTTAATCTGCTCAATCAGCGCCTCAACGCCGGTGTACGCCACCATGGGGCGCAGACGCTTCACGAACTCAATCAGCACACGCTGACCGTACAGGTTGAAATCCTCCACGCGCTCCTCGGGGCGGTCAATCACGTGCGCCTCAACCTGGCGGTGCTCAATACCGTCAAAAGTCGGGTTCGTACCCACCGAAATAGCGGAGGGGTGACGGTTACCGGATTCGTCTACGAGCCAGCCGGCGTACACGCCGTCGGCGGGAATCAGGCCGCGCGCCTCCAGCTCAAGGTTCGCGGTCGGGAAGCCCAACTCGCGGCCGCGTGCCAGACCGTGCACAACCTCACCAGCCATCATGTGGTGGCGGCCCAGCAGCTCGGTTGCGGCAGGCATATCGCCCTCCAGCAGCAGCTCACGGATGCGGGTCGAGGAGCAGCGGGTGTTCTCATCCACCATCAGATCCTCAACGACCACGACCTCAAAGCCGTACTTCTCCCCCAGCTCACGCATAGTGTTCAGGTCGCCAGAGTTGTTCTTGCCAAAGCGCACGTCATCACCAATGACCACGAAACGCGCATTCAGCGCATCCACGAAAGTGGACTTCACGAACTCCTCGGGGGTCTGCGCAGCGAACTCCAGATTGTAGTTCAGCAACAGGTAGTCGTTCAGGCCCAGCAGGCACATGAAGTAGCGGCGCGAGCCCTGACCCATAATGTCGTGGTGGGGCACCTCGGGGCGGTGCACCTGCATCGGGTGCGGGTCAAAAGAGACCGCGATAGAGCTCAAACCGTGCTCTTCAGCAAGGGAGACCACGCGCGAAATCACGCGGGCATGTCCACGGTGCACGCCGTCAAAATTGCCGATGGTCACGACCGAGGGGCCGTAGCCGGCGGGGACCTCGCTCAAAGCGGTGTAGAGGGTCACGGGCTCTCCTGAAAAAGATAAATGTACCTATCCATCCTAGACCACAGGCGGCAGGATGCAGAATTCAAAACGGGAATCAACAGGGAATGGGACGGTGCCCCTCTCAGGCGATGCCCTCTCCTCTGCCGTCACGGAGTCTGGAGGCGCCTCCGGCACACCTCAAGGCACACGTGGAAAATCCACACCACCACCCCGCCCACACGAAAGCCCGGGTAGGCACCCCACCGTGCGGCAGGAACCTCCCCGGGCGTTACGACTACTTACGAGCCTGGTTACGAGAAGCCTTCAGCATCTCCTCGCGAATCTTGTTGGACTTGTTAATCCAGCCGTACCAGACCAGCAGGCAGGGCGGGATGACCAGCTCGGTCACCATCAGCACGATCAGCGACCAGTGCGGGGTGCCGAAGAACGCCCACGACAGGATACGACCCACGCCGCCCAGGAAAACCACCAGGCAGGAGAACGCGAGCATGTTCACCCACTTGAACTTCAGCGCGATAAACACGAAGGACAGGCCCACACCCACATAGGTTGCCGCGAAGAACACGTAGTTCGACTGCACCGAGGGATTCGCAAAATCCTGAGGCGCATCCGGAATCACACGGATACCACCCAGAACCTGCCACACACCGTACGCAATCATGAACAGACCGTACAGCGCCACCGCCGCACGGAACGCCGCACGGTTCTGAGGCTTAGCCGCCTCCTCAATGCTCTTGGGGCGGGCAAACGCCTCGCGGGTTGCCTTCTTCTCAGCCTTCTTAGCTGCCTTCTGCGATGCCTTATCACCGGCAGCCGGTGCGGTCACGCGAACACCTTCGGGGGTCTTCGCCGCAGAAATAGTGGACTCAGCAGGCTTAGCAGTACCCGCCTTCGCGGCAGCTTCAGTCTGTGCAGACTCTACGCGCGGTACCGGCGCGGTACGAGGCTCACTCGCCTTCTTAGCGGAGCTCTGGTTCTCGCTCATCTTCTCTCCTTCAGCAGGGCCGGGGCACCCGCACGAGTAGTCATGTGTGTTCAGGGTTGTATCAGTTAGCGCGTTGAATGAATAGGACGCTGAATCAATAAGGGTTCAGGAGGTGCAAACGCCGAACCCTCTTCGCCCATCATAATGCCTCAACACCTAGTTGAAGGAACGATTCGCCTCAAAAACCAGCACCGGGGCGGCCTGCACCTTCCCACGCTGCTTCTTATTCTCCAGCAGGGCGACCAGGGTACCGTCCGGGGCGAAACCCGCCACAATACCCTCAACGCTGGCATGCTGCACCGCGCCGGACTCATCCGCGCTCGCGTGCACGGAACGCTTCACCACGGAACCGTCGCCACTGGGGCTAATACGGCGGCCGTAGGAAATATCGCTCGCCTCCGCTGCCGTGAGCTCACGCGCACCAAAGATGCGGCGTGCTGCCTCCTCCAGGGGTAGCAGCGGCAAATCTTCCAGCGGTGCCTCCGACTCTTCGCGGCGCTGCTTCAACTGCGCCAAATCCGCGGCATCCTCAAGCACCACAGCACCCACACGGGTACGACGCAGAGCCGTCAGGTGACCGCCGGTGCCCAGAATCTTGCCCAAATCACGCGCCAGGGCACGAATGTAGGTGCCCGAGGAACACGAGACCGTCACCTCACAGTCAATCACGGGAACCGAGGTTGCCGTCTGCTCGCCCTCGTTCTCGGGGTCCTCAATCACGTACTCGGCAAAGCCGGGGTTGATGGAATGTACCGTGAACTCGCTAATCGTCACCGGACGCGCCGCCAACTCAACCTGCTCACCGCTACGCACACGCGCATACGAGCGAACACCGTTGATTTTGATAGCAGACACCGCAGAGGGAACCTGCAGAATATCGCCGCTCAACTGCGCCACAGCCTCCAGGATGCGCGCGCGCATCTGCTCAGCGCCCAAACCGGTCAGGGCCTCAACGGCGTCCGGGTGGGCGGCAGTGTGCTCGCCCTCGGCGTCCTCCGTCAGAGTCTCAATGCCCAGGCGAATCGTCGCGTCGTAGGTCTTATCCTGACCGACCAGATAGGTCAGCAGCTTCGTCGCCTTATTGATGCCCAAAATCAGCACGCCGGTCGCGGCAGGATCCAGCGTACCGGCGTGACCAACCCGCCGGGTGCCAGCAATACGACGCATCTGAGAGACTGCGTCGTGGCTGCTCATCCCGGCGGGCTTATCAATGACCATCAGGCCGGACGGGCCATGAGGTTGCTTCTTCGCCACTTAGGCGTCCTCACCCTCGGCAGGCTCATCCTTCTTGTAGGGGTCAGCCTCACCAGCGTACTCGGCGCCCTCGGCAGCGGCTGCCAGCTTGGCGTCGCGCTCGCGGGTCTCACGCAGAAGCGCCTCAATGTGGAAGGCGTTCTCGGGAACCTCGTCAGCAACGAAAGTCAGGGTGGGGGTCAGGCGGGCAGTGATGTTCTTACCCACCTCGGAGCGCAGAATACCCTTAGCGGATTCCAGCGCCTTCTTGGTGTTTGCGGCGTCCTCTTCGGAGCCAAACACGGTGTAGTAGAGGGTTGCGTGCTGCAGGTCGTTGGTCACGCGGGCGTCGGTAATGGTCACAAAACCGAGGCGGGGATCCTTAACACGACGCTCCAGCGCCTTCGCCACAATTACCTTGATGCGATCGGCAAGTCGTGCCGCGCGGGCTGCATCAGCCATGTGTTTCTCCTTGAAATCTCGTGGTGCTTCCGCGAACACTCGGGGTGTTACGGAGGCGTTCCAGGTAATGCGGAAGCGCCCGCCCCGCCAGCGTCCGCCCCGCAGGCTCCAGTTTTAGAAGCCTGCGGGTGCGGGAACACTAGCGGGTGACGGGCGCATCAGCGTGTGAGCCTTAGACACGCGGCTTTTCGCGCATCTCCCAAGTCTCGATAATGTCGCCTTCCTTGATGTCGTTGAAGGAGCCGAGGCCAATACCACACTCGAAACCTTCGCGAACCTCGGTAGCGTCGTCCTTGAAACGACGCAGCGACTCGATGGTGAGGTTCTCTGCCACCACGGAACCGTCGCGCACCAGGCGTGCCTTGGCGTTGCGCTTGATGATGCCGTTCTTGACGATCGAACCTGCGATGTTGCCCCACTTGGAGGAGCGGAAGACCTCGCGAATCTCTGCGGAGCCGAGCTCCACTTCCTCGTACTCAGGCTTGAGCATACCCTTGACGGCCTGCTCAATTTCCTCAATCGCACGGTAGATAACCGAGTAGAACTTCATCTCGACGCCTTCGCGGTCTGCAAGTTCTGCAACGCGCTCTGCCGGGCGGACGTTGAAGCCGATGATGACCGCGTTGTCCACGGTTGCCAGGTTCACGTCGTTCTGGGTAATAGCACCCACACCGCGGTGGATGACGCGCAGCTGAACCTCGTCGCCACCGGCGTCGATCTTCATCAGGGACTCTTCCAGTGCTTCCACAGCACCGGAGACGTCACCCTTAATAATCAGGTTCAGGGTGTCCATCTTGCCCTCAGCCACAGCGGCATCGAAGGACTCGAGGGTCACGCGCTTACGACGCTTAGCCAGCTGAGCGTTACGATCAGCAGCCTCACGCTTCTCAGCAATCTGACGAGCGGTACGCTCTTCCTCAGTGGAGAGGAAGGTGTCGCCTGCACGAGGAACGGTGGACAGACCCAGCACCTGAACGGGGCGGGACGGGCCAGCTTCCTTCACAGCCTGACCGTTCTCATCGAACATTGCACGAACGCGACCGTGAGCAACACCGGCAACGATAGCGTCACCGACGTGCAGAGTACCGGACTGAACCAGGACGGTGGAAACCGCACCGCGGCCCTTATCCAGGTTTGCTTCAATAGCAACACCGCGTGCTTCCTTGTTCGGGTTAGCGGTCAGTTCGAGCACGTCAGCGGTCAGGGTGACAGCCTCAAGCAGCTCGTCGATGTTGGTGCCGTTGCGGGCGGAGACATCCACGAACATGGTGTCGCCACCGTACTCTTCGGGGATCAGACCGTACTCGGTCAGCTGGCCGCGGATCTTGTCCGGGGACGCGCCTTCCTTATCGATCTTGTTCACAGCAACCACGATCGGCACGTTAGCTGCCTGTGCGTGGTTCAGTGCCTCAACGGTCTGGGGCATAACGCCGTCATCCGCTGCGACCACGAGGATTGCCACGTCGGTAACCTTCGCACCACGGGCACGCATAGCGGTGAACGCCTCGTGACCGGGGGTATCGATGAAGGTAATCGCGCGGTCTTCACCCTCAACGGTGGTGTGGACCTGGTATGCACCAATGTGCTGGGTAATGCCACCGGCCTCACCCTCAATGACGTTGGTGTTACGGATAGCGTCCAGCAGGCGGGTCTTACCGTGGTCAACGTGACCCATGACGGTAACAACCGGGGGACGAACCTCCAGAACATCCTCACCCTCAGCTTCTGCTTCGGCTTCGAGGTTGATGTCGAAGGACTCGAGCAGCTCGCGTTCCTCATCCTCCGGGGAAACAATCTTGATGACGTAGCCCAGTTCGGCACCCAGCAGCTCGAAGGTCTCCTCGTCCAGGGACTGAGTCTGGGTAGCCATCTCACCCAGGTGGAAGAGAACCGTAATCAGCGATGCCGGGTTTGCGCCAATCTTCTCAGCGAAGTCCATGATGGACGCGCCGCGGCGCAGACGAATCTCGGTCGAGCCGTCGCCGCGAGGAACAACCACGCCACCGGGTGCCGGTGCGTTCAGCTGCTCCTGCTCATGGCGGCGAGCTGCCTTGGACTTGCGGCCCTTACGCTTGGAGCCACCGCGACCGAATGCACCCTGTGCGTTGCCGCGACCGCCGGGGCCGGGACGGCCCGGACCGCGGTTGAAGCCGCCGGAACCGCCGCCGCGACGTGCGCCGCCGCCACCGTTACCGCCACCGTTGTTGGAGCCGGACGCACCGCCACCAACGTTGGAAACCTTGGGCATCATCGAGGGGTTCGGGCGTGCACCGCCGCCACCAGCCGGACGGGGCGCACCGGGACGTGCACCAGCTGCCGGGCGGGGGCCACCGTTACCACCGGGACGTGCGCCACCTGCGGGGCGGGGACCGCCGTTACCGCCGGGGCGTGCGCCACCGTTGCCACCGGGACGACCGTTACGTGCCGGACGGGGACCACCGGAACGCTGGGAGTCGCCGCCACCACGCTTCATACCCTGCTGGGATGCGAAGGGGTTGTTACCGGGGCGAGGACCGGGCTTGGGGCCGGGCTTCGGAGCGGCAGGCTTGGGTGCTGCCGGCTTCGGTGCTGCCTCGGGGCGTGCCATGCCCTGCTGGGATGCGAAGGGGTTGTTACCCGGGCGGGGGCCGCCGGGCTTGGGAGCTGCTGCCGGCTTTGCGGCGGGCTTAGCTGCTGCAGGCTTGGGAGCTGCGCCCTCAGCTGCTGCCGGCTTTGCGGCGGGCTTAGCTGCTGCAGGCTTGGGTGCCGGCTTAGCGGCAGGCTTTGCCGCTGCGGGCTTGGGGGTTGCCGCAGGCTTAGCGGCGGGCTTTGCCGCTGCGGGCTTGGGAGCCGGCTTAGCTGCCGACTCCGCGGGTGCTGCCTTTGCGGCAGGCTTAGCGGCTGCGGCGGGGAATTCCGCGCGCAGCTTCTTCAGAACCATGGGGTTCAGGGTGGAAGAGGAGCTCTTAACGAACTCGCCCATATCCTTGAGCTTGGCGATAACTTCCTTGGAAGGTACGCCTACTTCTTTAGCAAACTCGTGTACTCGAGGCTGAGCCAAATTTTCTCCATTCCCGGTCCGCACCGGGAATGGTGCGGACACTAATGTTTACGGGGTGCACGCCCGAAGGCGCGCCAATTCGTGAAATTGCCGGTGGGTGAGCACGAAAGGGTACTCATTTCGCGGCACTCATTAGATATCCATCAGTTTTCTGACTCGCTTTCAGATAAGAAGTCGTCAAACTCGTTGACTTACAGAGGGCATATACCCGAAAAGCGTCTATGAGGGGGTCGAGTCCGCAATCACGGCTCGAATCTGCTCACAGCACGCCTGCAGCTGGGCTGCAGGAACCGCTTTTTTGAAGGCGCGCGCCAGACCGTTCTTTTTCTGTAGAGCGGCTACGCACTTTTCGCTCGGATGGATCCAAGCGCCTCGTCCGGGCATAATTCCCGCCACATCGGGCTGATAGGGCGGGGTGTCCGCCTGCTCGGTAGCAGACGTGACGGGTGTGCGGGCGATGCGTAGCAGGTTGCGCTGTTCATCGCGGGCACGGCATCCGATGCAGGTGCGGACCGGTCCTTCAAACACTTCGGAGGTTGCGGTGAGGTCGTAATCGCTCATGGTCCTCTCCCCTCTCTAGCGTGTGTAGAACCGCGTTCGCGGTACATTCGTGATGCTCTATCCGGTGCGTGCGAGGGCGCGTTAAAGCGCCCGGTTACGCACCGGTACATCTTAATAGTGTATCCCGTTTTTAAGAATCATGGGCAAAACTGTGACGCAGGCGCAAGAACACCGGGCACGTTGCTGCCCGATCTCTTGCGCCTGCATCAAAAGGATATGCCGCGGGATACGCCCCTCACCGGGGCTAATGCTTATTCAGCGTCCTGTGCGGACTCTTCTGCTGCTTCTTCTGCCAGGCTACGAGCCACGCGAGCCGCGACCTCTTCCTCGGCACGAACCTGAGCGTACTTGGACTCGGAGAGAATATCGATACGCCAGCCGGTCAGCTTCGCTGCCAGACGCGCATTCTGACCCTCACGGCCGATAGCCAAGGACAGCTGATCATCCGGAACCACTGCGCGAGCGGAGTACTCACGCGGGTTCGCGATAATGACCTCGGTGACCTTCGCCGGGGACAGCGCCGCAGCGATGAAAGTTGCCGGATCGGTCGAGTAGTCGACAATGTCAATCTTCTCGTCGTTCAGCTCGGCAGCAACCGCACGCACACGGGCACCCATATCGCCGATGCACGCACCCTTCGCGTTAATGGTCGGGTTCTTAGCGGACACAGCAATCTTGGAGCGGTGACCAGCTTCACGCGCGATGGAGTTAATAGCAA
This sequence comes from Rothia mucilaginosa, assembly GCF_964211445.1. Lineage (GTDB taxonomy): Bacteria > Actinomycetota > Actinomycetes > Actinomycetales > Micrococcaceae > Rothia > Rothia mucilaginosa_E. The sequence goes on along the minus strand of NZ_CAXOQT010000030.1, from coordinate 18,001 downwards.
CCAGGCCCTCAGAAATCTCGGGAACCTCGTGCTCGAACAGGCGCAGAACCAGGTTCGGGTGCGAACGAGAAACCACAATCGAGGGGCCCTTCGGGCCGCGGCGAGCCTCAACCAGGTAGGCGCGCAGGCGGGTACCGTGCGAGTACTTCTCACCCGGAACCTGCTCGTTGCTGGGCAGAACAGCTTCAACGGTGCCCAGGTCAACCTGAACCATACGCGGGTTGTTGCCCTGCTGGATCACGCCGGACACCAGGGTGCCCTCACGGTCCTTGAACTCGCCCAGAACGGATGCGTCCTCAGCGTCACGCAGACGCTGCGAAAGCACCTGGCGGACGGTTGCGGCAGCGATACGGCCAAAGTTGTTCGGGGTATCGTCGAACTCGTCAATCTTCTGGTTGTCCTCATCAAGCTCAGGAGCCAGAATGACGAACTCGCCGGTAGTACGGTCGATGACGGCACGAGAGCCCTTAATAGCGCCGGGCTGCTTCATGTACGCGAGCAGCAGGGCGTTCTCAACCAGGGTGAAGAGCTCCTCCATGACGAGAGAGCGCTGCTTCGCCAATGCGCGCAGTGCGCCCAGGTCAATAGTTTTAATATCCTCCACGCTTTTCAGCCTTTCCCAGTTAGCACGGCGCCGGGACGCTTAGTGCGCCCCGGCTCCCGAACGGTATATACCTGGCACGGAGCACCCCGTGCCTGAAGCTTTAATAACTCTATTCTACCGGCTCAGCAGGCGAATTGAAGTCAATCTCGACGTGAGCAGAAGCAATATTTTCCCACGGAAGCAAAGACGGCTCGTGGTACGACTCCTTCTGACCCTTCTTCGTGTTCTTCTTACGAGCCAGCACCGGACCCTCGTCCTGCACCTCGTGCAGACGCGCCAGATACTCGGTACCGTCGGGGGCGGTCACCGCAATCAGGCGGGTGCGGGCACGCTCCCAGTGGCGGCGCTCAGTCAGGGCGCGGGTAGCACCCGGCGAGGACACCTCCAGCTCGTAGGGGAAGAACTCGTCGTTCTCATCCGCACGGTCCAGAGCGCTCGAAATCGCGCCGGAAATCTCCGCCAGAGAATCCAGCGACAGCGAATCGGTACGCTCAGCGGTGTAGTCCACCGTAATCTTCACGGTACGGTTCGCCGCCGGGCCCGAAATCTTCAGGCCCTCCAGAACCAGCGAGAACTCAGAAATGACCGGGGCAATCGCCTCGGCAACCTCCTCCTCGCGGATCGCGCGGGTACCCACGCGCACCGGTGCCTCCACCACGGGCTCACGCTCAGCGCGAGTACGGGAAGTGTTCACACCGTTCGCCACGCGGGATGCGGCACGGCGAGCGCGCGCATTCGGGGCGCTCTTCTTAGAGCCAGAACGCTTCGGCTTGTACGCCACGATTACGCTCCCTTGACCTCTGCGATGACCTCAGCCACCGCGTTCTCAACGGACACCTCACGAGCCTCACCGCTACGGCGGTCCTTCAGCTCCAGCACGCCGTCCTTGAAGCCGCGACCAATCACCAGGATGGTGGGCACGCCCAGCAGCTCGGCGTCGCCGAACTTCACGCCGGGGCTGGTCTTCGGGCGGTCATCCAGCATAACCTGCAGGCCAGCGGATTCCAGGGATGCGCTGAGCTCTTCAGCGTACTCGTGGGATGCTGCGTCCTTGCCGGTGACGACGATGTGAATGTCTGCGGGCGCCAGGTTACGCGGCCAGATCAGGCCCTTCTCGTCGTGGTTGCCCTCGGCGATAGCGGCAAGTGCGCGGGTCACGCCCACGCCGTAGGAACCCATGGTCACGGTCTGCAGCTTGCCGTTCTGGTCCAGAACCTTCAGGCCCAGTGCCTCAGCGTACTTGCGGCCCAGGGCGAAGATGTGGCCCATCTCGATACCGCGGGCTGCCACCAGCTCGCCGGAGCCGTCCGGTGCCGGGTCGCCTTCACGGACCTCGCACGCCTCGATAACGCCGTCGGCGGTGAAGTCGCGGCCGAAGACCAGGTTTGCCACGTGCTTGCCCTCTTCGTTTGCGCCGGTGACCCAGCGGGTACCGCGCACCACGCGGGGGTCAACGAAGAAGGGAATGCCGGTTGCGGAAGCCACCGCATCCTCGTCCTCGGAGTGTGCACCGAGCAGGGGTGCGTCCAGGCTCAGACCGGGGCCAATGTAGCCCTTGACCAGCTGAGGGAATGCCTTCAGGTCCTCTTCGCTGGCTGCCTCAACCTCAACCTCGCCGCCGATGCCCAGCAGCGCGCCAATGTTGACCTCAACGCGGCCCAGGTCCACGGCACGGTCGCCGGGAACGCCCACGGCGAAGACCTTACGCTCGCCGGAGGGGGTGATGACGGTGCCCAGGAAGCACTTGAGGGTCTGCGAAGCCTCGATGGCGCCGCCGGTCACCTCGGTGTGCAGTTCGTTCATACGCTCCACCAGGGTCTCAATGGTGGCGGAGTCGGGGGTGTCCACGACGATTGCCGCCGGGGTGTCCTCGGTGATTTCGATTTCCTCGGGAACCACGGTGGTCACGGCCTCAACGTTAGCTGCATAGCCGCCAGCCGAACGCACGAAAGTATCCTCACCGATGGGGGTCGGGTGCAGGAACTCTTCACTGCGGGAGCCACCCATCGCGCCGGACTGCGCGGTCACAATGACAATCTCCAGGCCCAGGCGCTCGAAGATGCGCTGGTAGGCGGCGCGGTGCGCCATGTACGCCTCGTTCAGGTCCTCATCGTCAATGTTGAAGGAGTAGGAGTCCTTCATGACGAACTCGCGGCCGCGCAGCAGACCCGCGCGGGGGCGCGCCTCGTCGCGGTACTTGGTCTGAATCTGGTACAGGTAGACCGGCAGGTCCTTGTAGGAGGAATACAGGTCCTTCACCAGCAGGGTGAACATTTCCTCGTGGGTGGGTGCCAGCAGCATGTCTGCGCCCTTACGGTCCTTGAGGCGGAAGAGGTTATCGCCGTACTCGTCCCAGCGGTTGGTTGCCTCGTAGGGTTCGCGGGGCAGCAGTGCGGGGAAGTGAACTTCCTGCGCGCCGATGGCGTCCATCTCTTCACGGATGATGTTCTCGACCTTGCGCAGTACCTTCAGGCCCAGGGGCAGCCAGGTGTACACGCCGGGGGCTGCGCGGCGGATGTAACCGGCGCGGACCAGCAGCTTGTGGCTGGCGACCTCGGCATCTACGGGGTCCTCGCGCAGAGTGCGCACGAAGAGGTTGGAAAGGCGAAGTACCACGATTCTCCTTGAAAGGTCGATAGGTTTAGGTAGGGTGCCCGAGGCTCACCGGGTGAGCCGTAAAGAAGGCACAGTCGTCTTTAATTTTATAGCGTTTTAGGGTTCGGCGTGTTTAGCGCTCAAAAATGATGGTCGAGAACTGCCCAATCTGCTCCCAACCGGTCCCCCGGTACATGGCGAGCGCGCGGGCGTTGTAGTCGTTCACGTACAGGCTCAAGTGCGGGTAGTGGCGCTGCAGAATCTGCGCGGCGGCGGCAAAGAACGGCTTAGCCAGCCCGTAGCCGCGGTAATCCGGGTGCAGCCACACGCCCTGCACCTGCGCGGCGTCCAGGTTCACGATGCCCGCATCCGCTTTGAAGATAACGCGCCCGTTCACATCGGTGACAATGGCGCTGCGCTGACCGGCAATGAGCGTGCGCAGGCGCGCCGCATAGCCGTCACCGTAGCGGGCAATCGGGTCGAAGCCGACCTCCTCGGTGAACATGGCGGCCGCGGCGGGTAGCAGCTCCCCCAGGTCCGCGGAGGTGGCGAGGCGCGCATACCCGGCAGGCTCACCGATGAGTTGAAAAGCACCGGTGGGGGCATCGGCAGGTTTGAGGGGCGCGGGCAGGTGCTCCGGCAGCTCGGGAAGCTCCGCCTCGTAGAAGCGGGCGAGGTCCTTCTCCGGCGGCAGGTACAGCAGCGGCTGTACGGGGCGCTCCGACAGAACCCGCGCACGGTGATCGCACCCATCACGCAGGCTCGGCTGCAGCATCTGCAGCAGCGGAACCGGGCCCTTACCGCCCCGAGTCTGCTCGCACAGCTCCTGCATGCGCGTCCACAGGGGCATCACGAAGGCGCTCTCACCGAACATGGAATCCAGGCGAGAACCCACCTGCAGCAGCAGCTGCGCCAGGGCGTCACGATGCGCAAGCGCCGTAGCATCCAGGGTGGGGGCATCAGAGGTTTCTGCCTGTTCGGCAACATCATGTTCAGCATGTTCAACCGCGGCATGTTCAATAGCGGCACCGCACAGTCGCACCGGCACCACATTCGAGCCCAACAGCAGCACACAGCACAGCTGACCGTCACGCTCACAACCCACGAAACCCTGATAGTAGTGCAGCGGAATACGCGGCGCCTTCGCCGGAAGAGGGCACGCCAAATAGTGCTCAATGGGGTACAGATTCGGGACCGGGTCGCTAAAAAGGACGTCCTCCAGCTCATCGCACCACCGAGCATCCAGGGCAAAAACGTGTTCCTTCACGCGATCAGGCATAGGGAAAGAATCCATCGACGAAGCAGCCCGTCTGCCGCGCTTGGATTTAGAGCGGAAAGAACTTGGGCGAAGAGAAGATAAAAGATTAAGCATGCTGTGTTGAGTGATAGGAGTTGAGCGATAGACAGATGAGTGACAGTGCGGGGCGCACCCCAAAAAGTAGCCGAATCATGCGGCGACAACCGGCGGCGACAATCAGCGGCGACAAGCACAAAGCCTGCCACCACCATAACCGGAAAAACGCGGAGGCGCCCCTCACCAGGGCGCCTCCGCGCACAAAGCTAACTAGCTCACCGAAACAGCCGGGGAACCCTCGGGAACATACTCGCCCGAAGCCTCCATCTCAGCAGCAATACGGGTCGCCTCTTCAATCAGAGTCTCAACGATCTGATCCTCAGGCACAGTCTTAATGACCTCGCCCTTCACGAAAATCTGGCCCTTACCGTTACCGGACGCCACACCCAGGTCAGCCTCACGAGCCTCACCCGGACCGTTCACCACGCAACCCATCACGGCAACACGCAGCGGAACCTTCATGTGCTCCAGGCCCTTAGTCACGTTCTCAGCAAGCTCCCACACGTTCACCTGCGCACGACCACAGGACGGGCAAGACACAATATCCAGCTTGCGGGGGCGAAGGTTCAGCGACTCCAGGATCTTAGTGCCCACCTTCACCTCCTCAACCGGAGGAGCAGACAGCGACACGCGGATGGTGTCACCAATACCCTGAGACAGCAGAGTACCGAACGCCACCGAGCTCTTAATAGTGCCCTGGAACGCCGGACCAGCCTCAGTCACACCCAGGTGCAGGGGCCAGTCACCGCGCTCAGCCAGCTGACGGTACGCCTCCACCATCACCACAGGGTCGTTATGCTTCACAGAAATCTTGAAATCACGGAAACCGTGCTCCTCAAAGAGCGAAGCCTCCCACACAGCAGACTCAACCAGAGCCTCCGGAGTAGCCTTGCCGTACTTCTCCAGCAGACGCTTATCCAGCGAACCAGCATTCACACCAATACGCAGAGAAACGCCGTGGTCCGAAGCCATCTGAGCGATTTCCTTCACCTGGTCGTCGAACTTACGGATATTACCCGGGTTCACACGCACAGCACCGCAACCAGCCTGAATAGCCGCATACACGTACTTCGGCTGGAAGTGGATGTCAGCAATCACCGGAATGCGGGACTGCTTCGCAATAATCGGCAGAGCCTCCGCATCCTTATCGGTCGGGCACGCCACACGCACAATATCGCAACCGGCAGCGGTCAACTCAGCAATCTGCTGCAGAGTCGCACCAATGTCGTGGGTCTTAGTGGTCGTCATCGACTGCACCGAAATCGGAGATTCAGAACCAACACCGACAGAACCCACCTTGAACTGACGGGTTTTACGACGCGGCGACAGAACCGCAGGAGCGGGCTTCGGCATACCAAGGCTGACCGACAAGGTTTTCCTCCATACATGGGTTGTGAAGGACGTACGACGCATCCTTCGTTCAACTTTTTATTGTGCCACTGACGCGAAAGAAAGCACTAATACGGGTACCCTTACCGCGCGTGACAACACGCTAAAACAGGGTGATGGGCTTAACAATATCCGCCACAATTAGGATGATGGACATCACAATGAATGCGCCCGCCACCACATACGTCAGCGGCAGCAGCTTCACCGGATCAAACGGGCCCGGATCCTTACGCCCAGTCAGACGTGCAAAGAAGCGACGCACACCCTCCCAGAGCGCACCCAACACGTGGCCACCATCCAACGGCAACAGCGGAATCAGATTGAACGCAAAAAGCATCAGATTCATATTCGCCACCAGCGAGACCAACATCGCGGCCTTCGCCTTCACATCAATACGGTCAGTAGCCGTCACCTCACCGGCAATACGGCTCACACCCACCACAGACACGGGCGACTCAGCACTGCGCTCGCCACCAGTCACCAGAGTCACCGTCAGCTCCCACACACGCTGCGGCAGCGAAAGCATCGACGAACCCACACGCGAAAGCGTATCGCCCACCATCGCGGGCACCTCAGCAATAGAACCGGGCACCAACTCACTCGACGGAGAAACACCCACAAAACCGCCGCGAGTCGTCGCAATCGAACCATCCGCAGCACGCGCATACTGGCCCTTACCGTCAGAAACCGGGCGAATCATCTCAACCGGAGTCACCGACAAATCCAGACGCTGACCATTACGCTCCACCGTCAAAGTGCTCGGGTGAGAACCCGCCGCACGAATCGCCGAAGACACAGCCTCCCACGAACCAGTCTGGGTACCGTTCACCGCCACCACACGGTCACCCACCTGCACGCCCGCAGCTTTAGCCGGCGACGGGGTGGACTTATCCGTACACTCGCCATAGCTGATCGAATCATGGGTCACGCTCACGCTCGGCACGCACTCAGACACCGCCGACACCTTATTCGTCACCTGCGCCGTACCAAAACCGCACACCAAAATAGCCGTGCAGACCACGCCAATCAGCAGGTTCATCGTCGGGCCACCCAACATAATCACCATGCGCTTGAGCACCGGCAACTTATAGAACAGGCGGTTCTCGTCGCCCGGCTGCAGACGCTCGGCATCTGCTGCACGCGCCTCCTCAGCCAGGGACGCAAACGGGCTCGTGCTCCCCGAATGGCCCTCCTCATGGTGATTCTTCACCTCAGCAGGGCTCGGCGGGTACATGCCAATCATCGAAATGTAGCCACCCAACGGGATCGCCTTGAAACCGTACTCAGTCTCACCGCGGCGGAAAGAGAACACGGTCTTACCAAAGCCAATCATGTACTGCGGGACGCGCACATTGAACAGCTTCGCGGGCACCAGGTGCCCCACCTCGTGCAGGGCAATCGAGACGGCAATAGCGATTGCCATGAGGATAATGCCCACAGCGTACAGCAGGATTTCCACGCTTTTTCTCGTTTCGGTTCGGGGATACGAAGCTTCTAGGATACTCGCTTAGCCTGTGAAGGCGCCCTCCCCCGCTTTCTTTTGGGTTTGTTTGGGACGCGTTGTGGAGGGGCGGTGTTCGTCCTCGTTCCTACAGGGGCACCCGCCCTCGCTTCGCTTCGGGCACCCTGATGTCACTTTCGGACGACACCGCCCCTCCAAACCCTACTCAGCGCGACTAGCCTGCCGCCAAGGTCTGTGCCGGGTCAATACGCGATGCCTTCGCCGCCGGGTACAGACCAGCCAACACACCAACCAGTGCGCCAGCGCCCAGTCCCAGCAGGATAGTGTCAGCACTGATAATCGGCGTCCAACGGTTCATCAAAGACACAATCGAAATGCCGTTAACTGCCAGCACAATACCAGCCACCGCGCCCAGGATGCCGGTCAGCAGCGCCTCCGCCGAGAACTGCAGCAGAATGCCCGAAGGGCGCATACCAATAGCCAGACGCAATCCAACCTCACGGCGACGCTCCATCACCGCAACCAGGAACGTATTCATAATGCCCATCGCACCAATTACGAGGGTAATAACGCTCATCGCAAGAAGCATAGTGCGTTGCTGCTGGTCGACAGCCTCACGAAGAGTCTTCGGCTCCGGCGGAACACTCACGCTATACAGCGCAGGGCGTTCCGGCGAGAGCGCGTACGGTGCTTCCTCCGCAATCTGGTTTGCGGCACCGGCAACAGTACTCACCACAATCTGAGTGGAACGCTTACCGGTCTGCGCCGCAGCGCCACCACCACCGGCAGCGGGCTGTGCTTCTTCAGCATCGGCGCCAGGCTTCGCGCCCAGAGGCAGGTAGACCGAACCGTACGAAAGAGTCAGCGAGGGATTCTCCCGCACCACACCGATGACGGTGTACGGCTCATCGTGAATATAAACCGTGACCCCGGGGCTATAGGGCAGCGCAAGCTGGCGCATCACGCTTTCGCTGAGCACCGCAACCTTATCGTTACGCTCCACGTGCCCCTCATCGAAGGTACGGCCCCACACCAGCTCGTGACCCTGCACGCTAAAGATAGTGGGCGTTGCAGCAAGGACGGACGCCGTCACGTTAGCGCCGCGCTCGCCAAAGTTGTCGGGGCCGCGCTGAATATCGGTGGATTCATCCAGCTGATCCACCAGCGCGGTACCGGTCACTCCGTTCAGCTGGCTAACACGCCGATAATTCTCGCTTGCCGCTAGGCTCAGAAGTTCAGCCCGGCTCATAGCTTCGGTTCGGGTAGAGCTAATCGTCAGGTGCTTAGCTCTAAAAATGTCGAAGCTGTCCGCCAGCTGCCCAGAAATGGTGGCGGTCAGACCAACGGTCAGCACAAGCGAAGCGATACCCAGAACCACACCAAGCATGGTGAAGATATTGCGCCTCACCCGGTGAACGGTAGCGTCCCACGCTTCTTTGAGGGAGGCGAGCGCCCAGGGTGCACGCCCGCTCCCCTGCGGCTTAGATGCTTGTTCCTCAGTAAAGCTAGGCTGGTTCAGAAGCTCACGAGCGGTCGTTTCTTCCTGCTGCGGCGCTTTCTGCTCGATGAGCTGCCCCTCGTGCATGCGCAGCACCCGGTCGCAGTGCTCCGCCACGAGCGGGTCGTGGGTAATCACAATCGTGCTTTGCTGATCGCCCGTACATTCGCGGAGCAGGTCAATCACTTCACGGGTGAGCTCTTCATCCAGCGAGCCGGTCGGCTCATCACAGAGCAGCAACGCCGGTTCTCCAATGAGTGCACGAGCAATAGCTACACGCTGCTTCTCGCCACCGGAGAGAGTGGTGATGGGCGCATCCGTCCGGTGGCTCAGCCCCAGCAGGGCGAGAGTATCCGCAACACGTTGCGTTCGCTCCGCTTTGGGCACACCACGGTAGATGAGCGGTAGCTCAACGTTGCGGTACACGTTCTTATGCTCGATGAGGTGGAACGCCTGGAAGACGAAACCGATGTTGTCCAGGCGCGCTTCAGCTCGCTGTGCCGCGGTGAAGCTTGCGGTGTCTGTACCGTCCAGCAGGTAGCTGCCGGAGGCGGGCGTGCTGAGCAGACCGAGGATGTTCAGCAGGGTTGATTTGCCGCTGCCGGACGGTCCCAGGATTGCAACGACTTCTCCGTAGCGGACTTTCAGGTCAATATTTTTGAGCACGTCAATTCGAGTGTCACCCTGCATAAAGTGCTGGGACACTCCCTGAATATCGACGCTATAGGCTGGTGGGTGCGCGTGAGCGGCACGGGAGTCAGTCATGGCTACTCCCTACTTTTTCTCGCGCATGATTTTGACGCTGTCGCCTTCGTGCAGGTCACCGGTGACGGCGTTCTTGCCGTTGGCGTTGCTGATGACGGTAACGGTTACCTCGCGTTCTTCGCGGGCCTTCGATCCGTTGGAGCTTTCGGGGCCGAGCACAATGACTCGGGTCTGTCCATCACGGGTGTAAAGCGCCGATGAGGGCACGACCAGGTGCGCTTCGGGGGTTTCTTCGAGGGTAAGTTCCGCGTTGACGGCGCCTCGAAGGCTGTCCGCCTTATCCCCTACGTCGAGGGTGAGGATACGTTCCCCTTCGGTGCTTCCTGCCGCACCGGCTGCGCCGTTGAGGTTAGAGCCAGCCGCGCCTTCTGCACCATTAGCCTGGCGACCGGCCTGGCTGTTGCCTGCAGCGCCAGCAGCTTCAGAAGTGTTCTTGTATCCGAGGGTTGCAACGTACTCAGTATCACCGAGAGAGGGCACGGTTACCTTCTGGCCGCTACGAGCTTCGGGGGTGAGCCTACCGGTGGTTCCGGTGCAGCTGAGAGTCTTGCTACCTTCTGCAATGGTGGCTACGGGACCATCTGCGATAGCGCCGGTTGCGCGGGGGTTGCCGGTGACAACTCCGGCACGGTTGATGATGAGGAAGTAGCGGGAGGGAATAGGCTGGTCAGTCTTGACGTGCGCGTAGCCAAAGCTGTCGAGGAGGTTGTTGAGAGCCTCGTAGGTGTCTTCGGTAATGCGCGCGGGCTGCGGGCCCTGACGCCCCATGGCGGTCAGTGCCTCGTTGAGGAGGGCAGCGTCGGGGCCGCTGTCGTCGAGCTTGAGGTCGCGGTAGAGCGCGAAGCCGCCGGTGAGGGTGATGAGCGGTTCACCGTTGACTTCTGCGATGAGGGTGCCGTTGCCGACGGTGTCACCGTGTTTGATGGTGATTGCGGTGTACTGTCCTTCGCCGCTGTAGCGTAGCGGGGTTGAGGTGGCGTAGTTCGCGGTGCAGGTCAGCGGCACGGTGGTGCGCAGTTTTTCGCGGGTGACCGCGGCGGTGATGGTGGAGGGGTCCGGGGGTGCCGCTTCCGCATCTTTTTGGGCGGTGGTTTTGATGTTTTGGGCGCTGATGAGCGTGCCGACGGTGATGATGAGAAGCAGGGCGATAATGCCGTAGAGCCAGAGGGTTTTCTTCTGGCGGGTGGGGGTGGCGCTCATGGTGTCCCTTCTTTGGGTGCGCGTGTGGGAACGCTATTATCTGTGCCGTTTGGGCTTAGGGGCGGCGATGCCGTGTGGGGTTAGTTTGTGCCCGGCACGGGGATACGTGCCGGGCACAATACGCTGTGACGAGGTGTAGCCGTTGCAGCTACCCTGTACGCCTGTTCTGGTTAGTCCACAGGATTAGCTCAGAATCTTTCGGGCGTTCTCTTCAGCAGTTTTCTTGGCGGTGGTCACCTGCTCGATGAGGCCCTGCTCCTTTTCGAGGAAGGAACTCAGGTAAGCGATAGCCATCTTTCGCTGTTCTGCATCTAGCCCGGTTGCTTCGCGGCAGGTCGCATCGTTGATCGCCAGCTCGTGGGTGTCCTGGTTGTTCTGGCGGTACTGTTCGCGAGCCATATCCGGAGACGTGTACTCGCCTCCGAAGCGTTCCTTCATGCACTGTGCCCACTTCTCGGTGGCGGGCCCAAGATCTTTGAAGATTGCGTCGTTGTTAAGGTAGTGAACCGCAGTGACGTTGACCTTTTTTATGATCGCACGGGATTCTTCTGAACCGAAGACTGCGCGGGTGGCTTCTTGCTGGCAACCGCCCTTTCCTTCAGTGCCGTGAAGAGCCTGCATTTCGGCGTCGCTCATAGTGCGGCTCTGCTCTTCCAGCTCAGCAGTTACCAAAGACCAGCGCTCTTTGTATCCGCGAGTGCGGGCATCCGCGACGGTGAGAGGTTCGAAACCAGCGGTCTGTAGCAGCGGGGGTTCAGTTTCTCCGGCAGGAACCTTGTAGTTCGGGAATCCTCGTTCAGCCATGCACTGGCTCAGGGAACGCTGGTAGGCACGGGCAACGTTGTCAGAAAGTGAAGCGAGGTTCTCTACTTTTTCGATAGCTTGACTATCGGGGCTCTTGGAGGCGCTATACGCCTTCTCAGTGTTAGCGGACGCCGAGGAGTCGGCGCTGGGCTGCCCGGACCCGCAGGAGCTAAGCATCAAGGTCAGCGGGAGTATAGCCCCGGCAAGGGCTCGTAGGGTGTTCGGTCGACGCATAGGGGCACTTCCTCGTGAAATATATGCTGCATCTTTGTTCACTCGTTCGGGGGTCTTCGTTGTTTGCCCTAGAGAGAACATATTTTGAACACTAGCCTACTATGGGCCGGGAAGGGAGGCAAGGGGGCGCGGAGGGGCGGTGTCGTCCGAAAGTGACATCAGGGTGCCCGAAGCGAAGCGAGGGCGGGTGCCCCTGTAGGAACGAGGACGAACACCGTCCCTCCAAGCCCCAATCCGGGGGCAAGCACCGCCCCCAGAACCGGTTAGTTGCCGGTCATACCCAGCAGCTCATTCGCACGAACGCGAGCCCAACGCTCCGCGTTCAGCACCGCCTCCAGCGTCAAATCAGCGTCAGAAACAGCCTCAGCGCTGCCGGTGTGCTCCTCCAGCACGCGCGCCACCGAATCAACAATGTCGGTAAAGCGAATCGCACCCGCGTGGAATGCCGCCACGGCTTCCTCGTTGGCGGCGTTGAATACTGCCGGGTGGGTGCCGCCGACCTTACCGGCGTCCTTGATCATGCGCACGGCGGGGAATGCTTCCTCGTCCAGCGGCTCGAAAGTCCAGGATGCCGCCTTCGACCAGTCGCACGCAGGCACGGCGCCGGGGATGCGGTGCGGCCAGGTCAGACCCAGCGCGATGGGCAGGACCATGCTCGGCGGCGACGCCTGCGCGATGGTGGAGCCGTCCACGAACTGCACCATGGAGTGCACGACGGACTGCGGGTGTACCGCTACGTCGATACGGTCCAGGTCCACGCCGAACAGGTGGTGTGCCTCGAGCACTTCGAGTGCCTTGTTGACCATGGTGGCGGAGTTGGTGGTGACGACCAGGCCCATGTCCCAGGTGGGGTGTGCGAGCGCCTGCGCGGGGGTCACGTCGTGCAGCTGCTCGCGCTTGTAGCCGCGGAACGGGCCGCCCGATGCGGTCAGAATCAGCCGGTCGATTTCGGCGTCGGTTCCGGAGGCGAGCGCCTGCGCGAGGGCGGAGTGTTCGGAGTCGACGGGCACCATGGGGGTATCCAGGGGGGATGCGTCGACGGCGGCGCGTACGAGCGGGCCGCCTGCGATGAGGGATTCCTTGTTGGCGAGTGCCACGCGGTAGCCGCTGTTGAGGGCGGTGAGGGTCGGTTCCAGGCCGATAGAGCCGGTGATGCCGTTCAGGACGGTGTCTGCCGGGTGTGCTGCCGCCTGTACGGATGCTTCGGGGCCGTGGGCGATCTGCGGGGTGTAGCCGGTGACGCCGGCTTCGGAGGCTGCCGCCTCGATGAGTTCGCGCAGGCGCTGTGCGTCCTCGGCGGTGCCGCTGGTGGCGACCAGTTCGGCGCGCACGTGCACTGCCTGGCGTGCGAGCAGCTCGAGGGAGCGAGAGCCCGCCGAGAGGGCGACGACCTTCAGCGGTGCGTCGGCGGCGGAGGCACTGGTGCCCTTGAGCGCGGCGAGGTGGTCGATGACTTCCATGGCTTGGGTGCCGATGGAGCCGGTCGAGCCGAGGAGGGTGACGCGCTGCGGTGCGCGGGTGAGTTCTGTGAGGGCGTCGGTGAGGCGGTCGCGGCTGCCGCCGACGCGTGCTGAGGATCCAAACTTCATGGTTCTAGTGTCTCATGAGCTCGCGGGTACGTTCGGGCATACGCCTGCGTTTAGGGCTGTCCTCAGCATAGAAGAATCCCCCACCCTGTCGTACGGGGCGGGGGATTCAACACATACGTTTTAGAGCAAATCCTGCAGCAGCTCAATGCAGCGGTCCAGGAAAGCGTCCACCTGGGATTCCTCGTAGCTGACGGTGCCCGAGGCGGGGCGGAACTTTGCGTGGCGCACCACGGAGGGGTCCAGCGGCTCCTCGCTGTTGAGCTGGGCGTACACGCGGTCGCAGATGGCGTCCACGTCGCCGACAAAGTAGCCCATATGGCGGCGCTTGCTGGGGCGGCGGAAACGCTCACCGGCGGGGCGTTCCAGGCGGCCCGCGAGCAGCTCGCCGGTCTCTACGAGGGAGCGTTCCCAATTGTCCAGGCCGTACGCCTCAATGTAGCGGCTACGTTCGAGCTTGGCGAAGCGTTCCTCAATCTTTTCGAGAGCGCGGTCGACCACGTCCAGCTGGTAGCCGCCGGGTTCTTCACGGAAGACGACCTGGCGGATTCGTCGGGAGGTGTAGAGGTCTTCGGGCAGTTCGGAGGCTCCGCTGAGCTTCTCGTAGTCCTCGGCGAGGCGGGTGAACAGGCGGTCTACTTCACTACGCTTGTAGCCGGGTTCGGTTTCTCCGGCACGGGCAAATCCGCCTCCGCGGGTGGTGCTTGCCAAAGTGGGCTCCTCTCGACGATTGAACTTTAAGAATACCAATGCGCAGGCTACCTGACGCAAGGTTGGCGGGCGGTGTCTTAGATATAGTCCCTTGCTTTCCTGACTTCTGCGCCCCTATTCAGCGGATACAGCAAACCGGGTACAGCAAAGGCGGAACGCCCCTCCCCCACTCGTGGGAAGAAACGCCCCGCCTCCGAGCAATAAAAGCTTGAAGCTTTAGAGCGGCATAATAAACCGGAAAATCAGGCAACCAGCCGCCGCAGCGAAAAGAATCGAGTCCAGGCGATCCATCATGCCGCCGTGACCGGGCAGGATATTCGACATGTCCTTCACACCCATACGGCGCTTGAACACGGACTCCACCAGGTCACCGGCAGTCGAAGCGACCACCATGACCGCAGCCAGCGGAATAGCCCAATACCAGGGCGAACCCATGACCGCCAACGCGATAGCGCCAACCACCGCCGAGCCGACGAAGGAGCCAGCCAGGCCCTCCCAGCTCTTCTTCGGAGAGATCTTCGGCGCCATCGGGTGCTTACCCCAATTCACGCCGGCAATAAAGCCGAACGTGTCATTGCAGATGGCCATCAGCAGAATCATGAGGACGCCGCGCTCGCCGTGGTCGGTCTGGAAGTAGACCATGGCGATGCCCAGCATCAGCGGCACCCACAGCAGCGCGAGGGCGCTACCGCTCAAAGACTTACCCAGTGAGACCTGACGGTCAGCACGCACGAGAGCAGAAGAGAGCAGCAGCACCAGCAGGCTCACCGCCAGGGCGATGCCCAGCCCGGTAAAACCGAACAGGTAAGACACCACCACAATTGCGCCAGACAGGCCACCCAGCAGGTATTCCGGGATGCCGTAGCCGCGGCGGGTGTTGAGCACGTGCCCAATCTCCCAGGCACCAAGGCCAGCCGCAGCAGCTGCAATCACCACAAAAATCGGCTGGTAGATTAGGCCAAGCACCAACAGCACACCGAAACCAACGCCCACGCCAATGGCGGCGGGCAGGTTACGGCCTGCTTTGGCGCTACGCGACTTCACGGGGGTTACCGCCGCCTGCGGGCTCTGTTGTGGAGCCGGCTGTGCGCCTCTCTCTTCTTTCGCTTCTTTGCGTGCACTCATCAGGGTTTAGACCTCGAGCAGTTCAGCTTCCTTGTGCTTGTACAGTGCGTCGACCTGGTCGATGTGCTTCTTGGTCAGTGCGTCCAGTTCCTTCTCAGCGCGTGCGCCTTCGTCCTCACCGATTTCGCTGTCCTTGACGAGCTTGTCGATAGCGGTCTTAGCGTGGCGGCGGACGTTACGGATGGAGACACGGGACTCTTCAGCCTTGTGGTTGACGAGCTTGGTGTATTCCTTACGGCGCTCAGCGGTCATTTCGGGCATGACAACGCGGATAGCTGCACCGTCGTTGCTGGGGTTAACACCCAGGTCGGAGTCACGCAGAGCCTTCTCAATAGCTGCCAGTGCGGTCACGTCGAAGGGAACGATCTTGACGGTACGTGCGTCCTCAACGTTGAAGGACACCAGCTGCTGCAGCGGGGTCGGTGCACCGTAGTACTCTGCGGTCAGGCCGCTGAAGATTGCGGGGTTCACACGACCGGTACGAACCTTAGCGAACTCAGTCTTGGTTGCTTCGATGGTCTTTTCCATCTTCTCGCCGGCTTCGGCAAGGATTTCTTCGATCACGAAAGGATCTCCTTTGTCGGAATTCTGGGGTGCCAGAATTGTCGGTGGGCGCACGCTCAGCCCTCATGATTCCCCACCGGTCCGCGGCGCATCCGAGGCAAAAACCTTAGGAATAACGCGAAATCGGCGGGAAAGAGGCAGAACGTCGTATTTGATATAAGTCTAGACGGTACCGGCGGGCATAAGCGAGTTTTAGCGCCTACCCGCGCGGTACCGTCCAGAATAAGTCCGCGCTATCGAGCACGGTCACAATCAGAGGGGGCACCAGGCATGCCCCAACCTAAAAATTTAGGTGTTAGCGAGTAACGAGGGTACCCATCTTCTCGCCCAGGATTGCGCGGGTCACGTTACCCTCGCCCTGCATACCGAACACGCGCATGGTCACGTTGTTGTCACGGCACAGGGAGAACGCGGTCTGATCCAGCACGCGGATATTACGCTGCATAGCCTCATCGTAGGTGAGGTTGTACAGGCGCTCAGCGTTGGGGTCCTTGTTCGGGTCCGCAGTGTAGATGCCGTCCACGCCGTTCTTGGCGACCAGAACCTCGTCCGCGTGGATTTCCAGGGCGCGCTGCGCAGCCACAGTGTCGGTGGAGAAGTAGGGCAGACCCGCACCAGCACCGAAGATCACGACGCGATCCTTCTGCATGTGGCGGATTGCGCGGCGAGGAATGTAAGTCTCAGCAACCTGCGGCATGGTGATAGCGGACTGAACGCGGGTGTCGATACCCTCCTGCTCCAGGAAGTCCTGCAGAGCCAGGGAGTTCATGACGGTGCCGAGCATACCCATGTAGTCTGCACGGGAGCGGTCCATACCCGCCTGAGAAAGCTCAGCGCCACGGAAGAAGTTGCCGCCACCAATCACGATGGAGGTCTCAACTTCGCCAACGGTTGCGGCGATCTGCTTAGCGATGCTGCGCACGACCTCGGTCGAAATGCCAACTTCACCGCCACCAAAAACCTCACCGGAAAGCTTGAGCAAAACGCGGCGGCGGCCGGTCTCGTCACGGTGCATCGGGCGGGGATTCGCTTCAGTCATGGTTCCTCCAGTGGCTTACCTAGGGATTGTTATGGGTGATTGGGGCGGGCTCCTGCCGCCTAGTCCTTATCAAGGATACAGCAAAGCCGGGTAGCCACCACTGGTGACTACCCGGCTTCAGGCTATAATCCCAACCTCATACGATTTCCCTTACCGGGAACCCGTAATACGGGAGGGTAGAACTGCAGCGAGTCCTTATGCACCCACGCGGAAACGTGCGAATGCGGTTGCGGTTGCGCCAGCCTCGGACAGAACCTGTGCAACAGACTTCTTGGAGTCCTTTGCGAAGTCCTGATCCAGCAGGGTGTTCTCCTTGAAGAAGCCCTTCAGGCGACCCTCAACGATCTTGTCCAGAATCTTCTCGGGCTTGCCCTCAGCGATTGCGGTCTCGCGAGCAACGCGCTTCTCGGTCTCGATCTGGTCTGCGGGGATGGACTCGGAATCCAGGTACTTGGGGCTCATTGCAGCAATGTGCACTGCAACGTCGTGTGCGATCTCGTCGGTGTTCTCACCGGAGACAGCCAGCAGAACGCCAACCTGTGCGGGCAGGTCCTTGGAGGTCTTGTGCAGGTAAACTGCAACGTTCTCGCCCTCAACGCGTGCAACGCGGCGGACAACGATCTTCTCGCCGAGCAGTGCACCAGCGTCGGTGGTCAGCTCCTCAACGGTCTTGCCCTCGTAGGATGCAGCCTGCAGCTCTTCCAGGGTGGAAGCGTCAGCAGCAATAGCAGCCTCGAGCACGTTCTGGCCGAAAGCGATGAAGGGGTCGGACTTTGCCACGAAGTCGGTCTCAGAGTTGACCTCGATCATGTAGCCAACGCCGTTCTCAACGCGTGCAGCTACCAGGCCCTCAGCGGTTGCGCGACCCTCGCGCTTGGTGATGCCCTTCAGACCCTTAACGCGGATGATCTCGGCAGCCTTCTGCTGGTCGCCGTTAGCCTCGTCCAGAGCCTTCTTGACGTCGAGCATACCTGCGCCGGTCTTCTCGCGCAGTGCCTTGATGTCTGCTGCGGTGTAGTTCGCCATTGTGAACTCCTTGTGTTGCTGTAATAAATCGGGATGACATCCCGG
>NZ_CAXOQT010000029.1:0-26746 GCF_964211445.1 Rothia mucilaginosa | reverse complement strand
CACCCTAAATTCGCTAGTCAGGCATTTATTCCGCGAGAATCTTTACTCCTCGTACCCAGGTGCCGGGCGCATCTTATTTTTATCCCAGGGCACGGTCCAGCCGAGCGAGTCGAAGATCCTGTCGAGCAGAATTGCGGTGAATCCCCAGACGGTGAATTCTTCGCCGCCGGGCATGCGCACCTCGAAGGCGGGGGTGCGGTGTGAGGTGCGGCCACGCTTGACGTAGGCGGTGTGCCGGTTGGCGGGGTTGAGCAGGTCACGCACGGGCACGCGGGCGATGAGCGCGGACTCGTTGTGGTCGACAACCTCGACGGGTACAGGGCTGTTCCACCAGCCGATAACCGGGGTGACCATGAAGTCGCTGATGGGTAGCGGCAAGGTGCGCAACTGGCCGAGGACCTGCACGCCGGCGGGGTCGAGCCCAGTTTCTTCGACCGCCTCGCGCAGTGCGGCGATGTGGGCGACGGGTTCGCCGGTGGTTTCGGCAAGCGCGTAGTCTTCGGGGTCGATTTTGCCGCCGGGGAAGGCGGGCTGACCGGCGTGTGAGCGCAGGGTTGCGGCACGCACGAGGAGCAGTACGTCCAGGTCGGCGCTGACGTTTTCGGGGCAGCCTTCAAATTCACCGGAGGAGGGCGAGTCATCGAGCGCGCCGAAGAGAATCAGCACGGCGGCTTCTTTGCTCAGGGGGCTGGCGGGTGCGCTACGCAGCAGGGCTTGAACGTCGAATTCCACGCCGCCTTCTGCGAGAGCCGTCAACGCCTGCTGGGCGGGGTGCTGCGCCTCCTGCTGGGGCGAGTTTTCGCTCATCTGTGTACCTCTTTTCTGCGCGGGCTACATTCTAGTTCAGCCGCCGTTAGGCGCTGAGCGGGTAGCCTTCAGCCATGAGTTCGCGGCGGGTTGCGCCCTGCAGGAATCGCAGGTGCAGGCCTTCTCGACCGGGTGCCATTTCGTATTTCATGAGTTTACGCGCTGCCTGCTCGTTCGTCTCCCCGGCGCCGTAGGACGGGCAGAGGTCGGCGACGAGGCACACGCCGCAGGCGGGCTTTTTGGCGTGGCAGATGCGGCGGCCGTGGTAGACCATGCGGTGCGAGAAGAGCGTCCAGTCTTTGCGTTCGATGAGTTCGGCGACGTCTTTTTCGACTGCCTCGGGGGCGTCTGCGGTGGTGAATCCCATGCGTCGGGCGAGGCGTCCGAAGTGGGTGTCTACGGTCAGTCCGGGCACGTCGAAGGCGTTTCCGAGGACGACGTTTGCGGTTTTGCGGCCAACTCCGGCGAGTTCTACGAGCTCTTCGAGGGTTGAGGGAACCTGCCCGCCGTGGCGTTCGACGAGCTGCTGGGAGAGGGTGACGATGGAGCGTGCCTTGGCGCGGTAGAAGCCGAGGGACTGGATGTACGGTTCCACCTCTTCGTAGCGTGCGGAGGCGAGCGCGGCGGCGTCCGGGTAGCGTGCAAAGAGCGCCCCGGTGACGGAGTTGACGCGCACGTCGGTGGTTTGTGCCGAGAGTACGGTGGCGATGAGCAGCTCGAAGGGGTTGTCGAAGTCGAGCTCTGCGACGGCGTAGGGGTAGGTTTCGCCGAGGATGCGGTTGATTTTGCGGGCGCGGCGCACGGTGGCGAGGTGGCTTTCGGGCGCGCGTGCCTTGAGACGGCGGGCTGCGGCGGTTGCCTTGAATTCGGGGACGAAGCGAATCTGCAGGAGCGATTCGGCGTTCTCTGCCGCGGTGTTCTGTGTGTCAGCTACGGGCTGGGTGGCGTTCTCGGTCATAGCGCGAGGGTACCGGGCTTGGGGGTGCGGGCGGTAGCGAGGTTCACCGTACTTGGCGCGCGGCGTTTCTCGCCCCTCCCCGTCATTTTCTGGGCAGTTCGCGCCTGCTACCGCTGAGCGGGCACTGGCTGTGCCACACTGGTTTTATGTCAGATACGATTTTTGTGCTTAATGGACCGAATTTGAACCTGCTTGGGCAGCGCCGCCCCGAGGTGTACGGCTACACCACTCTGCACGATATTGAGCGTATGGTGCGTGAACGCGCGGCGGCTCATGGTTTTGATATTGAGTTTATGCAGTCGAATCATGAGGGTGCGCTGGTGGATGAGATTCAGCGTGCTCGTACGCGTGGCGCGGCGATTATTATCAACCCGGCGGCGTACACGCACACCTCGGTAGCGCTGCATGATGCGCTGGAGGCGGCTGAGCTTCCGGTGGTTGAGGTGCACCTGTCGAATGTGCATCGTCGCGAGGAGTTCCGTCATCATTCGTTTGTGTCGCCGCAGGCTACTGCGGTGATTGCCGGTGCGGGTGCGTACGGTTACGTTATGGCGGTTGATTTCCTCGCCCAGCATTTGGCGGAATAACCCAGTGCAGCACCTCGCTGAGTAACTCACCCCCGTTAAACAGTTCAGGCTCCCGTTCCTCGTGTGAGGGCGGGAGCCTGAACTTTTATCGCTATCTAGCGGCTAGTTACTTGCGGCAGGTGCCGGTGGAGACTGCGGCGGTGTTGTCGCCGCCTTCTACCAGTGCCTGCTTGAGGGTGCTTGCGGTGATGGCGTATCCGGTCTGGCCGGTGGTTGCCTTACCGAAGATCACGCCGACCACGTTGCCGTTTTCGTCGAGGACGGGGCCACCGGAGTTGCCGTGCTGCACGTCGGCTGCGAGCTGGTAGACCTGGCGCATAGCGTTGGCGCGGCCGGTGTCGGCGTCGATGGTCTGGGTGTTGCCGATGCCCTGCACGGTGGCGGGTAGTGCCTTGAACGGGCCGCCCTTGGGGTAGCCCATGAAGGTCACGAGGCTACCTGCGGTGGCGTTGGTGCCGATGTTCAGCGGTGCGAGCGGCAGCTTGGGAACGCTGATGAAGGCGAGGTCCTGTTCGGTGTCCATGTAGACGACGGTGCCGGGCCAGGTGCGGCCGCGGGAGTCCTGCACGACCGGGGAGGTCACGCCGGCTACCACGTGGGCGTTGGTGACGACCAGGCCGTTATCCGCCACGAATCCGGAGCCGGTGGAGGTGTAGCCGCACTGCTCTGCAGCGCCCAGAATCTCAACGACCGAGGCTGCCGCCTGGTCCAGTGCCGCGGATTCTACGGTCTGGGTGGGGGCGCTGGTTTCGGGTGCGATGAGCTGGCTGACTTCCGGAATGGTTCCGAAGGCGAGCACGTCATTGCGTACCGTGTTGATGCGGTCCTTGACGACCTCGGGGGTGGAGGCGACCATCCAGGAGAGGGTCTTGGATTCGCTGAGCACGGTGTTGAGCTGCGGGATGGGCACAGTGCGCATGGAGATGGTCAGCACGACCATGACCAGGGCGCAGGCGGCGAGGTTCAGCACGCCGCCGAAGAAGCGTTCAATGCCCTTGAGCGGGGTGATGTCGGTGACCTTCCGGATGGTGCGTCCGGCGACGAGGCCGAGCCACTGTCCAATGGTCAGGCAGATGATGAGCACACCGACGGCGGTAATGAGGCTCCACTGGGATCCCACGGAGGCGACGGCGAGGGGCACGAGCCAGGCTGCGGCGCAGACGCCCAGGCCCAGGCCGAGGAAGGTTCCGAGGGTGGTGAAGAATCCGCTGCGGACTCCGGCGAGGAAGTAGAGCAGCAAGATGATGGGGATAGCAATATCAAGCAGGTTGATGCCAGTCGTCACGACTAATTGCCTCCTTGGGGGGTAGAAGTGGTCACGGTGTGCCCAATGTGGTTGGTGCGGGCTGGCGCCCGGTGAGTGTGGCGGCGCGTTAACACCCAGTGGTGGGTGCGGTGGGCTTGTGTGCCCGGGTTTTGGGGCCGGGTTTCTGCCTCGTCGCATCGTACCGTGTGTGGAGGCGATGTGCCTCCTTGTCATGAGGGTTTGTCATGAGGGTGTCAGCGTGCTTGGTACCGAAAAAATACACACCTGAATGCTTGATATTAGGTGGTGAACCTGTGGGGAAGCTTTGAATTTTCTCGAAAGAAATAACTTTTGCTGTAAAGCACCCTATATCGGAATGCATAAAGCGCTTTTTTAGGGTACGCTCATATCAGTTGAATATGTCACACTAGCTTGAGCCTTCTCACATTTCAGATGTTGAGACGCATGACACCGGTTCGGGCTCACTCACTGAACATTTACGAGCTTCGGCTCATCACCTCATATCTAGGAGAACTTTATGGATCTCGAGATCCTCCGTCGTACCCCTCTCTTTGCTAACCTCGACGACGCAGCTTTCGCTCTGCTGACCGATGACATTCAGGAGATTGACCTCTCCCGCAACGCTGTCCTCTTCTACGAGGGTGACCAGGACGACCAGCTCTTCGCTGTGCTCTCCGGTAAGGTCAAGCTGGGCCGCACCGCCGCTGACGGCCGCGAGAACATGGTCGCGATTATGGGTCCCGGTGACGTTTTCGGCGAGATGGCTCTCTTCGATCCCTCGCCCCGTTCGACCAACGCTGTGGCTGTTTCTGAGACCCGCTTGGCTGCCATCAAGCACGAGTCCTTCAAGCGCGCACAGCAGCTGGACCCCTCGATTTCCGATCAGGTTATTAAGACCCTGGCTCGCCGCCTGCGCCACGCTAACGAGGCACTGGCTGACCTGGTCTTCTCCGACGTTCCCGGCCGCCTCGCTAAGGCTCTGCTGGATCTGGCTGACCGCTTCGGCCGCCCCGCAACCGACGGCGTGCTCGTCGCTCACGAGCTGACTCAGGAAGAGCTGGCACAGCTGGTTGGCGCATCCCGCGAGACCGTGAACAAGGCTCTTGCTGAGTTCGTTTCTCGTGGCTGGATTCGCCTGGAGGCTCGCGCGGTGGTCATTCTGGACCTGCCCCGCCTGCGTCAGCGTTCCCGCTAAAGACGCACGACTTAAAAGGATCAGGAGCCGTTTCCCTCTGCATGGGGAAACGGCTCCTGATTTCTTTAACGCTTCACTCAAGAGCGAGCATTACGGCAGCTCGCTAGAGCACGCCCATCACGCCGGTGTACATGGATCCGGTCGTCGCCGGAACTACCTCGGTGAAGGAGAGCATGCACGCACCGTTGTGGGTGACGAGCACGGGCTTCTTCACCTCGATCTTGCGGCGCTTGGACAGCCACGCCACGGAGGTCTGTGCTTTCGCCAGGGATTCGAGCAGGCACATCACGCCGGGGGTGATGAGCTGGTCGAGGGTGCGGCCCACGGTGTTGGGCTGGCCGATGCGGTCGCCTAGTTCGCTGGTGTCCTTGGCTTCGAGCAGTTCACGCACGTTCAGCCAGTCGCCCCACACGCCCTTACCGAGTAGCAGCTTCGGGTCCTGGCCCACGGGCAGTGCCGTGCTGAAGTAGGCGATGTCGTAGCGCTTGAGGAAGAAGTCCGGGGACTGCCAGCGCGCCACGGGACGCAGCAGGTCGGCGCGCACGCTCAAGCCGCTGGAGGTCAGGAAGTCCGAGAAGCTCTTATCCTGAGCAGCGACTGCCTCGCGCCACGCCATGAGCTCGGGGGTGCTGGAGCGTTCCACGACGTCCTGTTCGTCCTCACCGGCAAGCAGAATACCGGTCTCTTCGAAGGATTCACGCACGGCAGCCATGACGCTGCGGCGTGCCTGAGCGATGTCGGAGAAGTGGAACTGCTCTTCCCAATATTCGGCGCCGGGGCCCACCCAGGAGGCGGACTCATCATCACCGGGAAGAGCCGTACCGCCGGGGAACGCCACCACACCCAGCGGAGAGGTGCCGGGGCGGTAGGTCAGAATCGTTTCGAGGCCGTTATCGCCGTCGCGCACAAAAATGACGGATGCCGCCTGGCGCATCGTGCAGCCGTTCGTTCCTTCGTTACCGCCTTCACGCCAGCTCTCGGCGGCGGTGCGCATGAACTCGGGAATCGTGTAGAGACGCTGAATGCAGGAGGTTCGCGGGTTAGCCGCAGACTGGCGGCCGGTGAACATGCGCGGGCGTTCCACGCCATCAGCCGGGGTGGGGGTGCCGAAACGGCGTTCCTGCACCGGCAGGGGCAGGGTCTTGATGTCCTGCGACTCGCCGGATCCGTGACCGTCGATACCGTTCACCGTCTTTTGGGCGCCACTTTGTGCTGCCCGCTGAGCCTGGGCAGCACGAATAGCAGACAGCGGCAGCGCGCCGGTGTACAGATTAGACATACTCAACGATAATCTCGACCTCTACGGGCGAGTCCAGGGGAAGAACGGGAACGCCCACGGCGGAGCGTGCGTGCTGGCCTGCTTCGCCGAAGATTTCGCCGAGCAGTTCGGATGCGCCGTTAATGACGGCGGGCTGGGCGGTGAAGTTCACCTCGGATGCCACGAAGCCAACAACCTTCACGACACGCTGCACGCGGTCCAGGTCGCCAATGACGGACTTAACCGCTGCCAGGGCGTTGAGCAGGCTGATACCCGCGTACTTCTTTGCATCCTCAGGGGTCACGAAGCCTTCAGCGCCGGAGTCGGAGACCTTACCGGTTTCGGGCAGGGCGCCGTCAACGAAGGGCAGCTGGCCGGAGGTGTACACGTAGGAGCCGGAGGTCACCGCGGGAACGTAGGCGGCAACGGGGGCAGGTGCTACGGGCAGTTCGTAACCGAGTTCGCGGATACGTGCTTCAATACGGGATTCAGTCATGATTACTCCAGAAGGATGGCGGGTGCTGGCACCCAAACGGTGATAGGGGGAACGCCGCAAATCTAAACGCTACTGATGTTCAGGCAGCGGTTAAACGGCTAACCGGCGGCCTTCCTCATCTATTCCGACTTCCCTATAAAGAGGAGAGGAATATGTGAGGTGACCGCCGGGTACGCTGCTCTTAGTCAGCCTTCTCGCGCTTAAAGTAGGCGATGGGGTTGCCCTGAGTCGGAGCGACCATGTTCGACGCGGGGGTTGCGCCAGCAGGTGCGGATGCACCGGGCAGCACGGTGACGAGCTCCCAGCCGTCTTCACCCCAGTTGTCGAGGATTGCCTTGGTCGTGTGGATCATCAGCGGTACAGTTGCGTATTCCCATTTCTTCATACCCTCTAGCCTAGCTTTCAGGGTCGAATAAGTAAAAGGGATTCGCTATGGTTTTGGTCAATGTCCGCGGCTTTTGGGGCTTTATTCTTAGGGCGGAGAAGTTCACCTCCCTGTGGGGTGCCGAGACGGGCTTCTTCTCACAGTTTCATGGGATAAACTGAATGAATGGCTTCATCTAAGAAAACCCGTGCGCGTCGCCGCCCGGGAGATTTTTTGCAGTTCCTCGCGTTCAGCGTGATTGCCGGTTTCCTCGCGGCAATTATTGTCGTACCCCCGGCAGTGAGTGCCGGTATGGTCGCGAACGCGTCGATGTCATGGTTCCAGGACCTTCCTGACGACATTGCCGATGGCATCTCCTCCCGTCCTTCTACTATTTACGCTGCTGACGGCAAGACCGAAATCGCAACCTTCTTCGAAGAGAACCGCGACCCGGTCAAGCTGGATCAGATTTCGCAGAACATGAAGGACGCTATCGTCTCGGTGGAGGACCGCGACTTCTACAAGCACGGTGCGGTCTCCGCTATCGGTATTGGTCGTGCGTTCCTGAACAACATCATTAACTCCGGTAGCGGCCGCCGTCAGGGTGCATCGACCCTGACCCAGCAGTACGTCAACAACCTCATTGTGGACGCCGCTGTGGCTCGCGGTGAGGACGCTACCGCAACCCTGAACGGTAACAAGACCTACGCCGCAAAGATTCGCGAGATGAAGCTTGCGATCTCTATGGAGCAGAACAAGTCCAAGGACGAAATCCTTGAAGGCTACCTGAACATCGTGAACCTGGGCGGTTCGAACTACGGTGTTGAGGCTGCTGCACAGTACTACTGGGGTATTTCCGCTAAGGACCTGAACGTGGCTCAGTCCGCACTTCTTGCCGGTCTGGTGCAGGCACCGAACGTGTACGACCCGACCGTGAACCCCGAACTCGCCCGTGAACGCCGCGACATCGTTCTGGGCACCATGCTCCGCGACGGCAAGATTACCGATAAGGAATACAGCGACGCCATCGCCAGCGACATTAAGCTCAACGTCCACCCCAAGTCCCAGGGCTGTTCCCTGGCGGGTGACAAGGCGTTCTTCTGCCGCTACGTGGTCAACTACCTGCTGCAGGACGAGTCCCTCGGCGCAACCGCTGAGCTGCGTAACACCGCGATTAAGCGTGGTGGCCTGAAGGTTGTCACCACCCTGAACCCCGAGGCTCAGACTGCGGCAAAGCAGGCAGTGGACTCCACCCAGCCGGCAGCCACCAACTGGAACGACGTGAACTCCGCACTGACCAGTGTTGAGCCCGGCACCGGCCGCGTCATCGCCATGGCTCAGAACACCGAGCTCGGCACCCCTGCTGACGCGAACGACCACTCGAAGACCGAGTACAACTACAACGTTGATGCCGCCTACGGTGGTACCAGCGGCTTCCAGCCCGGCTCGACCTTCAAGCCGATTATTCTGGCTCAGTGGCTCCGAACCGGCCGCGGCGCGAACGGCACCGTGAACGGCACCCAGCTGTTCTGGCCCACCAGCTTCGGCTGGAACGCCAAGTGCTACGACGGTGGCAAGTACTACTACACCGGTCAGGCGAACGGCTGGTCCTACAAGAACGCAGTCAACGGCGGTCTGACCTATGGTACCGCTGCATACGGTATTCGCCAGTCGTTGAACTCGTACCTGTACGGCATGCTCTCCCAGATTGACCTGTGCGATGTGCACGACCTGTCCATCAAGATGCACGCGCTGGACGGTACCGGCGAGCCGCTGCACAGCATCCCCGACCTGGGTACCAACATCGGTGGTACCAAGTACGGTATTTCCCCGCTGACCAGCGCATCCATGTACGCTATCTTCGCTTCTGAGGGTAAGTACTGCACCCCCCGCCCGGTCGATAAGATCACCAAGACCAACGGTGAGACCCTCAAGGAATACCAGAACCAGTGCGAGCAGGTTCTTGAGCCGGACATCGCAAACGGTGTTAGCTGGGTTCTGAAGGGCGTTATCCAGCCTGGCGGTTCCGCATCCCAGCGTGGCATTGGCCTGCCGAACGGTTCGGCTGCGAAGACCGGTACGAACGATAACTCCTCCCAGACCTGGCAGGTGGGCTACACTCGTGGCCTGTCCACCGCGTCTTGGGTTGGTTCGAACAACCTCGGCTTCCGCTCCCTGAACGGTGTGGGCATTAACGGTCGAGTCCTCGAGTACGTCGATGGTGCAACCTACGCGGGTGCACAGTGGCAGTCGTTCATGAAGACGATTGCTCCGAAGTACGACACGAAGGACTTCACCACCCCCAGCGATAAGGTTCTGTCCTACAGCTCGAACCCTAGCTAATCCAGCTGAAGCCTGAAAGGCGATTGATAATGTGTGAAAACGCAGTCAACGCCCGCGTCCCCGTGGCGGTCCCCGGCGCACGCGGCTCCTCCCCGCTCCTGAAGAAGGTTGCGGGGGCGGTAGCCGCCACTGCAGCCTTGGGGGCCGCCACGGCGGCGTATGGGCACTTTATTGAGCTGAATAATTTTCAGCTCCGCACCGAGTCTCTGCCGGTGCTGCCTGCCGGTAGCCCAGACTTCAGGATTCTGCATATTTCGGATATGCACATGATTCCGGGCCAGCAGAAGAAGATTGACTTCATGCATTCGCTGGCTGCTCTGGAGCCGGATCTGGTGATGAACACGGGCGACAACCTCTCTCACGTGGGCGGTATGGAGCCGCTGTTGGAGGCGCTCGACCCGCTCATGGACTTCCCCGGTGTGTTTGTGCCCGGCTCGAATTGCTATTTCGCGCCCGTCTTCAAGAACCCGGCACGCTACCTGTGGCAGCCACGCACCCCGCAGATGATTGAGGAGGGCTCACGCGTAGCACTGCCCATTGAGCGGATGCACGACGCCTTCGAGTCGCGCGGTTGGACGGGCCTGGTCAACCGCTACGACACGCTGAACCTCAAGGGTCTGCGTCTGGAGTTCTCCGGTGTGGATGACCCGCACCTGCGCTACGATGAGCACCCCGGTTTCGCCCCCGGTGCCTTCGATGAGGGGGACGAGCCGAGCGTCCGTATTGGCGTGGCGCACGCCCCCTACATGCGTACCCTGTACCGTTTCGTACAGGATGGCGCACAGGCTATTTTTGCCGGCCATACGCACGGCGGTCAGGTCTGCCTGCCCGGCGGTCACGCCCTGGTCAGTAACTGCGATTTGCCGCCTTCGCGTGCGAAGGGCGTGAGCGAGCAGTCCGGTGTTCCGGTTCAGGTTTCTGCCGGTCTGGGTACTTCTCGTTTTGCTCCGGTGCGTCTGTTCTGCCCGCCGGAGGCGATTCTGGTGACCCTCACGGCTTGCGATAAGGAGCAGCCTACCGCCGCTTCGGCAGGTGGTCGCCGCTAATGCCTGAGGCCTCTACAGCACGCACGGCTAAGCGCCGCCGCAATCCCTTCCTGGAGACCGCGAGCGAGCCGACCCCCGACCCAATTGACTACGCGCACGGTCAACGCGCCCCGCGCACCCTGGCGGCTTATGCGCGTCCGATTCGTGTGCGCTGGGGTGTGGGTCTGCTCGTGGCGTTCGGCGCCGGTGCCCTCGAGATTGCCATCCCGCAGATGCTGCAGATTATCGTGGATCATCTCTCGCAGAGCACCACTGAAAGCGCCATCTGGATTGCCGGTGGCCTGGTGCTTCTGCTGGGTATTGCGCACGCCTCCTTCATGTATTGGAGGCGCTGGCTGATTGTGGACCCGACCTCCACGATTGAGCTGTCCATGCGCATGAACTTCTTTGACCGGCTGCTCAGCGCCCCGCTTTCTCTGCTGGATCGCTGGCCGTCCGGTCAGTTGCTGACCCGTTCCATGAGCGATTTGGGTACGATTCGCCGCTGGCTGTCCTTCGGTATTGTGCAGCTGCTGACTATTGTGGTGATGTTCCTGGTCGGTGGCTTCTTCATGCTGCGTTCCTCGCCGTCCCTGGCGCTGGTGTTCGTGGTGACCGTGCCGATTCTGGTGCTGTCGCTGGTGAACTTCACCCGCAAGTACTACCGCGCCTCGCATGAGATTCAGCAGATGACGGGCGACCTCTCCACCCGTATTGAGGAGTCGGTGCGCGGTATCCGCGTGATTAAGGCGCTGGGCCGCTCCCCCGAGCAGATTCAGGAATATTCCGAGTCCGTGGATGCCCTGCAGGTGCGCGAGTACGGCAGGTCGATGCTGGTGGCTCGCGTTGCCCTGTACCAGGGTCTGATTGTGGGTGTCTCTACGGCGGTGGCGCTGGCTGTGGGCGCTTCGCAGGTTGCGGCGGGCACCCTGAGTCTGGGCGCGATGACCGCCTACTTTGCGGTGCAGACAACCGTGCTCAGCCACGTGACGCGCTCGACCGCGCTGATGTCTGCCTATTTGAGCTATAAGGTGGCGCTCGAACGCCACAACGAGGTCATGGACGAGCCCGGCTTTGAGGCCGTGCCACTGGTCCGTGACTCCGGGGCTGTGTCTGGGCCCGAGCATCCGCAGGGTGCTTCTGATTCGTCAACAGTAGCTGGAGTGTCTGCCGAGGGCGGCTCCGGGAAGGAAACTATGCAGTACCCCAGCGGTGGCGCAGTATCTGTCGCTTTCGATCATGTTCAGTTCAGCTACGACGCAGCCGAGGCGCCTGCCGCTGTTCCTGCAGAGGCTACCGGTGCAGACTCCGAGGCAAAGGCACCCGAGGTGTCCGTGCTGAAGGACGTGAACTTCAAGGTCTTCCCGGGCGAGATTCTGGCGCTGGTTGGTGCAACCGGTAGCGGCAAGTCGACCGTGCTCTCGCTGGTTCCGCGTTTCTACGAGCCGACCTCCGGTTCCCTGCGTTTTGGCACCCGCGATACCGCCGACATGTCTATTGAGGAGGTACGCGCCCAGACCGCGTTCGTCTTTGAGGAGGCGGTGCTCTTCTCCGGCACGGTCCGCGAGAACGTGCTGATGGGCGTTGCCGAGCAGTACGAACACGGCACCGAGGATGAGGACTACCCCACCGCAGAAGAGCTGGAGGCGACCCTTCAGACCGCGCTGCAGCTGGCTGCGTGCGATTTCGTGGCGGAGCTTCCGGATGGTCTGGATACCCGCATTGGCGAGGAGGGCCTGAGCCTGTCGGGTGGTCAGCGTCAGCGTCTGTCGTTGGCGCGCGCCCTAGCGAAGCGCCCCTCCGTTCTGCTGCTGGATGACCCGTTCTCGGCGCTGGATGTGAACACCGAGGAGCGTATTATTAACGGCCTTCGTGAGGGCCTGGAGGGCCTGGGCGGCGCCACTACCCTGCTGACGGCGCACCGCCCCTCCACGGTGGCTCTGGCTGACCGCGTGCTGCTGATGGTTGATGGTGCCGTGGTGGCTGAGGGTACTCACGCTGAGCTGATGGATTCTTCGGAGCAGTACCGCCAGCTGATGACGATGGAGGAGGGCTAATGGCCCATCATCGTCCGGCGGAGCCGCGGGAGCAGATGAGCCCGCAGGAGCGTGCGGAAACCCGTGAACGCTCGATGGCTCTGCTGCGTCAGATGTTGCGCCCGCATCGTGGGGCGTTGGCGCTGTCGATTATTTCGGTGCTTTTGGTGTCGGGGTCTTCGGCGATTGCGCCGATTCTGATTGCCCGCGTCCTGGATAGTTCGATTGAGCCGCTCAAGCAGGGTGACGCATCTGTTCTGCTGACCCTGCTGGTGTTTTTTGTGGCGGCTACCGCGGTGACCGCGATTTTCTCGTGGGTCAACGTGGCGTACACGGTGCGTGTGTCGCTGGGTGTGGTGGTGTACCTGCGTAAGCGGGTGTTCCGTCACGCGCAGTCGCTGAGCGTGTCGTTCCATGAGCGGTACACCTCGGGCAAGGTCATTTCGCGTCTGACCAGCGATATTGATACGGTCCGTAGCTTTTTGGACAGCGGCATTAGCCAGCTGGCGATTACCTTGCTGTCCATGGTGATTTCTGCGGTCGCTATTTTTCTGCTGGACTGGCGTATTGGTCTGTTCATGCTGGTCATGGGCGCGCCGATTTACTTTTTGACGCGTTGGTTCCAGAAGACGGCTGTGCCGGTTTTCCGCACGATGCGTACCGAGTCTGCACATCTGACGAGCCGTTTTGTGGAGACTTTTACGGGTATCCGCGCGGTGAAGGCGTTTGGTGCGGAGGCGCAGATGCGTTCCGAGTACGCGCAGGCGTCGGAGCGTTACCGCCTGGCGGTGATGGATTCGATTAAGATTTTCGGCATCTACTCGCCCGTGCTGATGCTTTTGGGCAATGTGTTTATTGCCAGTGCGCTGGTGCTGGGTGGTTATGCGGTGCTGGGCGGCACCATGCAGATCGGTACCCTGCTGGCGCTGGTGATTTATGCGAACCGTGTGTTTGAGCCGGTCATGCAGCTCTCCGAGTTCTACAACATGTTCCAGTCGGCGATGTCCGCGTTGGAGAAGCTCTCGTCGTTCCTGGCTGAGGAGCCGGAGGTTGCTGAGCCTGAGCATCCGCATGAGCGCGCCGTGGAGTCTGCTACCGGTGCTGCTGGGGGCGGCAAGGTTCAGGGCGCTCTGGTTGAGCTGGATTCGGCAGTCTTTGGGTACACGTCGGACCGTCACGCGCTGAAGGAGACGACCCTGCGCATTGAGCCGGGTACGACCGTGGCGCTAGTGGGTGCTACGGGTGCCGGCAAGTCGACTATCGCTAAGCTGGTGGCTCGTTTTTACGATGTTTCGTCCGGTCAGGTGCGTATTGACGGCGTGGATGTTCGCCAGCTGGCGGATGTGCAGCTGCGCCGTGAGGTGCTCATGCTGACTCAGGAGGTGTTCCTGTTCTCCGCGTCGATTCTGGAGAATATCCGCATGGGTAACCCGCAGGCGACCGATGAGCAGGTGAAGGCTGCCGCGAAGGCGGTGGGTGCTGATGCGTTCATTGAGCGTCTGCGTGACGGCTACGAGTCGCGTCTGGGTCGCGGCGGTATTACCCTGTCGGCGGGTCAGCGTCAGCTGGTGTCCTTTGCTCGCGTGTTCTTGGCTAATCCGCGGGTGCTGATTCTGGATGAGGCGACGGCTTCGCTGGATATTCCGAGTGAGCGTGCGGTGCAGGCGGCGTTGCGTACTGTGTTGGCGGGGCGTACGGCGCTGGTGATTGCCCATCGCCTCTCGACGGTTCTGGGCGCTGATCGTGTGCTGGTGATTCATGAGGGCTCCGTGGTGGAGGACGGCTCCCCGCAGCAGCTGATTGCCTCCGGCGGTCGTTTTGCGGCGATGTACGCCTCGTGGGATGAGCTGAATCAGGTTCAGGAGGCTGACGCTTAGGCGCCTCTGAGCCGCCCCAACATCCGGTGACGTGCCGCTGTGTTGCGTTCTGAATTTTTTTGGGTTATCCTAGGTGAGTTGCCTACGGTATTCGCTGATAGGTCAACATCGGGATGTGGCGCAGCTTGGTAGCGCGCGTCGTTCGGGACGACGAGGTCGCAGGTTCAAATCCTGTCATCCCGACAACTAGCCCCGGTCTTCTGGACCGGGGCTTTGTCGTACCCGGAGTATTTTTGTCGCAGTATTTCTGCCACAGTATTTTTGGTGCAGAGCTTGAATGCATAAAAGCGACCCCCTCCCCGTGCAGAAATGCAGGTAAGGGGTCGCTTGTACGTTGTACGGCCGTGTTTAGCCGCGCCCGGAGATAAGGGCGAGAATCGCCTCCAGGGGGCCGCGTCCGGCTACGGAGCGCGCCATGCGCGACCAGAGGGTGCAGAAGCCCAGGGCGATTGCGGCGCCGAACAGCAGGAAGGCGCTCCAGTACACGGCGGTGCCCCAGCCTCCGGTTGCCACGTAGTGCTCGCCGACGGTGAATGCCTTGATGGTGGGGCCGGTGTAGATGATAATTCCGCTCAGCACTATGGAGGCGCTCAGCGACATCTGGCCCAGGCGCGCAACGGGGGTGAGCATTCCCGCCTGCGCGGAGAGCAGGCGCGCGCATTCAGCCCAGAAGTAGAGGGTTGCCGCCAGATTCAGGGTCAGTAGTACCTGCGGGCTGTTGAGGAAGCCCAGCTCGGTGTAGGGGTTAAAGGTGCGGTACACGGCGAGCGCCAGTACGGCGAGTACGACGGGGATTGCGAGCTTTGCCTGCAGATTGTCGTAGAGGCGTACGAGCACGATGCCCAGGCACATGACCCAGATGAGCTGGGCGCTTTGGGCGTGGTTGACGCCGTGGCTCGCCAGGAAGGGCAGCTGAACGGCGGTCCACGCATCAGCCTGGGCGGCTACATCCATAAGCAGGGTGTAGGTCCAGGTGATAAAGGGGCTGGTGAGCACCGCAAGCGCTGCGACTGCCCATAGCGGCAGGTGCACGACGAATAGGGTCAGCAGGGTCAGTAGCGCCAGGTGCACGAGCATGTCGAAGGGCAGGGAGTATGCGAAGCCCTGCGCCGGTACGGTCACGCCGGCTTGCGGCAGGTAGCTGATGCCCTGCATGAGTGCCACGCCGAGCAGAAGTAGCGCGAGGAATCGCACGATAGTTCCGGCGAAGAGCTGCGGGAAGTTTGCGGTGCGGGCGTACCGCCAGGTAGCTGCGCCGAGGATGGCGGCGAAGAATGGTTCAGCCGGTACGAGGGTCTGCGGGATCCAGAATTTCCAGGACACCGGGATCAGCTGTAGCCAGTATCCGAAGGGGATGAGCAGGCTGAGCACGGCGAAGGCGCGGGCAAGGTCGAGCCCGAGGTCGCGTCGGGTGCCTCCGAGGGAGGCGGCGCGTGCCCCGCTGCTGACGGTGGGGATGGGTTGTGTGCGCCCTGCTGCCATGTCCTCGCTCCTTGTAGTGCCGTGTTTGAGAGTCTGCGTGCCCTGCTAGGGCTACGCCAGGGTGTGCGCCCTGCCGGGTATATGCCGCTTCCGGTGGTGTGTGCCGGATGCGCTGGCATAGGTGTTAAGTGTAACGGTGGAAGCTGTGTCCAGCGGGGCGGTGGCGCGGAGGTTTTGCTCTCATGCCGCTTCTCTGTCGGCTGTTGACCGGGGCTTCTCGCCCCTGGTGAGTGCTGTTCAAGTGTTGTTGTGCGGGGGTAGGTGTGTACCATTGGTACGTTCTTAAAGGTGGGGCTTTCCTGCGGGCGCATTTTTTGCCCCGTTTACTATCTCAAACGCGCCCCACCTGCACATACACCACGTTGAGGTTTTATGTTTTCGACTTTATCCCCTCTTTTTCTGACGAATTGGGGAACTTCCGCTGCTCTTCTTGCCTCGGGTACGACCCTCTCGGAAGGGTCGAGCCACGATAGCGGCCAGTTTGTGTCCATTTTCTGGATTACCCTGGTTGCGTTGCTGTCCCCGATTCTTTCGCGTCTGACGGGTAAGAAGATCCCCGATGTGGTTTTCCTGCTCATTTTTGGTCTGCTCATTGGCCCGAATATGTTCAACCTCGCCAGCAGTGAGGGCGGTATCCCGCTGCTGAAGGAGCTTGGTCTGGGCATGCTCTTTTTGATTGCGGGTTTTGAGATTAATGTGTCGTCTCTGCGTAGCCGCCAGGGTTATAGCGCTATTGCCACGTGGTTTGTGTGTTTTGCCTTGGGTATGGCGGGTGCGGCGGTGATTACCTCGTTCTCGCGTGAGCTGAATACGTATGTTGCGGTGGGTGTGGCACTGAGCTCCACAGCGTTGGGCACTCTGTTGCCGATGTTGAAGTCTCACGGTGCCGCCGGTACGCCGGTGGGTAATGCGGTGCTGGTGCACGGCGCTGTGGGTGAGCTACTGCCGATTTTCGCTATTTCGCTGTTGTTGTCGTCGCGTTCGCCGGGTATGGCGTTTGTGGTGCTGCTGGCATTTATGGTGGTTGCGGTGATTACGGCGTTGATTCCGCACCGCCTGTTTGCGCATGTGCCGGGTCTGCGTCAGATTATGGCTGCGGAGGCGAATACGACCGGTCAGACGGTTCTGCGTCTTGCGATGTTCCTGCTGGCGACCCTGATTATGTGTACTGCGCTCTTTGATTTGGATGCGGTGCTGGGCGCGTTTGCGGCGGGCCTGATTCTGCGTACTCTGACTCCTCCGGCGGCGTTGCATATGATGACTCGCCGCCTTGAGGTGGTTGGTTTTACGTTCATGATTCCGCTGTTCTTCGTGGTCAGCGGCATGGGTATTAACGTGTCTGCGGTGTTTGCGAATCCTCTGGGCCTGCTTGCCGTGGTGGTGGGTATTTTGCTGTGCCGTGGTATTCCGGTTCTTTTGGCGGAGCATTTCTTCGATACCCGTTCGGGTTTGACCACGCGCGCGCAGAAGGCGCAGTTGGCTCTGTATTCGGCTGCGGGTCTGCCGATTATTGTGGCGGTGACAGAGGTTGCGACCAGTTCGGATCTTTTGGAGGAGTCAACCGCGTCGCTGCTGGTTGCTGGTGGCGCGCTGACGGTTCTGCTGTTCCCGCTGTGGGCGCTGGGTATTCGTCAGGCATTTGGTTCTGCGGAACCGGCTCAGCAGGAGCCGAGCCGTAAGGAGCAGATGAACGCGTTGAAGGCTCAGCGTAACGCTCAGACAAAGCTGACCACGGGCATGATTCCGGTGGTTCGTTTGAAGTCGCAGTCTGACGCTGATGCGCAGTCTGACGCTGAGACCCCGTCTGATTCTGAGTCCCCGGCTGATGCTCAGCCCGGCTTTGCTGATGCTGAGGGCGCTTCTGTTGATTCCCGCACAGCCTCTCGGGCTGAGGCGAAGAAGCGCAGGGGCTCTGCGAAGACTGCGGGTTCTGGGGAGAAGTAGCCTCAGCTACACTGTGGTTGCGCTCCGGTCCTTCAAGATTGGGGTGATGAACCGGTTTGAGCGGGTATCCCGCTTACAGTCACCCCAACCTTATGTGGGTTTAGCTTTATAAAACCACACAATACCAGGCAGTTAAGACCCTGCAAACCAACATGCATCCCACATATATGATCAAAACCCACCGCATCCTCTCTTGAGGCTGCGGTGGGTTTTTTACACCCGAGTGACCTTATAAACCGCGGAAAAATGAGAATCTTCCTTAAATTCGGATTTTTTATGCAAATATTACAGAACATGACGTGTCTTAGCTTTCTCGACTGACACTTTGTCCTATAAAATTGAAAGCGGACAGGGAATTTCCCTAAAACACACATAAACCAACATACATACACAGAGCCGCTTCCGCCCCAGCGGGAGCTGGCGCGCCTCCCATCTCACACACGGGAGGTGCCCCTTTCGGGAGTATCCGCGACGATACCCCCGGCGGCTCCCAACCACGGAGGAGGATCATATGGTTCAGAAAGGTAATTATTTCTAACCTCTTATCTCAAGGCCTCGCACTGAATCCTAACGATTGTCTGCACACACAGTCATTTCCGAAGGAAATATCATGCACCAACTACTCCTCACCGCGAGCACTGGTGGCGTAGAGCTGGACTTCCCGGCCTGGCTCCGAATTACGCACTTCATCAACTTCATTATGATGGGCTTCCTGATTCGTTCAGGTTGGGAAGTTCTCGCCTCTCACCCCCGCCTGTACTGGAACAACCACTGCACCCCGGGTTCTGAGTGGATCAAGTTCACCAAGGACAAGGTCCCTACCACCCCCGGAGCATTTACGGCGCGCGATGACCAGCGCACCCTGTCTCCCCTGATTTCTCTGCCCGGTAAGGCCCAGATTGGTCTGGGCCGCGCATGGCACGCGCTGGTGACCGTCATCTGGATTGTTAACGGTCTGGTATATGTCTCCCTGCTGTTCCTGACCGGTCAGTGGCGCCGCATCGTCCCGACCAGCTGGGACATCATCCCGCAGGCCTGGGAGTCCATCCAGATTTACGCTGGCTTCCAGATTCCCTCGATTGAGCATTTCCAGCCGTACGACGCTCTGCAGCAGATCATGTACTTCACCGTGGTGTTCATCGTGGCACCACTGATGATTGCAACCGGCCCGATTATGAGCCCGGCATTCTGCGGCCGCTTCCCCGGCTACGTGCGCCTCTTCCGTAACCGCCAGACCGCACGTTCCATCCACTTCCTGGGCATGGCGTTCTACTGCGTCTTCACCGTCATTCACGTGGCGCTGGTGTTCGTGGTTCACCCCCAGTACAACATCGCCCACATGATGCTGAACAAGCCCTACAACGAGGTGGACGCAGCACAGTTCGCTCAGGCAGTCACCATGCTCATTGGCGGCATTGTCTTCGCTGTGGCTCTGTGGATTTTCGCTTCGTACTGGTCCCTGCGCGACCTGCGATTCACCCAGACCTTCATTTGGGGTCTGACCCAGCCGATTCGTAACGTCCTGCTGGACCGCATCACCTCCCGTCAGGTGCAGAAGAAGACCTTCACCGATGCCGACATTTCGCCCTTCCACTGGGTCAACACTCGCCCGCCGACCGAGCGTGAGAG
The DNA here is from genome assembly GCF_964211445.1 of Rothia mucilaginosa. Taxonomy (GTDB): domain Bacteria; phylum Actinomycetota; class Actinomycetes; order Actinomycetales; family Micrococcaceae; genus Rothia; species Rothia mucilaginosa_E. The sequence goes on along the minus strand of NZ_CAXOQT010000029.1, from coordinate 7,478 downwards.
CACCGAGTGGAACCGCCTGAAGGAGCACGAGTTCGTTGACTACCGCCTGGAGCTGGGCGGCCTGGTGAAGGAATCCAAGTCCCTGAGCATTGACGAGCTCAAGCAGCTGGGCAAGGAAGTCAACATCACCATGCACACCTGCATGCAGGGTTGGACCGGCATCGCCAAGTGGGAGGGCGTGCGCCTGCGCGACGTTCTCGCACTGGTCGAGAAGACCGACGAGGCACGCTACGTTATGGTGATCTCCTTCGGCCACGTGGGCCACACCTACGACGGCCGACCGACCGAACCCTACTACGAGTGCCTGGACATCTCCATGGCAATGGAAGATGAGACCATCCTGGCGTGGGGCATGAACGACAAGCCCCTGCCGGATGTGTACGGTGGCCCGCTCCGTCTGCGTGCGGACTCCATGCACGGCTACAAGATGGTCAAGTGGGTTCAGAAGATCGAGTGGATCAAGGACTACCACGATGTTGGCGATGGCCAGGGCGGTAGCCGTGAGGACTCCGGTCTGCAGCACTTCGACGCACGCGCCTAAGCACCCTCACGGGGCGCTACGACGCTAACCGTCGATACACCACCCTATAAGCACAGAACGGTGGCGGGAACATGGGCCCGCCACCGTTTTTGTGCGCTCATGGCTGTCGCCTCGCTTCTGCAGCTAGACGTCGCGAGGACATAAAGAAACCGCCCGGGAGCCTTAGCTCTCGGGCGGTTTTCTTTAGAGGTTTGCCTTCTGGCGCTGCACCTTAGGCGTCGTAGATGATGACGTCCAGGGTACGGGGGCCGTGCACGCCCTCCACGCGGATCAGCTCGATATCACTGGTTGCCGACGGACCGGAAATCATGGTCACGGGGCGGGTGTAGGTGATACGCTCGATCGACTCGGGAACCAGCTCCACGACGGTGGAACGGGGCACCACGCAGATGTGGTGGTCGGGCACCAGGGTGATGGCGCGGCGACCCTCATCGGGGTTGGTGTTCAAGAAGATCGTGCCGGTCTCTGCGCAGGAGACGGTCGAACCGGTCACCACAGCGTCAACTGCGTCCAGTTCCTTCAGGGACAGGCAGCCGGGCTTGAGGGTGCTACCGGAGTCGGTGACGCGCTTGCGGTCAGCGGTGTCAGCCGGCAGCCACTCCATGTTCAGGCCCTCGGGAACCACGTAGGTGGACTTTTCACCCAGGCGCTCTGCGATGACCTCGGAGATGTTCTCCTTGTTCGCGTGGAACACGTTTGCCTTGTAGTCAATGAGGCGGTCGACGAGCATCTCAATGGTCTGCTCTTCGTTCAGCTCGCTGACGCGGCGGTAGTTACGTACGGGCTCGGGGGCGACGGGTGCGTCAGCCAGGGACGAGCGGATACGTGCGAGGATATCTTCCTTAGCAGAGGACATTAGTTGTTCTCCTTAGCTTCACGGGCTTCCTGAGCAGCCTTAGCGTTTGCAGCCGCTTCAGCTGCCTTACCCTTGTTGGCCTCGATGAGGGCCTGAATGTCAACGCGCTGTGCGTTATCGCGTGCCGGAGCCTGACCCTTCTCCTTCTTCCACCAGTTGCGGAAGGATTCCTTGGGGGGCTCGGGGATGTCGCGGTAAGCGGTCCAGCCGCCGACGATACCGGGAACAGCGGTGATCTTGTGCTTGCGGCCGCTGATGAGGCGGGACATGGGCAGACCACGCTCTGCAATGGACATCATCTTGCCGGAGGTGAAGAGCTTCTTCGCGCCGAGCATCATGCCGTCCATCTGCGAGAAGGGAGCCTTCTTGTTGCCCTCGAACTCGCGGACAGCGTGCTTGGACTCGACGTCCTTAGCGCGCAGGTGCACGAGAACCTCGGGGAAGTTAATCTTCACGGGGCAGACCTCGTAGCATGCGCCACAGAGGGAGGATGCGTACGGCAGGGAGTTGTTCTCTGCTGCCTCGATACCGGAGAGCTGCGGGGACAGAATCGCGCCGATGGGGCCCGGGTAGGTGGAGCCGTAGGCGTGACCGCCTGCGCGCTCGTACACGGGGCACACGTTCATGCAAGCGGAGCAACGGATGCAACGCAGTGCCTGGCGACCGAGCTCATCAGCCAGAACAGCGGTACGGCCGTTGTCAATGAGGATGACGTGCATGTTCTGCGGGCCGTCACCGGGGGTCACACCGGTCCACATGGAGGTGTAGGGGTTCATGCGCTCACCGGTGGAGGAACGGGGCAGCAGCTGCAGGAATGCCTCGTAGTCCTGGAAGGTGGGCAGAATCTTCTCAATACCCATGAAGGTAATGAGGGTGTCGGGCAGGGTCAGGCACATACGGCCGTTACCTTCGGACTCCACGATGGTCAGGGTACCGGTCTCAGCAATACCGAAGTTGGTGCCGGAGACTGCCACGGTGGTGTTCAGGAACTTGTTACGCAGACGGTTACGCGATGCCTCTGCCAGTTCTGCCGGCTCATCGGTGATGTCCGGGTTAATACCCTCAATTTCGCGCAGGAAGATGTCGCGGATTTCGCGGCGGTTGCGGTGAATTGCGGGCACCAGAATGTGGGAGGGGCGGTCGTGGCCGAGCTGGACGATTTCTTCCGCGAGGTCGGTCTCAATAGCGTTGATGCCGTTTTCCTCGAGGAATTCGTTCAGGCCGGTCTCTGCGGTTGCCATGGACTTAATCTTGATGATTTCGTCCACGCCCTGCTCGCGAATCAGGTCCAGAGCAATCTGGTTCGCCTCGGTGGCGTTGCGTGCCCAGTGCACGTGGCCGCCTGCGGCGGTGAAGTTACGCTCGAACTGTTCGAGCAGCTCGGGCAGGTTCGCCAGAACGTAGTTCTTGACGGACTCACCGGTGTTACGCAGGTCCTGCCAGTCGGGCACCTCTGCGGTGACGCGTGCGCGCTTGTTACGGATCGCGTGGGTCACGAAGCGCAGGTTGGCGCGTAGCTGCTCGTTCTTGAGCTCTTCCTTCGCGTACTTGGGGAAGGGGGTTTCTTCGAAAATGTTGCCCTCGCCGTAGTGAACGACCTTGGGCATACCAAGCTGAATAGCGGTCATGAGGTCTTATCTTTCCTTAGCCGATCGAGAGCTCAACACGCTCGGAGTTAATCTTGAGCGGGTTTTCCTTGGTGGATGCGAGGATCTCAGCGAAGTGGATGGTCTGAACGTCCGAGCCGCGACGCATCAGCGCACCGCCGATGTTCATCAGGCAGGAGCAGTCGCCGCCGGTGCAGACGGAAGCACCGGTTGCTTCAACGTTGTCTGCCTTGTCGTTGACCATTGCGCCGGAGACGTCAGCGTTCTTGAAGGAGAAGGTACCACCGAAGCCGCAGCACTGGTCCATGCCCTCGAGCTGGGTGTACTTGATGCCTTCGACGGTGCGGACCAGGTCCTGCTGGCGGGTGCCCAGGCCGAGCATACGCATACCGTGGCAGGAGCTGTGGTAGGTGACGTGCTCGGGGAAGTAGGAGCCGAGCTGCTCGGCAGCGTTGGTGATGCCCAGGATGTCGATTAGCAGCTGGGAAAGCTCGAAGGTGCGGGAAGCAATCTGCTCTGCCTTCAGAGCCAGCGCTTCGTCGCCGCGGCTACGTGCGACCATTGCCTGCTGGTGACGCAGGGAAGCAACGCAGGAGCCGGAGGGTGCAACAGCTACGTCCCAGTCCCAGGAGTCGAAAGCTTCAACGTGGTTCTTGATGACTTCGTAACCGTCATCGAAGTAGCCGGAGTTGACGTGCATCTGAGAGCAGCAGGTCTGGTTCGGGGGGAAGACAACCTCGTGGCCCAGGCGCTCAAGAATTTCGACGGTGGCGCGTGCTACGCGGGGGTACATGCCGTCAACGATGCACGTGGAGAAGAGTGCAATGCGCATGACTTGTCCGTCCTTTCCTCTGTGTTCAGAGTTTCTCGGTCTCACCGCCTGCGTCTGGGGCAGGCGGGGCACAGTCCGAACAAGTTCGGTCTTCCAAAGAAGCGACTCAGATGTATTGAGTCGGGGAAGCTGGGCCGGATGGTTCCGGCTAATGTGCGCGCCCCAAGTGGAGGTGGGATGCGGTGGGATCAGAAACCGTGGTGATGTCTTTTATCTTTCTAGCCATTTAACACCGTTGAGCGGCTTTTCTCTAGTTGGAATAGCACATACTTTCCTTGTTAAATAACCGGTTAGGTCGACCTGACCTTAAGGTATATTTCCCTACCTTCCGGTACATGTGACCTCATCTCCCATGCACCCCCCGTAAGACCCCTATATTCTTTTCGCAGATTGAACATTTATCAAACACACAGAAGTGGACCATAAACCCCCTAGAAATCCGCCGTTCTGAAGATTTTATGGTTGTTTTATGGGGCTTTTCCTTTTTAAAACAACATTCTTTTCGGGTATATGCGTCCAAATGAAGACTCTCCCCTGGGTAAACCAATGACCCATACACCCAACTCGTGATGTATCTGAAAATATTCGAGTTTCAGAACCTGGAATTAACTATCAGAACCGCAATATTTCGGCAGTTTCACTGGAAGCGAGCCCAGGTTCCGGTCGCCTTCCACAAAAATGAGTCAGGTCACTTTTGGTGAAACACCACATTATCCGGTACTCTTCTAAACATGCGATCAATGGTCTGACCACATCCCCATGCAGGGAACAATGACTCGTTCCCCACAGAATTATCTATGGTCTGACCACACACAAAACACACCCTGAACCAAAGGAGTTCCAGTGGAAACTTATACCGCTGTAACCAATGCAGTGGGAGGTAGCCTCGGCCTCAGCGCGCTCGTGGCAACCATTCCCCTCCTCACCTTCTTTGTGATGCTACTGGGCGTTAAGGCACGCGCTCACTGGTCCGCACTCGTGGCACTGGCAGCATCCATCCTCGTAGCAGCGCTGGGCTTCCACATGCCCGCTGACCTCGCCGGTCTGAGCGCCGTCCGCGGTGGCATCTACGGCCTGGTCATCTGCTGGGTTATCCTCGGTGCAATCTGGTTCTACCAGATCACCGTCCTTTCCGGCCGCTTTGAAGATCTGCGCCGCGTCTTCGACCGCCTCGGCGGCGGCGACCTGCGCATCCAGGCTATCCTCATCGCATTCTGCTTCGGCGGTCTGCTCGAGGCACTGGCTGGCTTCGGCGCTCCCGTTGCAATTACCGCAACCATGATTCTCTCCCTGGGCGTTAAGCCCCTTAAGGCTGCTGTCACCGTTCTGATCGCTAACACCGCACCCGTGGCATTCGGCGCAGTTGCTGTCCCGATCACCACCGCAGCTGACGTTGGCGGCAAGGACCCACACGTTATCGCAACCATCGTTGGTCACCAGGCTCCGTTCCTGGCAATGCTCGTTCCCCTCATCCTGCTCGTCATCCTCGACGGCATGCAGGGCCTGAAGGACGCTTGGCTGCCCGCACTGATCATCGGTGTCTCCTTCGCAATTGCACAGTGGGTCACCGCTGCTACCCCCGCATACAACCTGACCGACGTTGTTGCTTGCATCGTCTCCATGGGTGTTGCTGTTGTCTTCCTGCAGTTCTGGAAGCCGCGCGGCGTCGCAGGCGTTCGTGAACGCTACGGCCTGCCCGCACAGGCTGAAGAGAAGGAAGCTCTGCCCGCCGTTCGCGTCTGGATGGCACTGCTGCCCTACGTCATCGTCGTTGCAATCTTCGGTGTTGCTAACCTGCACGCTGGCCTGAAGGCATGGCTGAAGAGCTTCGTCATCAAGATTGATATCCAGGCTCTGAGCTCCCGCCTCGTCACCGCTGACGGCAAGCCCGTCAAGGACGCTGTCTACAACTTCGCGTGGATGTCCAACCCCGGCACCCTGCTGATCATCTCCGGTCTGGTTGTTGCGGTCGTCTACTTCTTCTTCAACGAGAAGGGCCGCTACGCCTTCAAGTTCCCGGCAATCTTCACCGAGTTCGGTTCCGTTGTCTACCGCATGCGTTGGTCCATCCTGACCATTGCTTCGGTTCTGGCACTGGCATACGTCATGAACTTCTCCGGTCAGACCATTGCTATGGGTACCTTCCTGGCAGGCCTGGGCACCGTCTACGCGTTCCTCGCACCGGCTCTGGGCTGGATCGGTACCGCTGTGACCGGTTCGGACACCAGTGCGAACGCACTGTTCGCCAAGCTGCAGGTGTCTGCTGCTGAGAACCTGCAGCACGCAGGTATCCACGGCGCAACCCCCGAGCTCATGCTGGCTGCTAACACCACCGGTGGTGTGGTCGGTAAGATGATCTCCCCGCAGTCGCTGGCTATTGCTGCTACCTCCGTGGACATGGAAGGCAAGGAATCCGACATCCTCAAGGCTGTCCTCCCCTGGTCCTTCGCTATGCTCCTGTTCGTCTGCGTCCTGGTCTTCCTGCAGACCAACGTTCTGTCCTTCATGATTCCCTAATCTGAAGCTCAGGTTTTAGAGAGTTCCTGGAGCATCCGCTTCACGAACAGTAGGACATTCGCCCCGGTATTTTCCGGTGGCCACGGCGGGGCGGCGAACCTTCTCGGTTCTGCCGCCCCGCTTTTTATGTCCTGACCACTCAACGAATAGCCCGAAATATCTCTGAATTAGCTCTGAGATATCTCAGGCGCAGAGTATTTCTTTTCGTTATCCGCCTCGTTATCAGGAGAGATTATGCCTCGTTCTTATGACGATACCCAGCCTGCTGAGGCGCCCCCTGCGGTTGACCGCCAGCCGATTCTGGCGGACCGCAGCTACAGCATCATCCTGGAGAACTTTGAGCGGCGCCTGCGCCTGGGTGAGCTGCGTGTGGGCGATAAGCTCCCCTCCGAGCGTGAGCTGGCGGCGCGGCACGGTATTTCCCGCCCTTCGGTGCGTGAGGGCCTGCGCGTTCTGAACGCGCTGGGTCTGATTCGTTCCAGTACCGGTTCGGGGCCGAAGTCGGGCGCGATTATCATTTCTGAGCCGTCGGATGCGCTCAGCTGGGCGCTGCGCATGCACATTGCGACCCGTAGCCTGCCGGTGAAGGACGTTGTCTCAACCCGTCTGCTACTGGAGGGCCCTGCGGCGCGTGCGGCGGCTGCCGCGCCGGACACCCCGGAGCGTGCGGCAGCGTTGGAGCGGGCGCGCGTACATCTGGCGGAGATGGATGAGCAGATCAGCGATGAGCGTTTCCATTTCTGCGATACGCGTTTTCACTATGAGCTGTCGAAGCTCGGCGGCAATATTGTGCTTGATACGGTTATTGACTCTCTGCACATGGCAACGATGAGTTATGTGCAGGAGGCGGTTCCTTTCCTGAAGGATTGGGAGGCGGTCAAGCGCACGTTGCAGCAGCAGCATTACGGCATTATTGAGGCGATTACCTCTCACGATGAGCAGGCGGCCTATGAGCGGGTGTGCGAGCACATTACGTGGTTTTATTCGCTGTCTGACCGTGCTGCGGAAGAGCGGGCGCGGCAGCATCCGGCGCGGGATATTCTGCACGAGGATTTGTGCCACGAGAACGTACACGATGAAGACGTTCACGCCGGCTAGGCTTCGCCCCTCAACCCCATAAACCCA
>NZ_CAXOQT010000028.1:0-28304 GCF_964211445.1 Rothia mucilaginosa | reverse complement strand
GGGTTCGCCGGCTTATTCGGCTCCGTCGGTGTCGCCGTTTAGCGACGTTTCGACCGGTAGTCAGTTCTACCGCGAGATTGCGTGGTTGGCTGATCAGCGGATTACGACGGGTTGGCCGGATGGTTCGTTCCGCCCGGTTCAGCCGATTGAGCGTGGCGCGATGGCGGCGTTCTTGCACCGCTATAACGTGCGCGTGCTGAATAACCGCTAGTCAAACGTGGATGTGAGGGCCGTGTCGGGGTGGAGTTTTCTGCCTCGGCACGGCTCTTTCTGTGGGCTGTTATGTCTGCGGCGTAGACTTAGGTTATGCGTGAATTACAGGCACAGAACGGCAAGGATGAAACGCTGTCAGCTACTCGGGATTCCCTTGACCAGGAGGAGCTTCTGAGCGCAGCGGCGGACTTCGTTGACCGCTATGAGAGCGTCTTTGAAAATCTAAGCTGCTAATATTCCTTCAAAAGAAATACCCCCGGTGGATGCTATACGCATCTGCCGGGGGTATTTGCTTGCCTCGCCCTGCCCGAGGAGGGCTAGTTAGCGCTAGCGGGCTTCTCGCCGGTTGAGCTTCTCAATGGCGGCTTCCACCTTGGACTTGCGGTGACTCAGCTTCCAAAGGCTGAAAGACTGCAGCAGAGTACTCTTACCAATCTCCACGAGGGAAGGCAGCCCCTGCCGGGTGAGTGCCTCATCGATTTCTTCCTGGGTGGCGCCCTGCTCCTTCATCTGCTCGATGATGATGCCCGCCTCCGCTATTTTCCCGGAGGTGAGCGGGTGGTTTTCGAGGCTGGTTTCGATGTCTACGAGCTCGTCGTAGAGTTCAGTTTTTGTTTTTGCCATGGTGCTGTCTTCACCGTCCTTGGTTGACGTGTTCTGTGGCATTGGGTGGTGGGGTTGTTTTCCCTCACCACCGCCTGTTTTGAACGGTATTTGAACCGTATGTTCATGCTAACAGTCGCGCGGGTTGTCGCGCAGGGTTTTTACCGGTGAATACGCTGTGTATTTGCGGGGCTGGAGCGCCACTGGAGCACCACTGAACCCGCCGCGCATGCAAAGCTGAACGCACCGTGTGGAACACTACCTCGCCTCCCTCGGCGGTTCACCGCACGGGCTATAAGGTGGAGCGTACACTTAAGTCATGCGTGAATTACAGGCACAGATCATCCGTGAAATGGGCGTCAAGCCCAACATGACCGAAGAACAGGCACGCGAAGAAGTGGAGCGCCGCATCCAGTTCATCTGCGACTACCTGGAAGCCACCGGAAGCCGCGGCCTGGTACTGGGCATCAGCGGCGGCATCGACTCCACCCTGGCGGGTCGCCTCTGCCAGCTGGCGGTCGACCGCCTCAACGAGCGTGGCCGCACCACCGAGTTCGTGGCGGTGCGCCTGCCCTACCGTGTGCAGCACGACGAAGAGGACGCGCAGGAGGCGCTGCGTTTCATCCAGCCGTCCCGCTCCCTCACCTTCAACATTGCGGAGGCCGTCGACGGCTTCGACACCGCCTACACTGACGCGACCGGCGAGCAGATGAGCGACTTCAACAAGGGTAATGTGAAGGCGCGCGCCCGCATGATTGCCCAGTATGCGGTGGCTGGCGGCCCCGGCTACCTGGTGGTGGGTACCGACCACGCGGCGGAGTCCATTACGGGTTTCTTCACGAAGTTCGGTGACGGCGGCGCGGACCTGCTGCCGCTGTACGGCCTGAATAAGCGCCAGAACCAGCTGCTGCTGCGGGTGCTGGGTGCCTCGGAGCGTCTGTGGGCTAAGCCGCCGACGGCTGACCTGCTGGACGGCGTGCCCGGCCGCACCGATGAGGATGAGCTGGGTCTGACCTACCCGCAGATTGATGACTACCTGGAGGGTAAGGACATCGACGAGGCGGCGGCTGAGAAGCTGGAGCAGATTTACCTGCGTAGCCGCCATAAGCGCACTACTCCGGTGACGATTTTTGATTCCTGGTGGAAGAACTAGCGTCAAAACACTAGCGCCTCAACCGGCGTAAGAACTAACGTAAATGCCCCGGCTCCCTTGGTGGGAGTCCGGGGCTTTTACTATACTTTTGCAGACCGAGGACTATGCCTTCTGTTCGGGCTGTGCGCCAGAAACCTGGGCATCCTGAACGTCCAAATCCTCAGAACCTTCAGTCTCAACCTCAGCTTCAGCGGGCGGTACCTTCGCGCCACCCGTGGCAAGGAACAGCACCAGGCCCAGCGCGCAGGCGAGCACCTGGGTGAAGGGGAACGCCCAGGTCAGACCCTTAAATCCGAACCACATGTTGCCGAAGTACACGGCGGGGAAGAACAGCAACGCAATACCGATGGTCATCAGCATTGCCGGGCCGCCCTTACCAGCCGCCTGGAACCAAGACACAAACACGATGCTGACCGCGTTGAACACGGCGGCGAGCATCAGCGCAACCATAATCTCCTCGCCGGTGTCGATGAGGCTTGCATCGCCAACCACGGCGAGCAGTTCACGGCGGAAAATCAGCACCGGAATGGTGATGATCGCGGAGGTCGCCACGGACAGGATCGTTGCGGTGCGCAGCGCCTCCTTCACGCGGGCGCCGTTGCGGGCACCGTAAGCGTAGGCGTACAGCGGGATACCGCCCATGCACAGGCCCATACACAGCATTTCGGGCACCATGTTCAGGCGCATTGCCAGACCGAACGCCGCCACGGTGTCGTCACCGTAGGAGGCGGCGAGGTTGTTCAGCAGCAGGGCGGCAAAGATCAGGTTGAGGCTCTGAATGAGCTCAGCGGCACCGACCGCGACCACGGGCTTGATGATGGCGGGGTCGAGGGAGAAATCGCGGATGTTCGCGGAGAAGTTCTCGCTCTGACGCATCAGGAACAGCAGGTAGTACAGCATGGATGCGCCGTTCGCCAGCAGCATCGCCCAACCGGCACCGGCGACGCCCATGCCCATGATGGCGATGAACAGCACGTCGAAGATGCAGGTGACGACGGTGCCGACGATGATGCCGTACATGGACTGCTTGGCGTAGCCTTCGGATCGGACCAGCTGTTCCAGGGTGAACATGCCAATGGCAAAGGGGGCACCGAGGAACATGAGGTGCACGTAGATGCGGGTCGGCTCGTAGGAGCCGCCGGAGGCACCCATAATACCGGTAATCGGGTCAGCGAGGATGAAGCCGATAATGGCGGCGATAACACCTGCACCGAGCGCCGAGTAGAGGGCGAAGGAGGTGACGCGGTGAATTTCGTGGGCGGGCTGGCCTTCACCGAGCTTGCGGGAGGCGAGGGTTGAGGAGCCCAGGCCGAACAGGCCTGCGATCGCCATGATGACGCCGAAGACGGGCACGCCGTAGCTGGTGGCGGCGAGGTCTTCGGTGCCGCCGTAGTGGCCGACGAAGTAGGAGTTCACCACGTTGTAGATGCTGGTGATGGCGAGGCCGAGTGCCATGGGCACGCCGAGGGAGAGGAGCGCCTTGAGGATGGGGGCGTCTTTGAGCAGGTAGATGTTCTGCGGGTCTTCGCTTACGCCGTGCGGGCGGTGTCCTGCGGGTGCGCTGTTTTTGGGCGCGTTGTTTTCAGTCTGCTGAGGTGCCATAGATTCCTGTGGTTCTGGTCTGTGTCGTGTCCGGTGCGCGGTGAATGACGCGGTGAGAGGCGTGGTCCGCGCGAAAAACGGGCTAGTGTATTGTACCGCCTCCACGTAGTGGTGGGGCTAGGGGTTTAGACAAAAAAGTAACAAGGCGCCCCTCCCCCGCTATTCGGGGTGGGGCGCCTCGCCTCATATAAGAGCGTGAGCTATTCGAGCTCGACGGGGCCGAGCACGCGCAGCACCTCGATGTCCAGGCGTTCCTGGATCTGGTGCAGTACGTTCGTATCGATTCTGCCTTCGTCACGCAGACGCTTGAGAATATCGCGCTGAACCTCGAGCACGCCCAGGCGCAGCTCCTTCTCCTTTTCGTGCGCTTCGAGCACCTTCAGCACGTTTTCGGGGGTGTCGTCGCCGTGCATGTGCAGGGTGTGCAGGTTACGGTACATGCTCATGTGGAACATGTGTTCTTCCGCGATGCGGTCGATGACTTCCTGCGGGGCGTTGATGCGTCCACCAATCTCCTGGATGGAATCGAAGGACTCGGCAATCATGGTGCGGATTGCTTCGTTCATCTCTTCTTCTTCGCTGTTGTCTACCGGCAGGTTCGCCCAGCGGATCACGGCGGGCAGCAGCATGCCCTGGACGACCATGGAGCACAGCACCACACCGGACACCACGAAGATGACGAAGTCGCGGTATTCAACACTCGCCGGGATAGACAGCGCCACCGCCAGGGATACGCCGCCGCGCAGACCCGCCATGGTGGAGACGACGCGGCCGCGGTGGGTGGTGCGCAGAGAGCGCTGCTTCTCACTGCGGTCGAGCAGGCGAATCGTGAAGATGGACGCATGCAGGAACACGTAGCGGATGACCACGCAGGAAATCCAGGCAACCAGTACGGCAAGCAGGGCGACACCCCAGCTGGAGCGGTCGTTTCCAAGCACAAGGCCGGCGCGTTCCACGGCGGAGGGCAGCTGCACACCGACCATGACGAACAGCACGGCGTTCATGACGAAGGTGACGAACGCCCAGGTGGGCAGGCCGTAGGTGCGGTTCTGCGGGCGGATGGTGTCCGGGCTGTAGTAGGTGAGGAAGAACGCCGCAACCACCACGGCAACCACGCCGGAACCCTTCATATCGGGCAGGGGCTCAATCTTCTCGGCGAGAATGAACGCGATGAAGGGCACGGTCAGCATGAAGCAGGTGAACCACATCGGGTTGTCGATGTGGGCACGAATCTTGTTGGCTACCCAGCCAACCGCCAGGCCGACCAGAATACCGATGAGGAAGGAGAAGACGAACATGCCGGCCGCGTGGCCGAGGGCGAGCTCTTGGCCGGCGGCTACCTGCAGGGCGAGAGCGAGGAGCACGAGAGTCGTGCCGTCGTTGATGAGCGCCTCCGCCTTGAGGGTGGTGATGGAGGACTTGGGTAGCTTGCCGTTGAGGGTTGCCACAGCAACCGCGTCGGTGGGTGCGAGCGCCACGCCAATCAGCAGTGCCGCACCCCAGATGTACACGCCGGCGAAGGCGTGCAGAATACCCGCCACACCGAAAGCGGTCACGATGACCAGCAGGGTTCCGGTGAGGATAATGCCGCGGATGCGGGTGCGCGCTTCACGCCATGAGGTGTTGCGGGTTTCCCAGAAGAGCATGATGGGCAGGAAGATTTCGAGAATCACGTGCGGCGGCAGGCCGAGCTCCTGCACTTCGTGCAGCTCGTGAGCGGGAATGATGCCGATAGCCAAGCCAACAAAAATCAGCACAATGGCGGGGGTGATGTGCGTCTTGTGCGCAATGATGGTTCCCACCAGGATGGCTAGTGAGAGCGCGATGAGGGATTCAAGCATGCTGTTCCTCTACTGCGCGCAAGGGTAGAAGGCGCCGGGCGGATGCTCGGGTTCCTTGCGCTGATGGTCTGTGACGTGTGTTGGTGTTCGCCCTGTACGGGGTAACGCGGCGGTGTTCACGACGTGGTGGGCACACCTACCGGCTGTGTGCGGGGTTCTACTGGGTTAAAGAATATACCCGCGTTTTTATTCCCTGCGCTCGCTGGCGGGGGCCGTCCGTATGCTGCCTGCGGGCGGTACCGACCGGGGGGCGGCACCGTGCATCCGGCGGGTCTGCGCAACCCGTAAACCGCCCCAGTCTGACCGCTTTTCATGACGTTTTGTGTCATTCTGACGTGAACTTCGGGTCGTACTGTGTCAGAGAACAGAAAATCCGACCCCGTGAGTGCGCGCGAACACTCAGAACGTGAGAAGATAAGGTCATGACTGATAACAACACCGTAACCGGCAGCCCGCTTGTTAAGCGCGGCCTGGCCGACATGCTCAAGGGCGGCGTCATCATGGACGTCGTCACCCCCGAACAGGCTAAGATCGCTGAAGATGCTGGCGCTGTTGCCGTCATGGCTCTCGAGCGCGTTCCTGCGGATATTCGTGCGCAGGGCGGCGTGGCTCGTATGTCTGACCCGGACATGATTGAGGGCATCATTGATGCTGTTTCAATCCCGGTCATGGCGAAGGCACGCATCGGCCACTTCGTTGAGGCTCAGATCCTGGAGACCCTGAAGGTCGACTACATTGACGAGTCTGAGGTTCTTTCCCCCGCTGACTACGTGAACCACATTGATAAGCACCAGTTCAAGGTTCCTTTCGTGTGTGGTGCTACCAACCTGGGTGAGGCTCTGCGCCGTATCACCGAGGGTGCCGCTATGATTCGCTCGAAGGGCGAGGCTGGCACCGGTGACGTCTCTGAGGCGACTAAGCACATCCGCACCATTAAGCGTCAGATTGCTGAGCTGCAGGGCCTGTACAACACCATGCCCGACGAGCTGTACGTGAAGGCTAAGGAACTGGCTGCACCGTACGAGCTGGTTCGTGAGGTTGCTCAGACCGGTAAGCTGCCCGTGGTGATGTTCACCGCCGGTGGTGTGGCTACCCCCGCCGACGCTGCGATGATGATGCAGCTGGGTGCTGACGGCGTGTTCGTTGGTTCCGGTATCTTCAAGTCGGGCGACCCGGTTGCTCGTGCGAAGGCTATTGTGAAGGCTACTGCTTTCTACAATGACCCGGAGAAGGTTGCTGAGGCTTCTCGCGGCCTGGGTGAGGCTATGGTCGGCATTAACGTTGCTGACATTCCGGCACCGCACCGCCTGGCGGAGCGCGGCTGGTAATTCGTGCGCGCACCCCGCATCTGGGGTGAGTGTTTGATGAGGGGGTGGGGTTCGCTGAGGCGGGTCCCGCCCCTTCTTGTTTTGTTGTTTTTGTGAAGGGAGCGGTGATGGTTGAGAAGGTTCAGCCTACCGGTGTTTTGCCGGGTGAGGGTTTGACGGTTGGTGTTTTGGCGCTGCAGGGCGGCGTGCGTGAGCATGCGGAGATGCTGGAGTCCTTGGGCGCGCAGGTGCGTTGGGTGCGTACCGGTGAGCAGCTTGAGGGTCTGGATGCACTGGTTCTGCCGGGTGGTGAGTCGTCGACGATTGACCGTCTGACCCGTATTTTTGGTGTGCGTGAGCCGCTGATTGAGGCGATTTCTTCGGGCCTGCCGACCCTGGGTACGTGCGCGGGTCTGATTATGCTGTCGAAGCGTATTGATGATCCGGCGCCGGGTCAGCAGTCGCTGGGTGTCCTGGATGTTTCGGTGGGTCGTAACGCGTTTGGTTCGCAGGTTGATTCTGCGGAGGTGCGTCTGCCGTGGCTGACTCCTGCCGGTGATGAGGTGGTTATTGATACGGCGTTTATTCGTGCGCCGATTGTGACCGGCACCGGTGAGGGCGTGCAGGTGACGGCTCGTCATGAGGGGAAGATTGTGGGTGTGCGTTCGGGCAACCTGATTGGTATTTCTTTCCACCCGGAGGTTACGGGCGATACGACCGTGCATGAGGAGCTGCTGGCTCTGGCACGCGAGGTGAAGGGCAAGTAGCCCCTCCCCGGCACCCCGGTGATAACGCGTTAAAGAGCTGTGGCGGTGACCGTTGTTAGGTCACCGCCACAACTATTTTTGTGCGGGTTTATGGGCGGGAGCTGCTGGGGATTTGGGGCTGAGCCTTCCACTGCTGGTAGGCGCTCGTGGCGAAGAATCGTGCACGGTTCGCGTCGCTGAGCGTCTTGATGTCTGCGGGGGCTGCCTCGTACCACTTTTCGTAGAGACGAATGATCATCTCGGGGTAGGCGGCTTCTTCCAGGTCTGCGCGGTGGGGGATGAATTCGTTGCGGTTCTTGATGTCTCGGTACTCACTTCCGGCGAAGGGGTCGGTGACTCCGACGCTGGGGTGGGCGTTGTAGGCATCGATGTTTTGAACGTATTCGGGGAGGGTGCTCCGCCCTGCTTTGAGTGCGGCGTGGCACTTGCTGTCGATTTCGCTGGGCTCAATGATGTGGGCACCGTCTGCGAGGATGTTCCGGTACTGGATGTACGCGGGGTATTGTTCATCGGTGCGCGGGACGGGCTTGGCGGCTTCTGCGGATGCGACAGCTTCGGCGGAGTATGAGGAACAGCTGACGGTTGGTGTGGTGCTTGCCGTTGCTGAGGCGCTCGCCGTGGAGGGCGAGGAAGTGCTGCTTGCCGCAGTGTTTGCACCGCCGCAGGCGGCAAGGAATAGGGGCAGGGTTGCAAGAGCGGCACCATATCGCAGTGCGCTATAGCGGGGGTTCGGAGTCCTGAAATTCAGGGTCATAATGTCACCTCATTGTGGGCTGGAACATACCGATTTGACCCTCACTATACGGGCAGTTTTGATACATGGTCAAGAGAAAAATATGTTTATTTTTTAAAATCCAACACCTCGGAGGAAAATCGACAAACAAGCTTGTTCAGCGCCCTGACTTGCGTAAACACGGAAGCCACCGGGCTCTTGAAGCAAACATGTCGCTAAAACACCAGCGTCAGATATTGCTATTTGCCCAATATACACTAGAAGCCAACATGCGCAGAGGAGCATATTTAGAATGCCCATCGCGCAACCCCCAGCCCCGTAAACCACCCCTGTAAACCAGCCCTGCAAAAGCCTGCACCTCAACGACTAGAAGCCACTAGAGGAGGAAATAGATAAGTCCCCTAACGTATTCCCAGAGCAGTAGCGAGATGACGCACTGCGCAACAAATGCGGCTATAGCTGCGATGGTTGGTATCCAGTAGCTACGCTTAGAGCATGCAATAAAAACTGCTATAAAAATAATGCATGAGACAATATCGGGACCGCAGAGAATGAATGCTTGCAGATCATATGGCCACAATATTCCATGCATATATTCTGTAGGGACTTTACATGGACTTACGATATAGTGTTTTACAATCTCATACGTCCCATACATTTTAAAAACTAAATATAGTGAGGCAATCCAAAAAATGCCTATGCGAAGCTTGACACCCAGCCATATACTAAAAATCTGCCACAAGCTAGCTAATACAACTCCCACCATAAAGAAGGGCAAGTAGAAATAGGTACTTTGCCACCCATCACATGGCGAGACAAATCTATCGAAATCTGTATACAGGGCAGTTGGGAAAATATAAAAAGATTGCAATACAATGAGAAACAAGATATACAAAATTATTTTCTCATTTACGGCGAACATCTTATAAGTAGAATTCATGATGCCATTTCCTTTCAGTAGCATAAAACGCTAGTAGCGGAACACCGAACGCATAGCCTCAATGTTGTTTTCTTACCCCTTAAGCCCCAAAGCCAATACTGGGATAGGTAGGTGACCTGCAAAATCTCCGCACTCTTACCCCGTCTACCTCATATTTAAGCAGGTCAACACCCTAAGACTACTGGGTTGCGCATCTTGCGTCCAGAGTGTTGGTTTTAAAAATTAGATGATGTTTTCCATTGACCACATATCAAATATTCGGGTACATTTAGACGCAATATATCGTTCCGTCCCTCTTGTGAGGTGGTCTCATGACCCACACCCCTGTTTTTCTTTCACTCCGTTCCAGCGGTCTACGACGCGGTGCCGCGCTGGCGATTCTCCCCCTGCTTCTTGCCTCCTGCGGTAGCTCCACCAGCACGGCATCAAGCACTCCCGCGCCCTCAAACACGACCGCGGCTTCTTCCCCGTCAGCAACGGCATCCACCGGGCCTGCCTCCTCTTCCGCGGTGAAGAAGGCAACTACCCCCTGCCTTGAACCTGACGAAGCCACGAAAGCTGAAACCCTCAAACAGCAGGAAGCCATCAGCGCCGACCGCGGTACTGCGCTCCCTTCCTACGTCTCCGCGCGGCATGTTGTGCGCAACCAGGCGAACTTCCCCACCCGCGCCGAAGCTGAATCGGCAGGAGCCGAGTGCCTGGTACTGTACGAGAAGAACAAGGCCGATCACGCCTACGCTGCGGCGTGGGTTCGCGCTATCGATGACGCTAACGTGGCAAGCGGAAAGGTAGCCTCCGGCCCGCGCGCTGACATCCAGAGCGCAGACCCCTACAAGGTGAGCAACTACGTCGACATTCGGGAGGGTAAGGAGTACTTCCCGACCCGCCGGGAGCTGCTCGCGGCAAACTACCCCGAGAACTACATTGTTGCTTTTGAGGCGTGGGCACAGCAGGCACC
Source organism: Rothia mucilaginosa (assembly GCF_964211445.1). GTDB lineage: Bacteria > Actinomycetota > Actinomycetes > Actinomycetales > Micrococcaceae > Rothia > Rothia mucilaginosa_E. Next base: position 18,187 of record NZ_CAXOQT010000028.1, on the reverse strand, counting down.
CGCCGATGTGAAGCAGAAGAGCGACGCGAACCGTGCGGCCGCTAAGGATACGCGCTGGTCTGAGGTGGTAACCCTGCCCAGCCCCGACAGCCCTGTCTAATCCAGCCCTGTCTAATCCAAGCCTGTCTCATCTTAAAAATAGTTGTGGCGGTGACCCTTTCATTCGGTCACCGCCACATCTGTTATAGGGTGCAGGTTAGGGTAGGAGCGCCAACCCAAACTCAATAACGATCAGGGCTACAGCACACGCGAAGAGTACCCCACGCGGCACATTGAACTTCTGCCAGAGATCATACAGCTGGCTGGGAATCAACCAAATAACGCACGCCCGAAAGGCAAGCGTCGTCAGGGGGCCACCCCACTGAATAATCATCAGGGCAAGAGCAAAACTCAGGCTGAGCATATCCAGGATGCGCCGGTGCTTTAGCACCTGCTCCCTCTCCTTCTGATAGCTGGGGTTGTTTAGCAACCTTGGTGGTGCTTTTTTCAGTTGACCCACAAGGATCAAAACCGCCAGCGGGATCAGAGAAATATCGAAGAACATGGGAACCGCCTTTCATGTTGGGGTTCGCTCGCTACGCCGGTTACGAGCTGATGGCGCACCATCATTGGTGAAAAGTTCTCAAAAACAAGTAGTGTGCAACACGTGTATAACGTATTGTGGGTTACTTTACAGCACACATAGACCCTATTCAAGAGGTAAACACCGCCGAAAAATTTTTAAAAAATAAGGGCGCCGGGAACCTTACGTTCCCGGCGCCCACACCCCAGCTGTTCATACCTCAGCGGGGTTCAATTTAGAGGCGGAAGAAGCCTTCCACCGCGCGGGTCATGTACGCCATATCGTCCACATGGCACATCTCGCGCATCGAATGCATCGACAGCAGGCCAATACCCACATCCACAGTGCGCATACCCAGGCGAGTCGCCGTAATCGGGCCAATCGTCGAGCCGCACGGCATATTGTTATTCGACACGAACTCCTGATACGGCACGCCAGCCTTCGCACACGCCGCAGCAAACACGCCAGCACCCACCGAATCCGTTGCGTAACGCTGGTTCGCGTTAATCTTCAGCAGCGGGCCACCACCGGGCAGCGGCTGAACGGTCGGGTCGTGGTGACCCTGATAGTTCGGGTGCACCAGGTGACCGGCATCAGCCGACAGGCAGAACGACGCCGCCACCGAACGGCGGTACTCCTCCGTGCTCTCACCGCGCGCAGCCGAGAGGCGCACCAGAATATCCTCCAGGAACGGGCCAGCCGCACCACTACGCGACTCCGAGCCCAGCTCCTCGTGGTCGAACGCCGCAAGCATCACGGTCTCAGTGGCGTGCTCATCCGCGTTATCTGCAACGTAACGCTCCAGGGCGGTCAAACCCGCGTGCACCGAAGACAGGTTATCCAGTCGACCGGAAGCGAACAGCTCCTGATCCGCACCGAAACGGCGCGGCGGCTGCGAATCAGCGAACAGCAGGTCGTAACCCACGATGCTCTGCGGGTCGACCGGCTCGCCGTCAATCACGTGCTTCGCCATGTAGCCGAGCACGTCATTCTCCGCCGGGCCCACGCCCCACACGGGGTACATATTGAACTGCTTGTCCAGCACCAGTTCGTTGCGCTTGTGGTCCAGGTGCGGCGCCAGCTGCGGGATGCGCGCAATCGGACCGGTACGCACCAGGCGGTCCTTCAGCTCGCCGTCCTCCAGGACGGTGAGGCGACCCGCCACGCACAGCTCACGGTCGAGGAAGGAGTTCAGCAGTGCGCCGCCGTAGTTCTCGACAGCGATCTGGTGCCAGCCCTTCGTGGTGATGGAGGAGGAGGGCTTAATCTTCAGGGAGGGCGAGTCGGTGTGCGCACCCAGCACGCGGTAGCCGCTTGCCTTCTGCGCCTTCGCGCCGCCAGCCCAGGCGATAATCGCGCCATCACGGACGACGAAGTGGCGGCCGGTTGCGATCTGCGGGTCCCATGCTTCGGTCTCTACAAGCTCGGTGAAGCCCGCTGCTTGCAGGCGGCGCGCTACCGTGCGCGCGGCGAGGTAAGAGACCGGCGACTCCGCCACGAATGCGGCGAGGTCTTCAATATTTTTTACAGCATCAACAGTCATGGTTTAACCCTACCTTTTCTTGGGTGTTGACGGGGTGACCGGGGCTGATAGTCCACGCGGTATGGAGTAATAGCCCTGGTGAGGCTCGAATGGAGCGGGGTGGGCGGGTTGGGGTAGCTGAGCTAGAGCAACCCGCCATATAGCCTATTTATCAACCTTGAGCGGTTGTGTTTCACGTGAAACTTCGCCGCGGCGAGCGCGTGCGTTGAAGATCAGGCAGGCGAGCACCACGTACACGCCTTCCAGCGCGATACCCTGCAGTGCGTCCACGGGGGTCACACCCTCGGAGGCGAACGGGTCCAGACCAGCCACCATGGACAGCAGCATCAGGATCACATTATTCGCCACGTGCAGACTGATGGAGGCTTCCAGACCGCCGGTGTACCAGCAGAGGAAACCCGCGTAAATACCCATCGCAAGAATCGTGCTCTGACCCCAGGGGTCGTAGGCGTGGGAGAGCATGAACAGCACTGCGGGCAGCACAATCGGCAGCCAGGGGGTGCGGAGCCAGCGGCCCAGCATCTGCATCATGAAGCCGCGGTAGGCGAGCTCTTCGGCGTAGCACTGCACGGGCACCAGGATCAGCATCATCGCCACATAAACCCAAAATTCAACCTGTGGAGGTTGAAAATAGCGGTATTCGGGCAGGCTCTCACCGCTCAACGCCAGCATCACGGCGTAGTAGATGCCGTAAACTGCGAAGCTCAAACCCAGGTACGGCAGCAACAGCGATCGGCGCAGGCGGCCCGCTACCGAATGGATCAGACCCCAAGGCTTCGGGCCCACAACCAGGCGCGCAATAAAGAGCGAAGGCACAATCGCGATGAGGGAGAGGAAGGTCAGCGCAAACAGCGCCGGGTGTTCCATAATGACGGCGCGGTTCGTCGCTACATCATGGAGGGAAAGTCCCGAACCCATAATCGCCGCGGCCAGGGCAACTGAAATCAGCAGGTTGAGGCCAAGAAATACGGCGACGCCGAGCAGACCTTCCAACAGGGGTGAGAACCAGCGGGATTTCGGGTCGGCGTGAGAGAGACGGTGGTAGGCAAGACCTGCAACAGGTGCAGGAGTAGCGGGGGTTCCGGCGGCTACCTGCGGGGGTGCCGGGGGCGGTGTCGTGTTCATTCTTTAATCCTAGCCTTCGCGGGCTCGATGGTGACCGGGCATGCTGAAACCTTCAAGTGCTGATTGATACGGATTGTTTCAAAACCATTGAAAAAGCCGTGAATAAGGCTGAAAACCCACCATTCACGGGGTTCGTTTTCTGAACCTATGCCATAATTTGTAGCGATAATACGCTCATATACATAGTCGCTGATGACCGCTCTTCCGGGGTGTTTTTTCAGCACCAGAAAGGCTGCTTTCTTATGGCACTCGTCTTCAATCCGCCGCCCAACTGGCCCGCTCCTCCTGCCGGATGGACCCCCACTCCTACGTGGCGCCCTGACCCCGCGTGGGGTCCGGTTCCTGAAGGTTGGCAGCTGTGGGTCGAAGAGCCCGAGCCCGAACCCATTCAGGTTGAAGAGGCTACTATTGAGCCGCTGATTCCCGAGGAGCCCGCTGCTGAGGCAGTTGCCGCTGAGCCCGTAGTCGCTGAGCAGGTTGCTTCCGAGCAGCCCGTTGAGGCGCCCGTAGTTGCTGAGGCTGAGCAGCCCGCCGAGGTTGCGGCACCGCTGACCGTTGAGGACGTTGACCTGGAGCAGCTCGCCGCTGAGCTCGAAGGTGAGCAGATCGTTGAGGTTCCGGAGGCTCCCGCACCCCAGACTGAGGCATCCCACGTTGAGGCGCAGCAGGTTGAGGCACCCGCAGTTGAGTCCGTTCAGGAGTCCGCTGAGGAGTCTGAGCCGAAGCCGATGCGTCACCTGACTCAGGTTCCGCTGACCGGCACCGCTCTGCCCGAGCAGGTTCTTGCGTCCCAGTCTTCCGCAGTTGAAGAGACTGCAGCTGAAGAGACTGCAGCCGAGGCTCCGGCAGCTACTGAGCCGGTCGCTTCCGAGCAGTCCGTTGAGGCGCACGTTGTTGAGGCACCCGCCGCTGAGCCCGTGCTGTCTGAGCCTGCCGCTTCTGAGCCTGTTGCTGAGGCTCCCGCCTCCACCGAAGAGGCTCCCCACACCATTGAGAGCTCCCCGCTCGTTGAGTTCCACACTCCCGAGGCTGAGCGCACCGTCAACCTGTCCGAGCGCACCGTGAACCTCTCGGAGCAGCCCGGTCAGGATGTACAGCCCGGCCAGAACGTGCAGGGTGACCAGAACGCACAGTTCATCCCGGCGGGTCAGGCACCGAACGGCTTCCAGCCGAACCAGGCTGATGGTTTCCAGGGCCAGAACTTCCAGGGTGGCAACTACCAGGACCAGGGTTTCCAGGGTCAGAACGCGCAGGGCGGCCAGTACCAGGGCAACCCCTACCAGGGTCAGCCGTACAACGCTCAGCAGCCCTACCAGGGTCAGGTTTCTGATCAGGACCAGGCAACCGTAGCGCTCAGCAACCCCTACATGACCGAGCCCGGCAACCAGGGCAACGGCGAGGACGGCTCCGAGAAGAAGGGCCTGCTCTCCGGCACTAAGCTGTGGGGTGTTATCGGTGGTGCGCTGGCTCTGCTGATTGTCATCATCCTGGCAATTGTCATGCTGATTCCGCGTGGCGGCTCGAACCCCGCCTCCAATTCTGCGGCGGCATCGAGCGCAGCGGCTACTTCCGCTGAGGCGTCCTCCGCGGCAGCATCCTCTGAGGCTTCTTCCGCTCCCGCATCTGAGAGCGCGGCAGCTGCTTCGGCTTCTTCCGCAGCGCCCATCGCTGCTGCTGAAGCGAAGATGCCCGAGGGTGAGTTCAAGGAATACAAGAAGACCGTCGCCGACAACAAGGACACCATCGACATTGAGAAGATCAAGGGCGATGTGTCCGCAGGCCTGCTCTACTACGAGTTCAAGCCCGCAGACGGCGTGGTCAACGCCTTCATCACCAGCCGTGACGATAAGGGCGGCATCACCTCGGGTGTGAGCGTTATTGATTCCACCCGCGACAACAAGGAGCTCAAGGGCACCGCGTGGATTGACGCGAGCGGCCACTCCACCCCCACCCGCAAGCTGGAGCTGACCGGTAAGGGCGAATGGACCATCCGCGTCTACGATGCAGACTCCGCACCCCACTACAAGAAGGGTGAGAAGTTCCAGAGCACCATGAACTTCTACGCTTTCACCTACGAAGGCACCGAGGCGACCATGGAGTTCCAGACCAGCGGCCCGACCACCCGCGGCTTCACCGTTCTGAACGCGACCAAGAACGACCCGTTCTTCTCCTCGACCATTCCGACCGTGAAGAGTAGCGTGCAGTGGGTTCAGAGCAACAAGAGCTACATGCAGGTTCGTACCGACTCCAACATCACCTGGAGCATCGGCACTAACTAACGGCTTGGCTGACTAGGTCAGCAGGCTGGGTATAGAAGTATCCCCCGCATCCGTGATGGGTGCGGGGGATAACTTTATGCCGGTAGTTATTGCCGAGTGGGTTTTACGCCCTGTTAGAGGCGCCCACCGCCTTAGCGGGAGTACTTCGCCTCCGCCAGTTCGGCACCTGCGGCGCGTGCCGCACGTTCCACCAGCTGACGATTCGCCAGGTACACGAAGAACGTCACCAGGATGAACAGGTACATGAACTGGTACGGCATGGTGCCCGCCATCAGGCCCAGGGAGCCTTCCGGCACCATCAGAATCTGATCCGAGGTGAAGTGCGGGGAGAACGCCAGCACAATCCAGAACGGCGAAATGTACATGCCCACCAGCGCCGCGGTCGCCAAAATAACAGCCAGCGTTAAGACGAAGGAGCTGACCCGCTGGTACATGAGCGGGAAGATTTCCATGACCATGGCGGCGAGCATCAGCGGGTACCAGGTGTTGTGGTGCGACCAGCTAATCGGCGAAATCTGTAGCATCATGAACGCGGTCAGCGCCAGCTGCGCCATGAGCGCGCGGGCACGAATCAGCGGAACCAGCAGAACCGCCGTGACGAGCACAATCAGCAGGGTCAGCGCCACCTGTACCACGGACAGCGCGGTCGCCGTCAGGTGATGCTGCAGGCCGGCGTGGGTCAGCGTGCCCATAATCGACACGTTATCGAAGTAGCTGAACCAGCCCACACGCGAAGTATCATGCACCGCGTGGAACCAGAACGTCAGCGACTCCTCACGAATCACCAGGAAGCCGATACCCACGGTCGCGGCGAAGCTCGCGCCCAGGGTCGCAATGCCCTTCCAGTCCTTACGCATGAGCAGCAGCAGACCGAACGCGAGCGGGGTCAGCTTAATACCCGCCGCAATACCGAGCAGCACGCCGCGCGGCACGCGGGTTGCCGGGCGCATAAAATCGGCAAGAATCAGCATCAGAATGATGGCGTTAATCTGCCCAAAATGCGTGGTCAAACGCCACGGGCCGCACATCCAAATCAGTGCCGCAATCAGCGACACCATACCCCAATGACCCACGTACTTCTGCAGCGGCAGACGCCACGAGCGGCTACGCGCGTAAGAGTACAGCAGGTACGCGCACCAGTAGCTGAGTGCGCAAATGATGGAGGTAATCAGCAGCATGCTCTGCGGCTCGGTGAGGAACGCGAGCGGATAGAAGAGCAACGCCGCAAAGGGCGGGTACGTAAACGGCAGGCCGCGCGTGCGGAAGGTGTAGAGCTGGTAGCCGTCCGGGCCGTCCGCCAGGGAGACAGCGCCCAGGCGGTACACGTAAATATCGTCAGCCGCCGCGTGCGTCACGTAGTCGAAGGCGTAGAGGGCAACCAGGATGAACAGCAGGTGCGCCCAGAGAGCGCCGCTACGCATGCCGGGGATGCGGTCAAAGAAGCCGGGACGCGCAGGCTTTGCGGGCTCTATAGCGGTTTCTTCGGCGGCGGCTTCCTTTGCCGCTTTTTCCGCGGTGGTTGCTGGAGTCTCGGCTACCTCTGCGGCAGGCTCTACAGCGTTCTCAACAGACGGCGCGGATTCAGCAACAGGAGCCGAAGCCCACGGAATCGTAGGGGCTACCGCCTCGGTCTTCTCTGCAGTCTTCGCGGTGTTCTTATCAGTATTCACAGGGGTCTTTTCTAGTTCCTTTTCGCGGCTCACGCGGTTGCCTCACGGGAAGCGGCGGCACGCACAGACTCGGCGCTCTCGGCGACCAGGGCGCGAGCGCCCCACCAGCCCAGCGGTGCGTCGCTACGCACGGAGCCGTACTGCACGGGCTCAACCTTCGCGCCACGCACCGGCGCGGTCAGCGCGGCAATAGACCAGAGCGTCATCGTCACCCACAGGCAGAACGCCGGGATAGCCGACACCGCCAACGCGCCAGGAGCCAGGTGCTCCAAACCATCAACGCTACCGTGGAACCAGGACGCAATCTTAATCGGCGAAATGTACAGACCCAGCACCGCAACCACCGCGAACACGGTCGCCGTCACGCGCAGCCACGCAGGCTGAACCGCAAAATAGGTCGGGAACGCATCCATAATGAACACGAACGCCAGCAGGGGCAGCAGCACGTTGTGGTGCGACCAGCTAATCGGCGACAGCGCCACCATCAGGGAGGCGGTCACCGCCACCTGCGCCAGCGCGGCACCGCGGCGTTCCAGCTGGTACAGCAGCGCTGCGGTCAGCACAATCGTGACCAGCGCCAGGGCGTAGTAGATGGGCTTCACGGCGCCCTCAGAGACGCCGAAGTGCAGTAGCCAGCCCTGAATCGAGACGTTATCCACAAAGTTCAGGCCGCCCACGCGCGAGGGGTTCGTCAGCGCGGAGAACCAGAATTCCGGTGCGTCCTTAGGCATCAGAATGAAGCCCAGCGCAATGGTGCCGAAGAAGGTCGCCCCCAGGGTCGCGATGCCCTTCCAGTCGCGGCGGACCAGCAGAATCAGACCGAACACGAGCGGGGTCAGCTTCACGCCGCCCGCAATACCAATCAGCACGCCGCGCGGCACGCGGGTCGCCGGGCGCACAAAATCGGCAAGAATCAGCGCCGTAATGAACGGGTTAATCTGAATCAAATCCAGGGTACGCTGCCACGGGCCCGCCGAAACCACCAGAATAGTCAGCACCGCAATCGTGCCGGCACGACCGAAATACTGCTGCAGGGGCAGTTCACGGCCGCGCGCATTCACGTAGTTGTAAATGATCGTGGAAATCCACCACGCCACCACAGCCGAACCGACCACCATAATGACCTTGCCGACCTCCAGGGGCAGGAACGCGAACGGCAAGAACAGCATCGCCGCAAACGGCGGGTACGTGAACGGCGGCTTGATGACGCCGTGATCGTTCAGGGTCGGGGAGTACAGGTCCTGGGTGAAGCCCTCGTTATCGAAAATGGTCATCGCGCCCAGGCGGTAGATGGAGAAATCCATACCGCTGAAGGGGTTGGTGAGCATTTTGACGACGTATCCACCGCCAATGATGAGGATGAGTGCCGCAATGGCGATTTTTCCCCACACGGGGGTAGTGGAATCAGTCCTTGTCACGAGGTGCTTGTCCTTACCTTGGTGCCGGCGGATGCGCGCGCAGGATGGGCGGGCATCTGATTTTGGAATCCTAATAGTTTATCGCGCGCACCTGTGAAGGATGCATCGGGGAGAAGAATCCCAGAAGCAGATTCGCTCGGGTACGTAATCGGGTGCGCAAGCAGAACTATCACGCTACAAGCCGCCTTCATATGCACGTAATGTCTTCAAAATTGGTACTAACCGGGCAATATAATGGGCTTATTGGCACCCGCCCCAACGCAGGGGCTGACGGTGCCCCGCACACCGACGTCCACGAACAACCAGCAGTGAAAGCAGTGATCACGTGAGTGAACATCTCGGCACCCCACCCGAAGGCGAGAACACGAGCGGCAAGCCCGCAGGCGCGAACGTCTCCGGAGGCGGCTCCTCCGGCCTGAGCATCGGCATGCGTCCCGCTGAGGCGCCCGGCGCGAACCTCACCCCCGAAGAGATTGCACGCCGCGCATCCGGTCGCGGTACGTGGCACCGCCGCGCCTCCAAGCCGGTCTCGCACTGGATGTTTACCCTTATCGCCGTGCTTCTGCTGCATAAGTTCATCCCGAATAGCGGCTGGCTGATGGTGCACATTGTCACCCTCGGCCTGATTACGAACTCGATTCTGATTTGGTCGCAGCACTTCACCGAAGCACTCATGAAGATCAAAATCCCGGACGAGCACCGCGGCACCCAGGTGCGCCGCATCTTCATTCTGAACGCCGGTATTCTCGTGCTCATGATCGGCATGGTCGGTCAGCTGAGCGTGCCCGGACTCTACGCTGCCACGGTGGTAGGTGCGCTCATTGTCGGTTCGATGGTCGCTTGGCACGGCATCTACCTGCTGAAGCAGGTGCGTCAGGCTCTGCCGTCGCGATTCGGTGTGACCATTCGCTTCTACATTGTTGCGGCACTCATGTTGCCCCTCGGTGCGGCATTTGGCGGCATGATTGCCTACCCGGACCTGTCCGGCACCCTGCATTCGCAGTTCCTGCTCGCGCACGAGGCGGTGAACGTGCTCGGCTTCGTCGGCATTACCGCGGTGGGCACACTGGTGACGTTCTGGCCGACCATGTTGCGCACGAAGATGGTCGATAAGGCGCTCACCCACAGCCTGCGTGCCCTGTACCTGATGTGCGGCGGCCTGGTATTAACCCTTGTCGGCGCGATTTTTGGAATGCGTCCGCTCGCTGCCGCGGGTCTGGTCGTCTACCTGGTTGGCCTGCTCATTGTCGCCTGGGTGATGGTGCGTACCCTGCAAACCAAGCGCCCGAACGAGTACCCGCCGATGAGCGTCGGTATGGGCTTCCTCTGGCTGATTGTTGGTGTAGCGGCGACCGCGTACATGGTGGCAACCACCCCCTTCGCGCAGCTGGACATGCGCGCCGTCACCCCCATCTTCGTGGTCGGCTTCCTGCTACAGCTGCTGCTCGGCGCAATGAGCTACCTGCTACCTCAGCGTATGGGCGGCGGCCCGGCGGTGGTGCGTGCCTCCAATAAGGAGTTCAGCCGTTTCGCGGCGGCACGCGTGACCGCCGTGAACCTGGCGCTCGTTATCTTCATGATGCCCGGCTCCGTGGTCGGTCAGTCCATTAAGATTGCCGTCGCTATCGTGGGTGCGCTGGCGCTCATCGCGTTCATTCCGCTGATGGTGCGCGGCGTGAAGGCGTCCGTGAACACCCGCAAGGAAATGATGGCGGCACGAGCCCGCGGAGAGAAGCCCGTCTTCACCCCGGAGGCGCTCACCCCCGAACCCGTCCCGCACGCCAAGCAGAGCTTCCAGGCGGCACTCGCGGTGGCTATGGCGTTCCTGCTGGGCTTTGCGGTGAACCCGTCCGCGCTGAACCTGCCGTCGGTTTCTTCGTCGGGTTCCGTGGCTGCGACCGGCCAGACCACCACCGTGCAGGTGAAGGCGACCAGCAACTACCGCTTCACCCCCGCCGAGGTGGAGGTGCCCGCCGGTAACCGCCTGGTCGTCGAGGTCACCAACGACGATCAGGGCATGACCCACGACCTGACCTTCGACAACGGCGTGACCACCGGCACCATCAACCCCGGCGAAACGAAGACCGTTGATGCCGGCGTCATTACCGCCGATCAGGAAGGCTACTGCTCCGTGGCGGGTCACCGCTCCCTGGGCATGGTGTTCAAGGTGAAGGCGACCGGCGCCTCCGCAAATCAGGTGGCGCAGGGCGGCCACAACCACGGTTCTACGGGCACCCACAACCATGCTGCGTCGGGTAACACCCCGACCCTCATGACCGTGGCAAACAGCAAGATCGACATGTCCGCAGCACCCGGCAGCGGCTACAAGTACCGCGACCCGAACATCCCGGCACCGAACACCGCCGAGCAGGTGAACGGCAAGACCGTCCGCAAGGTCACCCTGGACGTGCAGGAAGTCGACCGCGAAGTAGCGCCCGGCGTGACCGTCCACATGTGGACGTTCAACGGGCAGAACATGGCACCGATTCTGCACGGCAAGGTCGGCGATATTTTTGAAATTACACTCGTCAACAACGGCACGATGGGCCACTCGCTCGACTTCCACGCGGGCATGGTGTCCCCCGATAACACGATGAAGACCATCGCCCCCGGTGAGCGTCTCGTCTACCGTTTTGAGGCGAAGGCCGCCGGTATCTGGCTGTACCACTGCGGTACCGCCCCGTTGAGCCTGCACATGACTCAGGGTATGTACGGCGCGGTCATTATCGACCCTGCCGACCTTGACCCGGTCGATCACGAGTACGTGATGGTTCAGGGCGAGGCGTACCTGCACGACACCGGCAAGACCGCCTCCGACGGCAACAAGCTGGCGGAGAACTCGCCGGAGCTGATCGCGGCGGGCACCCCCACGCTGACCATGTTCAACGGCCACGCAACCCAGTACAAGGCTAAGCCGCTGCAGGTGAAGAAGGGCGAGCGTATCCGTGTTTGGGTGATGGCTGCTGGCCCGAACCATGGCACGAGCTTCCACGTGGTCGGTTCGCAGTTCGACACGGTCTACAAGGAGGGCGGCTACCTGATGCGCCGCGGCGCGGATGCGTTCGGTAGCCGTGACGGCCACAGTCAGGCACTCGATTTGGCGCCCGCCCAGGGCGGCTTCGTGGAGATGCAGTTCTTGGAGTCCGGCACCTACGTGTTCGTGAATCACTCCTTCTCGGAGATGGAGCGCGGTGCCGCCGGCAAGATCGTGGTCACTGACCGCTAATAGCCTGTAGCTAATAGCTCGTACAGGGCGCTTCTAACGCCCCGTGAGAGACTGGTGAGAGATTGACCCCGCCCGGTGCATCCTGTGAATGGATGCACCGGGCGGGGTCTTTCTGTACCGTCTTTCTACGCCCGCACAGAACCTCGCGGAGGTTGCGGCAAACTATGCTTTTAGCCTCATGGGCGAACTTTTCTTAGCCAGGAGAGGGGGTGGTGCGCTAGTCTATAGGAATGGCAGATAGCACTTCGGGCGCCCCTTCCGAGCGTAACGCTACGAGCGCCTCCAACCACACTTCCGCTTCTGCGGATGAACAGACTTCTCCTCGGCAGCGTAAAGCTTTCCCGCTTCGCTTTCTCGCCGGGGCACTCGCGCATTGGCAGATTCTTGCCTCTGCGGTTCTTTTGGGTGGCGGTGTTGCCGGTCTGGCAGCCACCTATGACGACTATTGCGGTATGACGGAGCTTTCGTATGCTCCGGCGGCTCTCCGATCCGATTTTGAGCAGGGCTCTAAGGTCTCTGGTTTCCGTCCCGGCGTGCTGGCGGCGCAGATTGAGACTGAGAGCCACTGGCGTGTGGGTGTTGTGTCCCACCAGGGCGCTAAGGGTATTGCGCAGTTCACTGATGATGCGTGGAGCGGCGGCCACTATAGCTTCGGTAATGGCGGTAATGTTCTGAACCCGCACGATGCGATTGCGGCGCAGGCACGCTACCTGGCTGAGTTGCGTACTCGTTTGGCAAAGTACGCCTCCAATGAGGATGAGCTGCAGGATGTGGTTCTCGCCGGTTATAACGCGGGTCCGGGTTCTGTGGAGAAGTACGGCGGTGTTCCCCCGTATGAGGAGACTCAGAATTATGTGAAGTCGATTCGCGAGCTGGCGAATTCGAAGTACAAGCTGACTTGTTCCCCCGAGTACCAGTTCAAGCAGGCGAAGTTGAGCTTCGTAAATGGTGTGACTCCGGCGATGGCTGGTGTTCATGCGGATGGTACGCCGTTGTCTCCGGAAGAGTCGGCATCGGCTGCGGCAGAGGCATCTGCTTCAGCTTCTGCGAGCGCTTCGGCTCGTCCGTCTGCGAGCGGTTCTGCGGAATCTTCGACGAAGCCTTCGGCGACGAGCTCGGGCCGCTAGGTTCAGCTTTTTTGGCTATTCCACTAGGCTATATAGCCGTCTGGGAATATTCCGTTTTACCGATAAGTGCGCGGCTAATACGAGCCACCACTCCCCTACTATTCACTCTTATATTTACTCTTAACAGCGCGAGGCGCCGACCCCCATTCTTGGGGTTCGGCGCCTCGCGCTTTTACGGCTAGAGCGTGCCTAGTTGAAGATGGCGCGCACGACCGAGTAGCCGGAGACCGGGTACACGGCGTTCACGGTTGCGGGCTTCTCGCTCTCGTCCGCAATCTCGATGGACTCGGTGCCGCGCAGCAGCTCCTCGAGCAGGATGCGCAGCTCCAGACGTGCCAGAGGCGCACCGGGGCAGACGTGGATGCCGTCGCCGTACACGAGGTTGCGGGACTGGTCGCGGTGCGGGTTGTAGGTGAGGGCGTCTTCGAAGGCGTCCTCGTCGCGGTTTGCGCTTGCCCAGTTGATGGTCACGCGGGAGCCGGCGGGCAGGGTGCGGCCGCCGAGTTCGGTGTCCTGAGTGGTGATGCGGCGGTTGGTGACGAGGGTGTCCTCGAGTCGCATGATTTCTTCGACGGCAAGGGCGATTTCGCTGCGGTCGTCGAGGGCGTTGCCGTCGGCGAGGGATGCGCGCAGGCGGTCCTGTTCGGCGCGGTTGCGTGCCAGGAAGTTGACGAACACGCCCACGGTTGCGGAGACGGTGGACAGCTCGCCCACGGTCCAGTTGCGGATGAGGCTGACGATCTCTTCGTCGGTCATGGTGCGGGGCTCTTCGCCGGGCAGCTGCACGGTGTCGGTGAGCAGTTCGGCGGTGACGTCCTTGGGGTTGCCGGCTGCGGCGTCCTCGCGACGTTCGTCGAGCAGCTGGCGGATGTAGCCGTCGAATTCGAGGGCAACCTTCGCGATTTCTTCGCGGTCGCGGCGCAGGGTGGCGACGCGGTTCTTCTCGATCCACTCGGTGAGGGGCTGTTCGAGGCATGCGGGCCAGCCCATGAAGGCGTTCTGTACGCGCATTGCGTATGCCTGGCCGAAGCCCTGCATGACGTCTACTTCTTCGCCGCGGGGCAGTTCTGCGATGAGGGTTTTCACGGCGTCACGGATGACGGGTGCGAACTTTTCGAGGCGTTCGGGGGTGAAGTACTTGTCGTTAACGGCACGGAAGGTGGTGTGTTCGGGGGCGTCCATGCCGTTGGGGACGGCGATGTGGCGGGTGGAGACGACGTTGGAGTAGATTTCGGGGTGGTCGAGTACGTGCTGTACGTCGGCGTTTTTGAAGACGGAGTAGCCCATGAATTCGTCGTGGGCGACGGGGCAACGGCGGCGCATTGCGTCGTAGGCAGCTACCTGGTCCTTCTGGACCTCTTCGCTTCGGAGGTCCCAGTCGTTGTGTACGTTCTCAGTCATTGTTCACCCGTGTTCGTTATAGAGTTGTGGCGTGCTGGATGCGGGCGTCCGGGCGATGCGTAGAGTACCGTATAGGGCAGGGCCGGGCGTGCATTTCAGCACGTGAGTCCATTACTTGTTCTTTGACCGTATCACTTATGGGTTGGTGGCGCAGGGTAGGGGTTCCTTGCTTCTCATTCAACGAACAGCACGGTCGGGGCAGCACTACAACCCATCACGCTGACTCACTCTATAGGCCGCGGTAGACTTCTCGCCGATGACCGACCCGGAAGATCTCAACAACGACCGCACCGTTATCAATGGTGTACAGGATGCGGTAATTTCCTACTCGCGCCCTGTACCCTTCTTCGCCCTGTAGCTTCTTGACTCCCGCCATATAGGGGTCATCGCCAAGGGACCGGAGGCAGGCGATAATTTTCTCGAAGACTGCCCGGTCTTCTCGTTGGATTTTCTTCAGTTCTTTCGCTGCTTTGCGCGTCAATTCGACCCGGTACGCGGGGTTTGAGAGATGGTTTGCAGTCATCTGCATCCTTCAGGCAGAGCTTTAAATCTTAACCTCAACCTTAGCAGAAAAAGTGTACACTTTTTACATACTTTACATTGTAGTACTATATAAACTATATAAAGTAGCCCCCTGGCTGGAACCTACACAGGAACTATCCTCGGAGCTAACGCATAAATCCCAGAAAGGAACCAGTCATGACTGTCACCACTCACCGGACTCGTTCCAATGTCACGACTCTTAAAGAACTCCGCGACAACCTCGGAACCAAAGTCAACGAAGCCGTGTTCTCCGGCGAACGTCCGCTCATCAGCCGCAACGGAAAGACTGTTGCCGCGCTCATCTCCTACGAAGATTTGAAGCTACTTGAAGAGTACGAAGAGCTCCTCGACATTGAGGCTCTGCGCAAGGCACGCGCCGAAGATGACGGCTACCGCATCGGCCTTGACGAGTTCCTCGCAGAGAACCCTGCAGACTAATCTCTCAACGCATATTGCAAGGCGGGCGGCACCTCCACCGGGGAGGGGCCGCCCGCCTCATTCTTGTCTAAAATCCCGCTGGGTCTAGTGCTTGCGCGCGAAGGGGTAGGCGCTGCCGTCCATCACGCCGCGCTCCACCTGCTCCAGGCTCACACCGCGAGTCTCCGGCAGGTTGCGGAACATCAGCAGCGCAATAATCACGTTCACCACGGCAAAGCCGATGAAGGAGCCAGTCAGACCGACCGCACCCAGGATCATGGGGAACGCCAGCGACAGCGCACCGTTCATCATCCAGCCGCTAAACGCCGAGATTCCCATGCCCGCCGCACGCACACGCAGCGGGAACAGCTCACTCATAATCACCCAGGTCGACACGTTCAGGCAGGTCTGCATCGCGCCCACAAAGCAGACGATGAGCACCAGCAGAATCCAGGGACGCGCCGCATTATCGGCGGGTAGCAGCATGGATGCGCCCGCAATCAGCACGTGGAAAAACGCGGTCGAACTATAGCCGGTAATAACCATGACTCGGCGCGGCACACGCTCCATCAGACGCAGCGACAGGATGGAGCCGAGCACCGCAATCGTACCCGGCGCAATGTTCGCAATGAGCGCCGCGGATTCGCTGAAACCAGCTTCCTTGAGCACCTTAATGCCGTAGTACATGATCGAGTTGATGCCGGTCAGCTGCTGGCCCGCACCGACCAGAATACCGACGAGCAGGATGCGCACGAACCAGCCGCGCACGCCCACGCTTTCCTTACCCGCCGCATTGTTCTGGGTGGTCGCCTCCGCCTGCAGGGTGCGTTCAATGTCGGCAATCTCAGCCTCGGCACGCTCGGCGGAGCGGATGCGCTTCATCACCTCAAGCGCCTGCGCACGCTTGCCGACGCGCAGCAGCCAGCGCGGCGACTCGGGCACTCGCAGCATGCCGACGAACAGACCGATGGCGGGCAGGGTGCAGATGGCGAACATCCACCGCCACACGCCGTCGTGCTCACCCCACAGGTTGCCGATAAGGGCGTTCACGATGAACGCGGCAAGCTGACCGCCCACGACCATGAGTTCGTTGCGACCCGAGAGGGAGCCGCGAATTTCGTAGGGTGCGAGCTCTGCGAGGAATACGGGCACCACGGCGGAGGCGCCGCCGACCGCCAGGCCGAGCAGGGTGCGCCCGGTGATGAGTACGGCGACGTTGGGCGCAAACACGCAGGTCAGGGCACCAATGAAGAAGATGGTGGAGAGCCCAATGATGGTGGTTCGGCGGCCGAACCGGTCAGAGATGCGGCCGCATCCGAGCGCGCCGATAGCGGCGGCGAAGGCGAGCGACCCGGTGACCCACCCTTGGGCGGTGGAGTCCATGCCGAGTTCGCGGCTCATGGGTTCGAGCGCGCCGTTGATTACTCCGGTGTCGTAGCCGAAGAGCAGACCGCCGAAGGTGGCGATGAGTGCAATGATGCCGAGGTATCGGCTGTGCGTCCCGGTGCCCAGTGGGGGCAGGGTGGAGGCGGTGCTCTGTGCGCTCATGGTGTCCTTTGATGCCGAGGGGTTAGGGGAGAGTACACCGACATTGGTGGTTCTTCAGCACTGTCAGTGGGCTAGGTGAGGTGCGTCAGGTTAGACGCACCTCACCTAATCCTAGCGAAAACGTTCGGCGGGTGATATTTATTTCTCCCCGCGCCTATTTTTCAGCGTATATTACGGCCAACATATGCGACCGCCTGAGTGCCCCTTTGAGAGGGAGCCGGAGTTTAGAACAGCGCGATCTTCTCGGGTGCCGGGAAGATGGCGTCCAGGGCGGCGAGGTCCTCGGCGTCGAAGCGCAGGCAGGCTGCCTGTGCGTTGGCGTGCACCTGCTCGGCGCTGGTTGCACCGGCGATGACGGAGGTGACCGGCGACTGCTGTGCGAGCCAGGAGAACGCCGCCTGCACCTCGGTGATGCCGCGTTCGGTGCAGAAGGTGTGGAAGGCTTCGAGCTGGTCCCAGTTGGCGGCGTCGAGCACGTTCTTCTTGGAGTGGGACAGGCGCGAGCCGGCGGGAATGGTGTCGCGGCGGTACTTGCCGGTCAGCAGGCCGTTAGCGAGCGGGAAGTACGGCAGCACACCCATGCCGAAGTGCCGTGCGGCGGGCAGGATTTCGAGTTCTGCACGGCGGTCGAGCAGGTTGTAGTGGTTTTCTGCGGCAATGAACCGTTCAGTGCCGAGTTCGTGGGCGCAGTGTTCGGCGTGGGCGAGCTGCCAGCCGGAGAAGTTGGAGTGGCCCAGGTAGCGGACCTTACCGTCGCGTACGAGCTGGTCGAGGGCGCTGAGGGTTTCTTCGATGGGGGTGTTGGGGTCGGGGCTGTGGTAGAAGTACAGGTCGATGTAGTCGGTGCCGAGGCGGCGGAGGGACCCTTCGACGGCGCGCATGATGTAGCGGCGGGATCCGCGGGCGTTGCGGTCGTTGCCGTTGAGGTCGCCGACGGGCAGACCGAATTTGGTGACGATGGTCAGTTCGTCGCGGTCGAGGCCGAGCTGGGTGAGGGCGGTGCCGAACATGGTTTCGGAGAGGCCGGGTTCGGCGCCGTAGAGGTCGGCGATGTCGAAGAAGCTGATGCCGGCGTCGACTGCGGCGGCGATGACTTCGTTGGTGCCTTCTTGGGTGCGGGTGGGGGTGCCGGGGCGGCCGAGGTTGTTGCAGCCGATGCCGACGCTGGGTACGACGAGACCGGAGTTGCCGAGCCTGCGGTAGACGGGAGATTCGATACGTTCCATGTTTTAACTCTACGTTGTGCGGGTATGTTGCGAGGTTATTTCCCTTCCAGTTGGGAGGCGAAGAGCTTCCTGAAGCGTGATGTGGGGTCGGTGGTTAGGTCT
>NZ_CAXOQT010000027.1:0-31304 GCF_964211445.1 Rothia mucilaginosa | reverse complement strand
TCATCTCAATGACGATGATGCGGCCGGTCTTCGGGTCAATCGCGAACTGGATGTTACAACCACCGGTGTCCACGCCAACCTCACGAATCACGTTGATCGCGATGTCGCGCAGCTTCTGGAATTCACGGTCGGTCAGGGTCAGTGCGGGTGCCACGGTGATGGAGTCACCGGTGTGCACGCCCACGGGGTCGAAGTTTTCGATGGAGCAGACGACCACGACGTTGTCGTTGGTGTCACGCATCATCTCCAGCTCGTATTCCTTCCAGCCGAGGATGGACTCCTCCAGCAGGACCTCGCTGGTCGGCGAGTACTGAATACCGGCACCGGCAATACGGTAGAGGTCTTCCTCGTTGTACGCCATACCCGAGCCGAGACCACCCATGGTGAAGGAGGGGCGAACCACCATCGGGTAGCCCAGCTCCTTAGCGGCTTCCAGCGCCTCCGGCATGGAGTGAACAATCACCGAGCGTGCAGACTCGCCGCCGGCGCGCTCCACCACGCCCTTGAATGCTTCACGGTCCTCACCGAGGTTAATCGCCTCAATGTTCGCGCCGATCAGCTCAACATTGTACTTGGAGAGCACGCCGCGCTCATCCAGGGAGATTGCCGCGTTCAGTGCGGTCTGACCACCCAGGGTCGGCAGGATTGCGTCCGGCTTTTCCTTCTCGATGATCTTCTCAATCACCTCAGGGGTGATGGGTTCAATGTAGGTGGCGTCCGCGAACTCGGGGTCGGTCATGATGGTTGCCGGGTTCGAGTTCACGAGGATGACGCGCACGCCTTCCTCCTTCAGCACGCGCAGCGCCTGAGTGCCGGAGTAGTCAAATTCCGCTGCCTGACCGATGACGATGGGGCCGGAACCGATGACGAGGACGCTATTAAGGTCAGTACGACGAGGCATTTATGCTTCCTTTGCAGTCTTGGTTGCGACCATCAGGTCGATGAAACGGTCAAAGAGGTAGGCGGAATCGTGCGGGCCCGCAGCAGCCTCGGGGTGGTACTGCACGGAGAACGCGGGGATGTCCTTACAGGTCAGGCCCTCAACCACGTTGTCGTTCAGACCCACGTGGGAGACCATGACCTGACCGAACTCGGCGTTCGGTGCGGTTACGTAGTCGCCAATCGGCGCGTCCACAGCGAAGCCGTGGTTCTGCGCGGTAATTTCAACCTTGCCGGTGGTCTTGTCCATGACCGGCTGGTTGATGCCGCGGTGGCCGAAGGGCAGCTTGTAGGTGCCGAAGCCCAGGGCGCGGCCGAGCAGCTGGTTACCGAAGCAGATGCCGAAGAACGGGGTGCCCTTACGCAGCACGCCCTGCAGCAGCTCAACCTGCTCGTCAGCGGTTGCCGGGTCACCGGGGCCGTTGGAGAAGAACACGCCGTCGGGGTTGTGGGAGTAGATGTCCTCGAGGGTTGCGCTTGCGGGCAGCACGTGCACGCGCACGCCACGCTCAGCGAAACGCTGCGGGGTCATCGACTTGATGCCCAGGTCCAGGGCGACAATGGTTGCAACCGGGGGTGCGAACCAGTTGAACTGGTGCGGCTCAACGGTGTAGGCGGTGTCAACCGAAACGGAGTCAGCGAGCTTACGGCCAGCCATCGGCTCGGAGGCGCGCACCTCCTCCAGCAGTTCAGCTTCGGGGCGTTCTGCGTGCTCACCGGAGAACACGCCCGCACGCATCGAACCGCTCGAACGCAGGCGGCGGGTCAGGGCGCGAGTGTCAATGCCCTGAATACCGACGATGCCCTGCTCGATGAGCTCTTCGTCGAGGGTGCGCTCAGAACGCCAGTTAGATGCCACGCGTGCAGCGTCGCGAACCACGTAGCCGGCAACCCAAATCTTGCGGGACTCAGCATCGGTCTTGTTCACGCCGGTGTTGCCAATATGCGGAGCGGTCTGAACCACAATCTGACCCGCGTAGGAGGGGTCGGTCAGGGTTTCCTGGTAGCCGGTCATACCGGTCGAGAAAACCGCCTCGCCCAGGGACGCGCCGGTTGCGCCGTAGCCGTAGCCGCGGTAGACGGTGCCGTCCTCCAGGACGAGCAGCGCGCGGTCCGTACGCAGGGCGCCGGATCGTGTCATGTCAGTCATGCTCTTCTTCCTTTTCTCTGGTGTTCTCCCCCGCTTCCTGTACGGCCTCTACCGTGCAGGTTCCGGGGTAGTCTATGGTGCCTTCGGCGGGTGTTCGCCTGACCTCAGGCAAAATCTATGGGTGTGGGTGCGCCGGGATATTACACCGCGATATTGCGCCGGGTTTTAGGCTTCCGGTTCTGCCGCCCACTTCTCGGGCGCATCCACCGCGTTCGGAGCGATGCGGCGCAGCTCTCGCAGTACCGCCTGCTTATCCTCGGCGTAGCGGGTGCGGAAGCCGGTCTGCACGCGGTGACCGTCCAGGGTCCAACCAATCACGACCAGGCCGTTCTTCTCCACAACCTTACCCGCCATACCGCGGTCGGTGGTGATGACTGCGAGCTTCTTCGCCGGAATCCACAGGTCCTTCGCGCCGTTACGGGTGAAGATGATGCTGTCCGGGTAAATCAGCAGGGTGGACTTGCTCTTGAAGCCGAGCGAATCGAAACCCACGCGGTCCAGCCAGTTACCGAAAATCGTGGTGCTGACGTACTCGCCCTCGAAAGCGGCGTCAGCGGTCATACCCTCGTAGCGTTCGGGAACTTCCTTGAGGGAGCCGAACATGTTCGCCTGGCGTGCCAGGCGCGAGCGCCATCCGTGCCACATGCCGTAGATGCACAGGGCGACCAGGGCGATGCAGATGACGGCGGTCAGGAACTTTCCCACGAAGGTTCTCTCTTTCGGTTGGGGTCTCGGTCGATAATCTCGGCCTGGGTTGGTGAGGTTGGGGGCGGTGCTCCCGGCGAGGCGGTGGCAGGTTCAGGCCCGCCACCGCGGGGCAGTCACCACGTACGTTCGCCTCGCGGGTTACTTGCGCGGGGTGGCCAGCTTGCCGTTCAGCACGGTCGGGTGGCCGGCGTAGAAGGTTGCGCGAATCGAGCCGGGAACCTCCACGCCGCGGTAGGGGTTGTTCTTGCCCTTGGTGGCCTGCTCCTCCGGCTTGATTACGCGGGTTGCCTTCGGGTCGACCAGCACAATGTTTGCCGGTTCTCCTTCGGCAAGCGGGCGGCCCTGCTCGTGGTCCAGGCGACCAATCTTCGCGGGCTCCTCGGAGAGGATGCGTGCCACATCGCGCCAGGTAATCATGCCGGTGTCAACCAGGGTCATCTGGATGATGGACAGTGCCTGCTCCAGGCCGGTCATGCCGTTCGCGGCGCACGCCCACTCGCATTCCTTGGTCTCTGCCGGGTGCGGTGCGTGGTCGGTACCAATCACGTCGATGATGCCGTCAGCAACAGCCTGACGCAGCGCCATGACGTCCTCTTCGGTGCGCAACGGCGGGTTCACCTTGAAAATCGGGTCGTAGGTGCGTGCGGTCTCGTCGGTGAGCAGCAGGTGGTGCGGGGTTGCCTCCGCGGTCACCTTCACGCCGCGGGACTTAGCCCAGCGCACAACCTCAATGGAGCCCTTGGTGGACAGGTGGCAGATGTGCAGCTTGGAGTCCAGGTGCTCGGCCAGCAGCACGTCGCGGGCAATGATTGCCTCTTCAGCGACGGCGGGCCAACCGGCCAGACCCAGGTCAGCGGACACCTTACCCTCGTTCATCTGGGCGCCCTCGGTCAGGCGCGGCTCCTGCGCGTGCTGCGCAATAACGCCGTCGAAGGTCTTGACGTATTCGAGGGCGCGGCGCATCACGGCGGGGTCGTACACGCACATGCCGTCGTCAGAGAACACGCGCACGTTCGCGGTGGAGTTCGCCATGCCGCCAATGTCGGAGAGGCGCTCGCCCTTCAGGCCCACGGTCACTGCGCCGATGGGCTGCACGCGGCACCAGCCGGCTTCCTTGCCGAGGCGGTCAACCTGCTCAACCACTGCGGCGGTGTCGGCCACGGGCAGGGAGTTCGCCATGGCGAACACTGCGGTGTAGCCGCCCAGGGCTGCAGCGCGGGTGCCGGTCTCGACGGTTTCGGATGCCTCGTAGCCGGGCTGACGCAGGTGGGTGTGGATGTCGACCAGGCCGGGCAGTGCCACCTGGCCTGCCGCCTCGACGAGCTGTGCGTCTGCGGCGTCAATGTTCTCTGCGATGCGGCTAATCACGCCGTCCTCGATGAGGATGTCGGCGACCTTTTCGCCGTAGAGGCTTGCGCCCTTGATAAGGTACTTGCTCATGGTGTTGGTTCCTCTCGTTAGGAAGGTCGTTTAGGATTCGTCGCCGGCGTAGAGCTTGGCGCTGGAGCCGTCGGTCAGAAGCAGGTAGAGCACCGCCATGCGCAGCGCCACGCCGTTGCTGACCTGGCGCAGGACCCAGGAGTTGGTGGCGTCGGCGGCTTCGGTGCAGATTTCCAGGCCGCGGTTCATGGGGCCCGGGTGCAGGATTGCGACCGGCTGCGGCTGTGCCTGCAGGGTTGCGAAGCGTTCGGCGGTCAGGCCCCACAGGTCGGTGTACTCCTCTGCGGAGGGGAAGTACGCGGCGTTCATGCGTTCCTTCTGGATGCGCAGCAGCATGACGGCGTCGGGGTTGGTGGCGATGGCTTCGTCGAAGTCGTGGAAGATTTCCAGGCCGGCTTCTTCAACCCAGGAGGCGGTGTTCAGCGGCAGCAGGGTCGGCGGTGCGACGAAGACGACCTGCGCGCCGAGGGTGGTCAGCAGCCAGAGGTTGGAGCGTGCCACACGCGAGTGCAGGATGTCGCCGACGATGAGCACGCGCATACCGGACAGGTCGGTGCCGCGGGGGCTGTCGAGGCCGTCGCGTTCTGCCTTGTACTGGCGCAGGGATACGGCGTCGAGCAGTGCCTGGGTGGGGTGTGCGTGGGTGCCGTCGCCCGCGTTGAGCACGGGAATGTCGGTCCAGCCTGCTTCGGCGAGGCGCTGCGGTGCGCCGGATGCCGAGTGGCGGATCACGAAGGCGTCCGCGCCGATGGCCTTGAGGGTCTGCGCGGTGTCCTTGAGCGACTCGCCCTTAGACAGGGAGGAGCCAGATGCGGAGAAGTTGGTGACGGCGGCACCCAGGCGCTTCTCAGCGGCTTCGAAGGAGAGGCGGGTTCGGGTGGAGTCCTCGAAGAAGAGGTTGACGACGGTCTTGCCGTTGAGCACGTTCAGGGTGCGGTTTTCGGCTTTGACCTGCGCCATGTAGTCGGCGACGTCAAGGATTTCGATGGCTTCTTCGCGGGTTAGTTCGCGGGTGTCGAGCAGATGCTTCATGAGAGCCCTCCCAGCTGGATAATGTCAACTCGGTCTGTTGCGTTGTCGGTTTCAGTTAGTACGACGCGCACGGTTTCGCTGGCGCTGGTGGGCAGGTTTTTGCCCACGTGGTCGGCGCGGATGGGTAGTTGCCGGTGTCCGCGGTCTACGAGGACTGCCAGGCGTACGAGGGCGGGCCGTCCGTGGGCGTTGAGTGCGTCGAGGGCGGCGCGTACGGTGCGGCCGGAGTAGAGGACGTCGTCAACGAGGACTACGGTTTTGCCTTCAATGCCGATGGTGGGCATGATGCTTTCCCCTGCGGTGTCTGGGGAGGTGGTGCCGCCGGTTCGCTGGTCGTCGCGGTAGGCGGTGATGTCCAGGGCGCCGAGGCGATCTTCTGCGTTGAAGTTCGGCTCGATGGCTTGGATGCGGGCTGCGAGTCGTACGGCGAGGGGCACGCCGCGGGAGCGGATGCCGATGAGTACGAGGTTTTCTACGCCTTTATTGGTTTCAATGATTTCGTAGGCGATGCGGGTGAGGGCGCGGCGGATTTCGTCCTCGCTGAGGATGGTGCGGCCGACGGTGGTCGCGTCCTCCAAGGTGCTTTGAGGGGTTGCCGAATGGGGGGCTGCGGTTACGTTTCGCCCCTGATTCGCGCCGGATGTGGGTACAGCTGACCCAGGCATAGCCGTCTCCTTCCCCGCCTCACGGGACGGATTTAAAGGTTTTGTGCTTCTAGTAGGGTACCACAGTTCACAGGCTACGTTCAGGTTCGGCGAGAGTCCGCCCACGGTGAGGCGACTGCGGAGATAAGGCACATACCAAGTCTCTAAATGGGCAAATAATATGCCGGGGTGTGTGCTCTGCGAATGTATGTTAGGGTAATGGCATCAACCGATAACATTCCGCTGAATTCCACACGTTGCTGTATGGATAATTCTGCGGTTTACACAACCACACACCAGAAAAGAACCAACAATGATGTTTAACCGTAGTTCTATTGCCGCGCTGTCTGCGGCAATGATGCTCACCCTGTCTGCATGTTCCGGCGGCGCACAGGTCAACGCAGAATCGAGTGCATCCACTTCCGCGAGCGCTGAGTCGGCAAGTGCCGAGGCTTCCGCAACTCCTACCCCTTCGCCTACCCCGACTGGCCCGTCTGGCTCCGAAATCGAACTGATTTACGCGAGCATTGACGTGAATAGCAACACGGTGGAAGCCGCTGAGGCAACCGATAAAGCTGCGCACGCCGCATTGGAGCAGCATTTCCGCCTTTGGAATGCCTGGAGGCACGGGAATATCGAACACACCAGCGATGAGGACCTGCTCCGGTACGTACATAAAGAAGTGCTCGGAAGCGTGAAGAAGACTGTGGAGAATTTTTATGAGCTCTCTCAGGAAGCTCCCGCGAACGGCGATATTATCTTCCGTGATGCTAAGACAAAAGAGATTTACGGAAGCATCAAGGATGACGGGTCACGCGTATACAATACCGGCGTGGTTATCACCTACTGTGAAGACTGGAGCGATCTTCGCCGGGTAGACGGTGAGAAAGTTGATTCACCTCTGCAGACGCGAGAAATCACTTTTATTCGTCGCGCAGAGGATGGTGCGTTCGTTATTGCCAAGATGCGAACCGTACATAAAGGTTGCGGAGGCGAAGCAGACGCTACGAACGAGGCGACCGCAGCCGCCCAAAGCGAGTAGCTGATACTGGACGAGGCGCATACCGGGCACACGAGGAGGACACCTCCGCCTGCGTTGCCCGGTGCGCCTCCAACAGTCACCGTTTCATAGCCGTCTTTATCGGCACAACCACACACCAGAAAAGAACCAACAATGATGTTTAGTCGTACCACGCGTACTTCTATTGCCGCGCTTTCTGCGGCAATGATGCTGACCCTGTCCGCTTGTTCCGGCGGCGCGCAGGTTAGTGCAGAATCGAGCGCATCCACTTCCGCGAGCGCTGAATCGGCAAGTGCCGAGGCTTCTACAACTCCTACTGCTTCGCCCACCCCGACGGGTTATGAGCCCGTGCTGATTCGTGCGAACGTTGATCTGGATAACCCGTCGAAGGAGGCTGCAGATGCGACCCTCAAGGCTGCATACGATGCGTTGGAACAGTACCGACGCGTTTGGAATGCATGGATGCATGGGAACCTGGAGCACACGAGTGATGAAGAGCTGCTCCGGCACGTGAGTAAACACTTCCTTGAAGAAACAAAGGAGGAGGTGGAGAATATTCGAAAGTTCTTAGAAGAAGAAGGCCGTGGTCCTCTCAAGGGCGAAATTACCTTCTCTAACATCGATCCAGTCACCTATGGAACCATGAACGACGATGGTTCTGTTTCATACAACACTGGCGCAACCATCACATTCTGTGAAGACTGGAGCAACGTTCGCACTGCTGAGGGCAAGAAATTTAAGGACCCTCAGCTAACGCGACGGGTCTTTGTTGTTCGCCGTTCCGAAGATAACGCGTTTGTTGTTATCAAATCTGAGACCCTTCATAACGGTTGCGGAGACGAAGCAGATGCTACGAGCGAGGCAACCGCATCCGCTCAGGGTGAGTAGCTAATACTGAACGAGGCGCATACCGGGCACGCGGGGCGGGGGCTCCGTCCTCAAGGCGCCCCAGCGCCGCAGAGGGGGGCACTCCCCCGCCCGCGTTGTCCGGTGAAGCCTCCACTGCTACCCCTAAAAACCCAGCGAGCGCACCCCAAACCCTACAAGCACATCCGCATCAAACGCGGAACCCCACGCAGAACCGCACTAACCAAAGAAGCGTAGACACAGAAAACCCCCGCCGTCCTGTAGCGAACTACAGTACGGCGGGGGTTTCACGTACGCTCCCCTGCGGGTGCATCCTCAACAACGGCAAACCAACCAGCCATAGGCCGGGGGCAGGCCGCGGTGGGACGTCTTACGCGAGCAGGGTCGGCTTCACCTGACGGAGCTTATCCAGCAGACCGTTCACGAACTTCGGAGATTCATTCGTGGACAGCACACGCGCCAGACCGACAGCCTCAGAAATTGCGACAGCATCCGGAACATCGTCATTGTACAGAAGTTCCCAAGTGCCGATACGCAGCACGGCACGGTCCACGGCGGGCATACGCTCGAAGGACCAGTCACGGGCGTAAGTCTCAACAAACTCGCGGATCTCTTCGTCGTGGTCGCGGACGCCACGAATGATTTCCTCAGAGTAAGCAGAAATCTGCGCTACCGTGTACAGTCGGCGGCGGCGGAGTACCTCAATATAATCTTCGTTGCGCTGATCCGCCTCGAAGAGCACTTCGAGGGCGCGCAATCGGGCTTTAGTACGCGAATTCATTAGTCGTTCACGCGACCGAGGTACTCACCGGTGCGGGTGTCAACCTTGACCTTGGTGCCGGTCTCCAGGAACAGGGGAACCTGGATCTCGTAGCCGGTCTCAACGGTTGCGGGCTTGGTGCCGCCGGTGGAGCGGTCACCCTGCAGGCCGGGCTCGGTGTAGGTGATTTCGAGGACCACGGATGCGGGCAGCTCGATGTACAGGGGGCTACCCTCATGCATTGCGATGGTTGCGGTCTGGGACTCGAGCATGTAGTTTGCTGCGTCGCCGACAACGGTTGCGGGAACGTTGATCTGGTCGTAGGTCTTCATGTCCATGAAGACGTAGTCGTCGCCGTCCTGGTACAGGTACTGGTAGTCGGAGCGGTCAACGGTTGCGGTTTCAATCTTAGCGCCAGCGTTGAAGGTGCGGTCGACGACCTTGCCGGAGGTAACGTTGCGCAGCTTGGTGCGGACGAACGCGCCACCCTTACCGGGCTTAACGTGCTGGAACTCTACGACGGACCAGAGGTTGCCGTCAATCTTCAGGACGGCGCCGTTCTTAATATCGGTAGTGGATGCCATGGGGCTCTCCTTCGTGTCATCGACGCTCACGCCGTAGTGGTACCCGGCGCGGCGCTAAGTTTTCAATGAGCAAAATTATGTCCCGTACATTCTACAGGATGCGCACGAATTTGCCTAGCAGGTGCGCCACAGTTTCTGTGGCAGAATCTGTGGCACCCCGCCCGGCGGCCACGCGCTGACTGCCAGATGCTGGCGGTCGCGTGGCGTGTGCCTCCGGTGAATGTACGGGACTCATCACCTACTCGGAGATAACTTCCTGGTAGGTCATGTACAGAATCGAATCGTCCGGCACCTCGTAGACGCGCGGGCGAGCCAAACCGTCAAGAATGATGAAGCGCAGCAGGTTGCCGCGTGCCTTCTTGTCGCGGCGCATTGCTTCAAGCAGCTGGGGCCATGCGTCCGCCTTGTAGGAGGTGGGCAGGCCCAGGGATTCGAGGATGCGGCGGGTGCGTGCCACGAGTTCTTCGTCGGCGTGGCCGGTTGCCAACGCCAGCTCGGCGGCGTACACCATGCCCACGGACACTGCCGCGCCGTGGCGCCACTGGTAGCGTTCGTTGCGCTCAATCGCGTGGGCGAGGGTGTGGCCGTAGTTCAGGATTTCGCGGCGGCCAGACTCGCGCAGGTCCTCGGAGACAACCTCCGCCTTCACGCGCACGCTGCGCTCGATGAGCTCGCGCATCACGGCGGACTGCGAATCGCGCACAGCGTCCGGGTTCGCCTCGATCAGGTCGAGGATTTCGGGGTCTGCGATGAAGCCGCACTTGACGACCTCACCCATGCCGGTCAGCAGTTCGTGCTCGGGCAGGGTGCGCAGGGTGCCAATCTCGCAGAGCACCGCGGCGGGCGGCCAGAACGCACCCACCAGGTTCTTACCCTCGGCGGTGTTGATGCCGGTCTTACCGCCCACGGCGGCGTCCACCATGCCGAGCAGGGTGGTCGGAATGTGGATGACGCGCACGCCGCGCAGCCAGGTCGCCGCCACGAAGCCGGCAACGTCGGTAATAGCGCCGCCACCCACGGAAATAATAGCGTCGGTGCGGGTGAAGTCGTTCTGACCGAGCACCTGCCAGCAGAACGCCGCCACCTGGTAGTGCTTGGCTTCCTCAGCGTCCGGGATTTCGGCGCTGAACGATTCGTAGCCCATGGCACGCAGATCTTCCATGACAAGCTCACCGGTGGAGCGCAGGGCACGCGGGTGAATCACGAGCACCTTCTTGGTGCGGTTGCCCAGAATTTCGGGAATTTTACCGAGCAGGTTGTGGCCGATGAGAACCTCATAGTTCTCACGCGGGGAGCTGCCGGTCACCGGGATGCGGGTAATATCTTCCGCGCCGGAGGCACCGAAAGTGGGGGTGGGCTGAGTGCTCATCATGTGTCCTTTCACAGGTGAGGGGTTAAGCTTGGGGGCGCTGCGCGCGGGAGCTGCGGGTCTCGGTCACGTACGCCTGAATCTCGGCGGTCATCTCCGTGATGGGGCGGCCGCCTCGTGCGTCCAGGGTGAAGTGCGCCAGCTCTTCGTAGCGGCTACGGCGGCGCTCAAAAATTTCGGTCCACCGCTCGACCGGGTTCGGTTGCAACAGCGGACGGGTCTTGTTGCCGGTAATGCGCGGGGTGACGGTCTCGGCATCAACGAGGATGTAGACCACGCATTCGTCCTTGAGAAGCTCCGCGACCGAGTCGGTCATGGGTGCGCCGCCACCGAGCGAAAACACCGTGTTGCGGTACACGGGCGAGGTCAGCACCTCTTCGATGGTTTTGCGTTCCAGCTCGCGGAAGTGCGCCTCACCGAAGATCTCGAAAATCTCGGAGACTTCGCCGTAGCGTTCGACGATGAGCTGGTCAGCGTCGAGGAACTCGTAGCCATAGAAACGCGCCAGGTGCGTACCAATATAGGTTTTGCCTGCCGCCATGGGGCCGATGAGCACGATGGGGCGGGAACGTTCCGCGAAGTTCTCGTGCATTTCACGCACCTGCTGCGGGTGGATGCGAGCGCCGCAGGCGGACTCGTCTTCTGCGAGCACGTCTGCGGGGGTGCTTTCGGGCGCGACAAATTCAGCCGGTGCGGAAGCTTCGACGGATACTGTAGAATCAGCGGGTGCCACAGATTCAGCGGGAGTTGCGGTCAGCTCGGAAGCGTCGAGGGGCTTCTCCCCCACCGGGTTCTCTTCTTCCGCGGCGGGCGCGGCAACCTGAACCTTGCCGAACAGCGCCGGGGTTGGACGGACCGGCTTGGCGGGTTCAGCCGCGGGTACGGGAGCAGAAGAGGCAGTGCTCTCCCCCGCTGCCTCAACATGCTGAGCCTGCTTCGGCGCTACAGGTTTCGGAGGCGCCGGCTTGGGGACAGTGAGATTGGGTGTCGCGGGCTTCGGCACACCAGGCTTGGGGGCGGCAGGCTTGGGAGCCTCCGCCTTCGCGGACTCCTCGCGGGGTTCCTCCTGGTGGTCTTCCTGGGCGGTGCCCATGCCCTGCAGGGCGCTGAGCAGCTTCAGGCGCAGGTCCTCGTCCAGGCCGAGCGCCGGGTCGGCGTCCTCAGACACCGAGGAGGCGTACAGGCGCACACCCTGCGTGCTCGCCGTAGTAGCGGCGGCGGGCAGGGGGCGGGTGCCAGAACGCATCAGGTCAGCGGGGGTGGGCACGCGAGAAGCCGGGCGGGAAGAAGCCTCACGCGCAACAGCCTCATGAGCCTCCGCACCCGAAACCTCAACACCCGATGCCTCAACAGACTGCTCAGCCGCAACAGATACGCCGGGTTCCGCACCGGATTCTGCGCCGGGTTCCGGGCGCGGCGAAGCGCCCCCTCGCGCACGCTGCGTTGCCGCAGCAATACGCGCAAGGGGGCTCGAAGCGACCGGGCGAACACCCTGCTCCACAGAAACCTCCCCGGACCCGCGACCCTTCGCGCCGCGGCCCTCAGACTCCGCCGGAAGGGGCACTACGCGTCCCAACCGGCAACGTTAGACTCCCACGCCAGAGACGCCGGAATGGCGTCCAGGTAGGAATCCATGTTGCGGCGAGTCTCACCAATCGAGTCGCCGCCAAACTTCTCCAGTGCCGCCTCGGCGAGCACCAGGGCGACCATGGCCTCCGCCACCACGCCGGCGGCGGGAACAGCACACACGTCCGAACGCTGGTGGTGGGCGCGAGCCTCTTCACCGGTGGAAGTGTCAATGGTCTTCAAAGCCTTCGGCACGGTCGCAATGGGCTTCATTGCCGCGCGCACACGCAGCAGGTCACCAATGCTCATGCCGCCCTCAATACCACCTGCACGGTTGGTATCGCGGGTAACGCCGTGCTCACCAATGGAAATCTCGTCGTGAGCGGCAGTGCCCGGGCGGTCAGCGGTCGCGAAACCGTCGCCAACCTCAACGCCCTTAATAGCCTGAATACCCATCAGCGCTGCGGCAAGGCGCGCGTCCAGGCGGCGGTCCCAGTGCACGTACGAACCCAGTCCGGGAGGCATACCGTACGCGAGCACCTCAACCACGCCGCCGAGAGTCTCACCGTCCTTGTGCGCCTCGTCCACGCGCTGAACCATCGCGTCGGAGGTTGCCTTGTCGAAGCAGCGCAGCGGGTCAGCGTCCAGCTGGTCAACGTTGCGGGGCGAAGGCACCGGGGCGCCCTCGGGAGCGTGCACGCCACCCACAGCAACGGTGTGAGAAACCAGCTCAACACCCAGAGCCTTCAAAATCTGGGCGGCAACCACGCCAAGAGCCACGCGGGTCGCAGTCTCACGCGCGGAGGCGCGCTCCAGCACCGGGCGAGCCTCCGAGAAGTTGTACTTCTGCATACCCGCAAAATCGGCGTGACCGGGGCGCGGACGGGTCAGCGCAGCATTACGCGCACGACCCTCAATCAGCTTCGGATCCACCGGGTCGGAGCTCATCACGTCAGTCCACTTGGGCCACTCGGTGTTCGCAATCTCAATCGCGACCGGGCCGCCCTGAGTCAGGCCGTGACGCACACCGCCCAGGATGCGCACGCGGTCCTCCTCGAACTTCATGCGGGCACCGCGGCCGTAGCCGAGGCGGCGACGAGCCAGGGCGTCACGCACCATGTCGCTGGTGAGTTCCACACCGGCGGGTACGCCCTCAATAATGCCGACGAGCGCCTCGCCGTGGGATTCTCCGGCAGTGAGCCAACGCAGGGCCATAGGTTAACCTCTTTTCATCGCACCCGCACCGCAGCGCAGGAGGAAGGAATAATAATTCTTCACGTGTATAAATAGTGTATAAAATGCCTGTTTACTGAGCGAGTGAAAGCACGCTTTTTTCACGAAACGGAAGCACGAGGCGCAAGATCAACCGCCGCGCACATCGCATTCACCAAACCCAGTAGCTCGCCCTCAGACAGGGTGCGGTCGGTAAACAGCAGCACCTGCTCCACCGCCTGATACAGCAGCATCTCCAGGCCAGAAACCACGGTGCCGCCGTTAGCCTCCCAGGCGCTCGCCAGCACCGAAGGCCACGGGTTATACGCAACATCGAGCAGTACCGGCCGGTGCGTTGCGGAGGCGCCCTTCAGACCGGTCAGCTGGCTCGCCCACTCGTCCGCCGCATGCGCCGGAAGCGTAGACACCACCGGGTGATGGCCGCGCTCAGCAAGGTTCTGCGGCAGCTCAGACAAGGAAATCTGCTCCAGCTGAACACCCAGGCGGTCCGCCGCCTCCTGCACGCTACCGAGCTTATGCAAGGAACGGGCGTACACGCTCACGCGGCGGTAACCCAGCGCATGTAAGGCGGTCAGGGCGGAAATAGCGGTCGCTCCTCCACCCACAATCGCGGCAGAATCCTTAAACGGTTCCGGCTCCAAACCGGCATGGCGCAGCGCATTCACGATGCCGACCACATCAGTGTTATCGCCCAGAACCTTCTCACCGCGCGGATACACCGTATTCACCGCACCGGTCACGCAGGCAGTCTCACTCAACTCATCGCAATACTGGATGACGGCGGTCTTCAGCGGCATCGTCACCGACAGGCCCGCAATATACGGGGCGTCCTCCGTACCCTTCGGGTGGCGCACGCCATGCATAATCTCCGGCAAATCATCGGGCAGAGTGTCACGGCGATCGTACTCGAGGTTCGCCTCACCCAAAAAGTCATACGCCGCACGATGCAGCGCAGGCGACAGCGAATGCGCAATAGGGTGCCCCAGCACGTAGGCACGGCGAAGATACGGGGCCTCACGGTACGGTTCAGTCTTCATCGATAGATACTCTTTCGCTCTCAACGCTGGGGAACGCTCTCAACGCTTGGGGCTTGCAGACACGCACGCCACGAACCCGCGTTCATGGGCGCACTCTACCCATTTTAAGGGACAAACCGATATTCGGGTATAGCAAAGGCGGGCACCTCCCCCACTCTCGTGGAGGCGGTACCCGCCTCAGCAAGGAACCTTCACGCCGAAGCTACCAAATCGTAGCTACCAGCTAAACCAATGAGCTACAACTTAGCTACAGCGGTTCGGGTGCTTAGAACACCACTGGTTGTACTCTTCAACATAACGCTGGTGCTCAGCATACGTGCGGGAGTACTTAGTCTCACCGGAGTCCAGGTCCACAGTCACCCAGTAGTAGTACGGGTTCTTCTCAGGAGCCGCAGCAGCCTTAATCGAAGCCAGCTGCGGGGAACCAATCGGACCCTTCGGAAGACCCTTATTCGCATAAGTGTTATACTTATTGCTCTTATCGGCCTTCTGCTCTTCAGTCAGGTGGTACGAGCGGACACCCAGACCGTAGGTCACGGTCGCATCCGACTGAATCAGACCGGAGGTCTCACCATCGGGGTTGTTCAGGCGGTTCTCAATGATGCCTGCAACCGCCACGTAGTCCTTCGGCTGAGCCTCAAGCTCCACGATGGAGGCGATGGTCAGAACCTCGAAGGTCTTCTGGTCGCCGCTCACGCCGGCTTCCTTCAGGTCAGCCTTGGTCTTATCAACCATGGTCTGAATGACCTTCTTGATGTCGGTGTCCTTCGGGAAGCGGTACTCACCCGGGTGCAGCCAACCCTCAATCGAGGGGAAGTTGCTCGGCACACCGTACTGGGTGTAGTTGCTGACCGCGTCCTCAACCTGCTTGCGGGTGAACGCGCCATCGGAGCCAGAAACAATCAGGTCGATGGTCTCGCTCACGCGCTTACCCTGCGGAATCGCCAGGTACAGGACGTTGCTATTCGCATCAATAATGGTCGTAATCGCGCTCGAGCTGCTCATGTGCTGCTGCAGTTCATAGGTGCCAGGCTGCAAGTACTTGCCCTTGCTCTCTTTGGTGTACACCTCAACAAACTTATCAGCATCAGCAATAACGCCCGCCGCCTCAAGCTCCTGCGCCACCTGCGCGGTGGACTGGCCAGAACGAATCGTGAAAGTCACGGTCGTACCATTGCCGCCACCCGAGTAGTCACGAGTCTTGAACGGGTCATAGCGAGTAATCAAGGCACCCGAAATGATGACCAGAGCCACCACAAACAAGGAAATAGCGCTCAGCATGATGGCGCGGCGGCGGCGCTTACGCGCACGCAACGTAGCCACCGACACGATTTCCTGTTCCATCGTAATGCCGGTAATGCCCTTACGTTCGTCCTCGGCCGTGGGCCTAAAGAGGTCGAGCCCGCTCTCTTCGGGCTGTTTATTCTGTTCGGTCACTGAAGGTTCTCCGTTTCGTTGACGGCACCAACCGTTGTCCCTTCTGACTCGCACGGTCGGTTTTCTTCGTGGGCCGGATCGCTCACCTTGTACCCGGCTACGGACTGCCCCGCCTTGAGGGCATCCAGGCTGTACTGCAGAATGTTCACAGCCGCCACCTGGTCAACCATAGTCTTGAAATCTCGGCTGGAAACCCCAGCCTCGTGCAGTGCACGGTGAGCGCTCACGGTGGTGAGTCGCTCATCCACCAGCCAAATGTTAATGTGTGTTTTGTCTTCGGCATCCAGCTCGGAGCGCAGAGCCTGAGCGTACTCCCGAGCCATCTCCGTGGAGGGAGAATCCCCACCACGCATGGTCTTCGGGAGACCGACGAACACCTCCACCACCTCGTTCACCTCAATCAGCTTGCGCAAAACACGGCGGTCAGAGTTCTTCTTCGCGTCGCGGCGCAACGTCTTGAGCGGGGTGGCGAGAATGCCGTCGGGGTCGCTGAGGGCGGTGCCGACGCGGGCATTACCCACATCGACACCCATCCGCACTCCGCGCTGGAATTCTGCCATATTTAGGCCTGAGCCTGTGCGATAGCGTCGCGGACAGCGTCCAGTGCGGCACCAATCTTGGATGCGTCCTGGCCACCACCCTGAGCGACGTCGTCCTTACCGCCGCCACCGCCGCCGAGAACACCGGCAGCTACGCGGACCAGAGCGCCAGCCTTCACGCCAGCCTCACGAGCACCCTCGTTGGTTGCCACCAGGACGACGGGGCGGCCATTAGCCACACCCACCACGGCGACAACAGCGGCCTCGGAACCGAAGCGCGAACGCAGATCCAGAGCCAGCTCACGAACGCCGTTAGCATCCAGTTCGCCAGCGTCATGTGCCAGAACGCGAACAGCACCAATGGTCTGTGCGTTCTCCAGCAGCTTGCCAGCCTCAGCCTGCAGCTTCTCGCGGCGCAACTGAGCCAGTTCCTTCTCAGCAGCCTTCAGCTTAGCCAGAGTCTGGTTAATCTTCTCGGGCAGATCAGCGGAAGACTGAACCTTCATCAGGCCGGTCAGCTGGTTCACCAGGGTACGCTCAGCAGCCAGGTGGTTGAAGGAATCCAGACCCACCAGAGCCTCAACACGGCGGTTACCGGAGCCAACAGAGCCCTCGGTTAGCAGGGTCAGCGAACCAATCTCAGCGGACGAACCAACGTGGGTACCACCGCACAGCTCGCGGGAGAACTCGCCGCCGATCTCAACAACGCGCACCACGTCGCCGTACTTCTCACCGAAGAGGCTCATAGCACCCAGAGCCTTAGCCTCAGCCAGCGGCATCTCACGGGTAATCACCTCGTGGTTGTCGCGGATAGCGAGGTTAGCGACCTCTTCAACCTCACGCTTAGCGGACTCGGACAGGCCCTCGCTCCATGCGAAGTCGAAACGCAGGTAGCCTTCCTTGTTGAAGGAGCCACGCTGGGTAGCCTCGTTGCCGAGAACCTGGTGCAGGGCAGCGTGAATGATGTGGGTACCCGAGTGTGCCTTCTCACCGTCGCGGCGGCGCTGAACGTCAACCTGTGCCACAACATCGGCACCGGTGTGAACCTCGCCCTCACGCACAACGGCGCGGTGAACGCTCAGACCCTTCACGGGCTGCTGAACGTCCTGAACGTCAATAATGAAGCCGTTGCCGGTAATAACACCGGTATCAGCTGCCTGGCCACCAGCCTCCGCGTAGAACGGGGTCTCGTCCAGGACAACCTCAATCTTGTCGCCAGCCTTAGCGGCGGGAACAGACACGCCATCCACCAGGATTGCGCGCAGCTTAGTCTCGGTACGCAGCTCGGTGTAGCCGGTGAAGATGGAGCCGCGTTCGTCCACGAGCTTACGCAGCTCGGACAGGTCAGCAAACGCGCCCTTCTTCGCCTTAGCGTCAGCCTGCGCACGGTGACGCTGCTCAGCCATCAGCTCACGGAAGGACTTCTCATCCACCTTCACGCCAGCCTCAGCGGCCATCTCCAGGGTCAGGTCAATCGGGAAGCCGTAGGTGTCGTGCAGAGCAAACGCCTCAGCACCGGAAACAGAGTTCGAGCCATCCTTCTTAGCGGCTGCAACAGCCTCTTCCAGACGCTCAGTACCGGTCTCAATGGTGTGCAGGAACGCCTTCTCCTCAGCGTACGCAATGCGGGAAATACGTTCGAAGTCGTCAGCAACGTACGGGAAAGCACCCTTCATCGCATCACGCGAAGCCGGGAACAGCACGGGCAGGCAGGGCTCAGTAACGCCCAGCAGACGCATCGCACGAATCGCACGGCGCATCAGACGGCGCAGAATGTAGCCGCGACCCTCGTTGGAGGGGGTCACGCCATCAGCAATCAGCATCAGCGAGGAACGGATGTGGTCAGCCACCACGCGCATACGCACGTCGTCCTCGTAGCCCTCGTCCTCAGCAGACTCAGAGCCGTGGTACTTCTTACCGGACAGCTTAGAAGCAGCGTCCAGAACGGGGCGGACCTGGTCGGTCTCGTAGAAGTTCTCAACACCCTGCAGCAGCATGGCAAGACGCTCAACGCCCAGACCGGTATCGATGTTCTTCTTCGGCAAATCACCCAGAATCTCGAAGTCATCCTTGCCGATGCCCTCGCCACGCTGGTACTGCATGAACACGAGGTTCCAAATCTCAATGTAACGGTCGTCGTCAGCCGCCGGGCCGCCTTCCTTACCGTACGCGGGGCCACGGTCGAAGAAGATCTCCGAGTCGGGGCCTGCGGGGCCGGGCTGACCGGTGGACCAGTAGTTTTCCTTCATGCCCATACGCTGAATACGCTCAGCCGGGAAGCCCACCTTGTTGTGCCAAATGTCGAAGGCCTCATCGTCACCCTCATAAATGGTGACCCACAGGCGCTCCGGATCCAGACCGAAACCGCCCTTATCCTGAGGGGTGGTCAGCAGCTCGTAAGCAAACGGAATCGCCTGCTCCTTGAAGTAATCACCGAACGAGAAGTTACCAGCCATCTGGAAGAAGGTACCGTGACGCGCAGTCTTACCGACCTCTTCAATGTCCAGGGTGCGGATGCACTTCTGCACGCTGGTCGCGCGGGAGAACGGAGGGGTCTCACGGCCCAGGAAGTAGGGAATGAACGGCACCATACCGGCAATGGTGAACATAGCGCCGGGCTCGTTCGAAATCAGCGATGCCGAAGGCACCACAGTATGGCCGCGGGAAGCGAAGAAATCGATCCAGCGCTTGGAAATCTCCTGTGAGAGCATCTCGTTCCTTAGAGTAATCTGTGCGAAATTCTAAATTAGTCTACTGACCTATGGTGCCTGTCCGAGAGCAAAATGGCTAATCGAGCCACCCTCGTACCGTGGTTAACGGACAAAAGCACCACCTTTTAAAACCTAGTTGAAGAAGCCGTCACCGAGCTGACGGTCACGCGCAATACGCTGCTCACGCGCTCGCTTCTGAGCCTCTTCCAAGGAGGCAATCTCAGCCTCCACCTCAATGAGTTCACGCTCAGCCAGGCGGCGGTTCGTGGACTCAATCTCAGCCGAGCTCATCTGGCGGTCCCACGTATCCAGGGAGCCAGGACGCAGATCCTGCTTCTGGCGCTCCACCTTAGCGTTGAGCTCCATCTCCTTCTCCTGCATGCCTTCACGCACGCGGGCGGCGAACTCAACAGCACGCAACGCATACGGCTGCAGGGGCTTGCCAATCGGCGAATCGAAGAACTTTCCCATCTGAGACTCCGGGTTGAGGGCAAGCTCACCGTGCTCACGCATGAGCAGGGCGCTGCCAGGGGTACGCTGAGCAGGTTCGGAGGCGGCACGCCTGGAAGCGAAGTAACCAACCGCCGCGCCGGCGCCAAGCAGAAGAGCTGAACGAAGCAGACCCATTAGTTCTCACCGCCTGCAGAGTAAGAGCCGCCCTGTGCCGAACCGTACTGGCCGCCGGCGTGGGTGTTGCCGTGTGCATCGCCGGACTTACCGCCGCGGAACGCCTGACGCACACCGTACGAGAAGGACGCAACCTTAATCAGCGGCTGACCCACAGTCGAAGTCACCAGCGAGGACAGCGCAGAAACGTTCGCGGACGCATCCGAAACGTTCGAGGTGATGTCGTCAACCTTCTCAAGCTGCTCATTGGTGGTCACCACAGTGCGAGTCACCTCTTCAATGAGGGGGCCGGTGCTCTGGTTCAGTGAACGAATCGTCACAATAAGCTCATCAAACACCTTAGTCAGGCGAATAATGGGTAGCGCAAGCAGAGCCACCAGAATCGCAAAAACTCCCGCTGCAATCAGGCCCGCAATATCTCCGCCGGTCATCTATAACCCCATTCCGCTCAATGCATGATGCTTATCAATAGTCGTACAGGACCGCGTGCCACCGTGGCGCGCAGCCGGACTGCATACACAGTTCAGGACTATATACACAGCTCAATCCCTTATTTTAGTCGATAAATCCTTCAAGCGCCCCTTAAACTCTCATGAAACTCCCAGCGACGGAAGATTCACAGGTTCAGCGGCGCCACTCCCCTCTGGTGTATAAGCCCCAAAACCCGCGCGTTAAACGGGAACAACCCGCCCCCACCAAACCGGTGCAGGACGGGTTGCTTCTCGAAAAATCGAGATTATGCCAGACGCGAGTAGTACTCAACGACCAGCTGCTCATCGCAGATCACGGGGATCTCTTCGCGCTTGGGCTTGCGCTCAAGCTTTGCGTGCAGCTTCTCGATCTCAACGTTCAGGTATGCGGGAACCTCGGGCAGAACTGCCTGGTGCTCGCCAGCAGCCGCAGCCTGGAAGGGGGCAGTCTTCTCAGCCTTGGGGTGAACGTGGATCAGCTGGCCGGGCTTGACGTGGAACGAGGGGCGGTCCACGCGAACGCCGTCAACCATGATGTGACGGTGAACAACCATCTGACGTGCCTGTGCAATGGTGCGGGCGAAGCCTGCACGCAGAACCAGAGCGTCGAGGCGGGTCTCGAGCAGCTCGACCATGTTCTTACCGGTCTGGCCCTCAATGCGCTTAGCCTCGAGGTATGCGCGGCGCATCTGTGCCTCGCGGATGTTGTACTGAGCGCGCAGACGCTGCTTTTCCTTCAGCTGGGTAGCGTAGTTGGAGTCAGCCTTCTTGCGGGCACGGCCGTGCTGACCGGGGCCGTAAGGACGACGCTCGAGGTACTTTTCTGCCTTCGGGGTCAGTGCAATGCCCAGGGCACGGGACTGACGCACGGTACGGCGGGTGCGGTTGTGCTTAGCCACAATCTACCTTTCTATGTGAGGCTCCTGCACCCTCACGGGTGGGGCCTCGGTCTGTTGAATACTGGCCTCCTCGGTTGACCCCGCCGGGATCCGTACGCGACCGGTTCGGTCGTTGCTGTACGGCGGTGGGGCGGAGAGCTCGGGGCAGAGTACCCCGCAGCTACATTACTGACACCCGCACAGGGGCATAGTAATTGCCAGACCCGTCAAGCTTACCGGATGCGCCCGGGCTTTACCAGCCTTTTGGGGAATCTTTGGTTCAAATCACGGTGCATGTGGGTTTTTGATGGTTACCCACATGACCCCAACAGAAAATATTTGCACCCGTCAGAGCTATTTAGGTGCACCTTCCCCGAAAAATTGCGGTGCCGAGATGTTGGATTGTAATCATTTCGTTATTTTTAACCTGTGAATCTATGGGAATAGCTTGAATCAGACTCCCATATCGCCTAGACTAGAGACCATAACAAGCTTGACCTCCGCCCTTCCGGGATTGGCCGACAGTCAAGACGTCTATCACAACTCAAAACTCTGATGCGGTGCGCAGTACTACCGAGGTACTACGCACCGCTTTCTGTTTACCCTCTTTTAGGAGGGGCGGGTAAGCTGCCCGGCGAACTCTCCCGCGTGGCTGGTTTGGTGGCTAGCTTGCATGATGAGTCCGCGCGCGGGTGGTTTGGGTGATTGATGCGCGCGGCCAGTTCGCGCGATTAGTCCGCGTGGCAAACCGGCGCGGTTAGTTGCCGCCGTCAAGAATCCTGCGGATACGCTCACGACGCTCCGTCAACGTACGCTCAAAACCGTGCTGAGTCGGCTCGTAGTACACCGTGCCGCGCAGGGTATCCGGCAGGTACTGCTGCGCCGCCACGTGGCCCGGCGCATCATGCGCATAAATGTAGCCGTCGCCGTGACCAAACTGCTTAGCCCCCGCATAGTGGGCGTCACGCAGATGCACCGGAACCTGACCCGAAGCACCCGCACGAACATCCGCAATCGCGCGGTTAATCGCGTTATAGGCGGCATTCGACTTCGGCGCGAGCGCACAATAAATGACGGCCTGCGAGAGGATGATGCGCGCCTCCGGCATGCCCACCAGCGCCACCGACTGCGCCGCGGCCGTCGCCACCTGCAACGCCTGCGGATCGGCCAAACCAATGTCCTCACTCGCCAAAATCATGATGCGACGCGCCACAAAACGCGGATCCTCGCCGCCCTCCAACATGCGCGCCAGGTAGTGCACCGCGGCATCCGCGTCGGAGCCGCGCATGGACTTAATGAAGGCGCTCACCACGTCATAGTGCTGGTCGCCCGAACGGTCGTAACGAATCGCGGCGCGGTCCACCGCCTCCGTGGCGTGCGCCAGGGTGATGCGCACGGGCGCGGCAGGTTTCGGGGACTTCTCCCCCGCCGGGTCCGCTGAGCCCGCTGAATCCTCGGACGAGTTGGCGGTATCGGGGTCGGCGGGGTTGGGCTCTTCAGCGTCGGTTTCTGCAGCGTCAATTTCTGCGGAGCCGGTTCCTGCGGGGCTAGTTTCTACGGGACTATTTACCGCAGCTTCAGCCTCACTAAACGCAATCGCAGCCGCCGCCTCCAGCGAGGTTAGGGAGCGCCGAGCGTCGCCTCCCGAAACGGCTGCCAGGTGGGCGCGCGCATCCTCATCGATGACGGCTTCACCGCCGAAGCCGCGCGGATCGGCCAAAGCTCGGTCAATGAGCCGCTCAATATCGGACTGCTCCAGCGAATGAACCCGCAACAGCAGCGAGCGCGAGAGCAGCGGCGAAATAATGCTGAACGACGGGTTCTCCGTCGTAGCCGCCACCAGAATCACCCAGCGGTTCTCCACACCGGGCAGGAGCGCATCCTGCTGAGCC
Source organism: Rothia mucilaginosa (assembly GCF_964211445.1). Taxonomy (GTDB): domain Bacteria; phylum Actinomycetota; class Actinomycetes; order Actinomycetales; family Micrococcaceae; genus Rothia; species Rothia mucilaginosa_E. The sequence goes on along the minus strand of NZ_CAXOQT010000027.1, from coordinate 8,400 downwards.
TTGGTAAAACGGTGAATCTCATCCAGGAACAGCACCGTGGTCGTGCCGTACATATCGCGGTCGAGCAGCGCCTGATCCATGACCGCGCGAACATCCTTCACACCCGCGGTAATCGCCGAAAGCTCCACGAACTTGCGGCCCGGCGCGCGCGCAATCACATGCGCCAGGGTGGTCTTACCCGTACCCGGAGGGCCGTACAGAATCACCGAGGAGGGACCAGCCGGGCCGGCGTTCTCCCCCGCCAACACGCGCAGGGGCGAGCCGGGGGTGAGCAGGTGCTCCTGGCCGAGAACCTCATCAATAGTGCGCGGACGCATCCGCACCGCCAGGGGTGCACGAGACGCCGAACGGGCAGAGCGCGCACGCGACGCGGAGGCGCGCGAGGAGGCGGGCTCCTCGGCGGGCGCACCAATCAGGCTCACGCGGTCCCCGTCATCGGGCAACTCAAGATCAAAGAGGGAATCAGCCATAGTCTTACTCTATCGTTTCACAGGCTTGAGGTGGGTGCGGGGTGCGGATTTAGCTCGCGGCGTGACGCCACATGGATTTTCGATGGGGTTTCGATAGGTTAGTGTCTTCGCCGTGGGTTTTAAACCCCGGGGCAATCCACTAACCTATCGAAAACGCCGACCTTAGAGGGTCTCGCTGTCGAGAATCAGGGTCACCGGGCCGTCATTGACGAGCTCCACCTGCATATCCGCGCCGAACACGCCGGTCTCCACGTGCAGGCCACGCTCACGCAGCGCCTGAACGTAATCGTTAAACAGCGGCTCACTCACTAGACCCGGTGCCGCAGCAGACCAGGAGGGGCGGCGGCCCTTCTTCGCATCCCCGTAGAGGGTGAACTGGCTAACCGCCAGCACCGGCGCGCCCTCATCGAGGAGGGACTTCTCCCCCTCCAGCAGACGCAGGTTCGCGGTCTTATCGGCAAGCTTCGCAATCTGCGCCGCACCGTCGCCGTGGGTGATGCCGACCAGCACCAGGTAGCCGGGCTGGTCAATCGCGCCGACCGTCTCACCGTTCACGCGCACCGCCGCGCGGGTCACGCGCTGAATAACAACTCGCATCGTTCACCTTTCGTCATCGAGCCGAATTTCACCGGGCTCATACATCTCTTTCGACACCATTCGCGGCGGCCGGTCTAGAGGCAGCCGATTTAGAAGCTGCAGCCTCAGAGTACGCCGCGCAGCTGCACGGCACGCAAAAACTGGTTCGCCACCCGCGGAGTAGGAAACTCAATAAACCGCTTCTGCAGATGCTGCTCGCGGGCCTCCGCCAACAGCTCACCGACGTGCGGGTAGCTCCTCCACGTGTACCGAATCATGTTGTCCGGGTCCCGCAGAATGTTCCACAGCGGCGGCTCCACATTATCTGCCCACAGCTTCTGCCCCGTCACCGCGCGGCGTACCGTCCGGCGAACCACACGCCACATGACCACCGCGCGACTATAGCGCAGGTAAATCACCACGTCCGCACGCTCCAGCAGGCGGCCACGCACCTGCGGATACTGCCACTCCGTAATCCACGCGGGCCGCTCAATGAGCGCCTGAACATCCGCCTCAAAACTAGGGCGCGGAGTCCAATCCGGGCCCCAATGCAACGAATCCATCTCCGTATGCGGAATGTCCAGGAGGCGCCCCAACCGCGCCGCAAACGTCGTCTTGCCGCTACCGCTCGGGCCGGCAATCAGGATGCGCATGCTCCCCTCCCCCTTGGTTAGTGCACAAATCGGCACGCACGCCAGTTGATACAAAAGGTGGGCTGCGACCCTGCACCAGCAGAATACACAGCCCACCCTCAACGGCGACCCCGGCAAGACCCGAGCCTCAAGCCTCACAGCCCGGAACTCAACGCCCCGCCGGGTTCACGCCGCACGCCTCACACCCCAGCCGGGGCGCAAGGCCAAAGACTGGAGAAGATTACTCCTCGTCCTTCTTCTTCGGCTTGAAGTCCACGCCGGCTTCCTTACGCTGCTCCGGGGTAATCGGAGCGGGTGCGGCGGTCAGCGGGTCGTAGCCGTTACCGGTCTTCGGGAACGCAATAACCTCGCGGATCGAATCAACGCCGGCCAGCAGGGACACGACACGGTCCCAACCGAACGCAATACCACCCATGGGCGGTGCGCCGTACTTGAACGCATCCAGCAGGAAGCCGAACTTCTCCTGAGCCTCTTCCTCACCAATACCCATCACGCCAAACACGCGTTCCTGCACGTCGCGGCGGTGAATACGGATCGAACCGCCGCCAATCTCGTTACCGTTGCAGACAATGTCGTAAGCGTAGGCCAGAGCCGAACCCGGGTCGGTGTCGAAGGTGTCCAGGAACTCGGGCTTCGGGGAGGTGAACGCGTGGTGCACGGCGGTCCATGCGGAGTGGCCCAGAGCCACGTCACCGGACTCGGTAGCCTCAGCAGCAGACTCGAACATGGGGGCGTCAACAACCCACACGAAGGACCACTCGTCGTCCTTAATCAGGCCGGTGCGGTGACCAATCTCAACGCGGGCGGCACCCAGCAGGGCGCGGGAAGCCTTAGCCTCACCAGCGGCGAAGAAGATGCAGTCGCCGGGCTTTGCGCCGGTTGCGGCGGCCAGACCCTCGCGCTCAGCGTCGGTAATGTTCTTAGCCACGGGACCGGTCAGCTCGCCGTCCTCCTGAATGAGGACGTAAGCTAGACCCTTAGCGCCGCGCTGCTTAGCCCACTCCTGCCAAGCGTCCAGGGTACGGCGGGGCTGGGATGCGCCACCGGGCATCACAACGGCGCCCACGTAGGGAGCCTTGAACACGCGGAAAGTGGTGTCCTTGAAGTACTCGGTCAGCTCGGTCAGCTCCAGGCCGAAGCGCAGGTCGGGCTTGTCCGAACCGTACTTCTCCATCGCATCCTTGTAGGTCATGCGCTGAATCGGGCGGGGAACCTTCACGTCAATCAGGTTCCACACGGCCTCAACGATGCGCTCGCCCAGGTCAATGATGTCTTCCTGGTCAACGAACGAAGCCTCAATGTCCAGCTGGGTGAACTCGGGCTGACGGTCGGCGCGGAAGTCCTCGTCACGGTAGCAGCGGGCAATCTGGTAGTACTTCTCAATACCGCCCACCTGCAGCAGCTGCTTGAACAGCTGCGGGGACTGCGGCAGAGCGTACCACGAACCCGGAGCCAGACGAGCCGGCACCAGGAAGTCACGCGCACCCTCGGGGGTGGAACGGGTCAGGGTCGGGGTCTCAACCTCAATGTAGCCGTCCTCGGCCAGCAGGTTACGCGCCGCACGGTTCGCTTCCGAACGCAGGCGCATGATGCGGGCCGGCTCCGGGCGGCGAAGGTCCAGGTAGCGGTAGCGCAGGCGCGCCTCCTCACCCACCTCAACGTGCTCGTCAATCTGGAAAGGCAGCGGGGCCGCGGTGTTCAGCACCTCAACGGTGGACACCTCAACCTCAATCTCACCGGTGGCCAGGTTCGGGTTCTCGTTACCCTCCGGGCGCTTGGAAACCTTACCGGTCACGCGCAGAACGTACTCGTTGCGCAGGTGCTCGAAGTCAGCCTCGTTGTGGAAAACGCACTGGGTGACGCCCTCGCGGTCACGCAGGTCAACGAAGGCGACGCCACCGTGGTCGCGGCGACGAGCCACCCAACCGGTCAGGGTGACGGTCTCTCCAATGTTTGCGGCGGTCAGCTCGCCGTTGGTGTGAGTGCGAAGCACAGACATTCCTTTCATAGCGGGCACCTCACGACTATAGACAGTAGCCGGGTACTCGCGGTTGATGATATGCGCACACTGCGTGCGCCTCATATATTGTATCCCCTCCGGGCAGGTCGGGGGTCAGAAAATGAGTTGAGGAGGCGGGGTGCGGAGGCGGGATACGGGTAGGGCGGCAGGTTCGTGGGTGTCTGCGGTCGATAGGTTAGTGTCTTCGCCGTGGGTCTTTAACCCGGGGTGAAGACACTAACCTATCGAAAAGTCACTAACCTATCTAAGTATTACCGAGGAATCCGCTCCATCTGCCTGTGGACAAACACTTTTTCGGTAGAATCCGCGAAGTTATCCACAGATTTCACGAACAAGCCCCACAACTTCACACAGCCTGCCAGGATAAAGCCTATGAACACTGCAACCATTCCATGGCAACGCAACCCGAACAAGCCACCGACTACACCAGAAATCACCCGTGCCGCAGAACTACACCCATTCGTGCTGAACTCCCAGATGCTCAACCTGCGAGGAATCCGGCCGAAACGCATTCGCAAGCTAGTGGCGGAAGGAACTCTACAACGTATCCAACGGGGAGCCTATATTTATACCCGCGATGCCCAAGCGCTCACCCCCGAAGAACGGCTCACGGTACGATGCATCGCTGCTCAGATGATGGGTCTTCAAGGGGTCTTCTCCCACACATCAGCCGCGGCGCTATGGGGACTTGATGTGCTCTCTGTCCCCCAAATGATAAGCGTGTATAGCTGCAGTCATAGTACCTCTGACAAGGGAAGAATCACTCGGCATTACGGTGCCACCGGCCCCGAGGAGGTCACCCGATTACCGGGCACATCCATCATGGTTACGACAGTGGCTCGCACTCTGCAGGATTGCGCTCGCACCATGCCCTTTCGGGAGGCGGTAGTCCTCGCTGACTCCATCATACGGCGGGGACTTATGGAACCCCACGAGGTGACTGAGATTCTACTGAACCTTACCGGCTACGGTGGCTCCTCCGGGCGCATCCTGGCGCAGGCGGTGGATGCATCCAGCGAGTCGGCGGGTGAAAGCCTCGCCCGGTGCCTACTCATGGAACACAGGTTGCCCCTCCCCGTAACGCAGTACCCGATTTCGTGCGAGGGCCGTAACTACCGGGTGGACTTCGCCTGGCCCGAGGCGCGGGTTATCCTCGAGTTCGACGGTGAACAGAAATACGTGGATCACCCCGGTAGGGACCGGTACGAGGCTGCTCGCGACCGTGCCCTAGCCCGCGCCGGGTGGACGGTCGTGCATCTAACCTGGGCTGACATTTTTCAGAAAGAACGGGAAGTCATCACCCACCTGCGGAAACTGCTTTTGAGATAAAGCAAGGAAACACCTCGGTCGATAGGTTAGTGTCTTCACTGCGGGTTAAAGACCCACGGCAAAGACACTAACCTATCGAAAAGTCACCAACCTATCGAAAATCTGGGCCCGCACAAAAAGACCCGCCCGGCAGGGAGGTCAACATCCTCCCCACCAGGCGGGTACACATCCATATGCAGGCTTGCAGTAGCCAAACACTACAGCAGCCAGATATTACGGTATGACAGGTACTTACAGGCCCTCAGCACGCACAATCTGAACGTGCAGGTCCTCAGCCGGCGGCATCCACGAATTCGGATCAGCAGCAACCTGCTCACCCGAACGGATGTCCTTCACCTCATGAACCGGGGCACCCGACTCATCCGACGAAATGAACCACACGAACGGAATGCCGCGCTTCTCAGCGTACTTAATCTGCTTGCCGAACTTCGCGGCGTTCGCCGAAACCTCGCAGGCGATGCCGCGGGCGCGCAGTGCATCCGCAACATCGTTCGCGGCGGACCAGCCCTCATCATTGGTCAGGGCAACAAACACGGCCGAAGGCACCTTACGGCTGGCCTGCGCAAAACCCTGCGACAGGATGCGAGCCACCACGCGGGTCACACCAATAGACAGGCCAACACCCGGGTAAGTCTTCTTACCGTTAGAAGCCAGCGACTCATAGCGGCCACCCGAGCAAATCGAACCCAGCGACTCGTGACCAACCAGCACGGTCTCGTACACGGTGCCGGTGTAGTAGTCCAGGCCGCGAGCAATCGACAGGTCAGCCAGCACCTTACCCGGCGCACGGCGGGCCGCCTCCTCAATGACCTCAGCCAGCTCAGCAAGACCCTGATCCAGCAGCTCGTGCTCGACCGAATACTTAGCGGCAAGCGCACGCACCTGCTCCACAAAAGAAGCATCCTCAGTACGGATCTGCGCCAGTTCCAGGGCGGCAGCGGCAGCATCCGCGCTCGCACCAGCCTCAGCCTGTAGCTCCTCAGCCACACGCTCAGCGCCAATCTTCTCCAGCTTGTCAATAGAACGCAGAACAGCCGCAGTATCAGTCAGGCCCAGGCCCAGGTAGAAGCCCTCAGCCAGCTTGCGGTTATTCACACGCAGCTTGAACTCAGGAATCGGCAGCTTCGACAGCGCATCGACAACAACCAGCGCCAGAGTCACGTCGTAACGGAACGGCAGCTCGCCGTCGCCCACCACGTCAATATCAGCCTGAGTGAACTCGCGGGCACGACCCTCCTGCGGACGCTCACCACGCCACACCTTCTGAATCTGGTAACGCGAGAACGGGAAATTCAGGTAGCCAGCGTTCTCCACCACGTAACGGGCAAACGGCACGGTCAGGTCAAAGTGCAGCGCCAGCTTTTCCTTAGCCTTCGCAGCCTCATCCTCCTGCAGGCGAGAAATTGCGTAAACTTCCTTGTCAATCTCACCCTTGCGCAGCAGCTGCTCAATAGTCTCTACCGAACGAGTCTCAATCGGGGAGAAACCGTGCAACTCAAAAGTCTCACGCAAAGTGTCCAGAACATGATTCTCAACCAACCGCTCAGCCGGAAGATACTCGGGAAAACCAGACAGCGAAGCCTTGCGAGCCATACGCGATACTCCTTGACAAAGAACTCGACAACAAAACCCCGGAACACGCCGGGCACATCTACCCATCATACCAACACCCACCCCAGCACAGCATCCACTCCCCCGCCCCGTCCGGCGCAAACCCGCACAAACCCACGGCAAACCGTCCGCGCGAGGGTTCGCCCACAACACAACACGACCAGACACTACTCACACACACCCCACAGAGGCTATGCTTAGGAGGTGCACACGCACACCCAAACGGGTGCCCACCACGGGGAACAGCGCAAAGGCGCCCCACCCCCAGCACCCCCGAGTGAAAGAGTTATAGCGGTGACTACCAAACCCGACGACACTGTAAACCTCGAAAAGGCACGCCAGTACGGCCGCGTCTCCGAGGACGGCCACGTCTTCGTCATTGTCGACGGCGAAGAATACGCAGTAGGCCAGCTGCCCGGCGCCTCCGAAGAAGAAGCGCTCAGCTACTTCGCCCGCAAGTTTGAAAACGTCGAGGCGCAGGTTGCCCTGCTCGAATCCCGCCTCGCCAACAACGCCCCCGCCGCAGACCTGCAGAAGGGCATCACCTCCATCGGCGCACAGATTGGTGTGCGCAACATGGTCGGTGACTACTCCGGCCTGCAGAAGCGCCTCATCTCCCTCGCAGAGCAGATCGCTGAACTCGGCGAGAAGCAGCAGCAGGCACGCACTGAAAACCGTGAACGTGCCCTCGCCGTCCGTGAAGAAATCGTTGCCGAAGCCGAGCAGATTGCCGGCCAGGACCCCGACCAGATTCACTGGAAGAACTCGCACGCCCGCATGAACGAACTGTTCGAGGCGTGGAAGAAGGCACAGCGCGAAATTCACCTGGCAAAGAGCGTAGAGGACGAGCTGTGGAAGCGTTTCCGCGCAGCCCGCACCACCTTCGACCGCAACCGCCGCGCACACTTCTCGCAGCTGGACGACCGCAACGCACGCATCAAGCGCGCCAAGGAAGAGCTGATTGCACGCGCCGAAGAGCTGTCGACTTCGACTGACTGGTCTGAGACTTCCCGCGCATACGGCGATTTGATGCGCGCCTGGAAGCAGGTACCCCGCGGCCACCGTCGCGAAGACGACAAGCTGTGGGCACGCTTCCGCGCGGCACAGGACGTGTTCTTCAACGCCCGCAACGAAGCCGAAGCAGCGCAGGACGCAGTCTACGCCGAAAACCTCAAGGTCAAGGAAGCACTGCTCGAAGAAGCACGCGCACTCCTGCCCGTCGAGGATATTGAGGGTGCGAAGGCAGCCTTCGAGAAGATCCTGGACCGCTGGGATGCGGCAGGCCGCGTACCCCGCAACGACCTGCGCCGCATCGACGGCGAGTTGCGCCGTATTCAGGACGAAATCAACGGCGCCGAAGAGGCAAAGTGGAAGCGCAACGACCCCGCCAAGGCGGCACGCGCGAACTCCCTGCTCGCACAGATCGAGGACTCCCTCGCCGAGCTGGAAGCAGAACTCGCAGCAGCTGAGAAGGGCGGCGACTCCAAGAAGATCGCCAAGGCCAAGGAAGCTCTGGAGGCGCGCCGCGCCTGGGCAGCAACCCTGCAGGGCTTCGGCAAGTAAGGTCTAACCGACGGTCTAAATGACGGTGTAATTAACGCCGAGAAGCCACATGACCACTGACCCCATTGCGGGGCGGTGGGCGTGTGGCTTCTTTGCGTTTGCGGAGTTTATGCGCGCCCACACCCGGTGCAGATGGGGCAGTTTAGGGGTTTCGATAGGTTAGTGTCTTCGCCGTGGG
>NZ_CAXOQT010000026.1:0-35977 GCF_964211445.1 Rothia mucilaginosa | reverse complement strand
CCCCACCGCTTTTGTGCGTTTCAGAGATACCGGCTCTCTATAAGCCCAGGGTATCTATGCGCAGGCTACAGGCTACAGACCGCGAGTGTGCAACTTGCGTGCTGCCTCAGCAATAGAGCCGGAGAGCGAGGGGTAGACCGTGAAGGTATCCGCCAGGTCGTCCACCGCGAGCTTCTTCTCCACCGCCAGAGCAATGGGGTAAATCAGCTCGGAAGCACGCTGACCAACCACCACACCGCCAATGACGGTGCCGGAGTGGCGGCGAGCAAAAATCTTCACGAAGCCGTCGCGCATCGCCATCATCTTCGCGCGCGGGTTGGTGCTCAGTTGCAGGGTCACCGCATCACCACGGTAAGCGCCCTCGGCGAGATCCTTCTCGCTCACACCCACGGTCGCAATCTCCGGGGAGGTGAAGATGTTTGCCGCGACCTTATCGGTACGCAGCGGACGCACCGCATCACCCAGGATGTGCGCCATAGCGATACGACCCTGCATCGCAGCCACGGAAGCCAGCGGGTAAACACCCGTGCAGTCGCCGGCAGCGTAAATGCTGTTCACGCTCGTGCGGGACACACCGTCCACCTTAATGTGACCGCTCGGGGTCTGCTCCACACCGGCTGCTTCCAGGCCCAGATCTTCAGTGTTCGGAATCGAACCAATAGCCACCAGGCAGTGAGTACCGGAAACCTTACGGCCGTCCGACAGGGTCACGATAACGCCGGATCCGTCCTCGGTGCGCTCAACAGCCGAAGCACGCGAGCGCGGCATCACTCGCACGCCGCGACGCTCAAACACGTCCTCCAACACGCGGGCTGCGTCCTCGTCCTCACCGGGAAGCACACGGTCACGCGAAGACACCAGAGTCACCTTCGAACCCAGACCGTTATACGCCGACGCGAACTCCGCACCGGTCACACCCGAACCAATCACAATCAGTTCCTCGGGAACCTCGCAGAGGTTGTACAGCTGAGTCCAGGTCAGGATGCGCTCACCGTCAGGCATGCCGGTCGCCATTTCACGCGGGTGCGTACCCACCGACAGCAACACAAAGTCCGCCTGCAGGGGGTAAACCAGACCCGCCTCGTCAGTCACCTGCACGGTGTGGCGGTCCAGGAGCTTACCGGTACCGTGAATAATCTTCACACCCGCAGAAGCCAGGGCACGCTTAATGTCGGCAGACTGCTGCTGAGCCAGGTCGCGGACTCGGCGGTTCACGCGGTCCATATCAACACGAAGCTGCGGTGCCTTACCCTTCGTATTTTCGATGCCCAGGCTACCCGCCTCGGAGAAGCGGGTCATCATATCCGCCGTAGCAATCAGGGTCTTAGAGGGCACAACGTCAGTCAGAACGGCGGAGCCACCAATGGCATTACGCTCGATCAGAGTCACGTCCGCGTTGGATGCGGCAGCCACCATCGCTGCCTCGTAGCCGCCGGGGCCGCCACCAATAATTACAATTCGCTGAGATGCATAGTTCACCGTTGAAGTCATGCCTTAATTGTGAGCTATGCCGCCTGCGTGGGGCAAACGCACTCGCCGTGCAGATGTGCCATATTGTGGCAATCTGCACGGCGAGCATTTTCTGACGCGGTAGCCCGGTATGACCGGGCGCTCCCCTATTCCTGTTTCCCCTAGTCCTCGAGAGCCTGGGGCTTCTCCGCATAAATCGAGTTAATGAACTTCTCAGCCCACTGCAGCATCGCGCCGTCCACCAGGTCCTTACCGCCGACCGGCATGGTCTTCGGGCGCGGAACCAGCGTCAGCCAGGTATCCATGCCCTTCGGCTGAGCGTGCGTGGAGCCCGGGTACACGCGCTTCAGACGCATCTGGCGAGACTCCGGCAGCGGCGTAGCGGTCACCACGCGAACCTTCGGACCCAGAACCACCAGCTCATGGATACCGGCAGCACGGGCGTGCATACGCACCGTCGCCACGGCAAGCAGGTTCTCTACCGCCTCCGGCAGCTCGCCGTAACGGTCGACCAGTTCTTCGCGAGCCTCCGCAATCTTCTCTTCGGTATCGGCGGCAGCAATCTGGCGGTACGCTTGCAAACGCAGACGCTCCGAATCAATGTAGGTGTGCGGAATATGCGCGTTGACCGGCAGGTCAATCTTCGTCTCGACCTCGCGTTCTTCCTTCTCACCGCGGTAGTTCGCCACCGCCTCGCCCACCAGGCGCAGGTACAGGTCAAAACCAACACCTGCAATATGACCGGACTGTTCGCCGCCGAGCAGGTTACCCGCGCCGCGAATCTCCAGGTCCTTCATGGCCAGCTGCAGACCCGCACCCAGCTCGTTGTGGGTCGCGACAGCCTTCAGACGCTCGTGCGCAATCTCGCCGAGAGTCTTGTCCACCGGGTACAGGAAGTACGCGTAGGCGCGCTCGCGGCCACGACCCACACGCCCGCGCAGCTGGTGCAGCTGGCTCAGACCGTAGTTCTGGGCGTGATCGACAATGAGCGTGTTCGCATTCGAAATATCCAGGCCGGTCTCCACGATGGTCGTGCACACCAGCACGTCAAAGCGGCGCTCCCAGAAGTCCACAATGATCTGCTCCAGACGCGACTCACTCATGCGGCCGTGGGCGGTGGCGATGCGCGCCTCCGGCACGAGCTTGCCAATTTCCGCGGCAACATCGTCGATATCAGCCACTCGGTTGTGCACGAAGAACACCTGGCCCTCACGCATGAGCTCGCGGCGAATCGCGGCCGTAATCTGGCTGTCGGTGCGCGGTCCCACGAAGGTCAGCACGGGGTGGCGTTCCTCCGGCGCGGTCGCCAGGGTGGAGGTCTCGCGAATACCGGTCAGCGACATCTCCAGGGTGCGCGGAATTGGGGTCGCACTCATGGCGAGCACGTCCACGTTGGTGCGCATCTGCTTGAGCTTCTCCTTGTGCTCCACACCAAAGCGCTGTTCCTCGTCAATGATGACCAGGCCCAGGTCCTTGAACACCACGCTGTCCGAGAGGATGCGGTGCGTACCAATCACCACGTCCACCGCGCCGGAGGCGATTTCTTCGGTAATCTGGCGGGTTTCTTTCGCCTTCTGGAAGCGGGAGAGCACGCGAATCTTCACGGGGAAGCCAGAGAAACGCTCGCTGAACGTTTCGTAGTGCTGCTGGGCGAGCAGGGTCGTGGGTACGAGCACGGCAACCTGCTTACCGTCCTGCACCGCCTTGAACGCGGCACGCACGGCGACTTCGGTTTTACCAAAGCCCACGTCGCCGGAGATGAGGCGGTCCATGGGAATTTCCTTCTCCATGTCTTCCTTCACCTCGTGAATGGCAGTGAGCTGGTCGGGAGTCTCGTTGTAGGGGAAGGACTCTTCCAGCTCACGCTGCCAGGGGGTGTCGGGGGCGAAAGCGTGACCGCGCGATGCCTGACGTGCCGAGTAGAGTTTCACCAGGTCGGCGGCGATTTCCTTGACTGCCTTGCGAGCGCGGGACTTGGTCTTAGCCCAGTCACTGCCGCCCATCTTGGACAGGCTCGGGTTCTCGCCGCCCACATAGTTGGAGATGAGGTCCAGCTGATCAGAGGGTACGAAGAGGCGGTCGGGCGCGCCACCGCGCTTGGCGGGGGCGTACTCGATGACCAGGTATTCCTTCATGGGCTGCACGCCGTTGACCGGGGAGGCACCCGCCACCGGGCGGGAGGTCATCTCGACAAAGCGGCCGATGCCGTGGCGTTCGTGGACCACGTAGTCGCCGGGGTTCAGGGCGAGCGGGTCGACGGCATTGCGGCGACGGCGCGTCTTGAATTTCTGCCCGGCGGCGCCTCGGGGTGCGTAGGTGCCGCGGCGTCCGAGTAGCTCGGCTTCGGTGAAGACGGCGAGCTTCGCCTCCTCGATGAGGAAGCCTGCGGAGGCGGGCGCCTCGCACACCTCGACGATGCCGTGGTCGAGGTCACCTGCGGGGTCGGCTTCGAGGCTGGTGCGGCGGGCTGCGGGGACGGCGGATGCCCCTTCCCCGGAGTGGAAGAGGTCGATGAGTCGGTCGGTGGAGCCGCGGCCGTTGGTGAGGGCGAGGACGGTCCACTGCTTCTGGATGAGGTCGCCGACCTGGCTGAGCATGCGTTCGACGGAGCCGTTGAATGCGGTTGCGGGGGCGGCATTGACGGTGTAGGTGTCGATTCCGTCTTCGATGGCATCGGCGATGCTCTGGCTCTGGATTGCCCCGGCAGCATCTTCGAGCAGGTCTGCGTCGGTGACGAGTTCGGTGATTTCCCACCAGCTGAGCTTGGCTTCAAGTGCCTGTGCGGTGGTTTGGTCGATGGTGCGGAAGCCGCTGTCGCTCATGCGTAGCTGGCCCAGGTCGATGGGTGCTACAGCATCGGCTTCTGCGGAGGTATCCCAGGCGGCGGCGAGGAATTCTTCGTTGGTGGCGACGAGGTCTTCGGCGCGGGCGCGCACGCGTTCGGGTTCGACGTTGATGATCATGGACCCTGCCGGCAGCAGCGCGGTGAGGGTGGTCATGGATTCGATGAGTAGCGGGGTGAGCGATTCCATGCCTTCGACGTAGATTCCGCCCGCAATCTTCTCAAGCATGGATGCGGCTACCGGGTAGTCTGCCTTCAGGCGTGCGGCTCGGCTCATCACCTCGGGGGTGATAAGCAGTTCGCGGCAGGGCAGCAGGGTGAGTTCGGTGAGTTCCTCTCCCCCGCTGAGGGTGCGCTGGTCGGCGACGGAGAAGTGGCGCATTTCGTCGAGTTCGTCGCCGAAGAATTCGAGGCGTACGGGGGTGTTTGCGGTGGGCGGGAAAACGTCGATAATGCCGCCGCGCACCGCGTACTCGCCGCGCTTGGCGACGAGGTCTACGCGGGAGTAGGCGGCGTCGTTAAGTCCTCGTACTACGTCTTTGAAGGGGTATTCTTCGCCGCGGACCAGGTGTACGGGTTCGAGCTTTTCGATGCCGGTGACGATGGGCTGGATGACGGCGCGCACGGGTGCGATGACGACCTGGGGGCGGGTGGTGTTCCCGGTGATGGCGCGTAGTACCTGCAGGCGGCGGCCTACGGTGTCGGAGCGCGGTGAGAGGCGTTCGTGCGGCAGGGTTTCCCATGCGGGGAAGAGCGCGATATCGGCGGCGGGCAGGTAGGAGCGCAGCGCTGCGGCGAGGTCTTCTGCCTGGCGGTCGGTGGGGGCGATGATGAGGCTGAGCGCTTCACCGGTGGCACCGCGTACTGCGGTGGAGATGTCTGCGATGAGTGCGGCATGGGTTCCAGCAACTGCGCCGATGAGGGTGCGTGCGCTACGTTCAGCGGGCTGTGCGGAGGCGGCGGTGCGGATTGCCGCCCAACTGCTGAGTTGGTTGAGGGTGTTCAGGAGGGGCTGCAGGGGTGCCTCGAGGGGCTGTGCGGTAGCTTTTCGGGTGGTGCTCACGGGTTCTCCTGAATCTGCGGTCCTCGGGGTTGGCGGGTTTGCCGGTTTTGGCGAGTATGCCAGTAATGTGTGCTGTGTTGGGTACCTGCGTGAGGTAGGGTACCCGAGTGGTTTTGCCTTTATTTCACGGTGCTTTTGTGTGTTTTGGGGGTGTTTTTTTGCGGCTTCTCCATTGTAGGACTTGTCTGCATTTTCTGGCATTTTTCTCCTGCGTTCTTCTGGGGTGGAATATATGTCTTTTTGCACTCGATTGTCGCTTTCATGGGTGATATTTGAGTATGGTTTTCTTCTGTATCTTTTCCTGTGTCACAACGCCCATTACATGGGGCGTAAATCACATACTCACAGGTATCTTTGCACTTTGTGCACCATTATTTTCACAGCTTAATCCTGTACCCTAATCATTAGCACTTATAGAAAAACCAGACGGTATATCCTCTTCCGGATTCTGTTTACCTCTTCCAACCAACCTCAGGTTTTCAGTATTTACTGCGGTTTTTCTAGTGCAATAATTCACCGTATCTTTCGATGTTTCTTCCGGAACGTCGCATCAGAAAGACGCATATGACAACCACATACACGAACAAACCCGCTGAAAAGCACCATGCCCGTTCATGGTCCGCTAAGAAGTGGGCCGCTTTCGCACTCGCTTTTGGTACTGCTTTTACTGCGGCACCGCTTACTCCTACTACCCCCGCCTCGGCTGCGACCGGAACCCATGACGGCTCCAGCAGTGATAAGGCGGCTGCTTCCTGCTATGAGGTCAAGCAGGTTAATCCTTCTGCCTCTTCTGGCACTTACTGGCTGTACACCCCGCAGATGAGCGGCCCGGCGCAGTTCTACTGCGATCAGGAAACTGATGGCGGCGGCTGGGTCATGATTGGCCGCGGTCGTGAGGGTTGGACTGAGTCCTACAATGGCACCGGCGACCCGAACCAATTACACCAGAACCCCACCGGCCCTTCCGCTTTTACTCCGGTCCAGCTTCCCGCAAACACTGTTGATGCGCTGCTGAACGGCATTAAGCCTCAGGATCTTCCCGACGGTATGCGCCTGCACCGTGCCCACAATGCAAGGGGTACCCAGTGGCAGAACGTTTATGTTCAGCGTCCTCAGACTGAGCAGTGGACCTGGGCGATGAGCTACGGTCAGCGTTGGGACACCGTGAAGTTCACCGGAGCCGGCATTAACCGCACCGCTCACATGGGCCGTGCCCCCTCGGAGATGGCTCCGGGTATTACCACCAGCTCGGTGCGTTTCTTCGCTAACCCGAACCAGGGCTACCAGATCGGTTTTGCGTACGGTGCGCTGGTGAACTTTGGTAACGAGAACTCGGATTCGTACATTTACCACAAGCGTGGTTCTGCCGGTTACTCTATCCCCTTCACTCAGGTGTTCCTGCGTCCGAAGCTGACTCAGAATGATCTGCACTTCTCGCAGATTGGTTCTGGCTCTGCCGCTAGTAACCGCCGCGCCCTGCCGAATAGCTACACGATGCCCGTTCGCTGGCGCACCAGTGAGCAGACTGGCACCGGCAAGAAGAACGAGATGAACACCTACGTTCAGGCTATTACTCAGGTGGGAGACACCGTCTTCACCGGCGGCGACTTCAAGTACGTTGAGTCTGCTGGCGGCGAGCGCGTGAACCAGTCGTACCTGGCTGGCTACAACGTGGATTCGGGCGAGCTGGTTCGTTCCTTCCGCCCGACTTTCAACGGTCAGATTAAGGCTCTTGAGGCTCTGCCGAATAACCGTCTGGCGGTTGGTGGCGAGTTCACCGAGGTCAACGGCGAGAAGGTCAACCACTTTGTGATTCTGGATGCGACCACCGGTCAGATTGACCGCACCTGGGATGTTCAGGTTCAGCGCCGTAACGGTGCTGCGGCTCAGGTGAAGACTCTGCTGGTTCAGGATGGTTACCTGTACATTGGTGGTAACTTCACCCACGTGAAGGGCAATACTTCTAAGGCGTACGCTTACTCGCGTGGTGCCGCTCGTATTAAGCTTTCGAACGGTGCGGTGGACTGGAACTGGCGCCCGAACTTCAACGGTACGGTCAACGGTATTACCGCTGCATCCGATAACTCTACTGTTCACGCTGCGGGTTACTTCACTGAGCTGAATAACCAGCGTGCCTTCCGTCTGGCTGCGCTGAACGGTTCTAACGCTTCGAACATTAAGTGGGAGTGGGAGCCGTCGCTGAAGCTGAACATTACTGACCGCATTGTGTACGCGTTCCAGTTCGATGTTCAGGATGCTGGTTCGACCGTGTGGACTGGCGGCGCTGACCACCTGATTGCGAACTACTCGAAGAACGGTTACGGCCGTATTTCTTCGTCTATCTCTAAGTACGGTGGCGACTGGCAGGATCTGCACCTGAGCGGTAACACCATTTACGGTGCGTGCCACTGTGGTGACGTTCTCTTTGAGGGTTCGACCGGCTACCACACCTACTGGAAGGAATCGAAGGCGGTTCACCGTATGCGCCTGGTCGCTGCGTTCGATAAGGATAGCGGCGAGGTCATTGGCGAGTTCAGCCCGGTTCTGAAGGGTGCTAGCGGCTACGGTGTTTGGGAGTCCTTCATGGATTCTCGTGGCAACCTGTGGGTTGGCGGCGACATCAACCGTTCGCTGGGTGCTAATGGTGAGCAGCGCACTGTCGGTTTCGCTCGCTTTGCGGCTCGCGACGTCACTCCCCCGTCAACTCCGTCGAACCTGTCGATTCAGCGTGATGGTTCGACCGATAAGCTGTCTTGGTCTGGCGTTCGTGAGAGCGGCGCTCGCTACCAGGTGCTGCGTGATGACCGTGTGATTGCTACGGTATCCGGTACCAGCTACGAGGTTGAGCACACCGATGGTGCACGCTACTACGTGCGTTCCATTGATGCATCTGAGAATTTCTCGGCTTCTACGGGAGCCGCTCAGGCTTAGGTCAGGTTACTGATCTAGTTTCTTTGAGCCGCCGCCTGGTTCGGGCTCTGCAGGGTTTGCGGGGTCTGGGTCAGGCGGTGGCGCACCCGGGGTGTATTCCCCCCCCCCTTAGTTTTGGTTTGGCCCAGCTTTGCCCGGTTTGCTATCGCTTTGCCTCTGTGGCGGCTATGATGGGTTGGGATTCATTGCGTCGGATGGGTTGCTTCCATCCTTCCGATGATGGGCTGAATCCTGGTCTGTGGTGTTTCTTCGCTGTTAGTACGGTCGGGGAGGCTTCACAGATTTTTAGCGTTCCGCTTCTTGTGATGCGTTGCCGTTGTTGGCTTCGCGCGTGAGATGGTGGGGCGTATTCATTCAATTTCCGATAACTACACTCACTGATTCCGGCTACAGACTCGCTGTTAGTGCTTTTCATACTGCTTCCTTCCCCCGATACCTGGTTACTATGCTGTGCCTTGTGTTGGGTGGGTGGTACTGTGTGATTTGCGTTTTCTGCCGTATGCCGGTTGAGGTCTCTAGGAGAGACATAATGAATTTTCTTCCGTTCGCGAGTGGAGGGCGTTCGCAGGGCGCTGCTTCTTCCGCTTCTGAGGGTTCTCGCGTAGCTTCTCGTGCTGGTTCCCGTGCTTTGGGTGCGGCAGTTGCTTCTTTTGCGATGGTTGCGGCTTCTTTGGGCCCGATTGCTTCGGGTGCGCAGGCCGCTGATGCACGTTACTATAACGGTTCGTCGAGCGAGCGAGCCGCAGCCAGCTGTTGGGAGGTTAAGCAGAATAATCCGCAGGCTAAGAGTGGTGCGTACTGGCTGTACACCCCGCAGATGAGCGCTCCTGAGCAGTTTTATTGTGATCAGGAAACTGATGGCGGCGGCTGGGTCATGATTGGTCGAGGTCGCGAGAGCTGGACCGAGAACTATAACGGTCGTGGCGATACCAAGCAGCTGCATCAGAACCCCACTGGTTTTGACGCGGTGCAGTTGCCGGGTCAGACGGTGAACGCGCTACTGAACGGTACCCGTCCGCAGGATTTGCCCGATGGTGTGCGTTTCCACCGCGCCATGAACGTGAACGGTACCGCATGGCAGGATTTTAAGGCTACGCGTGCCGCGAGCACCGAGTGGTCTTGGACCCTTCGCTCAACGATGTACTGGTCGAACATTTCGATTACTCATCCGCGACAGTACCGTGGCTACAACTACTACAGCCAGGAGAAGACGGCGGGCAATATCTTCCGTTACGGCTATTCGGATGATTTCCGTTCCCTGCACTTCGTGGAGAAGCCGTCACAAGGTTATAAGCTGGGCTTTACCTACGGCCCGAACGCTAGGATTACGGGTTGGTTCCAGAATTACCTGTTGAACAGGGCCTCTTCCTACATCTACCGCCCGGCGAATGATTCAACCACCCCTTTGGTGTTCACTCAGATGTTCTTGCGCCCGAAGGTGACTCAGAACGATTTGGCGGCTAAGGGCCTGCACGCTTACGGTCAGCAGGGTGCTCCGGCAAGTAACCGCCGCGCACTACCCAATAGCTACTCTGAGAAGTGGAAGTGGCGTACGAGTACTGACACCGGTACCGGCAAGAAGGGTGAGATGAACACCCAGGTTGAGGCGATTACCGAGGTTGGTGGCGCCGTCTTTACCGGTGGCGATTTCGCGTACGTTGAGTCGGCGAGTGGCGAGAAGGTTGAGCAGGCTTTCTTGGCTGGCTACGAGGTGGGTACCGGCGAGCTGCGCCGCTCCTTCCGCCCGAAGATTAACGGTCAGGTGAAGTCGGTTGAGGCTCTGCCGAACGGCCTGCTTGCCGTGGGTGGTTCCTTCGATCAGGTGAATGGCGAGTACTACAACGGTTTCGTGATTCTGGATCCGAAGACCGGTCAGGTGGCTAAGGATTGGGATATTCACGTTCAGAGCCGCATCTCTTCCCTGCCGGTGCAGGTGAAGACCCTGCACGTTCGCGACGGGTACCTGTACCTCGGTGGCTCCTTCACGCACGTGAAGGGTAACACCTCCCCCACGTACGCGTACTCGAGGAACCTGGCTCGCATTAAGTTGAGCAATGGTGAGGTGGACTGGAACTGGCGTCCGGTCTTCAACGGCACGGTTAACGGTGTGAACGCTTCCGAGGGAAATAGCCACGTGTACGTGGCCGGCTACTTCACTCAGCTCAATGGTGGTGAGGCATTCCGTATCGCCAATATCAAAGATCCCCGCCAGAGCGGCGGCGATTGGGCTCATGAGCCTTCGTACGTTCCTTCCAGCGCTCAGACCTGGGATTTGAAGAACGAGCGTAAGATGTGGGGCTTCCAGTTCGATGTTCAGGATGCTGGCTCTTCCGTCTGGCTGGGTGGCACCGAGCATATGATTAGCCGCTACGATAAGTCGACCATGCGCCGCACCTACAGCGCGATTACTCGCGAGGGTGGCGATTTCCAGGATCTGCATCTGAATGGCAATACCATTTACGGTGCGTGCCACTGTGGTGACTTCATCTACCAGGGCGCAACCAAGGTTGATTCGGAGTGGGTGAACGCTACGGATGCCCAGACGATTCGTTTGGTTGCAGCGTTCGATAAGGATACCGGCCAGGTGCTGCCGGAGTGGGCCCCGATTATGAACGGCGCCTACGGCTACGGCGTGTGGGAGTCCTTCGTGGATTCGACCGGCACTCTGTGGGTTGGTGGCGATATCCGTAAGTCGCTGGGTGCTAACGGTGTCCAGCCGACCATTGGTTTCGCGCGTTATGCACCTCGCGATGTGGCGCCTCCGGCTACCCCGAGCAATCTGAAGGTCACGAAGAACGGTTCGAAGGATCAGCTGACTTGGTCGGGTATTTCCGAACGTAATGTGAAGTACCAGGTTCTGCGCGATGATCGTCCTATTGCAACGGTAACGGGTACGAGCTATTCGGTGGATCACCGCGATGACGCCCGCTATTATGTACGCGCGGTAGATAACTCGGATAACTATTCGGCAAGTACCGAGGCTGTCCAGGCGGCATAACCCCTCATCAGGGCGACATGCGCTTTTATGACAAATAATTTTAGTGATGTTCGCCCTATTGTCCCGGGTTGGTTCATAACCAGCCCGGGACTTTTTTGCACATTGTGAATCTATTTCATTCATTTACATGAAGGTTTTTTCATCCAGAGATATATATTTACCTTCCATTCAAGCCAAAATAGAGCATTATTTAGGGCTTATTCTCATCATTTATAAAAACGTTATTTTTGCAAGTCTAAGTATTCTCCCAGCTTTGCGTGCTAGCCTTTAGGTGCTTTGCCATCGCGCAAGGTATTATCTTCCGGAATATAGTCGATCTCACTCCAACCACTAAAGAGGCTTCCTATGTCAGCATTCTTCAAGCAGCCCTCCCGGTCTCGCCTTCTGGGCACCCTGGGCACCCTTGCAGTATCTGCTCTGGTTCTGAGCGCTTGCGCTACTGAAAACCCGAGCTCCGATAGCTCTTCTTCTGCTTCTGCGTCCGCCAGCGTTTCCGCTTCTGCACACGCTTCTTCCGGTCAGTCGTCGAGCACTTCTCCCCAGGTCTCTGAGCAGGGCACTGCTTCTGCGTCCGTTGAGGCTTCGGGCGATGCATCCCCCAAGGCGGATGCTGAGGCTACTTCTTCCGATGGCCAGAAGCTTGAAGAGATTTACACCGGTTCGGAGGAAATGAAGAATGCTTCTTCCGTACCCGTTGACACTGAAGAAGTGAAGAAGACCACCGAACTAGTCAATTCTTTTGAAAACATTCTGACCAAGATTAAGGCAGCTCCTTCTGCCGCTCCGTCCCCGGAGCACACCGCTGATCCGACCAGCGACGAAGAAGCTGAGCAGCAGAATGTTGAGCAGGCTCGTGCTGTCCTCGATGATGAGACGATTCGTTCCATCGAGGCTGTCGCCGTGGATTCTGCTGCCGCTGAGTTTGCTGTGCAGGCTTCCGAATATGCACTGGCAGGCTGGCATTATGAAGGTTCTTCCACTGTGGTGGGCACCCCCCGTATGACTGCAACTCAGTACAAGGGTCAGCCCGCGCGCATGCTGGAAGTATGCATGGATTCTTCCTCTGTGAAGATCTACGATGAGAATAATCAGCCTGTAAAGGATGATAATTCTCCCAAGCGTTCACTCAATATCTACACCCTCGTTCAGGTCGATGGTCAGTGGAAGATTGCAACCCACGACTTCCCGAACAATCCTGACTGTTAAGGGTTTTAATTAAGATGCCGGTTTCCAACGATAATTCGCTGGAAACCGCGCATTATCGTCCATCGCGCATTAATGTTGATGCGCATTCGATAACATTTCTTGGCATTCATTTGGAGATATTATGAAAGCCCACCTTGGCATGACGGGCTCAGGCTTTTCTCGTTCTGCTATAACCCGCTCAACTCTTTGCTTGAGCATTGCTACGGCTTTGGCTTTGCCCGTAGCTATCCCCGCTATTACGCCGAGTACCGCGGTCGAGCAGACTGCGGAAAAAAGGGACTCTGCTTTCTACAATGGCACGACCTCCGAGCGTGCTGCCGCCAGCTGTTGGGAAGCCAAGCAGGCTAACCCCGAGGCAAAGAGCGGCGCATACTGGCTGTACACTCCCGCGATGAGCCAGCCGGCCCAGTTCTATTGCGATCAGGAAACTGATGGCGGAGGCTGGGTCAAGATCGGTGAGGGTCGTGACGGCTGGACCGAAAACTACGAGGGCCAGGGCGATACCTCCCAGCTCTACAGCGATGCTGCCCCCGCATCGTCCGGCTTGACTCTCGAGCAGGGCAAGCCCCTGAGCTCCCTGCCCGCCGCAAAGACCCCGATTCAGCTTTCGGGCACCACTATTTCTCAGCTGCTCAACGGCGTTCGCCCCGATCAGCTGCCCGATGGTTACCGTTTCCGTCGCGCTGTAAACACTTCTGGCACTAAGTGGCAGGAGGCGACGGTAGACCGCCGCCAGACCTCCGAGTGGACCTGGGCTCTGCGTTCGAACGCTGTCTGGGCTAACGCGGTTATCACGAACCCTAGCGAATTCTCTTCCTACGATGAAAATGGCCGCAAGGACTGGCCTGACGGCGAGTGGCAGGACCATATGCTGGGCGGCCAGAACTACGGCTTCAGGACGATGCTCTTTGAGGAAATGGCCTCGCAGGATTACCGTATGGGCTTCCGTTACGGTGCGAACGCCCCCATTTCCCAGGATGGCTCTGAGCCGGCGATCACCGATGCGCAGAACTCCTATATTTACGGTAAGGAAAGCAACGGTGAAACCTCCTTCGGTTACACCCAGATGTTCCTGCGTCCGAAGCTGACTCAGAACGATTTGCACCTGGGCGCTATCCCGGATTCCGGTACTCAGGCGAGTGCTCGTCGTGCCCTGCCCAGTAGCCGTTCGGCGGATTGGCGTTGGCGCACCAGCACCAAGACCTTCACCGGTGAGACCAACGAGATGAACACCTACGTTGAGGCAATCACCGAGGTCGATCACGGCAACGGCACCTCCAGCGTGTTCATTGGTGGCGACTTCATGTACCTTGAGTCCTCCACCGGCGAGCATGTTAACCAGTCTAATATTGCTGCCTTTGACCCGGAGACCGGCGATTTGCGCCGCGATTTCAAGCTGACTGTTAACGGTCAGGTTAAGTCTGTTGAGGCACTGCCGAATAACCGTTTGGCGGTTGGCGGTACCTTTACCAAGGTTAACGGTGAGGAGCGTAAGAGCTTCGTCGTTGTTGACGCCACGACCGGTGAAGTTGCCCCGGAATGGTCCCAGGTTAAAGTCGAAGATCGTATTTTGACCGAGCCAATGACGGTAAAGACCATCCACCGTCAGGGTGACTACGTGTATATTGGCGGCACCTTTACCCACGTTCATGAAAGTGAAAAGGCGGGTGTTGCATATTCGCGCAATATTGCCCGTTTTAAGCTGGGTCAGCCTTCTGACGGCGTGCCCGGTATCGTGAGTGTGGATCGCAACTGGCGTCAGGTGTTCAATGGCACCGTCAACGGTATTAGTGCTTCCGCTGATAACTCTCATGTTTACGTAGTCGGTTACTTCACGTGGCTTAACGGCGGTCTTGCCTACCGTGTGGCTGATATTACTCAGAACCTGCAGAAGGGTAGCCCGTGGGTGTACCAGCACTCTGAGATTCCTGCCGGTGCTAATGTCTCTGACCTGCGTAACGAAACCAAGATTTGGGGTTTCCAGTTCGACGTTCAGGATGCCGGCACCGGCGTCTGGGTGGGCGGTACTGAGCACCTCATTTCTCGTTATGACAAGGCAACTCTGACCCCCACCTACACCGCAATTACCCGTGACGGTGGCGACTTCCAGGATCTGCATCTGCACGGCAACACCATTTACGGTGCCTGCCACTGCGGTGACTTCCTCTACCAGGATTCGCGTAACAAGCGGACCCCCGTGGGCGGTTCGAGCGTGATTCATTCAGTCAAGCTGGTCGCTGCATTCGATAAGGACAGCGGTAAGATGCTGCCGGAGTTCTCCCCCGCGATTAAGGGTGACCACGGTTTCGGTATCTGGGAGTCTTTCGTGGATTCGAAGGGTACCCTGTGGGTTGGTGGCGATATTCACCGTTCTCTGGGTGTTCACGGTACTCAGGACACCGTCGGTTTTGCGCGCTTTGAGGCTCGCGATGTGACGCCTCCGGAGACCCCGCAGAACTTGAAGGTGGAGCTGAAGGACGATAAGGACGTTCTGACCTGGGATTCTGTACAGGATACCGGTAGCGTCCGCTACCAGATTCTGCGTGATGACCGCGTCATTGCTAGCACTTCGGATACGAAGTTCGAGATTGACCACACCGATAATGCACGCTACTTTGTGCGTGCGGTGGACAGCTCGGATAACTACTCTGCCTCTACTCCGGTTCAGGTAGCTCCGGTTCGTCCGACTCCTACCCCCACGGAGACTGAGACTCCTACCGCTACTGTTGATCCCACCGCCTCGGCAACTCCGAGCGTGGAGGTAACGACCGAGGCGCCGAAGCCCGCTGATCCTAAGGAAGAGACTCCTAAGGAAGAAAATCCGAAGGACGAAACCGCTAAGGACCAGATCGTTCTGCCCTACGCGTCCGATTGGAAGTACATGGTCTCCAATCAGGCTCCCAACCGTAAGCATGCGTGGAAGTACAACTTCCACTTCACCTTGGAAGATATCGCGCAGGAAGCATGGCAGACCGGCAAGACCCCGATCGGTGTGGGCAACGGCAACCTCAACACCCGCGCTAATGCACCTCTGCTGCGTACCCGCAACAACATCTACGCGTACACTACTATCCAGCTCACTCGTGAGCAGGCGAGCCGCGACCTGGTACTGACCACCTACGCGGATGACGCGATTGCGGTCGGTGTCAATGGTGAAGAGGTTGGACGCTCCAACTTCGATATCAGGGGCAAGCTGTGGAATAGCGCGGCGGCTTCCAGCTCGGTAGATACTGCTGAGGCTCAGAAGACTCCGGTGACCTTCACGGTTCCGGCTTCTCAGCTGAAGGCTGGCGAGAACCTCATCGCGGTTGAGGTTCACCCGGCGTTCGCTCGACGCAACACTCTGCCGAACGTGAGCTTCGATTTGCAGGCTACCTCCAAGGCACCGGTTGCTGAGCAGCCTGCTGAGAAGGAAGCAGACAAGGATGCGGAGGCTCCCGTGGCAAACGAGGCTGAGCAGCCCGCGGTCGATAACGCGAACAACGCGGCAGCCGACCAGGGTGAGCGACGCATCGTCAATAACGGAGTTGGAACCCGCGTTCCGGTGCAGTATCGAAGGAACTAATACCTTCTAGATAATCTCAGCTAAATGGGGTTTGATTTTCTGAATGGTTCAGGAAATCAAACCCCATTTGCGTGTGCCACCCGCTTTTCTGCGTTTTTTGCATCATTTATTCCTGTTATTTGTGTTTCTGTTATGTGCGTCTCTGCGCAATGTTCAGATATGAATTCTAAAACCATAATTCGCAGGAAGAAAGCATTGATACCCCCGGTTAGCTAGGCCCCTAACCACCTTTCAGGGACCCGCCAATCTGCACTAAAGCGCATTGTCAGCGGCTTTTTACGACACAATTGTTGACCCTGACCACACGCGCCCTGTCGCACTTTATCTCGTTGTAAAATATCTATATAGTGGTGTATGTGAAAAAGGGACCAACCACCCCTTATTTTCGCGTGCGGGACTTCCGGACTTTCTCGCGACCACCCCGAAAGGGAGTAATTCGCTCTCCTTCACTCCTCTCACCGATTAAAAAGGAATGTGCATGTCCACCTCTGAGGCACCTCACACCCCAAACTCCGCACCCGCATCGGGATTTTCTGCGAAGTTTTCCCACACCTTGCGCTCCCTTGAAGCAGCACAGAAGCCTGGCATTGGCGTTCCCGCCTACACTCGCTGGGTTAACCGCCGAGTAGCACGCTACTTCGCTGCGACGGCTGTCGCTCTGGGCATCACTCCCAACGGCGTTACCGCTATTTCCGCTGCATGTTCCGCAGCAGGCCTCATCGTTCTGATTACCTGCCCGCCCAGCGTCGGTGTAGGTATCTGCGTTGCGCTGCTTTTCGCCCTCGGTTACGGTCTGGACTCTGCTGACGGCCAGGTTGCTCGCGTGACCGGTGCGTCTTCTCCCGCCGGTGAGTGGCTCGACCACGTGGTCGACTCCATCCGTGTGCCCTCCGTGCACATGGCGACCCTGCTCTCCTTCCTGCTGTACCCGGCACACTACTCTTTCACCGGTTCCAGCGCATTCAACGGCTGGATTATTGCTATGCCGATGATTTTCACCGCGCTGACCGCCGGTCACTTCATGAGCCAGATTCTGGCTGAGCAGCTGCGCAACAACCGCAAGACCGCGGCACCGCCGACCGGTGGCCCGCTGCGCTCCTTCATCAACCTGCACATGGACGCCGGTACCCTCTGCTGGATTTACATTTTCGTTGGTTTCGGCCCCGTATTCGTCATCGTCTATGCACTGCTTCTGCTGGCTAACGCCGCAACTGTTCTGCTGTCCATGCGTCGCAAGTACGTTAGCCTCGCGACCCCCGCTGAGTAAGGAGAAACCCAATGATGCACTTCACCTCTCGCAACCCTGCTGTTTCCGCCGTGATTGCAACCAACGGCAAGCGCCCCGAGCTGCTGCGCGTGGCGGTACGCTCCATCCTTGAGCAGAGCTACCGTGGCTTCGTTGAGGTTGTTGTCGTCTTTGACCGCGTTGAGCCCGACCATCTCGAAGATATTGAGGTCGGTGAGAACCGTGCTCTGAAGATTGTCTCCAATACCCGCTCCGGCGGTCTGGCTGGCGGCCGCAACAGCGGCATTATCGCCTCCAGCGGCGAGATGATTGGCTTCTGCGATGACGACGACTACTGGATGCCGTCCAAGCTCACCCAGCAGGTCGCTCTCTGGCGCGAAAACCCCGAAGCAGCCGCTATCTCTTCGGGTATTACCGTCCGCTCCGGCGGTCAGGACATCGTGCGCCTGGCACCCGAGCGTGCGACCTTCGCGGACTTCCTGCGTTCGCGCATCACCGAGATTCACCCTTCCGCTATGCTGTACTCCCGCGAGGATTTGCTCGGCGTTGACGGTAAGCCCGCTCGCATCGGCCTGGTCGATGAGGAGCTGCCCGCTGCCTACGGTGAAGACTACGACCTGCTGCTGCGCGCAACCCGCCACGGCGATGTGCTGAGCGTGCCCGAGCCGCTGATTCTGGTGCTCTGGGACCGCCCCTCCTTCTTCTCCGGCAAGTGGCAGTCCATGGTTGACGGCCTGAGCTACATTCTGCGTAAGTTCCCCGAATTTGAGCAGGATCCCAAGGGCCTGGCACGTATTGCCGGTCAGATCGCCTACGCTCAGGCTTCTCTGGGCAACAACAAGGAGGCGCGCGCTTACGCTCGTGCCGCTCTGCGCCGTGACCCCAAGCAGCTTCGTGCATGGGCGGCGTATGTTGTGTCCACCGGTGTTATTAAGCCCGCTACTCTTCTTGATCTCGTCCAGAAGACCGGTCGAGGTCTCTAACCAGGTATCGCACAGACATGGTTTCCTCTTCCGTTCTTTCTCATCCGGGTGCTTCGCCCGTGGCGCTAAAGGATTCCGCGGGGTCGGCTAGTACGCCGCCCAGCGGTATTCTGCGTGCCCGCGCGCGCATCCGCCCAATGTCGACAGCGCAGAAGAAGCTCCCCGCCTGGCCCCTGCTGGCTTTGCTGTACGGCTTCCCGGCGCTGTGGGCTATGGGGTTGCTTCAGATTGCGCCGCTGGTACTGGCAGCGATCATGCTCTTTTACCTCATTATTCGAGGTAATGTGCGTGTGCCCGGTTCCCTGTGGGTGTGGGGTGCATTCTGCGTATGGGTTGTTGTTGCAGCGCTTGCTCTGACCCGTTCCACCGACATGATCGGTTGGGGTCTGCGTTTTGTGAATATTCTCAGTGCGGGTATTTACGCCCTGTACTACTACAACGCGCGTTCCTCTATTAGCCTCAACAGGTTGTTGGGCGGTCTGGCGACTCTGTGGGTGACCCTCATTGTTCTGGGTTACGGCGGTGTGCTCTTCCCTGAGTTCCGTCTGCGTACCCCGATGAGCTTCATCATGCCTTCTGGTTTTATGCAGAACCCGCTGGTGCGTGACTATATGCTTCCTCCGCTGGCGGAGGTTCAGCGTCCGTGGGGCGCGCCCGAGGCGTATATTCGCCCCTCCGCACCGTTCCCCTACGCGAATAGTTGGGGTCTGGCGTATACCCTGCTTACTCCGGTGATGCTGGCGTGCCTGTTGCGTCTGCGTTCCATCTGGCTGCGTATCGCGCTGCTGGTCGGTATGGCTCTTTCTACTGTTCCGGCGATTGCAACCAGTAACCGCGGCATGTTTATTGGCCTGGGTATTAGCGCGGCGTACGTACTGCTGCGTCAGTTCCTGGCGGCTAATTGGCGTGCTGTAGGTATGGGTATTGCGGCGATTGCGGCTGTGGTTGTTGCACTCTTCGCTTCGGGCACCGTGGACAATATTCTGGGTCGTCAGGACTACTCGGACTCCACCGGTGGTCGTGCGGCGCTCTACCGTGCCACCTGGAAGGCGACTTTGGAGTCCCCGATTATCGGTTACGGCACTCCGCGTATGGAACCGAGCATTGGCGTGTCGATGGGTACCCAGGGCTACCTGTGGACTCTGATGTTCTGCTTCGGTTTCGTGGGCCTGGCTCTGTTCGCAATCTTCATGGTGTGCACTGTGGCAAGCGGTGCACGGGTGAAGACCGCGTCCGGGTACTGGTTGCATAGTGTTCCGGTGGCGTGCTGCGTTGTCTTTATTTTCTACAGCTTCGATATCGCTCAGCTGACCATTCTGATGCTCGCGTCAATGGCGTGCATTCGTTCCATTCGGGATGGTGAGGGGCTATGACGAAGAATCAGTCCCCTCGTGGCTTAGATACTTCTGCGGTTTCATCTTTCGACGATGCGTATTCAACGGGTGGTCATCCTAGCCGCCGTGCGCGTCTGCGTGAGAGCGGCGAGTATGTGGAGCCGGTAGTCGAAGAGGCTGAGCCTTCTGCTGATGAGTTCGCTCCGACGGTGGATGACATCCGTTCGGGTCGTTTTCCGGCGACCACGGCGCTATCGATTGTGCCTCCGGCTCAGGGCTTCGCTCCTAAGGACTCGCTCCCCGAGTCTTTGGTAGCGGATTCTGAAGCTACAGATTCTGCAGATGCGAGCGCCACCGCTGCGGCGGGTGCTCATCTTCCCGGTTCCCGACGGATAGCCTCGGCTACTGCTGAGTCTGCCGATTCCAAGGCTCAGGCTGATAGCGGCTCCGTGAAGGATGCGCCGGTCAGTACGCCGGCCAAGAAGGCTCCCGCTAAGGGTAAGCAGCCTAGCTTGGCGAAGAGCGGCTCTCTTGCTTCTCTGTGCGTGATGTACGGTGCGGGTATCGCATTCGTGACCACGATGGTGGTGTCGAATGGTATTGGTGCCGAGGGTTCGGGCGAGTTTTTCCGTCTGATGGCGCTTTTCGCGATTGCGATTTCGCTGGTGACCTTCGGTGCGGATACTGGCTTGGTTCGTACGATGAGTGCTCAGCGTGCGCTGGGTCGGTACGGTGTGCTTCCGCAGCTGATTCGGTACGGTCTGGTTCCATCATTGGTCACTTCGGTGTTGCTGGTGGCGGGTGTGTACATCTACACCGAGATTGTGCCTATGGCTCCCGAGTATCAGGCGGCGATGCGCGTCAGCTCGGCTTTCGTGCTGGTGGCGGCGCTGATGACGGTGTTTTTCGGCGCTCTGCGTGGTCTGCACCGTGTGGTGACCTTTACGGTTCTGCAGAATGTTCTGCTTCCTACTCTGCGTTTTGCGGCTGTGGGTTTGGTGGTTCTGTTCTCGGGTCAGCTCATGGATTTGGTGTACGCGTGGACTGTGCCTGTGGCGGTGACCGCGATTGTGGCACTCTGGTTGTTGGAGCGTGCATTCCCCAATGAGGAGCATGTGGAGGTCCTTCCCTCTGAGCATTCTCCGACTGAGACGTTCCGTTCGTTCTGGGGTTTCAGCTCTGCACGCGGTGTCGCTACCGTTGTGGAGACGATCCTGGAGTGGATTGACGTGCTGGTCGTGACGGCGTTCTTGGGTGCCGCTGCCGGTGGTATCTATGGTGCTGTGAATCGTTGTGTTCGTGTGGGCACCATGATTGAACACACCGGACGTGTGGTGACCGGCCCGTCGATTAGTGCGGCGTTGGCGACTCGTCAGCTGGATCGTGCTCGAGAGATTTTCTTGTCGACCACTCGCGTGTTGACTGCACTGTCTTGGCCGTTCTACCTCTCTCTGGCGTTCTTCGGCCCCGTGCTGTTGCATTTCTTCGGCAAGGGCTTTGAGGCTGGCGCTGGTATTCTCTGGGTGATTTGCCCGGCAGCGATGCTGTCGATGAGTGCCGGTGGCGTACAGTCTGTTCTGCTGATGAGCGGTAAGAGCCGCTGGCAGCTGTTGAACAAGCTCTCTTCGCTGGCGGTGGCTGTGACCTTGAACTTCACCTTGGTTCCGGTTTGGGGCCTGTACGGTGCGGTGACGGCGTGGGCATCTGCTCTGCTGATTGATACCTTCCTGGCGAGCTACCAGGTGTTCCGTCTGGTCGGTATTCGAGCTTCGGCTCGCGAGATGGCTCCGTCGCTCTTCTTGGGCGCGGCTGTTCCGACGGTGTGCGCTCTGGTGTCTTTGGCCATCTTGGGTCAGAGCGTTTTGGGTGTCATCGTGTACGTGGTGCTGCTGGTGCCGGTGTACGGTGCGGTGCTGTTCCGCTTCCGTAAGGCACTCGGTATTGAGCGTTTCCTGTCTGCCCGCCGAGCGAAGTCTTAGACTTCCGCTTCTTCTACGTTTTTCTCCGATATTTAGTGTCCGTTTCTCTTCCTCAAGGATGTCCTCATGGATAACACCTCTCATACCTCCTCGGTTACCCTTGGCAGCCAGGTACGTCGCATTTTCCGACACCGTCTGCTGATTCTGCTGTCGGTTGTTGTTTTCGCTGTGGCGGGTGCCGCCTACGGCTACATGACCAATAGCAAGTACACTTCTAAGGCTTCGCTGGTTGTTTACCCGCTGGTGGTTGATCCCGCCGGTACCGGTAGCGCTAACTCCGCGAAGGTGGATATTGCGACCGAGTCTCGCGTTGCGTCCTCTCGTGAGGTTGCGCAGAACGCGGCTAAGGCTCTGATTGCTAATGGCGATACTCTCTCTGAGGCTCAGCTGACCAGCCGCTTGATGAACTCCGTCAAGGTGACTGGCACCTCCCAGACTGCTGTTCTGGATATTGAGGTGACCCGCCCCAACGGCACTGAGGCTGCACGTTACGCTAACGCTATGGCGAACGCGTACCTGCAGGTTCGTTCCGAGTCGCTGAAGAGCAGCGTTGATTCTGCTCTGCACCAGATTGATGAGCAGATTTCTGCCCTCGAGGGTGACAACAACCGCGCGGCTCTGCTTTCTCAGTTGCAGGACCGTCGCGCTCAGATTCAGCTGACTTCTACCACCGGTGGCCGCGTGATGAGCGAGGCTCAGGTGCCTTCTTCTTCCTCGGCTCTTGGCCCGGTGAAGATGGGTATTGTTGGTGCTGTTGCCGGTCTGCTGATTGGTGCTGTGCTGGCGTACGGTCGTGACCGCACCATGCGTCACGTTGGTTACGCTGATCGTCTGGAGGATGCTGGTATCCCTGTTCACGAGCTGGGTTCCACTTCTGAGGCGAATGACGCGTTCATGTTGCTGCGCACCATTGGTGCTCCTGACGGCGACGTGAAGAGCGCTGGCGCTTCCGGCATTGTGATTCTGCCCGGTACTGACCGCGGTGTTGAGCACCTGTACCAGATGCTGCAGCGTGTTCTGCCCACTGAGTACGCACGTTTCACCGATTACGCTTCGGTCCGTGACGCTCTGACCCGCCACACTCCCGAGTCGCTGGTTGAGAAGAGCGAGACTCCTCTGGTGATCAGCCTGAGCACCGCTACTCCCCTGTCGACCCAGCTGCGTTTCGTTCAGGCTGGCGGCGTTGCTCTGGTTCCGGTGACTGCGGCTACTTCTCTGCAGCAGGTTCGTGAGCTCTTCACTCAGCTGGATCAGCTTGAGGGCGTGAACGCTCTGGCTGTGTTCCTGGACCGCGAGTAATTGCGAGTAATCGGGGTTTCTGTTGATGGATGCCTCGCTTCTGTGCGGGTTCGTCCTTCGTCCTTGAGCGTAGGGTGCGGTGACACCTGCTGAGGCGGATCTGTTGCGGCAGGTCTGTTGATGCAAGTGTTGCCGGGCCCGGCAGCTCACCCTTATCTTCTCTTCTTATTTTTCTCTTGTATTGGGGCTTTAGGAGAACACTATGACTGAGGCAACTTCCTCTCAGGCACCGAAGAAGAAGCTTCTGCTGGTTTCTAGCAGTGGCGGACACTTGAAGCATCTGACGGCTACTTCTGCTGCGTGGCAGGATTATGACCGCGTATGGGTTAGCTTTAAGCAGCCCGATGTTGAATCTTCTCTCGCTGATGAGAAGACCTATTGGGCGTATTACCCGACCACTCGAAATATTAAGAACGCTATTCGTAATTTGTTCTTGGCATTTCGTATTTTCCCGAAGGAACGCCCGGATGCGGTTGTTTCTGCGGGTGCGGGTGTTGCTGTTCCTTTCTTTGTTGCGGCTAAACTTTTTGGCGTAAAGACTCTTTACATTGAGTGTTTTGACCGACCGACTCTGCCGACGATGACCGGCAAGATGCTGTACACCTTTGCTGATCGAATTATTGTTCAGAGCGAGGAACAGCAGGAGAATTTCCCTGATTCTCGTGTAATTCATCCCATTTTCTAAGAGTGATGAATTTATCCTGGAAATAGCGTCCCCGCGTGTGCTGGGGGCGTTATTTTCAGGGTATAGTATTTATTAATACATACAGATACGCATAAGTCGTGCGCTCCACTGTGGACTCACCATCCAAGCGAACTAACCACTCGCCAGAGAAGCGTATGCGGAGATTACTCACCATTTTCTCCGGCACGACGCCACCGCGTATACCCATGATGCCCTCCGGATTTTTGCGTCAGGTATACGGGGTTACTACCGATAAATACATAGAGAGGAATAGGCGATGTCTATTCAGAACTTCCCCCGCGTCAGCGTTGATACTTCCAAGTTCGACCTGCCCGTATTTACCCCTGCCGTCGCGCCCGTTCGTATTCCTACCAAGACTTACGATTTGGTGGTGTCCCTCGGCACCGACGTTCACACTTTTGATCGTCTCCTGCGCTGGGTTGAGGCTTACCTTGAGGCTCACCCCGAGGTCACCTGCCTCGTGCAGCACGGCCACACTGCGCCCATTAAGCACGCAGACAACCTTAAGCTTCTTCCCGCCTCCGAACTGCTGGACTACTACGCAACCGCACGCGTGGTGCTGGTTCAGGGCGGCCCCGGCTCCATCCAGGATGCCCGCCGCACCGGCGCTCTGCCCCTGGCTGTTCCGCGCCGCGCAGAGTTCGATGAGGTTGTTGACAACCACCAGGTCCCCTTCACCGCTCTGATGGAGAAGCGCGGCCACGCTGTTGTTGTTGAGAGCCGTGAAGATCTCTTCGCTAAGCTCGATTTTGCTCTGGCGAACCCCTCCCTGTTCCGCACCGCTGAGCCGTACGTCTCCACCCCGGAGATTTCCGCAGCTCAGCTGGGCGAGGAACTGCAGGACCTGCTCGCTGGCAAGACCCACCGTAAGGATTCCTTCTGGGGCCGTCTGAAGCAGGCCGCTCGCGCGCACCGTGCGGGTAAGGCTGAGATGGCTCGCATCGACGCGATGGCTCCCAGCGCCTAAGGTTTTCTTGCTTTCTAAGCTCAGCATCCTCGTGATGCGGTGTGGGAGGAGGTACTCTGCCGGGTGCTTCCCACATTTTTAGACCGGCATGCGAATCCTCCAACCACCCTGTGAGAGGCTGTGGATGTTTTCCCTTGTTCACGGCATATTCTCAGGTGGATTCGCGTCTTTACATTGGTTGCGAAACCCCGCGCACCGTATCCTTAGTAAGGGATAATGCGCGGGGTTTTCGCGCACTACGAAAGGAACAATTATGGCAGTTCAGGAATCGACCGTTATCAACGCAAACGTTGAGCAGGTTATCGAGGCGTTCTCCAGCGAGGACTTCGCACGCTTCGTCTGCTCCGAGGTTGGCGTCGAGTTCGGTAGCTTCTCCGTTTCCGGTGACACCTCCGCTGAGTTCACCGCAACCACCGAGCGCACCGTGCCCGCTGAGCGCGTACCGGACATCGCTCGTAAGTTCGTCGGTAGCGGCGTCTCCATGACTCAGGTGGACACCGTGAGCGCACCGGCCGCTGACGGCTCCCGCACCGTCTCCACCGAGGTGAAGGTCAACGGCGTGCCAGTGTCCGCTCAGGCTACCCAGAAGCTGACCCCCGCGGGTGAGCAGACCCGCCTGGACGTCAACGGTGAGGTTTCCTGCTCCATCCCGCTGGTGGGCAAGAAGATCGCTGCCGCAGCTGAGCCGCAGGTTGGCCGTGTGCTGAAGGTTCTGGGCACCTCCGCTGAGAAGTGGCTGGCACAGCGCTAAAGCTTATAAACGCTCGCCTTTGGAGGTGTAGCTGATATACGGCTAGATACGCCGATATACAGAGGATCCCCGTCGTAAGTAATTACGGCGGGGATCCTCTGTTCTTTATGGGTCTCTACGAGCTCTAGCGCCCGTATGAGGGCCTATTCGCTTTAGGAGGCGACAATCGCCTCAGAGTACTCGCGCTCGCCGAGCAGCTCGGCGAAGCGGCGCATCTCTACGCGCAGGTCGTGTTCTGCTTCGAGCAGGTCGACAACCTTGCGCAGCTTGGTGCTGGAGGTGTGCTCGGTGTAGGGGAAGTAGTGTACCTCCACGCCGACCTCTGCGAAGCGTTCTTCGAGGGCATTGCCCTTGTCGGTACCCTTCCAATCGTCACCCTTGAAGAAGACGTTGAAGGGCTTCTGCTTCCAGGTTTCGAGCTTGTCGGGGGTGGTTTCAACGTGCACTTCGTCCACGTAGTCGATGTGGCTGACGATGGCGGCACGCTCTTCGATGGGGATGACGGGGCGGCGGCCCTTGGTCACTTCCAGGACATCATCGTGCACGACGCCTGCAATGAGGTAGTCGCAGTTTTCCTTGGCCTTGCGGAGAATCTCGAGGTGGCCGTAGTGGAAAAGGTCGTAGGCGCCTGCGGCGTAGCCAATAATCATGGGGCTTCCTTGTGGTTGGTAGCGGCGATGGGTATTCCGGTGTGGTTGAGGTACCGGAGGGTGAGAAACATATCCGCAGTCTAAGGTGAGAACCTAAGAATAAGTGAAGAATGTGCAATATTGAGAAAATATTTTCTTGCTATTGTCCTATTTCTTCTCGCCGTCACCTCAGATTCTGCGGGTCCGAAAAGAGTTTCTCGAGGGTGCTGGTTGGGCGCCCTTCGTCCTTTTATTTTACCAGTCACCTTTTTGGAGGAAAAAGGGAAAGATATAAATATGAGGCGGATACAGTGTAGTATCCGCCTCATATTTTCTATAGGTCGCTTGAAATCAAAGAAATCTTATATAGATAAACGATTAACCGCTAGATTTTATCGAAGAGTTTTAGCCAGTATTTTCTGCATACTTTGACATCAAATACTTACGTCCTGGTGCAGGATTTTAGCTTCGAAAGCCATTTCGGTAACCATTCGGTATTTTCGATTGGCGTTCAAATACTAGCTACTCCCCGTCACTTCAGCCTGCCTCCCCAGCAAAGAACTAATTCTTAGCAGCTGCTTCCTTAGTGGCTTCCTCAACAGCAACCCACGAGAGCATTGCGCACTTCACGCGCGCCATGAACTTCGAAACGCCAGAGAATGCCGCCATATCGCCGTATTCCTCTTCGTCCAGGGTCACCTTGCCGCGCGAGCGCAGCATCTCACGGAACGCATCCACGTGGCTCTGCAGCTCGGAGATGGTCATGCCGGGAGCCATTTCAGAGAGCACGGAAGCGGCAGCCATGGAGATAGAGCAACCGTCGCCTTCCCAAGAGATCGACTCGATGGTCTTCTCGCCGTCCTTCAGCTCGTCAGAGAGCACCACGCGCAGGTTGATTTCGTCACCGCAGGTGGGGTTGTACTGGTGATTATCAGCGCTTGCGTGGCCGGCGGGTACCTCTACGAGGTGCTCGCCGCTGCGCTGCTTGGAATGCTCCAGAATGATTTCCTGGTACAGGGATTCAAGAGACACGGTGTTCTTCTTCCGTCAGTTGGTATGTCTGAAAAATTTGGGCGTTAGCGTTTAACGCGTTTGCTTTAGAAGCCGAAGTAGGGGCGCACCTCGGCAAGAGCCTTCAAGAAAGCATCCACATCTTCGGTGGTGTTGTAAATGTAGGTGGAGGCACGGGTCGAGGCAGTCACTCCGGCGCAACGGTGCAGTGGCTGGGCGCAGTGGTGACCCACGCGCACGGCGATGCCCTGGGTGTCGAGCAGCTGGCCCACATCGTGCGGGTGCACGCCCTCGATGGCGAGGGCTACCAGGCCGGCACGCTTGGTGGGATCGGTGGGGCCGAGCAGGCGCACGCCCTCAATCTTCTGAACGCCCTCAACCAGGCGAGCACCCAGTTCGTGCTCCCATGCCTCAACATTCTCCATGCCCAGGTGCTGCAGGTAACGCACAGCGGCAGCAAACGCGACAGCCTGCGAGACGCGCTGGGTACCCGCCTCAAACTTGATGGGGGCGGGCATGTACTCGGCGTCCTGCAGACCCACGCGAGTAATCATGGAGCCACCGGTCAGGAAGGGCGGCAGGGCGTTCAGCAGTTCGGCGCGGCCGTAGAGGGCGCCAATGCCGGTAGGCGCCAGCATCTTGTGGCCGGAGAACGCCGCGAAGTCGACGTCCAGGGCGTGGAAATCTACGGGCATGTGCGGTACGGACTGGCAGGCATCCAGCACAACGAGCGCGCCGTGCTTGCGCGCCATGGCGACCATGCGGGGCACGTCGGTAATTGCGCCGGTCACGTTCGAGACGTGGGTGAACGCCACGATGCGGGTCTTCTCATTGATGATGCCCTCGGCTGCCGCGTAGTCGAGCTGACCGTCCTCGGTGGAGGGGATGTGGCGCAGGGTCGCGCCGGTACGCTGGGCAAGAATCTGCCAGGGAATGAGGTTCGCGTGGTGCTCAATCTCGGTGGTGACGATTTCGTCGCCGGGACCCAGCGCGAAACGCTCGGCGGGCTTGCCTCCGATGCCCTGGGAGGCGTTACCGATGCTGTAGGCGACGAGGTTCAGCGCCTCGGTGGCGTTGGAGGTCCACACCAGTTCCTCCTCCGTGGCCCCCACGAAGCCGGCCACGGTGCGGCGGGCGTCCTCAAACAGGTCGGTTGCTTCGACCGCAAGGGTGTGGGCACCGCGGTGTACTGCGGAGTTAGCGTGCAGGTAGAAGTCGCGTTCAGCGTCGAGCACCTGAAGGGGTTTTTGGCTGGTCGCCCCCGAATCCAGGTAGACCAAGGGATGCCCGTTGACCTCAGTATTGAGGATCGGGAAATCCTGGCGAAGCTGGCGTACGATGTCGTCGCTCAGCGGGGTGTTGGCGGGGGTGGAGTATTCAGCCACGGGTACCTTCTTCTCTCGCTCATACGCTCCACGGGTCGGGTATTTTCCCGTCGTGGAGCGTATAACGTCATTCTTTTCTAGCTTATTCCCTCACCGGGCTCTTGCATAGTTAGGTAGAGCCTAGTTCACTCATCGACCTTATTCTGCATTTACCCGGTGCGGTCTTATGCTTAGGAGCCTGCGCCGTGGTAGCGCTGCTGGGTTGCCAGCAGACCTTCCTTCACGAGCATCATGGTTGCATCCGCTGCATTCGAGATGAGGAAGGGCAGGTCCTTCGCCTCGGTGCTACTGAAGGGCTTGAGCACGAAGTCTGCGGTGTCCATGCGTCCGGGAGGTCGACCGATGCCGGTGCGCACACGGTAGTAATCCTTGGTGCCCAGCGCCTTGGTGATGTCGCGCAAGCCGTTGTGGCCGCCCTCTCCCCCACCAATCTTGAGCTTAATGGTGTCGAAGGGAATGTCGAGTTCATCGTGCACGACGATGACGTGGTCGGGGTCGATGCCGTAGAACTTTGCGATGGCGCTGACCGGGCCGCCGGAGGTGTTCATGTAGCCGAGGGACTTCATGAGGATGACCTTGGGGCCACCAAAGCCGAGGCGCCCCTCCACCACAACGGCGGATGCTTTGGAGTGCTTCTTAAAGCTGCCACCCACTTCCTTGGCGAGCTCGTCCAGGACCATCTGGCCAATATTGTGGCGGGTTTTAGCGTAGTTGGGGCCGGGGTTTCCGAGACCCACGATGAGCCACGTATCAGACATCTCTTCGTGTACCTTTCTCAATACGGAGGGACTGCGTCCGCAGGGTATGCAAACGGCCCGCACCTCGTGTGAGGATGCGGGCCGTTCCCAGCCCGGCTTATGCCGGTTTATAAGCGTTGAAATCCGCTACTTACGCAACGAACACCAGGTCGATGTGCTGCAGTTCGGGGCGGATGGGGTGGCGCTGGATGTCCTGAACGCGAGCCTTGATGGTCTCACCCTCAACCTCGATAGCCAGCACTGCGTCTGCCTGACGGACTGCCAGGGTGGTCTCGTGACCGGGCAGGGTTACGTGCTTGGGCTCTGCGCCGTTGCCGTAGATGACAGCGGGGATCTTGCCTGCAACGCGTGCGCGGCGTGCGTAGCCCTTACCGAAGTCAACGCGGGGCTCTGCAACAATCTTAATTTCAGCCATGGGGTTCTCCATTTCTGTAGTTTGTACATAACGCGCCAAGAGAAACGGCGCGGATGAAGAATCCGTACGCCACCTCGTCGATAACGGCTCACCGCGTTTGCGGTGGCCCTCGCCTTGGCCAAGACATTATTGTACAGGTTCCCGGCTCTTCTTCAAGAGCCGGGAACCTGTGATATGGCGTTTTTCACGCCTTTTATGCTGTTATCAGCAGATATAGGGTCAATCTCTAAGGATTAGGAGCCCATTTCTGCCAGGTATGCGGCGAGCGCCTCGCGGTGATCGCGCGGGGTGAAGCCCGTAGCAATCAGCTTGGACAGGTCCATTGCCGAGTTCGTCGGACGGTGAGCGAAGAGCTCAGCGTTGGCGAAGTATTCCTCGGTGGTGGTGTCGCTGACGCGTGCCGGGTCGTGGCCGGTACCTTCGTACACTGCACGAGCGAACTGTGCCCAGTTGATGACTTCACCGGTGTTCGACACGTTGTAGGTGCCGTATTCAGCGCCGGAGAAGAGCAGGTGCAGGGCAGCTGCTGCCAGGTCCTGAGTGAAGGTCGGGCGACCCCACTGATCGGCGACCACGGACGGGTCGATGCCGCGCTCAGCCAGGGATGCCATGGTGCCCACGAAGTTCTTGCCGGCGCCGACAACCCAGCTGGTGCGCAGGGTGTAGTGCTTACGCCATGCGGCGGCGGCAACCTCACCGGCAGCCTTGGATGCGCCGTAGACGCTCAGCGGTGCCAAGGGGTGATCCTCCGGGTATTCCTCACCCAGGGGCAGGGAACCGTCAAAGACGTAGTCGGTGGATACGTGTACCAGCGGCAGGTTAGCTTCTTCACAGATGGAGGCAAGAGCGCTCACGCCCAGGGCGTTAGCTGCCCAGGCGTCGCGGCGACCCTCGGGGGTTTCTGCCTGATCCACTGCGGTGTACGCTGCAGCGTTGATGACCGCACGGAAGGAGCGCCAGCGGAATGCGTCGCGCCACTGCTCGGGCTTACCCAGGTCGAGGCGGTCGCGGTCCACAGCCAGGAAGGGTACGTTCTGCTCGGTGAGCTGGCGAACCAGCTCGGTGCCGAGCTGACCGCCCGCGCCAATAATCAGGATCGGGTCGGCTTCCAGGGGCTTAATCTCGTTCAGACGCGGGTGGTTACGGTCCTTCTCAGAGAGCTCAGCCTTCGCCAGGTCGATGGGCCAGTCAATTGCGACGGTCTCATCGGCAAGGTTCAGGAAGCTGTAGCCGGATACTGCGTCCGCCGACCAGTGGTCATTCACCAGGTAGGTGTAGGCGGTGTTCTCTTCCAGGGTCTGGAAGGAGTTGCCCACGCCGCGGGGCACGAAGATTGCGGTGTCCGGGCCCAGCTCAACGGTGACGACCTTGCCGAAGGACTCGCCGGCGCGCAGGTCAACCCACGCACCGAAGATACGACCGGTTGCAACAGAAACGTACTTATCCCACGGCTCGGCGTGGATACCACGGGTGGTACCTACCGAAGCGTTGAAGGAAATGTTGTTCTGCACCGGGTTGAAGTCGGGCAGACCGGCTGCGACCATCTTTTCGCGCTGCCAGTTTTCCTTGAACCAGCCGCGGTTATCGCCGTGAACCGGCAGGTCAATGATGAGCAGGCCGGGAATCTCGGTTTCAGTAACCTTCAATTCCTTGGTCATTACTGGCCAGCCTTTGCATACTTAGCCTCAACCTCAGCCTTCAGGGGCTCCCACCAGCCGCGGTTGTCGGTGTACCACTTAATGGTGTCGGCAAGACCGGACTCGAAGTCGGTGAACTTCGGCTCCCAGCCGAGCTCTGCACGCAGGCGGCTACCGTCGATTGCGTAACGCAGGTCGTGACCGGGGCGGTCAACCACGTGCTCGAAGTCGTTCTCATCCTTACCCATCAGGCGCAGGATGGTGCGCAGAACGGTGATGTTGTTCTCTTCGCCGTCTGCACCGATGAGGTAGGTTTCACCAATCTTGCCCTGCTCCAGGATGCGCAGCACAGCAGAAGAGTGGTCGGATGCGTGAATCCAGTCACGAACGTTCAGACCCTCGCCGTACAGCTTCGGGGTCAGGCCCGAGAGGATGTTAGTGATCTGGCGGGGGATGAACTTCTCGATGTGCTGGTAGGGGCCGTAGTTGTTGGAGCAGTTAGAGATAGTTGCTTCAATACCGAAGGAGCGGACCCATGCACGCACGAGCAGGTCGGAACCTGCCTTGGTGGAGGAGTAAGGAGAAGAGGGGTTGTAGGGAGTGGTTTCGGTGAACTTTGCAGGATCGTCCAGCTCGAGGTCGCCGAAGACCTCGTCGGTGGAGATGTGGTGGTAGCGAGTGCCGTGCTTACGGACTGCTTCCAGAAGGCTGAAAGTACCGATGAGGTTAGTGTGGATGAACGGTTCGGGGTTGGACAGGGAGTTGTCGTTGTGCGATTCCGCAGCGTAGTGAACGACAGCGTCTGCCTTGCCGACCAGTTCGTCAGCCAGCTCGCGGTCGGCGATGTCGCCTACGACGAGCTTGAAGCGGGATTCAGGAAGACCCTCCAAAGACGCAGCATTTGCGGCGTAGGTCATCTTATCCAGCACAGTAATAGTGTGATCAGTGTTATCGATGAGGTGGTGAACAAAGTTCGAACCAATAAAACCGGCACCGCCGGTAACAAGAATGTGAGCCATACGGTAGATTTTACCTGGCTAAACGGTGATTTTTATGCCTCAACAACGAGATAAACATGACACAATAAGAAGTTATGAAGGGAATTATTCTTGCCGGCGGTACCGGAAGCCGTTTGCACCCTATCACTCAGGGTATTAGCAAGCAGCTCACTCCGGTCTATGACAAGCCGATGATTTACTACCCGCTGTCCACTCTCATGCTGGCGGGTATCCGCGATATTTTGATTATTACCACTCCTGCCGATCAGGAGCAGTTCCAGCGACTGCTCGGTGACGGTTCCCGTTTCGGTATTAATCTCGAATACAAGGTGCAGCCTTCTCCGGATGGCCTGGCACAGGCATTTATTCTGGGTGCTGACTTTATTGGTAACGACCCTGTAGCACTCGTGCTCGGTGACAATATCTTCTACGGCCCCGGCCTGGGTACTCAGCTTGCCACCTACGAGCAGAAGGACGGCGCAACCGTCTTCGCTTACCGGGTTGCTGACCCTCGCGCCTACGGTGTGGTGGAATTCGATGAGAACTTCAACGCGCTGTCTATCGAAGAGAAGCCCGAGAACCCCAAGAGCGACTACGCAATTCCGGGTCTGTACTTCTACGACTCGAAGGTTGTAGAGTATGCACGTCAGATTAAGCCTTCTCCGCGCGGTGAGTTGGAAATCACTGACCTTAACCGCGTCTACCTGGAACAGGGTAAACTGAAGGTTGAGGTTCTGCCTCGTGGCACTGCGTGGCTCGATACCGGAACCTTTGATTCACTCGCTGATGCCACTAACTTCATCCGCACCGTTCAGAGCCGTCAGGGCCTGTCAGTTGGTTGCCCGGAGGAAATTGCGTGGCGCCACGGCTGGCTCTCCGATGATCAGTTGCGCGACATCGCTACCCCCCTCGTCAAGAGCGGCTACGGTAGCTACCTGCTCGGATTGCTCCGCTAATAACCCACCAGGGGATCTAGTATCCCTTCACCGCCTGCAACAACACTCCACGTTGCAGGTACGCTAACTCAAACCTTTCTGGAGTATTCTCACTACCATGACCATTTTGGAATTTTTCCGCACCACGAGGGCTAACCTCTGGCTGCTGATCATTGGCATCGTTGTCGGTGCCGCAGCGGGCTTCGGCTATGCCTCTCTCCAGCCGAAGGTCTACGCTGCATCGTCCTCGGGCTACGTGACCGTGGGCGAGTCCGGTACGGTGGATGTTCTCTCGGGCTCTACAGCCGCTAAGGAGCGCGCTCGCTCCTACGCAGCTATCGTCTCCTCCGAGGCCGTGGCACAGAAGATTAAGCAGAACAACCCCGAACTGTCCCTGACCACCGGTCAGATTCGTTCTAGCCTCACCGCAACCGCAGGTGACAATGCTGCGCTGATTACCGTAAGCGCACAGGCTTCTTCCCCGAAGAACGCACAGCTGCTCGCTAACGGTGCACTGCAGGCTACCGCCGACTACATCAAGGAAATTGAGCAGAACCCCGGTAACGCTCAGGCACTGGTGAACGGCGAAAACACTAGCGCATCCCCCACCACCAACAACACCGTTCGCGTGATTCCGCTGAACAACGCAAGCGTGAACCCGCCGCTGGTGGCTCCGAACTACCAGCAGAACGTGCTCGTTGGCGCCGTTGCTGGCCTGGCCCTGGTGTATCTGGCTATCTTCCTGCGCCGCGCACTTGATCAGCGTATCCGTACCCGTGACGACGCTACCAAGGCAACCGGTGCAAGCGTCCTCGGCGTTCTGCCCGTCAGTGACGACCTGAGCGAAGAGAACATCGTGAAGGGTGACACTGACGACCATATCGCCCAGGAATCCATCCGTCAGCTACGCACCAACCTGCGCTTCGTGAACGTTGACACTCCCCCTCGTTCGTTCATCGTCACCTCCGCAGTGCCCGGTGAAGGTAAGTCGACCGTGTCGCTTTCGCTGGCTCGCGCAATGGCTGATGCAGGCTCGCCCGTCATCCTCATTGACGCCGACCTCCGCCGCCCGACCGTGGCTAAGAAGCTGAAGCTCGACGCTAAGGTTGGTCTGACCCAGGTTCTGGCTGGCCAGGTTGAGATTGCTAACGCTGTGCACCAGCTGGGCGATTCGAACCTCTTCGTCCTGCCCGCAGGTCGTATCCCCCCGAACCCCTCCGAACTTCTGGGCTCGGATAAGATGCGCCAGCTGATCAACGAGCTCTCCGAAGAGTTCATCGTGGTTGTCGACGTTCCGCCGCTACTGCCCGTGACCGACGCTTCACTGCTCTCCCACTCCGTGGATGGCGTGATCCTCGTTGGTTCTATCGGTCGAAGCCATCGTGAACAGATGACTGAGGCAGCAAGCATCCTGAAGAAGGTTAACGCTAACCTCTTCGGTATGGTTCTGAACCGTGCACCCCGTAAGGGTCTGGGTAACTCCTACTACGGCTTCGGTTACGCAAGCTCCTACGTCGGTTACTCCACCTACTACGGTTACGGTAAGGACGGCGATAAGAAGTCGTCGAAGAAGTCCTCGGCCAAGAAGTAATAACGTAATAAGCACACCCAAATATAGGGAGCGACTTAGGGCGGGATGGGCAGTATTTTCTGCCCGTCCCGCCTTATACTTATCTGGTATACATGTGCACCGAAAGGCTATTGTGACCACTCACTCACCCAATACCCCGGAGCCGCAGACCACTCCTCTCGCGGCACGGATTCGGCTTGCGCACGCCTACTTCCAGCGGATAGCCGACAAGCATTCCATCGATATTTTGCATGTCAAGGGCTACGCTTTCTCCCAGGAAATTTACCGTAAGGGCAGGTACAGCTCCGATGCCGACCTGCTTGTTCGTCCCTCTCACGTGGACCGCTTTGTAGAGATCCTTCTGGCAGATGGATGGCGTATCCAAGCCCACTTCGAAACAGGCTCCGTGTTCGAGCACGCGATGACGCTCTACCACGCTTCATGGGGTCTGACCGATATTCACCGTTTCTTCCCCGGCCTCGGCCGCCATGGCGATTATGAGAAGGCATTTGACCGTGTCTGGGCGGCACGTAAGACTCGCATGATCGCTCACCGTCCCTGCGTTGTCCCCAGCGATTTGGATGCGCGTCTTCTCGTGGTGCTTCACCGCGCCCGCGCGGCATCGCGTTACAGCGCAGATATTAACTATCTGGTCTCTCTGCTCTCCTACAGCGATTGGCAGCGCCTGCGCGCCCGTGCGGAGGAGCTTGACTCCTCCCTGGCGTATAGCGCGGCGATGGGCGGTCTGGAGCAG
The DNA here is from genome assembly GCF_964211445.1 of Rothia mucilaginosa. Classification (GTDB taxonomy): domain Bacteria; phylum Actinomycetota; class Actinomycetes; order Actinomycetales; family Micrococcaceae; genus Rothia; species Rothia mucilaginosa_E. The sequence continues at coordinate 545 of NZ_CAXOQT010000026.1, read as the reverse complement.
TACCGTGACGACCGCGACTACCTGCTGTGGCTGTCTGTCTCTCAGGACGTCCCCCACTATATTCAGTGGATTGGGCGTCTGCAGTCAGCAACCACCCTGCACGATAAGCTACGCACCCTCAAAAATATTTTCTTCGTGAATAAGGACCACTTGGCAATGCAACTGGGACGCACCCCCACCAAGGCTGAAATTCGTGCCAAGTTCTTTGAACGTTTCGGAATCAAGGTGAAAAAATGAGCAACCCGGTAGATTCCCATCAGACCGTCTACGGTATCCCCGAGAACATCGCGTACGTTCATTCTGAAGAGTTCGCTAAGTACTCCCCCACAGCAACGTATCTTGCAAATCTTGCCAACGGTGAGCTGTCTGTTCTTCAGGATTCAGCCTCCATTATTTGGAGTATCTTTGAGGACCCGATGTCTCTACAGGAGGCTATCGATCTGCTCTGCGAAATGTATGAACAGCCTGTAGAGACCATGGGGCCGCAGATCGAGGGTTTCATCCCCGAGTTGCTCTCCAAGGGGCTCCTAGAAGCCCGCTAGGCT
>NZ_CAXOQT010000025.1:0-36445 GCF_964211445.1 Rothia mucilaginosa | reverse complement strand
TCATCACAAGAAAAGGCAGATGCTAGAGAATCATCTCGTAGAAGTAGGCATCGGCAAGGTACAGGGTCTCTGAGTACTCAACGGGGCTACCCTCTTCGGTGTAGCCAGTGGCGCAGACCTTGAACGCAGCCTCGCCCACGGGAACCTGCTGGTTGAACGCTTCGGCGTCGGCGTCGGTGAAGAGCGCCGCGCTGGTGCGTACGCGAGCGTGCTTAATGGCGCTGGGAGTGTTAGCGAGCTGATCGAGGGAGCTCGAAGTGCCGGACATTTCCGCCATCATGGCGTCCAGAATGCTGCTTGCGGCTGCCTTCACAAAGTAGGAACGCTCAAAACCGATGACTTCATGGTCGGCGAGGCGCAGACGGCGCACGAACAGTACCTTCTCGCCCACCGGCACGGACAGGTGGGTGGAGATTTCTTCGGTGGCGTCCATCCAGCGGGTCGCAATCATGCGAGTGGAGCCCTCAAAGCCGCGGCGGCGCATGTCGTCAACGAAGGTGTCCACGCGCGGAATGTAGGTGGCGTCGCTACGCTCGGCAACGTAGGTGCCGGAGCCCTGCACGTTGTAGAGCAGGCCGCGTTCAATCAGAACCTTCAGGGCGCTACGAACCGTCTGGCGGCTCACCCCAAAGTTCTGCTGAATCATGCGCTCGGTGGGCAGCTTATCACCGGGCTTGCCGGGAATAATGTAGCGCTGCTCAATGTAGTGGATAACCTGCTCATACTTCGGGCCGGGAATCGGGGGTAGCTCGTAGCGGCTCTCAGCGTTGTGAGCGGTACTTTCGGGTGCGGTGGTGCCCGCAGAATGTGAGGGGGCACCGTGGTCGGTGGTCTGTGAGGAGTGTGAATTCATCACCCAATAGTTTACCGTTCAGCCAGAGAAAAAACGCGCACGAGTGAAAATTTCTCTTCCTTCAAACTGGCATAATTAAGACTATGCATTTTTCTACTACTCCTGCACCGCGCCCGAGCGGTCTGCTTCGCGTGGCAAGCGTGAATGTAAACGGTATCCGAGCCGCCTACAAGAAGGATATGGCGGCGTGGTTGGCGAACCGTGACATCGACATTCTCTGCCTGCAGGAGGTGCGCGCCCCCGACGCTATCGTGCGTGAGCTGCTGGACGAATCCCAGTGGCATATTCTGCACGCGGAGGCCGCCGCTAAGGGCCGTGCCGGCGTGCTGGTGGCGACCCGCCGCACCCCGAACTCAGCCGGTGAGGTTCTGGAGAACCAGCCGGTCGCAACCCGCTCGAACATCGGCGAAGAGTACTTTGACGACTCGGGCCGCTGGGTTGAGGCGGACTACGTTCTGCCCAACGGTAAGACCCTGACCGTGGTTAGCGCCTACGTTCACTCCGGTGAGGTCGGCACCCAGAAGCAGGACGATAAGTACCGCTTCCTGGAGCGCATGCTGGTACGCATGCCTGAGCTGGCTAAGCACTCGGACCACGTGCTCATTGTGGGTGACCTGAACGTGGGCCACACCGAGCTGGACATTAAGAACTGGAAGGCGAACCAGAAGCGTGCTGGCTTCCTGCCGGAGGAACGCGCCTACTTTGACCGCTTCTTCGGCGATATCGGCTACCGCGATGTGGCTCGTGAGCTGGCGGGTCAGGTGCCCGGCCCCTACACCTGGTGGTCCTACCGCGGTAAGGCGTTCGATAACGACGCCGGCTGGCGCATCGACTACCACATGGCGACCCCGGCGCTCGCCGAAAGCGCCGTGGAGGCGGTCGTGGACCGCGCGGCAAGCTACGATGAGCGTTTCAGCGATCACGCGCCGCTCGTGGTTGACTACCGCATCGGCGAGTAAGACGCGGACCCACCTACAGATAAGTTTTTGAAGATGTGCTGCACCGTCCGCAGCACCGCACAGGAAGAACTGCACAGGAAATAACTATGGCAGACGAAAAGAAGCAGGATAAGTCCCTCATCCCTAACGCCTCCCAGCAGAAGGCACGTATCTACTCGGGTGCACAGCCGTCGGCTGATTCGATGCATCTGGGTAACTACATTGGTGCCGTGAACAACTGGGTGGCTCTGCAGGAGGACCCGAATAACGAATGCCTGTTCTTCATTCCGGATATGCACGCTATCACCGTTCCGCAGAACCCTGAGGAACTGCGTGAGCGCACCCGCCTGACCGCGGCGCAGTACATCGCCTCCGGCATCGACCCGACCCGCACCCCGCTGTTTGTGCAGTCGCACGTTCCCGAGCACGCGCAGCTGGCGTGGGTTCTGAACTGCTTTACCGGCTTTGGCGAGGCGTCCCGCATGACCCAGTTCAAGGACAAGTCCCAGAAGCAGGGCGCTGAGAACGCCTCCGTGGGTCTGTTCACCTACCCGATTCTGATGGCTGCTGACATCCTGCTCTACCAGGTGGACGGCGTGCCCGTGGGTGAGGATCAGCGTCAGCACCTGGAGCTGACCCGTAACCTGGCTCAGCGCTTCAACTCCCGTTTCGGCGAGACCTTCGTGGTGCCCGATCCGGTGATTCTGAAGGAAACCGCTAAGATTTACGACCTGCAGGACCCGACCTCGAAGATGTCTAAGTCTGCGGCATCCGATAAGGGCCTGATTAAGCTTCTGGACACCCCCAAGGTCACCCAGAAGAAGATTAAGTCCGCTGTGACCGATGACGGCTCCGTCATCGCCTACGACCGCGAGGCTAAGCCCGGCGTCTCCAACCTGCTCTCCATCTACTCGGCAATGACCGGCGAGAGCATCGACGAGATCGTGGCACGCTACGAGGGCAAGATGTACGGTCACCTGAAGGTCGACCTTGCCGATATCGTGGTGGAGCGCCTCACCCCGGTGCGTGAGCGTACCCTCGAGCTGATGGACGACCCCGCCGAGCTGGACCGCCTGCTGGCTGTGGGCGCATCCGCTGCCCGCGAGATCGCTACCGTCACCATTGAGAACGTGTACAAGAAGGTTGGCTTCCTGCCTGCCGCAGCAATCTAGCGTGCTGTTCAGCCTGCCCGGCTGAGACGCCGCATTACCTGCACGACTGAGATGACAGCACAAGAGAACTCTTCGAGCCCCACGAAGGCTCCTGTATCCCCGACCCTGAAACCCGGTCACCGCTACCTGAGCGTTATTGCGCATGTGAGCGGTGAGAATGCTCAGCGCCTGGAAGAATGGAAGCGCACGGTAGTAGGCGGTGCTGCGGCGCCGATTAGCACCCACGTGACCGTGTACCTGGCGGAACTAAACGAGTCTCTGCTGGAAGCCTTTCAATCCCCGAAGGTTCGTGAGGCTCTGGACGTGCCGCGTTTTGAGGCGCGCTGGGGTACGGTACACTCCTTCCGCCCGGTGACCGAGGTGGAGTACCTGAACCTGGAGGCGGGCAAGACCGAGTTTAAGCAGATTCACCAGAAGCTGGTTGATCTGTTCGGCGCCGGTGCGGCGTCCTTCCCGTACGTGCCGCACGTGACCCTGGGCCACGGGCTGACGGAGGAGCAGGCAGCGAACGCCCGTGAGGTGTTTGATGCCCTACCCGCCGAGCGGCGTACCTTCACCGTGGATCATCTGCATTACTATTCCTACGACGGGCAGAACTGGGAAGAGATTGGGGTTCTGCCGCTGCGTTAGTGGCTGGCGCATAAACCCTGCATACATAAAGAGAGATGCGACCGATAGGTTATCGGTCGCATCTCTCTTTATGCTTTCGCTAGGTTTGCCTCAGCGTGAGAACCCTAGTGGGAGTGGCCCTCGTGAGGCTCGCCAGACTCGCCGGACTAGTGTGCGTCAGCGGAAGCCGAGGAGGAAGCCGAGCCGTGCGAGCCGTGTGCTTCAGCCTCAACCGGTGCAGCGTTCGCGGAGGAAACACCCAGAATCTCGTTCGGGGTCTTCGGAAGCTCCACGCTCATCAGCTCCTTGGGCGCTGCCGGGTTCGACAGGGATACCGCAATGAGCTTCTTGGTCGCCGGGTCGGTCACATAGGCGGTCTTACCGTCCACCCACAGCGCCGGACGCTCATCCTGCCAGGTCTCAGACTCGGTCCACGCCTCCATAAGCTGTACGGAGCCCAGCTCGGCGCCGGTTGCCGGATTGAAGACGCGCAACTTACCGTCGGTGGTCAGCAACAGTGCCTCGCCCTGGGGGCCGCGCGCCAGCGAACGGAAGGTGTAGCTCACGCCGGAAGGCAGGGAGTAGACGGTGCGGGTTGCCGCAACGGTGTCGATGATGGAGAACTTCTCGGGGCGCTCCAGCTTAGCGTCCTTGTCGGTCTTGTAGTCCGCCAGAACGTACTGGGAGTCAGCCTTGCCCGCCTGGTTACCGGAGCGGGAGTAGGGGTCCTCGGGGTTGGTGATCTTGGTGAACTTGCCGTCCTTGTAGACCAGCGCACCGTCGGTGCAACCGATGGTGAACGCGCCGTCCTTAGCGATGGCTTCACCGTGCACGCCGGGGCATGCGGGGCTCTCGAGAACGGTCTTACCCTGAGCATCTACAACAGCGGCACCGGTGCGGGTCTTCGAGTCACCGACCGCTACCAGGTACTGGTCGTTGGGCAGCGGGATTGCGAAGCCGTGGTGCGGCTTGGGCAGGGTGACGGTAGTGGTCTCTAGGGAGGATGCGGTGCGCTTATCGTGGGTCAGCTTCGCCGGGTCGTACACAGCGAAGGAACCGGTGCCGTCAGCGAATGCCGCGACCTTGCCGTTGTCCTTGATGACGTGGCCGGTGTGGTCAGCGGCGAGAGACAGCGAGGACAGGGAGGGCGCGGTGGTGTAGTAGTGCGAGTGGTCGCCGTGCGCTACGGACCATACGCCGGTGTCCAGGAAGGTGTAGCTGTTGCCGTCTGCAACGACGAGGTGGCGGTTATCTCCAGCGTCGGAGAGGCGCAGGAAGCCTTCCTTGGGGATGTCTGCGAGCAGCTTCATGTCCTTGGCGTCGTAGACGAGCACGCCGCCGTCGTAGGTGATGGCGACTCGGCTTGCCGCGCCCTTGCCTTCGGTGATGGGTGCGGGGGTTGCGCTTGCGGAGGTGGAGGCGCTGGGGCTGGTCTGTGCGTTCTGGGTGGCCTGGGAGCTGCATGCGGTCAGGGCGAGGGCGGCTACTGCGCCGAGTGCGCCGGCGCGGGTGAGGAAAAACTTACGGGTCATGTGCATACATCAAGGCTAACATGAGAATGGTTCTCTATACGGGGTGGTTCTTGGCTCGTATCAGAGTCTGGAAGTGCAGTCTGCATCGGGTCGGTAAGGCGTTCTGTGCCCTTCTCATCTGAAGGGGAATCCCTTCCCGACCCCACTGGGTGAAAGCCTTGCAAGCGGTCGCAAAATAGCTCATCAGGGCATAAGAAAAACCGGCTCCCTTCCGAAAAGAAGAGAACCGGTTTTTCAAGAGGTGTCTTTCGCTCGAGTAGGGTTCAAGCGCCTACTCGGGGCTAAAAACTTAGAGGAGGTTGTTCAGGCCTCGCGCCTTGACCTCGCCCACAGCGTCCTTGACGGCCTGTGCCTTGGAGCGCGGAGCGACCAACAGCGCATCGGGGGTATCCACCACAACGATGTCGTCGAGGCCAATGATGGAGATCTTACGGTCGGTGTTTGCAACAACGATGCCGGAGCAACCGTGGTTAATGACGTTGTCCTTCTCGCCGAGGATGGTCAGCTCTTCGCCGCTCTTCTCGGTGTTCAGGCGTGCCACGGCGTCGAAGTCTCCAACGTCGTCCCAGCTGAAGGAGCCGGGAACCATAGCGACGTCGCCTGCTGCCGCTGCGGGCTCAGCCACTGCGTAGTCAATAGCGGTCTTCGGCAGGGTCTCCCACACGCGGTCCATGACGGCCTCGCGCTCGGGGGTGTCCCATGCGTTAGCAATCTCCATGATGCCCGCGTACAGCTCGGGCTCGTTCGCCTCGAGGTGCTTGAGCATCAGGGCTGCCGGTGCCACGAACATGCCTGCGTTCCAGGTGTAATCACCGGAATCCAGGTACTTCTGCGCGGTAGCGGTGTCCGGCTTCTCCACGAAGGTGTCCACCGCGTGTGCGTTGGGCGCATCCTCGATGCCCAGGGGCTCGCTGGCGTGAATGTAGCCAAACGCGCTGGAGGGCTCGGTGGGGGTAATGCCGATGGTGACAATCTTGCCGGTTGCCGCGGTGATGACAGCTTCGGTCACCACGCGGTGGAACTCGTCCACGGGGCTGATGACGTGGTCAGCTGCGAAGGAGCCGATGATGGCGTCCGGTTCGCGGCGGTGGATAATGGCGCAGGCCAGACCGATAGCTGCAGCTGAATCCTTGGGGGAGGGCTCCAGTACCAGGTCAGCGGCATGCAGCTCAGGAATCTGCTGGGTAACCGCATTGGCGTGCGAAGTGCCGGTAACCACCATGACGGAACCGTTGCTGAGGTCGATGAGACGGTCGTAGGTGTCACGTAGCAGAGAATTGCCCGACGAGGTGAGGTCGAGCAGGAATTTCGGGGCGTGCGCGCGGGACAGGGGCCACAAACGCGAGCCAACACCGCCGGCGGGAATGAGCGGGCGGAATCGAGTGAGTGCAGTATTCATCGCTTCAAGAATAGCGGGTGAATTTGTCATATATCGAATTCTTTTAGGTTTTAACAAAAAAGTGTCAGGTGGCTCTCATTTATACGATGTTTGAGGTTAGGTTAAGGTAAGTTCCGCACAAACACAGGGAAGTAGGCGATATGGTAATAAAAACATGTCCTAATTCGCTTTTGGAACCTGTAAAAATTCCCTAAACAGGGTGTCAATAAGCTGTGAATTTACCTGATATCTTGGAAGTAACAGACGAACAAAAGCAGTCGGTGAGCACACAGCTGTGCCCGGAAGCTGAGGGTCACAATGACCCCTCAGAACCCGGAAGCTCACCGTCGCAGCAGGAGGTTATTCAGTGTTGAATGGTTCTAAAGGAACCCTCTACCGCGGCCGCTGGGGCATGTGGTCCTGGGTTGCTCATCGCATTACCGGTATCGCGATTTTCTTCTTCCTTCTTGTACACATCCTGGATACTGCCGTCGTGCGTATCTCCCCGGAGGCCTACAACGGCGTACTGAGCCTGTACAAGAACCCCATCATGGGTCTGGGTGAGACCGCGCTTGTCGCCGCCATCGTCTACCACGCGTTCAACGGTATCCGCATTATCCTCATTGATTTCTGGGGTAAGGCAACCAACTCACACGTGGAGCACATCCAGGCGAAGAACAAGGACGGCAACGTCGAAATCAGCCAGAAGGCAACTTACACGCACATCAAGATTCTCTGGGTGGTGCTTTTCCTCTGGGCAATCACCGTTGCTGGCTTCGCAGCACGTCACCTGCCGATCGTTTTCTCGCACATGGGAGGTCACTAAACTATGGCTACTCCGCTTAAGCCCCGCACCTATGTACCCCGTCTGCGTGACAACCGCATCGACGGTGTGAAGTACAACCGCTCCTCCTCCAAGCGCAACAACTTTGAGATGTTCGCTTGGCTGGGTATGCGCCTGTCCGGCGTCGTACTCGTCGTGCTGATTTTCGGCCACCTGTTCTCCAACCTCATGGTCGGCGACGGCATCCACGCCATCGACTTCGGCTTCGTGGGCGGCAAGTGGGCGAACCCCTTCTGGCAGGTCTGGGACCTGCTGTTGCTCTGGCTGGCTATGCTGCACGGTGCTAACGGCATCCGCGTCATCATCGATGACTACGCAGAGAAGGACCGCCTGCGCGTTTGGCTGAAGGTCATCCTCTTCGCAGCATGCGCATTCGTCCTGCTGGTTGGTACCCTCACCATCTTCGCGTTCGACCCCTGCCCCTCCGGCGCAGCGGCTGAACTGCTCCCCAGCTTCTGCTCGGCACGCTAACGGCGACGTATCCGAGACAAACGAAAACATCTAAAACACAGAAAGAACATCATGCAGGTACATAAGTACGATGTAGTGATCGTCGGTGCCGGCGGCGCAGGTATGCGTGCCGCCATTGAGGCCGGCCAGCGAGTTCGCACCGCGGTACTGACCAAGCTATACCCCACCCGCTCCCACACCGGTGCGGCACAGGGTGGCATGTGCGCCGCTCTGGCTAACGTTGAAGAGGACAACTGGGAGTGGCACACCTTTGACACCGTCAAGGGTGGCGACTACCTGGTTGACCAGGACGCAGCAGAAATCATGGCTAAGGAAGCTATTGACGCTGTGCTCGACCTGGAGAAGATGGGTCTTCCCTTCAACCGAACCCCCGAAGGCCGCATCGACCAGCGCCGCTTCGGCGGTCACACCCGTGACCACGGTAAGGCTGCTGTGCGCCGCGCATGCTACGCAGCTGACCGTACCGGCCACATGATTCTGCAGACCCTCTACCAGAACTGCGTTCGCCACAATGTGGAGTTCTACAACGAGTTCTACGTTCTCGACCTGATCCTGGTCAAGGACGAAGAGGGCAAGCCCCGCCCCGCCGGCGTCGTCTCCTACGACCTGGCAACCGGCGAGGTCCACGTCTTCCAGGCTAAGTCCGTGATCTTCGCATCCGGCGGCTGTGGCAAGATCTTCAAGACCACCTCCAACGCACACACCCTCACCGGTGACGGCATGGCTATCGCACTGCGCGCAGGCCTGCCCCTGGAGGACATGGAATTCGTTCAGTTCCACCCGACCGGCCTGGCTGGCCTGGGCATTCTCGTCACCGAGGGTGCTCGTGGTGAAGGCGGTATTCTCCGTAACGCTGACGGTGAGCGCTTCATGGAGCGCTACGCACCCACCATTAAGGACCTCGCACCCCGCGATATCGTGGCACGTGCAATGGCAAACGAGGTGCGCGAAGGCCGCGGCTGCGGTCCCCACAAGGACTATGTGCTGCTGGACCTGACCCACCTGGAGCCCTCGCACATCGACGAGAAGCTGCCCGATATTACCGAGTTCGCTCGTACCTACCTGGCAGTGGAACCGCACCACCAGCCCATCCCGGTGTTCCCCACCGCGCACTACGCAATGGGCGGTATCCCCACCAACAACGAGACCGAGGTCTACCGCAACAGCGAAGAGACCATCCCCGGTCTCTACGCAGCTGGTGAGGTTGCTTGCGTGTCCGTCCACGGTGCAAACCGTCTGGGCACCAACTCCCTGCTGGACATCAACGTGTTCGGTAAGCGTGCAGGCCGCAAGGCTGCAGAGTACGCAGCATCCGCTGAGTTCGTACCCGTTCCGGACGACGCAGCAGATCGCGTTCTGAACATGCTCAACGGCATCCTCGAAGGCAAGGGCACCGAGAAGGTCGGCGCTATCCGCGCAGACCTGCAGAAGGCTATGGAAGCTGACATGCAGGTGTTCCGTACCGACGAGACCATCCGCGCAGCACTGGCAACCATTGCTGAACTGGAAGAGCGTTACAAGAACATCTCCATCCAGGACAAGGGCAAGCGCTTCAACCTCGACCTGCTCGAGGCTGTCGAGCTCGGCTTCCTGATTGAGCTGGCAAAGGTCATGTCCGTTGGCGCGCTGCACCGTAAGGAATCCCGTGGTGGTCACTACCGCGAGGACTTCCCCAAGCGTGACGACGTCAACTTCATGAAGCACTCGATGGTCTACCTCGACCCCGAATCCGAGTTTGAGGGTGTCAAGGGCCTGCGATTCGAAACCAAGCCCGTTGTCTACACCCGCTACGAGCCGAAGGAGCGTAAGTACTAAAATGGCTGAAAACGAACTCCCCGAACCGGAATCCGTCAAGCTGTTTGAGGGTATGACCGGCGGCGACTCCGATTCCATCCCCACGTACGATGTGGTCATCAAGATTCGCCGCTACAACCCGGAAGTTTCCTCCGAGGCATACTGGGACGAATTCCCGCTGACCATGTACCGCACCGACCGCGTGCTCGATGCTCTGCACAAGATCAAGTGGGAAGTAGACGGCTCCGTCTCCTTCCGCCGCTCCTGTGCACACGGTATTTGTGGCTCGGACGCAATGCGCATCAACGGCCGTAACCGCCTGGCTTGCAAGACCCTGCTGAAGGACCTTGACCTGTCCAAGCCGATTACCGTTGAGCCCATCAAGGGTCTGCCCTGCGAAAAGGACCTCATCGTTGACATGGAGCCCTTCTTCCAGGCATACCGCGAAATCATGCCGTTCTTCATCAACGACTCGAACGAGCCTGAGCGTGAGCGCCTGCAGACCATTGAGGACCGTGCACGTTTCGATGACACCACCAAGTGCATCCTCTGTGCAGCATGTACCTCGTCCTGCCCGGTCTTCTGGACCGACGGTCAGTACTTCGGTCCCTCCGCTATCGTGAACGCACACCGCTTCATCTTCGACTCGCGCGACGATGCAGGCGACCTGCGTCTGGAAATCCTCAACGACAAGGAAGGCGTATGGCGTTGCCGTACCACCTTCAACTGCACCGAGGCTTGCCCCCGTGGCATCCAGATCACCAAGGCTATTGCCGAGGTGAAGCAGGCAATCCTGAGCCGCTCGCTCTAATCTGAGCACGCGGTATCAGCTGATACAGCATTGACGATTCAAGCCGTCACCCACACCGGGTGGCGGCTTGAATTATTTGACAGAAAAGGCCCGGCAGAAAAGGCGGAACAGAGCATCAATCGGGGCTCCCGCGCGCACAAAAACTCTTCACAATCTGTCATAAAGTCATAGATATTCTCGAGGGCTGTCAGAAAGGGGGAGCGGGTAGGTAAACCCCGGTGTGCGGCGTTATTCTACTGTGTATGGTTTTTGCTAATTCTCGCTACGATTTGTCCACCCCCGTCTTCGACGACTGGGTGGAGCGCATGATGGGTACCCTCGTGCAGTTCCGCCGCGAAGTGCACGCCAACCCGGAGCTTTCTTTCCGCGAGGTTGTCACTACCGAGCGCCTCATGAACCGACTGCGAGAAGCCGGCATGAACCCCGTTGCCTGCGAAGGTACCGGCTGCTACGTCGATATCGGAAGCGGCCCCTTCGCCGTGGCATTGCGCGCCGATATTGACGCTCTGCCCATTGTTGAGCAGACCGACCTGCCCTACGCCTCCACCGTGCCCGGCGTGATGCACGCCTGCGGCCACGATATTCACCAGACCGTCATGCTCGGCGTGGCACTGGCACTGCATGAGCTAAACGAGAAGACCCCGCTGGGCCGTAGCGTCCGTATTCTCTTCCAGCCCGCCGAGGAGCAGCTTCCCGGCGGTGCGGTACAGATGATTTCGCAGGGTCTGCTCAAGGACATTCCGCGTGCGTTCGCCCTGCACTGCGACCCGAAGGTGGACCTGGGCCAGATTGGTACCCGTATCGGTGCGATTACTAGCGCCTCCGATACTGTGAAGATTCACCTGAGCGGCCACGGCGGCCACACCTCCCGCCCGCACCTGACCGAAGACCTCATCTACGCGATGAGCCAGATTGCTGTCCAGGTTCCCGCCGTGCTGACCCGCCGCACCGACGTGCGTTCGGGCGTGCTGGTGGCATGGGGCCAGGTCAGTGCCGGTGTTGCCCCCAACGCTATCCCCGCAGAGGGCTACCTGGCGGGCACCATGCGCTGCCTGGACGTTGAGGTTTGGCGCCAGGCGGGCAACCTGCTGGATGAAGTCATCGAGCAGGTCGCTGTGCCCTTCGGCGTGAAGGCGCGAGTGGAGCACATCCGCGGCGTGCCCCCGGTCGTCAACACCGACCTGGAAACCACCATGCTCGAGAACGCAGCCCGCGCCGAGCTGGGCGAGGACTCCATCGTGCTGGTCGAGCAGTCCATGGGTGGCGAAGATTTCGCGTGGATGCTGCAGGAAGTTCCCGGCTCCATGTTCCGCCTGGGTACTCGTGCCCCCGGTGACCCCACCTACGATTTGCACCAGGGCGATTATGCCCCGAGCGAGCAGGCAATCGGCATTGGTGTGCGCGTCATGGCGGCAACCGCCCTGCGCGCCGTCCGTTTTGAGCTGGCGAAGGCAGCGAAGGCTGCGAACCCCATCCGCGATGAGGCACGCTAAAGAGCTTCTCGAAAGCTTATAAACCGGGTTTGAAGATGCGACCATATCGCCTCATCAAACCATGAAAGCTGTATAAGTTTCACCCCGTCACCTCTTACTGAGTGACGGGGTGAAACTCTATGCACGCGATAGAATTAAAAGGATTATGAGGACATTTGCGTTATGTTCCCGACCCCGTGCCCACACACCCTCGGGGGATGAAGGAAATGGCGCATCATCACACGGCGCACGCCGGAGGAGGACACCCAATGAGCTTCTTTGGAATCGGCAAGAAGAAGTTGGATGAACAGTCGCGCGAAGAACAGAGCGCCGAAACTGCTAAGGCCCAGAAGGAACAGGCAAGCGAAGACGCTCCCAAGAGCGCACGACTGAGCGAAAAGATTATGGAACAGCAGCAGTGGGAGGACTCCCTGCGCCGCTTCGTGAAGTCTGAGAGCACCCGTCACCAGAATCAGGATGAAGAGCAGAGCGAAGAGCACCGCGCCGTTGAGGATCTCAAGCGTGCCCTCCTGAACGGTGAGGAACAGGCTGAAGAGTCTTCCGTCGCTGAGGAACTGACTGATGAGCAGGCTGAGGAGCAGGAGCGTCGTAGCCTGCTGGCAGCGCTTGGTGCATTCCCTCAGGAGTCTGAGGAGCCCGTTGAGACCGAGCAGGTTGCTGAGGTTCAGGACGTTGAAGAAGAAGCCGCCCCGGTTGCTGCGGAGCCCAAGCCCGCTACCCCCGCGTTCCTGCGTGATGACGAAGAGGCCGAGGCTGAGAGCGCATCTGTAAAGTCTGAGGAGTCTAAGGATGCCGCTGAGGACGCCCGTTCCCATTTTGAGGAGCACCTGCGTGCTGTGCGCGCTCAGAATTCTGAGGATGAGGCAGAAGAAGAATCTGAGATTGCTTCCGCTGACGCTGAGGACACTCTTACCGTTGATGACATGAAGGCAGCTCGTACCCGCACCGCCGTCACCGAGGCGCAGAACGCTGGTCTGGATGATTTGGCGGCAGCCTACGCGGCACGTCTGGGCATCACCCTCGATAGCGAAGAGGAGACCTTTAGCGAGGTTGCTTCCGACGAGGTTGTTGCTGAAGAAACTGCTGCTGATGAGGTAGCTGCTGAGGAAGCAGAGTCCGCTGAATCTGCTGAGGACGCTGAGGCCTCTGAGGCACCCGCACCTGTTGCTGAGGTTTCTGAAGACTTCGAAGCCGAAGAGACCATTGACCTTACCGCAGGTGTAGAAGAGTCTGCAGAGCCTGTTGCTGCTGGTGAGGAAGAGCCGATTGAGGCGGTCGTTGAGGCACCCGAACTGCTGGCATCTGAACTTACTGAGGAAGAAGACGCGGTCTCCGACGAGACCGAGCTGCTCTCCGCTGTATCCGTTGAGGAGAAGCACGAAGCGTCCGTCTCTGAAACGCTCGAGGCTGAGGACTTCGACGCCGAAGAAGAGAACACCGCAGAGCTGATCTTTGACGCTTCCGCTGTTGAAGAAAGCGCTGTTGAGGAAAGCACCGCGGAAGAAACTGCTACGGAAGAGCCTGCTACCAAGATTGAGGAGTCCGCGGCTGAAGGTTCCGCTTCTGAGGAAGGCGAGCCCGTCGAGAGCGCCTCTGTAGCTCCTGCTCTTGCCGCTGTTGCTGCGCCCGTGGCTGCTGCAGCTGCCATTGCCTCCGCCGCAAAGGCTGATAAGGCTGAGGAGAAGGCAGAAAAGGGTACCTCTCAGGGGGTCGCTCTGACCGCAGAGGCCATCGATAAGAAGGAAGCCGAGAAGCAGGAGGCTTCCGCTCGTGAAGAGTCTGCTGAGGAGCCCGCTGCAGAGTTGAAGGAAGCTGAGCAGAAGCTCAGCGAAGACGAGGCTGAGCTGGTTGCCGAGTCCATCGTCCTGAGCGAGCCCGCAGAGGGCGCAGCGACCCTGCCCGCTCTTACGGAGCAGCGTGCCCTCTACGGCCTGGCGGAGCTCATGCGTACCCGCGGTTCGGGCACCATGAGCCTGGAACTGCGCCAGGTAGATGAGGACATGCACTACCGTCTGCTGCACCGCGGTCGTGAGGTTGAAACCGGCATTGTGGTGCCCGGTGTTGACTGGTTCGCGCCCGTGGCGGCACTGTACACCGAGGCTCAGCAGGCTGGCGCAACCTGGAACCGTGCGGCGGTCTCCCTGAACCCGCGTCTGGGTGACGGCCTGGAGGTTCACGCATCGTACCTGGGTATGGCGGACGGCGAGACCACCCGTGAGAGCTTCCTGCTGGAGGGCGCCGCTGTCGAGGCTAAGGCTGTTGCGACCGCTGAGGCTGCTGAGGCTACCTCGCAGGATGAGACTCAGGAAGCTGCTGTTCAGCGCGTTGACTCGGTTGATGCTGAGCGTGAGGCTATCGAGCGTGAGCTGGAGGCTGAGCTTGCTGAGAAGCAGGCGGCTAACGAGGCTGAGGCCGCTGTTGAAGCTGCTGAAGAGGGTACCTCTTCGGGTCTGCTGCCTGCCGCCGGTCTTGCTGTGGCCGGTACCGTAGCGGCTGGTGCTGCTGTCGCCTCCGCTCAGGAGAAGGAAGACGTAGAGGAATCTGTCGAAGCTTCTGACGAGCCTGTTCAGGCTGAGTTTGCGCCGGTTGAAGCTGAATTCGAGCACGATTACGAGAACGATCCGGTCTTCGGAGCTGCCGCTGTAGAGCCCGAAACCGAGCATGCTGAAGAATCTGCCGCTGAGGCATCCGAGGTATCTGCCGAGGACTCTGTAGAGACCGGCGAAGACATGGAAGCCGCCCTGGCTGCCATCGTTGCCAACGCTCAGAAGAAGCTGGATGCAGAGGAAGAAGCTCCTGCCGCTGAGGAAGCTGCCGCACCCGCTGAGGAAGTTTCGGCTGTTGAGGAGCCGAAGGCAGCCGCCCCCGTGGTCGCTGAGTCCTTCACCCTGGACCGCACCCAGCCCGTTGAAGAAGCAGCAGAGGAGCCGGTCGCAGAGCAGACCGAAGAGCCCGCCCTGCCCGCGTTCTTGGATGACTCTGAGCTGCTGCCCGAGCAGGAGACCTCCGCTGCTTCCGCTGAAGCGCACGCTGAGGCACCTGCCCTGGAAGACGCTGAGCCTATCTCCGAGAGCGCATCTGTGGCTCCCGGCCTGGCGGGTGCTCTTGCCGCAGCTGCCGCTGTGGGCACCGCCGGTGCTGCTGCGAAGGCAACCGAAGCAAAGGCATCCGAGTCGAAGGCTACCGCCGCCCAGGAAGAGCCCGCTGAGAAGGCCGCTGAGAAGGCCGCTGAGCTCAAGACTGTTGAGGTGACTCCTGCGGCTAAGATTGGTGAGGCACCCGCATCGGCTGAGCCCGCATCCGAGGCTACCGCTCAGGCTACCCCGGCTGCACCCGCCGCAACTTCTGCACCCGCCGCTCTGCCGGAGACCGCCCCCGCGGGCCTTTCCTCCAGCATCTCGGCGTCGGCTCTGAGTGAGCTTAACCAGCTGCCCACCATCGTGGCTGAGCCGGACACCCCCTCCGCCGCGGTGCAGAGCCCGCTGGTTCCCTCGGAGACTCAGCTGGCAACCGGCAACCTGGTTCTGACGGAGGCTCAGGTCGCTCAGCGTCTGGCACCGGTCGTCGAGCACCTCTTCGGCGAGAACGGCACCGCAAAGGACGCCACCACCGTGCTGATTCGTGTGCGTGCGCTCGGTTCCTACTACGATGCTCTGACTCACGTGCGCCGCAACGGCTTCTGGGAGCAGGTCCGTACCTTCGAGCTGATCCCCGAGACCCTGCTGGACATTCCGGCGCTGAAGACCGACTCGTACAGCGAGGGCGAGGGCTCGCCGCTGGCTATGAGCCTGACCTTCACTCCGGGCGTGCCGGTTCAGGCGGCATTCGATTATGCGAATGAGCAGGCGTTTGTCACCTACCCGCGTCCGCTGGATGTTGAACGTTATGTTGAGGAGCTGCGTATGTTCCCGCGTCTGGGTTCGAAGATTCCGGCTCATATGACGAGCGCTCTGTCGCACTGGAACCTCTAAACCCTTGTGAGGTGCGCCGCGCCGGCTCCCCGTGTGGGGGTCGGCGCGGCGTGCTATGTTTGTCATTTTTCGATGAGGAAGATTGTTATGACTGATACCCCTAATTCTCCTGACGCTTCTGCGGCGCAGAACGTCCAGGACACCGCCGCCCGTGCGGCTGAGGCCTTTGGCACTCTGGTGGAGACCATGGCGCTGTTGCGCGCCCCGGGCGGTTGCCCGTGGGACGCTGAGCAGACTCACGCCTCCCTGATCCGCTACCTCGTGGAGGAAGCCTACGAGGTTGTCGAGGCAGTAGAAACCGGCGGCGAGCCGAACATGCAGCTGCTGCGTGAAGAGCTCGGCGACGTGCTGCTGCAGGTGGTGTTCCACGCCGATATTGCCGCGGCGAACCCGCAGGGCTTCGACATTGTGCAGGTAGTTGAGGGCCTGGTGCAGAAGCTTCGTTCGCGCCACCCGGACGTGTTCGCGGCTGAGTCCGAGAACGCTTCGGAAGCGCCCCGTACCGCTGCTGAGCAGCAGGCGGCGTGGGATGCGTTGAAGAAGAAGGAGAAGAGCGACCGCGGCGCGCTGGACGGTATTCCGCCGCATCTGCCGGCGCTCGCTATGGCTGAGAAGACTGCTGTGAAGGCGCGTAAGGCGGGTATTATTCTGCCGCCGGAGCCGACGAGCATGGAGGACGACCTGCGCTACATGCACACTGAGGAGGATTTCGGTGAGCTGCTGTTTGCGCTGGTGAGCCGTGCTCAGCGTAATGGGCTGGATGCCGAGCGTGCCCTGCGTTCGTACACTCGCCGTTACATTGCTCAGCACACGCATGATGAGCCGAGCTTCTAGACGCTCCGGCTGATGTGCTTTTGGAGGTGCTGCGGAACCTGTTCTCTGAGGGAATAAGAGGTTCCGCGGTGCCTTCCGTTTGTTTGGGGTCGTGTTGGGTGGCCGTGAGGACGCTCAGGGTGCTTACCCCTGCATTTGGGCTCATGTTGTGCTTTGAGCGGGTACCCACACTCTCCCAATGTGGGGGAGTGTGGGTCTTGTTCCGCTTCGTAGCGCCTGACTAAGGGTTATTGAGACCTTCATTAAGGCGATAAAAAAGCGGTGGCAACTAGTGTGTTTGTGTGGGAGTTTTGCTAGAATTTAGGGGACGCGACTTGTCCACTACCGGGTGAGCCGTTCACATCCTTGACATCTCATAAGGAGAACAATTCATGGCTGTTATTACCGCAGTTCACGCACGCCAGATCCTGGATTCCCGTGGCAACCCGACCGTTGAGGTTGAGGTTCTGCTCGAAGACGGTGCTTTCGCACGCGCAGCTGTGCCCTCGGGCGCATCCACCGGTGAGTGGGAGGCTGTTGAGCGCCGCGACGGCGACAAGTCCGTATACCTGGGCAAGGGCGTTCTGGGTGCAGTGAAGTCTGTTATCGAAGAAATCGCTGAAGAGGTCATCGGCATTGAGGCTTCCGACCAGCGCGCTGTTGACGCAGCCATGATTGCTCTGGATGCAACCAACAACAAGGGCAAGCTGGGCGCAAACGCAATCCTGGGTGTCTCCCTGGCTGTTGCTAAGGCAGCTGCTGAGTCCGCTGACCTGCCCCTGTACAAGTACCTCGGCGGCCCGAACGCTCACGTTCTGCCCGTCCCCATGATGAACATCCTCAACGGTGGTTCTCACGCAGACTCCAACGTTGACATCCAGGAGTTCATGATTGCTCCCATCGGCTTCGACAACTACTCTGACGCTCTGCGCGCAGGTGTTGAGGTTTACCACTCCCTGAAGTCCGTGCTGCACGACCGCGGCCTGGCAACTGGCCTGGGCGACGAGGGTGGTTTCGCACCCAACCTGGAGTCCAACGCAGCTGCACTGGACCTGATCGTTGAGGCAATCGAGAAGGCTGGCTACAAGCCGGGCGAGCAGGTTGCACTGGCTCTTGACGTTGCATCCTCCGAGTTCTACAACGACGGTGCTTACGAGTTCGAGGGCCAGAAGAAGTCCGCAGCTGAGATGAGCGCATACTACGCTGACCTCGTTGCAAAGTACCCCCTGGTTTCCATCGAGGATCCCCTGGATGAGAACGACTGGGAGGGCTACAAGACCCTGACCGAGCAGATCGGTGACAAGGTCCAGATCGTCGGTGACGACCTGTTCGTGACCAACCCCGAGCGCCTGGCTCGCGGTATCGAAGAGGGCGCAGCTAACGCTCTGCTCGTGAAGGTGAACCAGATCGGTTCGCTGACCGAGACCCTGGACGCAATGGAGCTGGCTCAGCGCCACGAGTACCGTTGCATGGTTTCTCACCGTTCCGGTGAGACCGAGGACGTCACCATTGCTGACCTGGCTGTTGCAACCAACGCTGGCCAGATCAAGACCGGTGCTCCCGCACGTTCGGAGCGCGTTGCTAAGTACAACCAGCTGCTGCGCATTGAGGAAGAGCTGGGCGACGCAGCTGTTTACGCCGGCAAGTCCGCATTCCCCCGCTTCAAGGCATAAGTTACTGAAGCATCCGACCGCGTGAGCGGTTAGGTTTCAAGGAGGCGGTGCTACCCCGTAGGGGAGTGGCATCGCCTCCTGCTCTGTGTTGAGGCTAGTAACGGCGACAGCGCACGAGGTGGAGCCCACACGATGCCGCATGTAGCGCCTGCAACATAGCGCCGGGGAAGCCTTCCGAACCCGGTAGAATATGAAGGAAGCGTTTAGCGGTACAGAAGGAACGAAGGATAGGGCAATGAGCCAGCGAGCAAACCAGCAGACCCGGTCGCACTCTACGAGTTCCACCGAACCCGCTCAGGGCGCTACCACCTCCGAAGAACCGCGTGGCGCCGCGAAGGAAGCCGGCACCTCCCTGATGAAGAAGGCAAGCGCCCTCTTCTTTGGTGTGGGTTTGAACCAGCGTCATCCTGAGCGTGAACGTCAGGCGCAGGCTCGCCGTGAGGAACGTGCCCGCCGCCGCGCCGCGGCGCAGCAGGGCCGTGAAGAAGGCGGATATGACGCCCCCGTGGCGGCTCACATGTTCTCCGGTCGTAGCTTCCTGACGGCTGTTGTGGTGGGCGTGATTGCGCTCGGTACCGCATACCCGGTGGTCACCTACATTGACCAGGACCGGGAAATTAAGCGAATCAACACGCACATTTCTCAGCTACAGCAGGAGAACGCTCAGCTGAAGGCGGAGCAGACCTGGTGGAACGACGACAACTATGTTCGCCAGCAGGCACGTAGCCGCCTCTACTACGTGAACCCCGGGGACACCCCCTACGTAGTCACCGGCATTACCGAGGACTCTACGAAGGCGGACGGTACTTCTGCGAATGCGAAGAACGCCCCCGAGGAAGCCTGGACCACCAAGGTTTGGAATTCTCTCGAGAAGAACTAGCCCCAGCTGCCGGCAGGAACCCTGCCCAGGCAAGCACCCGGCATTAGTGGACGAGGTGACCCCTCGTTCCAGAAACTTAGGATTATGAGCACCGAAAACACCATTGAAGAGCTGAAAGCACGCACCCCCGGCGGCTTCGGCGTAACTGTTGAAACCCTGACCCCCACCGAGCAGGACATCCGCGTTCTCTCCGCGCAGCTGGGCCGTAAGGTCCGCGACGTGATCGAGATTCCGGCACGCTGCGTGTGCGGTAACCCGCTCGTGGCTGCTACCGCGCCGCGCCTGAGCAACGGCACCCCCTTCCCGACCGTGTTCTACCTGGCGCATCCGGTGATTACCGCTGCGGCTTCCCGTCTGGAGGCGGGCGGTCTGATGTACGAGATGACCGACTCTCTGGCTGAGGATACCGACCTGGCGGCACAGTACGCTGCCGCGCACGAGAACTACCTGGCTGAGCGTGAGCGCATCCGCCTGATCAGCGGTACCGAAGAGGTTCCGGAGATTGACGGCATCTCTGCCGGCGGCATGCCCACCCGCGTGAAGTGCCTGCACGCTGTCATCGGCCACACCCTGTCGGTGGGTCGCGGCGTGAACCCGATGGGTGACCGCGGTCTGGACGCTATCGCCGAGTGGTGGACCCCCGAGGTATGCTCCTGCGACCCGGCGTGGCGTGAAGAAGCCTAAATAATTGATTCTGGTGCGCCCGCATCGTCGTCAGCGACGGTGCGGGCGCATAATAGATAGAAGAAAGAGCGCCGAAAAGCGAAAAGTTTTCGCCTGCGGCGCTCGCGTTGCCTTTTGGCACTGATTGGTATTGAAGACCTGAAAGGAACCCACCGTGCGCGTTGGAGCGATTGACTGCGGTACGAACTCTATTCGCCTGCTGATTGCTGATTCCACTACTGAGGTGGTGGACGGGGTCGAGAAGACCGTCCTGAAGGACGTGGTGCGTGAGATGCGCATTGTGCGTCTGGGACAGGGCGTTGACGCGACCGGCTGGTTGGCGCAGGAGGCGCTGGACCGCACCTTCGCGGCGGCTCGTGAGTATGCGCAGCTGCTGAAGGAGCACGGCGCTGATTCGGTGCGTTTCGTGGCGACCAGTGCGACTCGCGATGCGGGTAACCGTCAGGTGTTCGTGGACGGCATCCGTGAGATTCTGGGTATTGAGCCCGAGGTCATCAGCGGTGATGAGGAAGCTGCGCTGTCCTTCGCTGGCGCGGTGCGTGCTGTCGGTTACGGCGATGGCGACACCCTGGTGTTCGACCTGGGCGGCGGTTCGACTGAGTTCGTGCTCGGTGACGAGTCCGGCGTGAAGGCTTCCCGTAGCGTCAACATTGGCTGCGTGCGCCTGACCGAGCGTCACATGGTGAACGCGCCGGCGACCGAATCGCAGATTGCGCGCGTTGAGGCTGATACTGATGAGGCTCTTGAGGTTGCGCGTAAGACTGTGCCCCTGCAGGATGCACGCCGCGTGGTGGCTGTGGCTGGTACCGCAACCACTGTAGCTGCTGCTGCCCTGGGCCTGGACCGCTACGATTCTGAGGCTATTAACGCTCAGAGCTTCTCTGTGGAGACCGTTCAGAAGACCGCCCGCTGGTTGGCTTCGCTGAACCGTCAGGAGCGCGAGGAGCTCGGCTACATGCACCCGGGCCGGGTGGATGTGATTGGTGCCGGCGCGACGATTTACGCCCGCATCCTGACCCGTCTGAATGAGATGACTGATGGTGCCGTTGATTCGGTGACCGTCAGCGAGCACGACATTCTGGACGGTATCGCTCTGTCCCAGCTGTAGGCTTGAGCGCTCGCGCCGTGAACCGATGGTGGTTCACGGCGCGGCTCAGCTTGAGGAGTTTTCATGGTTCGTTCTGAGCATCTTCGTTCTGAGCGTCGGCGAGGTATGCCCCTGACCGGCTGGTTTGTTGCGCCGTCTTTTGCTTCTGCGTCTCGTGCATCCGCCTCGCGCGCCTCGGTTGTTTCTGCCGGAGGCGCCTCTCGCCGCGCCCGCAGGGTTGCTGCATTGGGTGCTAGCGCCGCGTTGACTCTTCTGCCGCTGTGGACCCCGCTGGCGCCTGCTGCCTGGGCGACGGACCCGACGCCTTCCGCGTCGCCGAGCCCGAAGAGGGAGGTGACGGCGACTCCTTCGCCGTCGGGTACTGCGGTGCCGAAGACCTCGGCAACTCCAAGTCAGGGTGCGGATACGGCAAATGGCGACGATGTACGTCACCGCGAGTACTGGCTGAAGGAGTACGGTATTACGTCGCTGTGGTCGCAGGCTACGGGTAAGGGCGTGACGGTTGCTGTGATTGATACGGGCGTGGATGGTACTCACCCGGATCTTGAGGGTAATGTTCTGCGCGGTACCGATGTCTCGGGCGTGGGTAGCGAGGACGGCTGGAAAGGCCTGGGCGCTGAGCCGATGCACGGCACGGAGGTCGCTTCTCTGATTGCCGGTCACGGTCACGATACGCAGGGTTACTCTGCGATTGCGGGTCAGCCGGGTAAACCGACCGGCATGATTGGTGTGGCTCCCGAAGCGAAGATTCTGCCGATTTCGCTGAATATGGGTACGACCGGTGGTAAGAGCATTGATGAGCAGATTCCTGCGGCGGTGCGTTATGCGGTCGACCACGGGGCTCAGATTATCAACATGTCGATTGGTTCGAATAAGACGAGCTGGCCGCAGAGCTGGGATGAGGCTTTTGCGTATGCGGAGCAGAAGGGCGTGCTGATTGTTGCGGCTGCGGGTAACCGCGGTAGCGGTTTGACTCAGGTTGGTGCTCCGGCGACGATTCCTGGCGTGTTGACTGTGGGTGGTATTGACCGGAATAAGCAGGTTTCTGAGGGCTCGTCGACCCAGGGCATTTCGATTGCTGTGGTTGCTCCGAGTACGGACATGATTGCGGCGGCTCCCGGTAACGGGTACATGCTGTGGTCGGGTTCTTCGGCGGCAGCCCCTCTGGTGACGGGTGTTGCGGCGTTGTTGAAGCAGAAGTATCCGCAGGAGTCGGCGGCTCAGCTGGCTCAGCGTTTGATTGCTTCGGCTGATGACGCTGGTGCGACGGGCCGTGACCCCTTGTACGGTTACGGCGTGTTTAACCCGCAGGATGCGATGGCTTTGCCTGCGCCTACGGTGACGGCAAATCCGCTGGGCTCGATTTCTGAGTGGATTGCTGTGCATCGTAAGCAACAGGTGAGTGAGCCGACTCCGAGTGACGCTGCGCCGGTCCATGAGGAGGGTGAGAGCATTGTGAAGGCGGCTGCGCCGGATGCGCGTCGCCCTCCGGAGGATCGTGGCTGGTTGCCGCCGGTGATTTTGGCGGCGCTGACGTTGTGGCTGACGATTATTACGGCTGGTTCGGTGCATCGTTTGCATAGGATGCATGTGAGTGCGGGGCAGGCTGCGCGGATGGCTCGTGAGATGGCACATCATCCGGGTACTCATCACGGAAAGCGTCGCGTTTCTGTGGGGTCGCAGCAGGGTGCCCGGAAGGGGACTCGTTAGGGCTCTTGCGAGTCTGGGTTGCCGGTGTTTTTCTTCTCTGAGGGAGCTTCTTCTGTTCGCCCGGGGCTGACTTTTGAGTTGGTCCCGGGCTTTGTTGTTGGAACCTAAGTTTCGGAAGACGGCACGCATCAATAAACGAAAATATCGAACATGCCGCGTAAAAAACGGAAAGGGTAATTTTGACCGTAACCCGCATCACGAGATGAACCCTGTTCATATCTTCAAAACTTTTAACTTAGGGTCAGCTCAAAGGGACCATAAGTGCGAAATTACCTAAACAAAGGCGTAAAATAGAAGACAACAGGTATGTGATAGACAGGCTCGTGCTGCTAGCCACTTCGCGTTGCGCAAGGACTTCCAGAGCGGGCCGTTTGTACGTCAGGGGAGCTTTCGGAACGAGCCGAAAGTTGCACATACCACCCTACCGGGGCTACCGAACCTCGGTACCTAAAGACTAGGAAGTAACAAAATGGCATTCACTAAGGTGGCACAGGACCGTCCTCGCGTCCTGATCGTCGGTGGCGGCTACGTCGGCTTCACCGTTGCTAAGAAGATTCAGAAGGCTATCAAGGAGACCGGTGGCGTTGTCACCATCGTTGAGCCGAACCCCTACATGACTTACCAGCCCTTCCTCCCCGAGGTTGCAGCAGGTTCCATGGAAGGCCGTAACGCAACTGTGCCGCTGCGCCAGCACCTGCGCGACACCGAGCTGATTCCGGGCCGTGTTGTCTCCATCGACCACGCAAACCGCACCGCTGTTGTGGAGCCCACCGACAACGGTGAGCCCTTCGAGCTGAAGTACGACGAGATCGTCCTCGGCGCAGGCGCAGTGACCCGTGCATTCCCGATTCCGGGTCTGGCAGAGGTTGCTATCGGTCTGAAGACCATTGAAGAGGCAGTTTCTGTTCGTAACTGGGTTCTGGACCGCATCGAGGTTGCATCCATGCTCAGTGATGCTGAGGCACGTCGCCGTGCCCTGACCTTCGTCATTGTTGGTGGTGGCTTCGCTGGCGTTGAGACCATCTCCGAGCTCGAGGACATGGCACGCGTTGCTGTGGAGCGCAACGAGCGTCTTTCCGTTTCCGACCTGCACTTCGTCATGATTGAGGCTGCACCGCGCATCATGCCCGAGGTTCCCGCAGACCGTGCAGAGAAGGTCGTTGCAGAGCTGCGTGCGCGCGGCATCGAGATCCTGCTGAACACCTCCCTCTCCGACGCAACCGACGGTAACCTGCAGCTGATCAACATGGCTGACAAGTCCCCCGCAGGCGAGATCAAGACCGACACCCTGATCTGGACCGCAGGCGTGGCAGCATCCCCGATGCTGAAGAACACCGACTTCCCGATTGACGAGCGCGGCCGCGTTCGCGTGAGCGCAGACCTGCGCGTCACCGGCGACGACGGCGTGGTCGAGGGTGCTTGGGCTGCAGGCGACAACGCAGCTGTTCCGGATCTCTCCGGTGGCGGCGTGGGCGGCTTCTGCGTTCCCAACGCTCAGCACGCTTCCCGCCAGGCTGTTGTTCTGGCTAAGAACCTGCTGGCTGCTCGCCGCGGCGAGCCCCTGACCGACTACTACCACGAGACCATTGGTGTTGTGGCAGGTCTGGGCCTGTGGAAGGGCGTTGCAAACTTCAAGGGCAAGACCATTGGCGGCCCGCTGGCATGGATCATGCACCGCGGCTACCACGGCTCTGCAATCCCCACCACCGAGCGCACCGTTCGCGTTATGACCACCTGGGCTCTGAACCAGATCTTCGGTCGCGACACCTCCTCGATCCGCCACCAGCGCTCCCCGCGCCTGGCATTCCAGGAAGCAACCGGTACCGCACCGGCACGCCAGAAGGCAAAGCTCTAAAATAGCCTGACTTAGGGGTCTATCTCCCTGAGATAGCGCACTTGAGATAAAGCAATGGGCGGTGTGGAAGACTTTAGTCTTTCGCACCGCCCATTGTGTGCCTGAGTGCTTGCGAGCTGTCTAGCTTAGCCGCCCACCAGTGCTTTTGCATGATGCTTGCTACGGCGGGGTGCGGGGAACTGTTTGAAATGTGTTTCTGCTTAGGTTCGGGTGCGTTTTCGTGGAATAATAAATATTTGTGTCCCGGACTGTTCGGGATACGCCCTCATAGTCCAATTGGCAGAGACAGAGGACTTAAAATCCTTGTGTTCTGGGTTCGAGTCCCAGTGGGGGCACGGTATAGACATGCGTAGGCGTGCGGTATAGATAGGCGGCGGCTCTTCCCGTAGGGGAGGAGTCGCCGCTCGCGTGTTTGAAGGTTTACATGTCTGGGTTTTTTTGGGGGGGGGGTAAAAGACGATGCCCCTGACCAGTTCGGTTGCCATGGGGATGCCCACCTGCTCGAAGGAAGCGATGGTACCCGTGGGCTCCACTCTCAAAAACGCCCGCATACCGTCTTCCGGAGCTTAAAAACGTGAGACCCTAGAAGAGACACAGCCACAGATACACCCCAACCTGAATGGGGTAGCAGGGGCAGAAAGGCACAGCATGCAGACTATACCCTCCATCATTGCTGTCGATATGGACGGCACCTTCCTCACCGACTCCAAAACGTTCGACACCGAACGTTTCTCGCGCATCCTATCCCGCCTGCAGGCGCAGGGGATCCACTTCGTCGTGGCGAGCGGCAACACCCATGCCAAACTGCAGGACTATATGCGGGGCTTCGAAAACCAGGGCCTCACCTACATTGCTGAGAACGGCGCGTACCTCGCTGATGACAGCGGCCAGCTTGCCGTGCATCCCTTCCTGGATGAAGACGTGCCGCGCGTCATTGAAATCGTTCAGGGGCTAGACCAAATCGGTCTGCTGGTGTGCACCACCGAAGGTATTTACCTGCCCAAGGATCGTTGCGACCAGATTGTGCACATGATTCGCGGCTATTTTGAAGACACTGGTCAGGAACTCCCCGAAACCCTCACCCTGGAGGACTTTGCGGCGTTCTTCTTCCCCGGCTCGGTCATGGTTGACTCTATTGAAGATTTTGAGGGCTCACCTATTAAGTTCCCGCTGCTGACTCCGCCTAAGCAGACGCAGCAGTTGAGCGTTTATCTGCGTGAGGTTCTTCCGCAGACCGTCACTCCGATGGTTAGCGGCTTCGGTGCCATTGATCTGGTGCGTACCGGTGTCAACAAGGCAACCGGCCTGAAGGACCTGTGCGAGCGTCTGGATGCTGATCCGGCGGGCATTCTTGCATTCGGTGACGGCGAGAACGACATGGAGATGCTTCGCTACGCGGGCTGGGGCGTCGCCATGTCTAACGCCCCGGAGGTTGTGCGGAATGCTGCCGACGAGGTGATTGGCACGAACGAGGAACAGGCTGTTCTGGAGTATCTGGAACAGCTGCTGGATCGTTTGGAAGCTTCGCACTAGACGCTTCACAAAGAGGCGCGCAGGAGGGTCTGCGTGTGGGGCGGTGTGGGCCTGGGTGAACCTCAGGTAAACACCGCCCTGAAATATTCTGGCAAGGTCGCTAGAAGCCCTTGCTGGTAACGAACAACGCCCGTGAGCGCAGGATCTATCTGATAGAATTAACAGAATTAGTTTTGTACCCGTTTAAGGAGAGCATGATGGCGGGAAATCCGCTTCTGAATTCAATGACGAAGAATGCCACTCAGGGTGACTCTCGTTTCGGTCGCTTTGGTGCGCAGTCTCAGCAGAACAACCAGCAGGCGTACGGTCAGCAGCAGGGCTACGGCCAGCAGACTTACGGTCAGTACGGTCAGCAGTCCTACGGCCAGTACGGCCAGCAGGGCTACGGTCAGAACGCATACGGTCAGCCCCAGTACGGTCAGCAGCCCTATGGTCAGCAGTACGGCCAGCCCCAGTATGACCAGCAGGCACAGTACGGCCAGCCGTACGGTGAGGCTGACTACGGCGTAGCGGCTCCCACCTACTCGGAGCCCATTTCCGCAGGTGAGCGTCTGACCATGAACGATGTCATGGTCAAGACCGGTATCAACCTGGGTCTGGTCGCTGTCGGTGCCGCCGTTGCATGGCATGCACCGGTGCTGCTGCTCCTGGGCATGGTTGGCGGTCTGGTCCTGGGCCTGGTGAACTCCTTCAAGAAGAAGGTTTCCCCGATTCTGGTCATGACCTACGCGCTCATGGAAGGTCTGCTGCTCGGTGGCCTGTCCGCTGTTGTGGATATGCGCTATCCCGGCGTGGCTGTCCAGGCTGTTCTGGCAACCCTCGTGGTCGCAGGTACCACTCTGGCACTGTTCGCGAACGGCAAGCTGCGCGCAACTCCTAAGCTCAACAAGATCTTCATGATTGGCGCTATTGGTTACCTGGTGTACGGCCTCATCTCGATCCTGGGCGCGGGTATCTTCGGTTCCTCGCTGAACAGCTTCTCGATCGGTGGTATCCCGCTGGGCCTGGTTGTTGGCCTGTTCGCTGTTGCGCTGGCAACCTACTCGCTGCTGCTGGACTTCACCACCACCTCCGAAGCTGTGGAGGCTGGCCTGCCCGAGCGTGAGTCCTGGCGCCTTGCTTTCGGCCTGACCGCTTCTCTGGTCTGGCTGTACGTTGAGATCCTGCGTGTTCTCATGTACCTGGCAAGCATCTTTAGCAACGACTAAAGCTCGTTATGAGGCGGCGGTACCGTGATGGTGCCGCCGCCTTTGCCGCTTTACTTCCCCGATGTATCGAGGCGCAGGGGAGGGGCGCAACAACATCACCACATACCGCCTCCGCTGGGGCAGCCGAAGCTGCCCCGCGCGGGCGCGACACCGATAACGAGTTGGAGACACCGTGAAAATTACACCTGTTGCAGAAGAGCATGTAGCCGAGGAGGAGCGCGGCTACCGGGTGCCTTTTGCTATGGAAGTTGCTGGTGCTTGGGCGTGGCGCATCATTATGATTGCCGGTGCCGGTTGGATCCTTTGGAAGGGCCTGGGGCACGTCTCCCTGCTGGTTATTTCTCTTCTGGTGGCTCTGCTGCTGGCGGCTCTGCTGAGCCCCGCCGTGATGCTTCTGCGTAAGAAGGGCGTTCGTGCCGGTGGCGCGGCGGCTATTGCCGAAATCGGTATGATTCTGGTGCTCGCCGGTATTATTTCGCTGACCGGTCAGCAGATTCTGCGCGGTTTTGTGTCCATGGCGGATAAGGCGATGCAGGGCTACCAGCAGCTGATTGGTTGGCTGAAGAACCTCGGCTACGAGTTCGGTGCAGACCAGCTGAACCAGCTGCTGGAACAGATGGAGAGCGCTGTAACCAATAACCCCAGCTCCGTGCTGCACGGTGTGTCTCAGGTGGGTTCGACTGCGGCTGAGGTTGCAACCGGCACCCTGCTGACCCTGTTTACCCTGGTCTTCTTCCTGATGGAGGGTGAGCGTATCTGGCTGTTCGTCACTCGCCTCTTCCCGAAGGACGCGCGTGCCGCAGTCAACGGTGCGGGTCGCGCGGGTTGGAAGTCCCTGGGTGCGTACGTGCGCGTTCAGATTCTGGTGGCGGCTATTGACGCTATCGGCATCGGTATTGGTGCCGCAATTCTGGGTGTTCCGCTGGCTATCCCGCTGGGTGTGCTGGTCTTCCTCGGCTCCTTCGTTCCGGTGATTGGTGCCCTCATTTCCGGTGCTGTGGCTGTGCTGCTGGCGCTGGTTGCTCTGGGCCCGGTGCAGGCGCTGATTATGCTCGGTATTGTTCTGCTGGTTCAGCAGCTCGAATCCAACATTCTGCAGCCGCTCATTATGGGTAAGGCTGTCTCCCTGCACCCGCTGGCGGTTATTTTCTCGGTGGCCGGCGGTTCCATGATTTTTGGTGCGGTGGGTGCTCTGTTCGCCGTGCCGACTCTGGCTGTGGTCAACGCGGTGGTGCGTTACCTGGCGAATCGCGGTTGGGAACACGATCCCAGCCTGCGCGATGAGGAGTTCCTCTTCCCGCACGAGGTGGCTCGCCGCGAGCAGGCTGAGGAGAAGGCCCAGGAACGGCAGGAGAGCGTCAAGAATCTGGCCTCCCGGGTGCCGAGCCGTCAGAAGGCTGAGGAGCCTGAGAACCAGGCTTCCGAGGCTTCGGACTCCTCCGAAGACTAGGGGCCTGCATCGAGCGGGAGGTTTTGGCGTAGGGCACCCCGCCACCCTCGATAACGCACCGCTAACTCGTCCCGGCGATACCGCCGGCCGCGATGCCGTCTACGGCGGTGTCTCGCCAGGGGGCTACTTGCGACCGGGTAGCCCCCTTCGCTGTACCCATCCTCTAAAATGGGATGAGCAATACATCACCATCCCGCGCCCGCGGGACAACGCACCGTCAGAATGGAAAACCCGTGAGCGTAGATCTCGACTCCCTGCCCGTGACCCTCACCGACATTGAACGTGCCGCAGAGCTGCTCGAAGGCGTTATTGAACGCACCCCCGTCGCTCATTCGCGTGCGCTGAGCCAGCGCCTCGGTTCCGAGGTCTTCTTCAAGTGCGAGAACCTGCAGCGTGCCGGTTCCTTCAAGGTGCGCGGCGCATACGTGCGTATGGCGAAGCTCTCCGAGGAGGAGAAGAAGCGCGGCGTCGTGGCGGCGAGCGCGGGTAACCACGCTCAGGGTGTGGCTCTGGCGGCGGACCGCCTGGGCATTAAGGCTCGTATTTACATGCCGCTGGGTGCGGCACTGCCGAAGATTACTGCGACCCGCGACCACGGTGCCGAGGTTGAGCTGCACGGCGTGACCGTGGATGAGGCTCTGGCGGAGGCGAAGCGCTACGCCGAAGAGACCGGCGCGGTCTTCGTGCACCCCTTCGATAATGAAGACATTATTGCGGGTCAGGGCACTATCGGTCTGGAGATTCTGGAGCAGGTTCCGGACGTTGACACCGTCATTGTGGGTGTTGGCGGCGGTGGTCTGCTGGCCGGTCTGTCGGCTGCTATCCGTGCGAAGGAGCAGCAGCTCGGCAAGAAGATTAAGATTATTGGCGTTCAGGCGGAGCACGCGGCGGCGTACCCGCTGTCTTTGGCCGCGGATGCTCTGGTGCCGCTGAAGAAGGTTTCTACTATCGCTGACGGTATTGCGGTGGGTCGTCCCGGCCAGATGCCTTTCTCTATCATCAAGGAGCTGGTGGACGATGTGGCGACCGTGAGCGAAGACGATATTGCTCGCGCCCTGATTTTCCTGATGGAACGTAACAAGCTCGTGGTGGAGCCTGCTGGTTCGGTACCCGTGGCGGCGCTGATGAACGGCAAGCTGAAGGAAGAGTACGGCGACCTCGGTACGGTCGTGTGCGTGCTCTCCGGCGGCAATATTGACCCGATGCTGATGCTGAAGGTGATTCAGCGCGGTCTGTCTGCGGCTGGCCGCTACATGACCATTAAGATGATGCTTTCTGACCGTCCGGGTGAGCTGGCGACCATCTCCCGCATCATCTCTGAGAACGATGCGAACGTGACCGGTGTGGACCACACCCGCGTGGGTGGTTCGCTGTCCATGGGTGACGTGTCGATTACGATCGACATGGAGACCAAGGGCGTGGAGCATTGCCGCCAGGTCATTTCTGCCCTGGAGGATGAGGGTTTCAAGCCCATCATCGTCTACTAAGCCGATATATTTATTGAGCCGGCGAGCTGTAGTAGTTGCGTCTGAGCCTTATAGGCAGAATGCAATTCAATAGACAAAACCGGGTCAACAAAAACAGTGCAGGGTGCTGACCGTTGATGGTCAGCACCCCGCACTGTTTGTTCTAAAGCTAACGCTGTCTCTTAGCCATAGCCTCTTAGCTAACCGCTTAGCCCTGGTAGGGGGTCACGGAGACAATCTTGGCGCTCAGTTCCTTGCCGTTCGGGGCGGTGTAGGAAACCTCGTCGCCCTGCTTAGCACCCATGATTGCGGCGCCCAGCGGAGACTTCTCGGAGAAGACCTTCAGGTCGGTGCCTGCGGGGAGGGTGTCCTCAATTTCGCGGGAGCCGAGCAGGAACTTCAGAGTACGGCCTGCAACCTCAGCCTCGATGACCATGCCGTGGCTGACCACGCCGTCGTCAACGGGTGCCTCACCAATCTGTGCGGTTTCGAGCAGGTGCTTGAGCTGCTTGATGCGCGCCTCGTTCTTAGCCTGCTCGTCGCGTGCCGCGTGGTAGCCGCCGTTCTCGCGGAGGTCACCCTCATCGCGTGCCTGCGCGATGCGGTCAACGATTTCCTGACGGTACGGGCCCGAGAGGTATTCCAGCTCCTGGGTGAGGCGGTCGAAGGCGTCCTGAGTGAGCCATGCACCGGTGTTTTCAGCCATGCGTGTCCTTTGCTTATGCGCCGGCTTTGCCGGTGCGAAACGAATAAACCCGCTACCGCGTGCCGCGTTCAGAAAGGGGGCGGCGGTGCCGGTAACGGAATGAATCAACAGACCTATTCTAGAGCACCGGAGGATTTTCGGCTGTTATGCCGGCCGTATCTTCCCCTCTGAGCGCATCCTTGCCGGGGCGCATACCGGTAGCTGAACCTGGTGGCGGTTTCTGCCGGCTGGTTACCAAGTGATTGCGCGGATATGACGGCACGTTTCACGATGTCACACGGCGTCATCTGCGCTAGTGCACCGGTGCTGTCCTTGGGTATCATACGAGAAGCTACACACGTAAAATTTCCGCAGTGTGGCGCTCGCATTCGCGAATCACAGACACATCAGCCGCCCATCCGCGCTGGCCGCATCAACTAAAGGACACATACCGTGAGCGAAGCCATCGAACAGCTGAAGGCAAACCTGCCGACTCACCCTCCCGTGGACTCTATCAAACCGCTGGAGGAGGACTACACCGGTCTGCGCATCCTCGCCGTGCACGCCCACCCGGATGATGAGTCCTCTAAGGGCGCCGGTACCGCTTCGGCGTATATTGCCCGTGGTGCCCGCTTCATGGTGGCGACGATGACCGGCGGCGAGCGCGGTGACATCCTGAACGAGGAGATTGCTAACAGCCCGCGCGCGCACCGTGACCTGCCGGGTCTGCGCCGCTCCGAGATGGCGGCTGCCCGCGAGATTATGGGCATTGAGCACCGCTGGATTGGCTTCTTCGACTCGGGTCTGCCCGAGGGCGACCCGATGCCGCCTCTGCCTTTCGGCAGCTTTGGCACCATGCCCCTGGACCGTGCCGCCGCGCCGCTGGTGCGCCTGGTCCGCGAGTACCGCCCGCACATCATCATTACCTATGACGAGATTGGCGGCTACCCGCACCCCGACCACATCATGACCCACAAGGTTGCCGTTGAGGCATTCGAGAAGGCGGGCGACCCCGAGGCGTACGTGGGTGAGGGTGAGCCCTGGACCCCGCTGAAGCTCTACTACGACCGCGCGTTCAACCCGGAACGCACCCTCGCCTTGCACGAGCATCTGCTTGATACGCACGGTGAGAGCCTGCTGAGCGGCTGGATTGAGAATATTGCGCACCGCGCAACGTCGGGTGAGGCGCCTCGCCACGAGACTACGACCCGCATCCTGGTTACTGAGCACTTTGAGCAGCGCGATCAGGCTCTGCGTGCGCACGCCTCGCAGGTGGACCCGAACGGCGTGTTCTTCGCCGTTCCCAGTGAACAGTTAAAGGATATTTGGCCCTGGGAGGACTACACTCTGGCTGCCTCGCACGCTGAGGTTCAGCTGCCCGAATCCAGCCTGGATGAGGGCCTGAGCGATTACTACGTTATCTAGGTTGGGGCGCATCGCCCCACGTTAGCGAATGATGCCCTTCACCCGCGATATGAATCGTGGGTGAAGGGCATCAGCTCTTCTTGTGCGCACGACGTGTGCCGCCCCTGCGCGTGCCCCGCATGCCGCCAGCAGCCGCCACAAATTTTGAGCCGATTCTCAGCCCAACCGTGATGCCGATTGCCGCGAAGGTACGGTGCGGCGGCGTAGAATAAGAGCTTGGGCTCTTTCGTTAGGAGCCCTCTGAATTATCTGCCACGACAGCCGAATGAGGTATGAGCTATGAGCGCCAACGCCCTGCCCGTGATTACTGTGCACGGCCACGCCAGCAACCCCGGTACTGTCACTGAGCCTACCGTCTATGAGCAGGCTCTGGCGCGCTCGCTGAGCCCCGAATCCCTGCCGGCACATATCGGAGTGCTGGTGGACGGTAACCGTCGCTGGGCGGCTCAGCGCGGCTTGAGCACCCGTGAGGGCCACGCCGCCGGTGCGGAGCGAATTATTGATTTTCTGGCGTGGTGCACTGAGCTGTCGATTCCGCAGGTGAGCCTGTACATGCTCTCTACCGAGAACCTGAAGCGCCCCGAGAAGGAACTGACCGGTCTGGTCGCTGTGATTGATGCGTTCTTGGTGCGCCTGGTGGAGTCCGCCTGCGGCCCGGTGCGTGCCATCGGCAATATTGACCTGATTCCCCGCCAGCTGCACGAGCGCCTGGACTGGGCGATTGAGCAGACTGCGCACCTGCCGGGTGTTCGTGTGAACATTGCGGTCGGTTATGGCGGTCGCCAGGAGATTGTGGACGCGGTCCGTTCGGTTCTGCGTGAGGCCGCGGAGAAGGGCGCATCCTTGGATTCGCTTGCTGAACAGCTGAGCGTTGAGGATATTTCTTCGCACCTGTACACCTCCGACATGCCCGACCCGGACCTGCTGATTCGCACCTCGGGCGAGCAGCGTCTGTCCGGTTTCATGACCTGGCAGAGCGCGTATTCTGAGTTTTATTTCTGCCGTGCCCTGTGGCCCGATTTCACGCGCGTTGATTTTCTGCGTGCCCTGCGGGACTACGCAAACCGTTCCCGCCGCTTCGGCTCTTAGAAGCTTCCTAGAGGCTATGGGTCTAGCGCCGTCGGATTGTGTTTCTCGGCTGGTAGCCTCCGGTAGTACAGTTTCCAACGTTACAGCCTCCAGCATTACAGAATGGACGTTTTATGCTCGCTGAGCTTTCCCGCCTCTACCACGCAGGTGGCGCCTCCGTTATTGCCGCGCTGGTGCTCGGCAGCTACCTGCTGTATTTCCTGTGGTGCGCCCTGCGGCTGTGGCGTATTGACGTGCGGGAGCACCGTCTGCCGCACCGCATCCTAATTCCCCTGGCTATTGCCACCTATACGGCTCTGCCGGTGTCTTTGCTTTTTGCGGGCCGCCCAGCCGATATTTGGCGCGTGATTGGTGCCGGTCTGGTGCTGTGGTTCTGTTACGGGCTTCTGCGTATTCTGTCCTTCGGCGCGCTGGGCCGCGGGGACGTGAAGCTCGCCGGCATCCTGGGCGGTGTGCTCGGGTATCTGTCCTGGGCGAACCTGGGCTGGGCATCGCTGGTGACGTTCCTTGCTGGTGGTCTGGTGTCCCTGGCTCTGGTGCTGTTCACGAAGGCGCGCGGTAGCACCCGCATTGCGTTCGGCCCGTTTATGCTTTTGGGCGCGCTGGTGGCGTTGGCGGCTCCTGCGTATTCTCTGTGGTAGATTCCGAAGTGGGGTGACCGTCCGGCTTAGCGGTGGGCTCGTTCTTTATGCGGCTCGCGGCTGTTCGCTCTGCTCTCTAGCACCTATTTCTCGGCTGAACTGCCGGGGCTTTTGAAAGGTTGATGTTATGCCTACTCCTCCCTATATCCGTAAACTGCGTGAGCGGATTGGCTCGGATTACCTGTGGCTGTCCGGCGCGACGGCTGTGGTGTACCGTGAGCAGGATTCTAAGGTGCTGCTGGTGCGCCGTAGCGATAACGGGGCGTGGACCCCGATTACGGGCATTGTGGACCCGGGGGAGAGCCCCGCACTGACCTGCCTGCGTGAGGCGCAGGAGGAGGCAAACGTGCAGATTGAGGTGCTGGAGCTGGCGCAGGTGAAGGCCGATCCGGCCATGCAGTTCGGTAATGGTGACCGCTGCCAGTTCTTGGATCATACGTTCTTGTGCCGCTGGGTTTCCGGTGAGGCGAAGGTGAACGATGAGGAATCTTCGCAGGTGCGTTGGGTGGATGTGTCCGACTCTGCGGAGCGTGCGTTGCTTTCGGAGCGGATGCTGGACCGTATTGATGCGGCGCTGAACTATGACGGGCACTGCCGTTTTGGTATGGAGTCGGTACCGCCGGAGGACCTCTAGACCGGCTACTAGACTTCGTGAAAGCCGCTGAATGAGGCGTGTATATACAGAGGGAGGGGCGACCCGCCGTCATGGCGAGTCGCTCCTCCCTCATTTTTGTGACAGTTTGTTACATGTTATTGGGTGGTTCTTCCTGTTTTTCTGTGGGATTGAAGAGCTAAAACCCCAAGTTTTGCTGTGGCTTTGCCTTGTTTATGTCTTTTCTACTTTAAGTTGTGCCTGTGCATCGAGTTATGAGTGGTGTGCATGAGATGCTTTATGTATGACGCGGGTTACATTGGGAGTGACGGCCCCGTATTAGTCAGTAACCCGAAAAAATCCGTTCACGTGATGTTCTGGTGAGCGTGGTCGCTTTCCTTTTACTCTGCCTATAAATCTTTAAGGCATGCCATTTTTCTGTGAACTAGGCTCATTGTGTTCATCGCAATTCTTGGTCGCTATTTTGACGCGTCCTGGAAGGAGTAAGGCATGACAACACACAAAATACCCTGGAGAATCTACGTAGCCCTTATTGGCTCTCTGGTAGGTACAGGAATATATTCCTTCGCCCTACCCATTGCGATTCTCGCTAGTACAGGCGAAATTGGGCTGGCTGGCGTGATGGCGGTAGCCATGCAAATCCCCAATATCGCCTTGGCATATCCGCTAGCAACCCTATCGGATAGTTTGCCTCGAAAACCTATGATTGTGATTGCCGGGGCAGTAAACATCCTCAGCATCCTTACCTTGGCGTTGATGATTGAGCAGCATATGCTGTCATGGTTCGCCATCGCCGCACTAGGATTTGTGAGCGGTGTCTTCTCCGAGCTGGCTGCTGCCTCAGAAGCAGGATATATTCCGCAGCTTCTCGGACGAGAAAACCTTCTTTCGTACAATGCACGTCGTGAAATTTGCGAGGGAATATCCGCAATCATTGCGCCCCCTACGGCAGGATTTATTGTTCTTGTCGCGGGTGCAACGGTCGGTCTTATCGTCCCGGTGCTCCTTTTCGGAGCGGCAACTATTTCATACGCGACGTTGCCATCCGTAGAGATGGAAGCTAAAACTGAGCAACGCGAAACCGCACAACATGGGTTTATTCACCGCATGTTTGACGGTATCCAATACATGTTCTCCGGCGCCCCGCAGAGACTTATCCTTGTCTACACGTTCTTCTTGGCGGCAGCTACGGCATCGTACTCACTCATCATTATTTACCGCCTGTACGAGGAACTCACTTTTGAAGCCTCAGTGGTAGGCATGATTATGGCCTGCAGTGGTATCGGCGGTATTGTCGCGGCACTCATCATCGATCGTTTCCTCTCTTTCGAGAACACACGAGGAATGCTGCTGGTCGCCAATGTCGTATCCCTGCTCGGAATACCGCTCGTCACCGTCAGCAATAACCCCGTAGTGCTCGGCGCCTTGCTCTTCATTCTGGACGTAGGATGGGCATCAGCTTTCATCTTCTCCAATAATCTGCGTGACTGCATTACACCGAATGAGCTACTGGGGCGTGCCAGCTCCCTTGACGGTGCCGTGTTTGGACTAGGAACGCTGTACTCCATGGGCGCGGTAGCACTGATGCTTGACCATCTCGGCTCCTTCAACGCTGCGCTTGTCGTCAGTATCCCGGCTGTATTCTGCCTCATCTACACGCTGGTCCACTATAAACAGTTCAAAGTGTTCAATATTGTTGAACAATAGTGAGAACCTGCTACCAACTCAATGACGGGGCAGAGAACA
>NZ_CAXOQT010000024.1:0-38969 GCF_964211445.1 Rothia mucilaginosa | reverse complement strand
ATGGGGGTTTAGGTTCATTCTGACCTGAACAGAGTACTAAAACCCCTAGTCAACGCAGGGTAAGCCTCCCAAAAGTTCTTTGAAAAAAGTTTAAAAACCTTCAAAAGAGCCCTAAAATCCCCTAAAACTCCCCCACCCCGTATAGAAGAACCGGCTAGAGGGAGTGCAGAAGAGATAGAAAAGGAGGGCACCCCCTCACGGGGGCGCCCTCCTTGTTCAAGCTACAGAGCTACATGCCGTAGCCCACTAGCTTCAAAACTCTAGTTTGCGGTAGCGCGACGACGAGAAACATCGTACAGAGTAATGCCCACAGCCATCGCCGCGTTCAAAGACTCCATCGCCGAGTCAATCGGAATCGACACAATCTGATCGC
This sequence comes from Rothia mucilaginosa, assembly GCF_964211445.1. GTDB lineage: Bacteria > Actinomycetota > Actinomycetes > Actinomycetales > Micrococcaceae > Rothia > Rothia mucilaginosa_E. Next base: position 38,596 of record NZ_CAXOQT010000024.1, on the reverse strand, counting down.
AGTTCTCAGTCACCAGGCGGGACAGGCCCTTACCCTCAGACCCAACCACCACGCACAGCGGCTCGTTCGCAAGCTCCAGAGCCGGCAGCTCAATATCGCCACCGCCATCCAGACCAATCACAAAGATGCCCTGCTCCTTAGCCTGCTGAATCACGCGAGTCAGGTTAGTCGCCATCGCAACAGGAATACGAGCAGCCGCACCGGCACTGGTCTTCCACGCACCAGCAGTCACAGCAGCCGAACGACGCTCGGGAATAATCACGCCATCACCGCTGAACGCGGACACGCTACGAATAATCGCACCCAGGTTACGCGGATCAGTAATACCGTCCAGCGCAACAAACAGCGGCGGGGTCGACAGCTTACCCGAGTGCCAACGCTCCATAGTATCCAGCACCAGGTCGGTAGCATCCGGGTACTTGTACGGAGGAATCTGCATCGCCACACCCTGGTGCACCGCACCATCAGTCAAACGATCCAGCTCGCTACGCGGAATCTCCAGCATCGGAATATTGCGCTTATTCGCAATAGTCATAATCTCGCGGACGCGGTCATCCACCTCAATGCGGCTCATAATGTACAGGTGCTTCGAGGGAATCTCAGTACGAAGAGCCTCCAGCACCGCATTACGACCAGTCACCAGCTCATCGCTAGCACGCTTACCGCCCAAACGAGTCTGGAACTTACGGTTCGTACCGGTAGCAGCACGGCGCTCAGCCGCGCGCTTCATCTTATACGCCTTGTGATAAACGCGGTCCTCAGCCTTCGGAGTAGGGCCCTTACCCTCAAGCGCCTTACGGCCGTGACCACCGGTGCCCTTAGTAGCACCCTTCTTCTTGCTGGTAGCGCCCGGGCGCGAACCTGCCTTAGCCATTCTTCTCTTCCTTCGTCAAAGTTTTGAATACGAGTCTACGCGAGAGAACCCGCGCAACCTAAGCCTTGCGCACAAACGCGGGGCACATCACCCTCTAGCCAACACTCCAAGTCGAACCGTTCGCGCCATCCTTCACCTGCACACCAGCAGACGCCAACAAGTCGCGCATCGCATCAGCCTTCGCCCAATCCTTCTGAGCACGAGCATCCGCACGCTCCGCCAACACAGCCTGAATCAGCGCGTCCAAAGCCTCATGCTCAGCACCCGACGTGCCCTCAGCATTAAAGCTCATCAGCTGAGCCAGACCCAGAACCTCAGCCATAGCCATTACAGCATTAGCCGCATCCGAAGCATCCTCACCAGCAGCAAGCGCAGCATTACCCGCACGAGTCTGCTCATGCAGAACCGCCAGGGCACGCGGAATGTTCACGTCATCATCCATCGCCTCAGCAAAAGCCTCCGGAACCTCACGACCCGGCTTCAGCAGATCCTGAGTAGCGGCAAGGAACGCCTCAACACGCTCAATAGCGGTTGCCGCCTCCTGCAGAGAGGACGGACGGTAATCAAGCACCGAACGATAATGCGCGCTGCCCAAGTAGTAGCGAACCACCAGCGGACGAGCCATCTCAAGCATCTGCGCCGGCGAAATCGTATTACCGATAGACTTCGACATCTTCTCACCCTCATAGGTGACCATGCCGTTGTGCATCCAGAAGTTCGCGAAATCATCACCGGCAGCAGTCGACTGCGCCAGCTCATTCTCATGGTGCGGGAAACGCAGATCCAGGCCGCCACCATGAATATCGAAGCGCGAACCCAGGTACTTACCGGCCATCGCCGAGCACTCCAGATGCCAACCCGGACGGCCGCGACCCCACGGAGACTCCCACGAAGCAGTCAGCGGCTCTCCCTCCTTATAGCCCTTCCACAGGGCAAAATCGCGAGGGTCACGCTTACCGCGCGGATCAGCATCCGCAGAATCCTGCATATCCTCAACGCTCTGATTCGTCAGCGCGCCGTACTTATCCCACGAACGCACATCAAAATACACGTCACCAGAATCATCCAGCGCCGGGTACGCGTGGCCGCGGTCAATCAGACGCTGAATCAGAGCAAACATCTCCGGAATATGACCGGTCGCGCGCGGCTCATACGTCGGTGGGTCAATACCCAACGCCGCATACGCCTGAGCAAAAACCTTCTCAAAACGGTACGCGAGCGCCCACCACTGCTCATTCGGGAACTCACCCTCAAAACCGGGCTCCATAGAATCAGCAGACTTCGCCAAAATCTTGTCATCAATATCAGTGACATTGCGGACCGTCGTCACCTTCAGGCCGCGGTAACGCATCCAGCGGCTCAGCTGGTCGAACACCAGCGCCGAACGGATATGGCCCAGGTGCGGTTCACCCTGCACCGTAGCACCGCAATAGTAGATACGCGCCTCACCGGGCACGACGGGCTCAAACTCGCGAATAGTCGCGGAAGCAGAATCATAAAAACGCATAGTCACACTCTCATTCTACGGGGTCGGTTCAGACGCCGGGTCGGTAAATCAGCGATAGGTTACAGAATGGTTCAAAGCAACCAAACACCTACGAACGCGGATACACCAGCGCCGTCGCAATAGCAGCCACACCCTCACCGCGGCCCGTCAAACCCAAACCATCAGTAGTCGTCGCAATCACCGTCACCGGGGCACCCGCCGCCTCGCTCAGCACGCGGTTCGCCTCCTCACGGCGCGGAGAGAACTTCGGGCGGTTACCCACCAGCTGAACGCTCACATTACCAATCTCAAAACCAGCCGCACGCACAATCGCCGCCGCCTCAGAAAGAATACGAACGCCCGAAGCGCCCTTCATGTCCGGGCGGTCCACACCAAAGTTCGAGCCCAAATCCCCCGTACCCGAGGCGGCGAACAGCGCATCAGCAGCAGCATGAGCCACCACATCACCATCAGAATGGCCGCTCAAACCACGCTCACCCGGCCAATGCAGGCCAGCAATATACAGAGGAGTGCCCTCCTCACCGAAAGCATGGACATCAACACCGGTACCAACACGAGGAATAACAGTCATTACAGGACCCTTCAATCGAACAAAAATCTTCTCAGCGGCAGTGCCCGCCCCACTACAGAGGCAGGTATAGGAGGCGTTAGGCGGCAAGCCTAGGAAGCAGAATCACCAAACAGCGCGCGAGCAACCCGCAAATCCATCGGAGTCGTCACCTTAAACGCATCCGCATCACCGGCAACCGTCAACACCGGCTCGCCCGCCGCCTCCATAGCCATCGCATCATCAGTCAGCAGCTCAGCTTCCTCGGGCGGCAGGGAGCGGCTACGCTCATGCGCCGCCAACAGAGTAGCCACCTCAAAACCCTGAGGAGTCTGCACCGCACGCATCTGCGCACGCGAAGGAGTACCCGTCACCAGACCGGCAGAATCAACGGTCTTCACCGTATCCACCACCGGCAACACAGGAATCACCGCACGCACAACACCCTGCGGGCTCTCAGAACCCAGCCCCTCAAGTACACGGTGATACACCTGCGGCGGCGTAAACGCACGAGCGCAATCATGAATCAGCACATAATCCACCGGAACCTGCGCATCCTTCAACGCATCCAACGCCGCAACCACCGAAGCAGTACGAGTATCACCGCCGGCAGTAATTAACGCGCCGGCACGGCGGGCATCCTCCAAAAGCTCCGGGCAGCTCACCGAACAATCAGCAGGAACAGTCACCACCACATGCTCAGCAACGCCCGAAGCGAGCGCACCCTCCAACGCATAATCCAGCAGAGTACGACCATGCACACGCACAGCAGCCTTCGGGATCGGCTCACCCAGGCGAGTACCCGAACCAGCCGCCAAAACAATCACAGCAGTATTCGCCGCAGAAGCAGAAGTCATCAGTCTCTAGCCCGCCTACGCCTCGAACTTATAGCCCAAGCCGCGAACCGTCACCACATACTGCGGAGCAGAAGAATCCGGCTCAATCTTCGAACGCAGACGCTTAATATGCACGTCCAGGGTCTTCGTATCGCCAACATAGTCGGCACCCCACACGCGCTCAATCAGCTGGCCGCGAGTCATCACACGACCCACATTGCGCAACAGAATCTCAAGGAGCTCAAACTCCTTCAACGGCATAGAAATCTCTTCACCATTAACCGTCACCACATGGCGGTCAATATCCATACGCACCGGGCCGCCCTGCAGCACCGACTCAGTAGCAGAATCAGTCTCCGCCGAACGACGACGCAACACCGCACGGATACGAGCGATCAACTCACGCGCAGAATACGGCTTCGTCACATAGTCATCAGCGCCCAGCTCCAGACCCAGAACCTTATCCAGCTCAGAATCCTTAGCGGTCAGCATGATAATCGGGACCGAAGACACCTCACGCAGCTTACGGCACACCTCCATACCGGACATGCCCGGAAGCATCACATCCAGCAGCACCAGGTCCGCACCCTCGCGGTCAAACACCGGCAGAGCATCCAGACCGTTATCCACAACAATCGTCTGGAAACCCTCACGACCCAGCAAAAACGCCAGAGGATCCGAGAGGGCCTCTTCGTCCTCAACAATCAGAATTTTAGACATCAATAACTTCCTTCGATTCCATAAAACCTATACCGCTAACACTACACTGCGACCGGAGCCTCATTCAGCGGCAACGCCAACGTAAACGTCGAACCCTCCTGCGGCATCGAACGAACCGTCACGCTACCACCGTGCTGAGTCATCACATGCTTCACAATGCTCAAGCCCAAACCGGTACCGCCCGTCTGACGCGAACGAGCCGGATCAACCCGGTAAAAACGCTCAAAAATACGCTTCTGCTCATCCTCAGGAATGCCCACGCCCTGATCAGAAACCTCAACCAGCAGCTGATCAGCCACGCGATGCACCCAAATATCCACCTTCGTATGCTCCGGCGAATACCGCACCGCATTCTCCACCACGTTCTGCACAGCGATACCGAGCAGCTCGGCGTCACCATACACCTCGGGGACCTCCTCGATGCGGGTAGAAATCTGGATGTCCTTCTCCTCCGCCACAATATGTGAACGATCCACCGCATCAGCCACCAAAGAAGGAACCGACACCGGACCACCACGCGCAATCACATCGGTCGACTGCAGACGCGAAAGCTCAATAATGTCACGCACCAGCGCAGAGAGGCGGCGAGTCTCCTTATGCAGACGACCCACAAAATACTCGATCGCTTCCGGGTCATCACTCGCCTGCTCAATAGCCTCAGCCAACAGACTCACCGCACCCACCGGAGTCTTCAACTCATGCGACACATTCGCCACAAAATCATTACGCATACGCTGAACACGAGAAATCTCAGTGCGGTCATCAGCGAGCACCAAAATGTACTCATCCCCCAGCGAAGCAACACGCACGTCCAAGACCAGCGCCTCACCCTCACCGCGGTCAATCTCAAAAGTACGCTCCGCAAAAATACCGCGATGACGCACCGTGCGAATCATATCCGCCAACTCATCAGAGGCCACCGTATGACCACGCACCAGACCCATCGCATACGCACCAGGAGAAGCCTGAACCACGCCGCCCACCTCATCAATCACCAGATAGGCACGACCAATCACAGCAAGCACCTGAGCGGCACCATCACGCAGCGCCGGCGCCGACACCAAGCTACGCTCCTGCTCCCGCTCACTACGCGCCACCGCGTTCATGCTCAGGACGCCCACCAGCAGACCTATCATGCCCGCAATAAAGGCGATCAGACCGGCATCCATGTACTTCCCTTCCATTCGGGTACCCCATAAGTATAAATGTGGCTGATACCCGGCGTTCAGGCGAGCGCGCCTCTTCTCAGACCGACTTCAGACCAACTCTCCGTGCAGAAACCTTGCAGAGAACGCAATGAGCCGCCCACCTTACCGGTGGACGGCTCATCACAATAACAGGGAAAAACCCTGCCGAAGGTATTACTTACCCTGGTTTGCTACGGCAGCAATAGCGTCCTTAGCAGCCTCGGGGTCCAGGTACTCGCCAGCCTTGACGGGCTTGAAGTTCTCATCCAGCTCGTAGTACAGCGGAATACCGGTGGGGATGTTCAGGCCAGCAATATCCTCATCGGAAATGCCCTCGAGGTGCTTGACCAGCGAACGCAGGGAGTTACCGTGTGCAGCAACCAGAACGGTCTTGCCTGCTGCGAGGTCGGGCTTGATGTCCGACTCCCAGTAGGGAAGCATACGACCCAGAACGTCCTTCAGGCACTCGGTGCGGGGAGCGTTCTCAACATTCGCGTAGCGGGGGTCGTGTGCCTGCGAGTAGGGGTCGTTGTCATCCAGCGGGGGTGGCGGAACGTCGTAGGAACGACGCCAAGTCATGAACTTCTCGTCGCCGTATTCCTCGCGGATCTCGGACTTGTTCTTACCCTGCAGAGCACCGTAGTGACGCTCGTTCAGGCGCCAGGTGCGCTTGACGGGAATCCACAGACGGTCTGCGGCATCCAGTGCAAGGTTAGCGGTGTTGATTGCGCGACGCTGCAGGGAGGTGTGAACAACATCGGGGAGGATGTTGCGCTCTGCCAGCAGCTCGCCGCCGCGCTTAGCCTCAGCGCGGCCCTTATCGGTCAGGTTAACGTCCACCCAGCCGGTGAACAGGTTCTTCTCGTTCCACTCGGACTGGCCGTGGCGCAGGAGTACTAGTTTGTAAGTCATACCTCTATTTTTTCATTTACCCGCCGGTTTGTCATGCCTTAGAGCCTAGAAAATATGCATTCTCCCAAAAATTTATAAGGGTCTTTTCTACCAGAAGAGGAACGGTAAAAACCGCGCCAAGACGCGGCAAAGCCCCGCACACCGCCCAACCGGAACAAACCCGACAGACGGCACGCGAGGCCTCACAACGTATCGTTCAAAGCGAGCGCACAAGCTAACGCTAGAAACGGCGGCGGCCCACCGAAGGCCACACACCAGTCAAGAACACGCAGCTAATCACAGCAGCAACCAACTGAAGAATCTGCACACTATTACCGCCACCAGTCACCGCAGCAAAAACGCTAAACAGCGACACCACGGCAGCGCCACCGGTCAAAGCCAGCCAGGTGTTCTTCGGGCGCTTACCAGCAAATTCATAAGCATTAGCCGGAGACATCCACGCACGCACAAACGCCAGCACACCAACCACGGCAGCCGCAATAGCCAGCAGCGTATCAACAAAAGTGGTCACATACCAGACCAACAGAATAGGAGACATAGTATTCCTTAGAATCAGCAGCTTCTCTAGACAACCCTAGCAAAGTGCCTAGCGGACAGCCTTAAAGGCCTCAACCAAGTCATTGTAAAGGTCATCAACGTTCTCAATACCCACCGACAGGCGCAGCAGGGACTCAGGAATCGAATCCGGCTCGTTACCGTGGCGACGGCGACGCTCCACCAGGGACTCCACACCGCCCAGGGAAGTTGCCGGGGTCCACACTTTCAGCGCCTCCACAACGTTACGGGCACCAGCCGCGTCGGTATCCAGGGTGACGCAGAGAATCGCACCGAAACCGTCCATCTGCTTCTTCGCGACCTCATGACCGCGGTCGCTCTCCAGACCCGGGTAACGCACCTCGGTCACGAAGGGGTGCTCGCTCAGGCGCTCAGCCAGTACCTGCGCGTTCTGCACCGCACGCTCCACGCGCAGCGCCAGGGTGCGCAGACCGCGCAGACCGAGCCACGCCTCCACGGGACCGGGGATTGCGCCATTGGTGATGCGGTGGTGCAGCATCGCCTTGTACAGCTCCTCATTCGAGGTGAGGGTCATACCCAGCAGAACATCAGAGTGGCCTGCAAGGAACTTCGTTGCGGAGTGAACCACGACGTCAGCACCCAAATCCAGGGGACGCTGCAGAATCGGGGTCGCGAAGGTGTTGTCCACCGCGGTCACAATACCCAGGCGGCGGGCGGCAGTCAGCAGTGCGGGCAGGTCAGCGACCTCAAGCATCGGGTTAGTCGGGCTCTCCAGCCACGCCAGGACCTTCGGTGCCGAGTAGTTCACGTTCTCGGGAGTCACGTCGGCGCGGGATGCGGCATCCTCCATAGCGGCGATAACGCTCTCGGTGTCTTCAATATCCACGCGAACGAGCTCAATGATGCCGCGGCGCTCCAAATCCTTGCACAGGGTCACCGACGCCATGTACGCGTGCTTCGGAATCAGCACAATGGAACCAACCGGCACCAGGTCAATCACAGCGGCGACAGCAGCCATGCCGGAGGGGAACAGCAGACCCGGCTGGGATGCGTTCTCCAGCTTCGCCACAACCTCTTCCATACCCTCCCAGGTGGGGTTCGAAAAGCGGGCGTACACGCGGTCCTGCTCAATATTGACGGCGTCCACACCGCGGTAGGTGGAAGAAAGAACGATCGGAGGGTTCACCGGCGCGTCATGCTCGTGTGCCGGGCGGCCGCCAGAGACGACGAAGGTCTCTGCGGAGTAATTCATGTCGTGGTTATCTGCACTCATGTCTTTAAGCCTGGCACACCCGCGCCCAGAACGCACGCCCGCACAGGTGACGGCACACAGGATTTACATGTTTTTTACCTTTATGCGCGCTCAACCCCACGCGGAGGTATCACCAAAACCGCACCGGTGCCGCTAAGAGACCCGGTACCCTTAAAGGTGATGGATACTCTCAGCTACACCCCCGATGCACAGAATCTTCCCGCCGACCCGACCGGTCGCCGCGGGCTTTTTATCGTGGTCGAAGGAGGCGACGGCGCCGGCAAAACCACCCAGCTCGCCCTGCTGAATGAAGCGCTCAGCGCCCGCGGATACCGTGTCATCACCACCCGCGAACCCGGCGGCACCGAGATTGGCGAGAAGCTGCGAGCCCTCGTCCTGGAAGCAGGTCAGGGCACCATTGACGACCGCACCGAGGCGCTGATTTTTGCGGCGTCCCGCGCAGCGCACGCCTCCCAGTTGATTCGTCCCTCGCTCGCAGAGGGCGCCATCGTGCTGAGCGACCGCTATATTGATTCTTCTGCCGCGTACCAGGGCGTAGGCCGTGACCTGGGTGTTGAAACCATCGTCGATTTGAGCCGCTGGGCTACCGCCGACCTGGTGCCCGATGCGACCCTTTTGCTGAGTGTGCCGCTGAGCGCCGAGCAGGAGCGCATGGACCAGCGTGGCACCGTCGACCGTATTGAGGCTGAAGGCGCGGCGTTCAAGGCACGTATTCACGGTGCGTTCGAGCAGATCGCCCGCGAGGACGCTAACGGTTCGCACCGCATCATTGATGGTGTGGGCACGATTGATGAGGTACACGCGCGCGTACTCGAGGTGATTGAGCCTCTGCTTGCCGCCCGCAAGCTGGTCCGCACCGGTAAGGAGGACTCATGAGCCTCTGGGATACCCTGTTGATTCCTGCCGATAAGCTCCAGCAGCTACGCACGGATGCCGCCGCCCGCCCCACACACGCATGGCTTTTCACGGGCGCGACCGGTGCGCCTCACCGTGAGGCTGCAAAAATTTTCGCTGCCGCGCTACTGTGCGAGCAGCCCGACCCGCAGAACCGCGGATGCGGCCAGTGCAAGGGCTGCGTGACCGTCATGAACGGTTCGCACGCAGATTTCACGCACTTTAGTACCGAGGCGACGCACATCAGTATTGATGAGGCACGCGAGCTGGTCATGAAGGCTCAGGACCGCCCGACCGTGGGTCGCTGGCGCGTGATTCTGGTCGAGGACACCGAGCGCATGCCGGAGCGTACCTCCAATGTGTTGTTGAAGGCGATTGAGGAACCGCCGCCGCATACGATTTGGCTGTTGACGGCGCCCTCCCCCACCGATGTTCTGGTGACGATTCGTTCGCGTTGCCGTCCGGTGCAGTTGCCGGTTCCGACCGATGCGCAGGTGCACGAGTATCTGCTGGCGCACGGCGTGGCTGACCCGCTGGCGCAGCGTGCGGCGCGCCTGGCTCTGGGCGATGCGCAGGAGGGGTACCGTTTGGCGACCGATGAGCAGGCGATGGCTCGTCGGGAGTTGATTACCTCCCTGATTCTGAATGCTCGTTCTATTTCTTCGGCTTTCAACGCCGCAGAAAAGCTCACCGACCTTGCCGATCAGGACGCACAGGCTGTCTCCGCTCTCAAGGATGAGCAGGAACGCCAGGAACTACTGGCGCTGCTGGGTATCCGCGAGGGTGAGCGCGTTTCTCCGTCCCTGCGCGCGCAGGTTCGCCGTCTGGAGGAGCAGCAGAAGCGCCGCGCTAAGCGCGTTTCTTCGGATACGCTGTTGCGTTCGGTGGCTCAGGTTCAGACGGTTCTGCGTGATGCGTTGACGGTGGCTCTCTCTGCGCAGGCTCCGCTGGTCAATGAGCATTTGCGCGAGCCTCTGGAGGCGTTCTGCACCCACCGTTCCGCCCAGCAGCTGCTGGAAGATATGCAGGCGGTTGAGCTGACTCTGCGTCGCCTACGGACGAACGCAAATGCGCGTCTGGCGCTTGAGGCGTTGATGAGCCGCTTCGTGTACTAGAAACGCTCGGACAAGCGTCTTTGGCTTTTCAATACAGTACAAGGGGAGGCACCGAAGAGATAATCTTCGGTGCCTCCCCTTTTTCTATTGGTTCGCAGCGCCCCTAGAGCTTAGTTACGGAAACCGTGAACCGGCGACGGAATACGACCGCAGCGGGCGATGAACGCCTCCGCGCTCGGGGTGTGGGTCGGCATGACGGGTGCTCGACCGAGCAGGCCACCAAATTCGACCATGTCGCCTACGCCCAGGCCAACCGCCGGGATAACGCGGACCGCGGTGGTCTTGTGGTTCATCACGCCGATGGCTGCCTCATCGGCAATCATGGCGGCGAGGGTGGAGGCGGGGGTGTCGCCCGGAACGGCGACCATGTCCAGGCCGACGGAGCAGATGGCGGTCATCGCTTCGAGCTTGTCGAGGCTGATGTGTCCGGCAGCTGCGGATTCAATCATGCCGATGTCCTCAGAAATTGGGATGAAGGAGCCGGAGAGGCCACCGACGTTCGAGCACGCCATGAGGCCGCCCTTCTTCACCGCATCGTTGAGCAGTGCGAGTGCCGCGACAGTGCCATGGGTACCGACGGTTTCCAGACCCATTTCCTCGAGGATGTGCGCGACCGAGTCGCCAATCTCTGCGGTGGGTGCCAGGGAGAGGTCGATAATGTTGAAGGGTACGCCCAGGCGCTCGGCGGCGAGGGTGCCGACCAGCTGGCCAACGCGGGTAATCTTGAAGGCTGCCTTCTTGATTTCTTCTGCGCAGGTGTCGAAGGATTCGCCGCGCACCTTCTGCAGGGCGCGGTGCACCACGCCGGGGCCGGAGACGCCCACGGAGATGGTGGTGTCTGCCTCCTGCACGCCGTGGAATGCGCCCGCCATGAAGGGGTTGTCGCTGACGGCGTTTGCGAAGACGACGAGCTTGGCGCAGCCGAAACCGTGCGCGTCCGCGGTCAGGTCTGCGGTGGCGCGGATGGTCTCGCCCATGAGCTTGACGGCGCTCATGTTGATGCCGGCGCGGGAGGAGCCAATGTCTACGGAGGAGCAAACCACGTCGGTTTCTGCGAGCGCTCGCGGGATGGAGCGAATCAGCTTTTCGTCGGCGGGGGTCATGCCCTTGTCGACGAGGGCGCTGAAGCCACCGACGAAGTTCACGCCGACTGCCTTGGCTGCCGCGTCGAGGGTGCGGGCGAATTCTACGTAGTCCTCATCGCCGGAGGCGCCTGCCACCAGCGCGATGGGGGTGACCGCGATGCGTTTGTTGACAATCGGGATACCGAGCTCGGCCTCGATGCCTTCGCAGACGCTGACGAGGTTCGCTGCGCGGCTGGTGATCTTGTCGTAGATCTTGCGGCGGGCTACTTCGCCGTCGGAGTCGGCGCAGTCGAGCAGGGAGATGCCCATGGTGACGGTGCGAATGTCGAGCTTCTGCTCCTCGATCATTCGGATAGTTTCAAGAATATTGTCGTTCATCATGGTGGTCGCCTAGATGGTGTGCATTGCCTTGAAGATGGATTCTGCCTGGATGCGAATCTGCACCTTCTGTTCGTGTTCGACACCGGCCATGGCTTCCTGCAGGTCGATGAGGTTCTGCTGGGTTTCATCGAAGGAGCAGTGCATAATCATGGTGAAGTATTCGCCCATGATGGTCTGGGAGACGTCCAGGACGTTGACCTTGCGCTCAGCCAGGGCGGTGGTGACCGCGGCAATGATGCCCTCGTGGTCGATGCCTGTAACGGTGATGATGATCTTCACGGTGTTCTCCTTGAGGATGGGGCGAATACTGACGGCGGATGCGTCCAGCTGCCGCGGCGGGCGGAATCACCCGGGTTTTATGCATAGAAGAACGAACCTATGCATACTTATGCCAATAATTATAGGTTACCCAGGCCACAGATAACAGGGGAACGCGCACTATTTTGCAAAGCCGCACCCCAAACCCTCAAAACCCGAGAATAAAAAATCCGCGGCTTCCCCGATATGGATATCGAAAAAACCGCGGATTCTTATAAATCTGTGTATCTAAAATCCCTAACGGACCTTAGATATTAAACGTAGGATGCGATATACAGCTCGCCGCTACCGCTCAGCACGGCCTCGGATGGCTCGCCCACGTGCAGTACCGACTCGGTGGCGCCGAGCACGAACTCGTCCGTGCCGTTGCCATCCTTGGCCTGAATCGTCACCTTACCCGCGACGCTCAGAGCCGCGCTAATGCCCTTGAAGGTGTAGTTCAGCGGCTTGCCCTCTTCAACGCGAACACGGGTCACGCTCATGCGCTCATCCCACATGGCGTAGGTGCCCAGGGGTCCGTCCTCGGGGTTGGGGCGCTGAATGACGGGTGCATCCTGCTTCTCGCCGAGCACCTTAATGAGCTCCTCGGTGTCGATATGCTTGGCGGTCAGGCCGGCACGCATCACGTTATCGGAGGGGTTCATTAGCTCAATGGCGGTACCCGAAACGTAGGCGTGCACCTGGCCGTCGGGGGTAAAGGCGGACTCGCCGGGGGCAAGGTGCACCAGGTTCATCACGAAGGCCACGAGCAGACCGCGGTCACCGGGGTACTTGCCGGCAACAATCTGCACGAGCTCAGCTGCATCGGCGATAAGCGCGTTCTCGGAGCCGGTCAGCTCTGCTGCCGCCTCGACAAGCTGCTCAACAGCCGCAGTGGCGGTCTCTTCGGGCATGCGAATAATCTCGGTCAGCAGCTGTTTGGGGGTAAGCTCCACGCGCTCTGCCAGCCAGTCAGCCTTGAACGCCTTCGCCAGTTCTGCCAGCTGCTCGGAGGTGCGCACACCGGTCAGCACGCGCATCTGGGTCAGGGCGATGACGGTTTCGGGCTTGGAGTAACGGTCCTTGTAGTTGCGGTGCGGCGCGTCAATCGCGATGCCGCGCGCCTGCTCGTCCTCGAAGCCGGCGATAGCCTGCTCAGGGGTGGGGTGCACCTGAATGGACAGAGGTGCATCAATCGCAAGGATCTTAAAGAGGAAGGGGAACCAATCGGAGGTACGGTCCGGGCGCAGGAAGCGGGAAGGGTTCTCCACAATCAGTTCGTTGAGCGGGGATTCGGTGCCGTCAACAGTGGCACGGGAGGGCGCAGCCGGATGCGCGCCAACCCACACCTCAGCCTCAGGCTGTTCGGTGGGGACAGGCACGCCACGCATGCGTCCGAGAATTTCGCGGGAGCCCCACGCGTAATTCTGAATCTGGTTTTTTAGAGAAAAAATCTCACCCATGGGGGAAAATACCTCTCGACGTGAGTTGTTTGAAGCAAGTGACGTGATAAAAAACCCATACATTCAGCGGAATTTATAAGGTTTTACCTGCCCATTATAGAGGCTAGTTACACTTCTTTACCGCTAAAATAAAAGGCGTGACTACTATTAATCTACATGACTCATTCAAAGCGTACGACGTGCGTGGCATCGTCGGCGAGACCATTACCGCAGAGACTGTTCGTGCTACTGGCGCGGCTTTCGTAGACGTTCTGGACCTGGAGGGCCAGACCATCCTGGTCGGTGGCGACATGCGCCCCTCCTCCCCCGAATTCATGGATGCATTCGCCCAGGGTGCAACCGCTCGCGGTGCAAATGTTGAGAAGATCGGCCTGATCTCCACTGACGTTCTGTACTTCGCATGTGGCGTTGAGAACGCTGCCGGTGTTACCTTCACCGCTAGCCACAACCCCGCAGAGTACAACGGCATGAAGATGGCTAAGGCTGGTGCTGTTCCTCTGTCTTCCGAGTCCGGTCTGTTCGATATCCGCGACCTGGCTCAGAAGTACCTGGATGCGGGCGAGATTCCTTCCGTGGAGAAGGTCGGCACCGTTTCTGAGAAGGACATCCTCAAGCCTTACGCAGAGTACCTGCGCAAGTTGGTTGACCTGTCTTCCATCCGTCCCCTGAAGGTTGTTGTTGACGCTGGTAACGGCATGGGTGGTATGACCACTCCCGCTGTTCTGGGCGACACCATCCTGCCGGGTCTGCCCCTGGAAATCGTTCCCCTGTACTTCGAGCTGGACGGTACCTTCCCGAACCACCCGGCTAACCCGCTGGAGCCTGCTAACCTGGTTGACCTGCAGAAGGCTGTTGTTGAGCACGGTGCTGACATTGGTCTGGCATTCGACGGCGACGCTGACCGTTGCTTCGTCATCGATGAGAAGGGTGAGCCCGTCACTCCTTCGGCTGTGACCGCTCTGGTTGCTGAGCGCGAGATTGCTCGTGCGAAGGCTGAGGGCAACGAAGAGCCCGTCATCATCTACAACCTGATTACCTCGAAGGCTGTTCCTGAGCTGGTTGAGAAGCTGGGCGGCCGCGCTGTGAAGACCCGCGTGGGCCACTCCTTCATCAAGGCTGTTATGGCTAAGGAGAACGGCGTTTTCGGTGGCGAGCACTCCGCTCACTACTACTTCAAGGACTTCTTCAACGCAGACACCGGCATGCTGGCAGCTATGCACGTGCTGGCTGCTCTGGGTGGCGGCGAGGAGCCCCTCTCCGAGATCAGCGCGAAGTACTCCCCGTACGTTGCCTCCGGCGAGATTAACTCCGAGATCGAAGACAAGGCTGCCGCTGTGGATCGCGTGCGTGCACACTACGCTGACGCTCCCGTGGTTGTTGAGGACTCCGACGGCACCACCTTCACCAACACTGAAGAGGGTTGGTGGGTCAACCTGCGTCCTTCGAACACTGAGCCGTTCCTGCGCCTGAACCTTGAGGCTCCGGATGTTGCGACTATGGAGCGCGTCCGCGACGAGGTTCTGGCTCTGGTCCGCCAGGGCTAAGCACTAGCTAGCTACTAAAAAATCCCGCCTCGCAGATTCGTCTGCGGGGCGGGATTTTTATTTTGAGTTCTAAAAACCCGGCTAGGTTCTTCTGTCTAAAAGGAAGAACCTAGCCGGGTTTAAGAAACCTAGCGGACGAGCCGGCTTACGGGGTTTTTACGCTTCGCGTGCCTGGTCGTGGAGCATCCACTGGTCCGGGCCGAAGATCTCGTAGTTGATGTTCTTGCCGGGAACGCCTGCCTCCACCAGTGCGGAGCGTACGCCCTGCATGAAGGGCAGCGGGCCGCAGAGGTAAACGTTAGCGTTGGAGGGAACGTCCAGCTTAGAGACGTCGACGCGGCCGGTGTAGTCGCCACCCTCACCCTCGATGAAGGAGACGAGGCGACCGTTGGGCAGCTTGCCGACGAGCTCGGTGAGCTCTTCGCGCAGGGGCCAGGTGTCCAGGCGGCGGTCTGCGTGGACCACGGTTACGGGGCGCTTGGAACCCTTCTCAACCAGCTCGGAGAGGAAGCTGAGCATGGGGGTGGTGCCGATACCTGCGGAGAAGAGGTACAGGGGTGCCTCGGGGTCGCCGAAGCCTTCCAGGGTCAGGTCGCCGTAGGGGTTGGAGATCTCGACAACGTCGCCAATCTTCAGTTCGTGCAGAATGGAGGTCATCTCGCCGTTGGGGTCGAGCTTCACACCGATTCGGCGCTGGTTCTTTTCGCTGGGCAGCAGGGTGTACTGGCGCGCCTGGCGCAGACCGTCACGTGCGGGAACGACGATGGAGATGTACTGGCCGCCCTTGGACTCGGTCATGGGGGTCTCGTCGGCGGGCTCGAAGGTCAGCACGACGACGTTCTCGCCGGTCTCCTTGCGCTCAACGAGCTTGAAGGGTGCGAACATGACGTCGTTTGCCTGGGAAGCGTACAGGCCCTTCTCCAGCTTGATGAGAGCGTTGCCCATGAGCCAGTAGACCTCGGTCCATGCCTCAACGATTTCGGGGGTAGCCAGGTCGCCCAGGTTAGCGGCGATAGCCTCGAAGAGGTACTTGTAGACGGTGGGGTACTCTTCTTCCTTCAGGCCCAGGGATGCGTGCTTGTGTGCAACGCGGGAGAGGACCTCGTCAGGATAGGAATCCGGGTGCTCAACAATGTAGGAAGCGAACACAGCGATGGAGCCTGCAAGAGCGCGGGGCTGGGTGCCTTCGAGCTGGGAGGAGCGGGAGAACATGCCGTCCATCAGATCGGGGCGGGCAGCAAACATTCGACGGTAGAAGTCGGGGGTGATGTCGTTGATACGCTCAGCGATAATGGGCAGCGTTGCCTCAATAATGGGGCGGGACTTCTCAGAGAGCATGTCATGCCTTCTTCCTGTGTGGTCACCTCGGTCATCGTGGCGGTGCCCCTTGCGTAGGGGCGTTCACTCGGACAGCTATGTTGGTGACGGAGTGTTGATAAAGCACCCTTAACGTAGCATTTTGCGGGGTGTTTGCGCTGAGTGCAGGTCATGCTCCAGGCGCTGTACGGGCATTTAGGTGAGACTTATGGTTCACTTTGACTATAAGAGAGAGTTGCGCGTCACACTATATATTTCCAGCCGCGCTTCTATATTCGGCGGGTGACTAGCCCAGAAACATGCATAAAAATACCAGGATGAAAATATATTTACCCCGGAAAGTATGCAGAGCGGTGCAAAAATGAATATGGTCACATTTTCAGCATTTGAAAAGCAAATTTGCAATATTCTGCATTTCCTGCACGAATTTAGGATTCACACAGGCACCAGCACTCCCGAAAATGGGAGCAAAAACGCCACCGCAACACCCCCAAAACTCCCGCAGAGAGTCGTCGCGTAAACCCCCAGCAACCCTGCATCAGCCGCAAGAATGCCTTAAAAACTCTGTGGAGCCTCCCGGTCGGAAAGCTCCACAGGCATCACGTATTTCTTTCAGCCTGCCAGCCTAGCGTGCAGGCAGCGCATTCTCCGGAGGCGCAAAGCCCAGCTCAACAAACACCGGGCCAACAGGGCGCGCACCGGCAGTCAGCTCGCTAATCACCACCGAGTCCACAGAAGCATAGAATGCCTCGCGTGCCCTAGCCAGCACATTGCGCAGGCGGCAGAACTTATCGAGCGGACAGTGGCCGTTCTCATCCTCGCACTCAATCATGGGAATATCACCCTCAGTAGCGCGAAGAATAGTGCCGACGGTCGCAGAACGACCCGCATCCGAAAGCATAACGCCACCGGAACGACCGCGAGTCGAGTCCAGGTACCCCATATTCACAAGGAACGCTACAGCCTTCGCCACGTGATTGTAGGGGGTGTCCACTCCCTCAGCAATCTTCTGAGTGGAAAGCTTCTGACCGGGCTCCAGGGCAGACAGGAGCATCAGAACGCGGAGCGAGACATCCGAGAATGCTGTCAAACGCATGGATACTCCTTCTATCCTTCTCGTGTTACCGCCACATCTACATAGGCGGCAACTATTGCTCTAAACCTGCCTGGGCTCAGACATAGGCTCAGAGTGCTCAAAATCTTACATTGGCATTGTATCGGTGCAGTGAGAGTGCAAGAAATCAGGGCCAGCCGCAATCGCCCCCTCGCAGCCCTCCCAATGTCTTTAGAGTATTTCTCAGGAACAAGTAGACTGCATAGCCTTACACTCACAGCTCTCCGAGAGACGACTCATCACCTCCCATCTGACAGGGATTCAAACGACCCCCATAAACGGAAGGAAGGAGCGGAATCTCACCGGGAGATCCCGCTCCTTCAAAGCGCTAAACCTTAGGTATTAGCTGGAATGTCTTAGCCCTCCAGAGCCTTTGCCAGAGCGTCGCGCTGCTCGCGAACCTCAGCAGGCAGCTTGTCGCCGAACTTAGCCAGCCACTCGTCAATGCCGGGCAGCTCAGCAGCCCACTCTTCCTTCGAGACAGCCAGAGCAGCCTTCAGCTCGTCCTCGGAAATCTCCAGGCCGGTCAGGTCCAGGTCTTCCTTGGTGGGAACGGTGCCCAGGAAGGTCTCCTCGCCGCCTGCCTTGCCGTCCAGGCGGTCGAAGATCCACTTCACAACACGAGAGTTCTCGCCGAAGCCGGGCCATGCGAAGCCACCATCGGGGGTGCGGCGGAACCAGTTGACGTAGTAGACCTTCGGCATGTTCTCAGCGCCGTGCTTCTTGCCCAGGTCAATCCAGTGCTTGAAGTAGTCACCGGCGTTGTAACCGATGAAGGGCAGCATAGCCATCGGGTCGCGGCGAATCACGCCGACGGCGCCCTTAGCGGCCGCGGTGGTCTCGGAGGATAGGGTGACAGCGCGGAACACGCCCTGCTCCCAGCTCTCAGACTCAGAAACCAGCGGAACGGTGGTCTTGCGGCGACCACCCAGAACGATAGCGCTCAGCGGCACGCCCTCGGGGTCGTAGTACTCGGGAGCGAGCATGTCGACCTGGGATGCGGGGGTGCAGAAGCGGGAGTTCGGGTGAGCTGCCGGGCGGCCGGACTCGGGGGTCCAGTCCTTGCCGGTCCAGTCAATCAGGTGAGCGGGAGCCTCGTCGGTCTTGCCCTCCCACCAGACGGAGCCGTCGTCGGTCAGTGCAACGTTGGTGAAGATGGTGTTGCCCTTGGCGATAGCCTTCATAGCGTTCGGGTTGGTGGAGTAACCGGTACCCGGTGCCACGCCGAACAGGCCGGCCTCGGGGTTGACCACGCGTGCCTGGTGGTTCTCATCGAACTCAATCCATGCGATGTCGTCGCCGACCATCTCAGCCTTCCAGCCGTCAATGGTGGGCTCCATCATTGCGAAGTTGGTCTTACCGCAAGCCGAGGGGAACGCTGCGGAGATGTAGCGAACCTTGCCCTCGGGGTTGGTCATCTTCAGGATGAGCATGTGCTCTGCCATCCAGCCCTCGTCGCGACCGATAACGGATGCGATACGCAGTGCGTAGCACTTCTTGCCGAGCAGTGCGTTACCACCGTAGCCGGAGCCGAAGGACCAAATTTCGCGGGTCTCGGGGAACTGGACGATGTACTTCTCGGGGTTGCAGGGCCAGGGAACGTCTTCCTGACCGGGCTCCAGGGGTGCACCAACAGAGTGCAGAGCCTTGACGAAGAAGCCGTTGGTCTCGTTCAGCTTGGCAAGAACGTCCTTACCAATGGTTGCCATGATGCGCATGGAGCAGACAACGTATGCGGAGTCGCTCAGCTCAACAGCGATCTTGGGGTTCTTAGCCTTCAGGGAGCCCATGACGAAGGGAATGACGTACATGGTGCGGCCGCGCATGGAGCCCTCGAACAGACCGGAGAGGGTCTGCTTCATTTCGACGGGGTCGCGCCAGTTGTTGGTCGGGCCTGCGCCTTCTTCGGTCTCGGAGCAGATGAAGGTGCGCTCCTCGACACGTGCCACGTCATCGGGATCGGAGAAAGCTGCGTAAGAGTTCGGGAATTCGTGATTGCTGAGGCGAACAAAGGTGCCAGCGTCGACCAGTTCCTGTGCCAGGCGGTCGTATTCTTCCTGGGTGCCGTCGACCCAGTAGATGTGTGCGGGCTGGGTCAGGGCCGCAACTTCGCGAACCCAATCCAGAAGGCCCTGGTGGGTAGTGGGTGCGCTCTGCAGGTCCTTTTCGAGCTCAGCAGAGAGAGTACGAGTTGAGGTGTCAGCCATTGACGTTTTCCCCTTCATTCGGTGGCCCGGATACTACGTTGATCCGGTTAGGTCTGCGGTAACAAAGAAGCAGTTAAACACTACAAGCGTGCAAACAATGGTGAATATGCACGCTTGGACAGAAGCCACTTCCTCGTGATGCTTACAGAATAACGCATTAATGACCCGAACACCCCTCTATGACGCTATTTCTTACGTTCTGCGCATCACATTCTTTTGGTGCAAAAAGATTTTTTGAGGGACTTCTGGATGTTCCTGAAGGGTGCAGAGGGGTATTTTTGGGTGCCTTCGGGGTAGGTTTTGGTGCGTAATAAAAATATTTTGAAAAAATTTTGTGACCACAAAACCCCCGGAATTCCGCGGCAAAACGGGGTATTTTCGGCTCCTTCGGAGGGGAATTTAGGCAGATTTCGAGTTTTTCGGCTTGCACGCCCTCAAGGACATCCGTATAGTAGTACCTGTTGCCGCGACGGGTTGAAGAAATCCGAAGCGAGGAACATGCGCCTGTAGCTCAACGGATAGAGCATCTGACTACGGATCAGAAGGTTGGGGGTTCGAATCCCTTCGGGCGCACCAATGATCCCCGGTTCTTCGGAACCGGGGATTTTTTGTGTTCCCAGAAGTTGCGCATAGAAAGCGCCACCCACTCGGCAGACGGCGCGGCGTGCAGAAACGTAGCATACAGAAACTACAGGCGTGTAGAAGCTGCAGCATGCAGAGATACCTATACAGAGGTGTAGCAAGGGAGCTCACCAACTGGCGCTTCCGCTTCCGCACCAAAAACTGCACCAAAAGTGCACCTCAACCTGTGAATCCACAGATTTACGCTCCAAGATGACGTGCTCCGGGGCACACCCGTCGAAAAACGCCTACGATGGAAAGAGGACCCTCCACACATAGGTTGGAGAGCAGACAACACGAAGGAGCACTATGGCACAGCTATCCATTCCGCAGTCCCTGATAGGTGCGCTCATCGATATAGCTGATCTGGGAACGCTAGACTATTTCCCGCCCACCGAACGATGCGCCCACTGGTCCCTCTATGACGCGCAGCGCCAGGAGCTCCTTTGCCCCTGCGCATCCGCCGCCAACGCGTCCGCAGAGAAACTCTTTGAGGCTGCGGCGAAGATTCTTTACGAGAATTTCCCCCGATATATTGATTCGCCCGAGGAAATCATTCCTTATACCTCCCGTCAGGAACTCGTTGCCGCCCTGCGTCGCGGCGACGATGAGCCTGTTGACGAGGAGCAGAACGACCTGCAGGTAGCCGAAGCGACGACCGCAGACTCTACGACTAAGGCTGAGGTTGAAACTATTTCTGCCGAACCTGCAGTAGCTGAGGATGCTGAAGTTAGCGCAGCAGATACTCCGAAGCCCGCGGCTCCCAAGCCCACTGCTCCCAAGCCTGCAGCACCGAAGCCGACCCCCTCCCCCGCACTCTTTGCCGCCCGTGCTGCGCAGGCGCCGAGCCCGGCTCCCAGTGCGCCGGAAGAGGTACCTGTGGAAGCGAACGCAGAAAAGACTGCAGCGGCGCCCAGCCCGGCAACGATTGCCGCCGCAACGTCTGTGGCACCCAAGCCCGCTGTTCCCATGCCGACTGCACCCAAGCCCACTGTCCCCAAGCCCGCCGTGGCGAAGCCTGCAGTGCCGACTCCCGGTGCACCATCCCCCGGCATGTTCCGCAAGTCCACGCTCACTTACCGACCGCCGCGCATCGAAGAGTATCTGGAGGGTCTGCGCGCCCGTCAGCAGGCAGCCGAAGCCGCCGCCGCGGAAGCTGCCCAGCAGGCAGAGGCTATCGAGCAGGTATCTGTGGAAGAGCAGCCGGTGCTCACCCAGTCGTTGCCGAGCGCACCCGCAGTGCCTACGACTTCAGGCCCCAAGCCGACCGCCCCGAAACCGGGTGCGCCGAAGCCCGCAGCTCCCACCCCGAGCGCGCCCGCGGCAGAACCGGTAGCCGCAGCACCTCACGCCATTACCGCCGAGGATCGCGAACGCAGCTACCGCCTGCGCCCGAGCTTGCGTGAGCGCCTCGAACGCGAAAACATCAGCGAAGAGCTCGTGCGCACCATCCTGCGCGAGGGCGAAGCGGAACGCATCAACGACTGGACCATCCGCTTCACGCACGATGACTACCGCGTTGACGTGAACACCGCCTCCGCCGAAGTCATTACCGTCATTGACGAATACGACGCCGACTACAACGAGGCGACACAAACCTCCCTGGCACAGGGCGAATACACTTCGCTCAACGCCCTGGAGCTCGAGTTCAGCGAGCGCGCCCGCACCTTCCTGAAGAAGAACCCGCCGTTCGTTTTCGATCTGATGCTTCAGGCGCTGAGCAGCCCCGAGAGCGTGCGTATGGCTGACGGCTGGACCCGCATCTACGCGGCGCAGGGTCTGGAAATCGCAATCTCGCCGGATGAGCGGACTGTGCTGGCTCTGGCGAAGACCCCGGACTTCCATAACCTGCACGCGGAAGCCCTGCGTAAGGTGCAGCTCGAAGAGCTCAGCAACACTCTGGCGAAGCAGGCAGAAGATAAAGCCACCCAGGCGGAAAACACCACCGAGGAGGAGAAATAATGTCCGCTAAGCAGATTACCGTTCCTCTTGAGGTGTACGTTCGCCTGCAGGAGCTTGCCTCCCTCGCAACCTATAGCTACCGGGACAACCAGGACTCCGACGAGAGCACGGCAGGCGATAAGCCGTGGAATCTGCTCTCCAAGGATGGCGCTTCCCTGCTCGATGAGAACGGCGCGCTCAAGCCCGAAGCGGCCGAGCTCTACTTCACCCTCCTGCCGCTCATCGCTCAGGAGTTTGTGGAGCAGCAGCAGACGCTGGTGGATGCCTACCGTCAGGCACCCAAGCCCGCCGCCGCACGCGCCAAGATTCGCCCCTCCAACCAGCGCCTCATCCCGCTGACCGAGGTACCGTTGGAGAACCAGCGTATTGCCGCGCGCATCGAGAAGGAGTTCTACGGCGACGTGCCGCCGCGCCGCCGTATCTACGGTGTGCTCCCCGGCGTGATGGACTACATGATGCGCCACGGCCTCACCTACGAGCTGCTGCTGGACATCATCGAATCGCCCGCAAGCACTGTGGTTCAGGAGAGCGCGCAGGAGAACCGTTACGGCCGCGAAGTCACCCTCTATACGCATGAGGAGGAAGGCTACCAGGTGGTGCTCAACCCCCTGACCGCCGAGGTGCTCGCGCTACGCCCGCTGCAGGCCCTCGCGGGAGGCTACCAGCTCTCCCCCGAGGCTCAGGCTCAGCTCAAGGCGCTCGGCCTGACCGGCGAGTATATTGCCCGCATTCTCGATGAGGCTGAGGACCGCCGCCCGATTCCCGGCAGTAGCCGCACCGTGTACTCACTCAACGGCTACCAGGTGGAGTTCTCGCACTCCGACCAGCAGGTGATTCGTATTAGCCGCGGCACCGCGCCCAGCCGTAACCCCTTCGAATCGCAGCCGAGGATGAGCGGCACGAAGAGGCAGCGCGGCCGCAAGATCCCGCACGATGTGGACGCGTTCGTGCAGCTACTGCAGGAGCACGGCTTCACCATCACCATGGGCGGTAAGCACTACGATATTCGCCATGAGAAGCTGGCTCCGGGTCAGAAGGCGGTCACCTCGGTGACTCCCTCGGATTCGCAGCGTTGGCACCTGAACTCGGCACGTCAGATCCGCAATACCTTCGGTATTGATCTGCGCTACGCTGACCCCCGTGATAGCGTGCGCGGTATTGTGCGCGGTCCCGGACGGGCTAACGCCCCGAGCGCGGAAAAACAGAATGCCGAGAAACAGAACACAGAGAAGCATGAAGCGGAGAAGGAATCCGAGTAGGTCTTCGTCACCGTTGAGTCACCGTTGAAGCGCGCCCGTGCACCGGTTCTTTATACTGCCCCCAGCATGTCTTTGCATCTGGGGGCAGTATTCATTAGCACCAATATCCCGCACTGTCAGGGCAATACGGGGTAGACTGGGGGCAACACATACATGCCCTACGGCATAAAAATTAATATGCGTTCCCGTGATATGCGTGACGGTAGGGTTGGGGATGCGCCACAAAGTACGGTGAATAACAGCCCCTACCTCTACAATAGAAACGCATCACTACAGAAGAAGGAGAACGCATGGGCGTAACGATTAAGGTCACTGACGAAGCAGGCGTAAACTACGACATTCAGTGGGAAGACCACCACACCCTCCTGGAAACCCTCCAGGCTAACGGCGTGCCGGTCCTCGCAACCTGCGGTGGTAACGCATCCTGCGCTACCTGCCACGGCTTCATCGACCCCGAGCACTTTGAGGCTTCCGGTGAGCGCACCGAAGCTGAACAGGACCTGCTCGACATGGTCGACGATGTCGCCAACGAATACTCTCGCCTGTGCTGCCAGGTCGAGTACGCCCCCGGTATGGACGGAGCAGAAATCCAAATGCAGGCGGCGATGTAATCATGTTTAAATCGGCTCAGGTACTCGCATCAACCACCCTCCTCTGTTGCGTGCTCGCGCTCAGTGGATGCGGCGCGTCCCAGGCCGGTCAGGAAGCTGAAGGCACCTCGGCACAGCCGAGCGCTTCGGCTTCGGTCAAGCCCGGCACGATTCGAGTAGCCTCCGACGGGGCTACCCCTTCGGTGACCCCGGGCTCCATTACCGTGGTGAACTCCCCCGACGCGGAGCACCACGAGTCTTCCTCTGAGCACTCTGAGTCTTCTTCCCACACCGAGACTCACGAGTCGAAGCAGAACTCTGACTCTCACTCTTCTGAGTCCTCCCACGAGGGTTCCGAGCAGAACAACTCAGATGACTCTGCAGATTCTCAGCAGGACTCCCAGAAGGGCTCAGACTCGTCTTCGCAGTCGGGTTCTCGTTCTTCGGGTAACTCTTCGAACTCCTCCGGTTCCTCGAACTCGTCGAATTCTTCCAACTCCTCGAGTTCTTCGGAGAGGTCCTCTAACTCCTCCAACAACAACGTTGAGGGTCCCGGCCAGTGCGATCTGGATGACCTGAACGTTTCGGTTGCTATTGGAGAAGGCTCCCCCGGTGCCCGAAACTACACCCTGTACTTCCAGAACTCCTCGAACTCCCCCTGCACCCTGCGCGGCTACCCGCGCGTGGTCCATGCGGGTCCTTCGGGAACCTGGGTTGGTCGCGAGGCTTCCACCTCCGATGAGTACATGAACTCTGCGGGCGTGACCCTCAACCCCGGCGATAGCACCACCGCGGTGCTGCGTTCGGTGTACCCAGCACGCTTCGGTGACGATTGCGGTAGCCGCCCGGTTCAGGGCTTCCTGGTGGGTCTTCCCTCCGGGTCCGGTGGCGTGATTGTTCCGCTGGATACGACCGCGTGTTCCTCATCTGTTCCGCAGCTGTCGGTGGGTCAGTTTGGTGCCCGCTAACGCGGCGTTGCAGATGTATAGTTCACTTGTGCACATATAAGTTCAAGGGCGGTTCCCCGCGATGGGGAACCGCCCTTGAACTGTCTATAAGCCTAAATCTAGGGTTCTAGCTATGCCGTAGGGGCGCGCTCTTAGAGGGAGCGAGCAACCTCATCGTGGCTGAAGCGTGCACCGCGCGGGTATGCGGGTGCCTCGCCGTGGCCGAGGTTGACGATCAGGAAGGGGATCTCTGCGTTGTCCGCGAAGAATTCCTTCTTGATTCCGGCGAAGTCTGCGCCGGTCATGGGGCCAGCGTCCAGACCAAGGGCGCGGATTGCGGTGATGAAGTAGCCTGCCTGCAGGTGAGCGCTCAGCTCAGCGGCGGGGGTGACGAGTTCTTCGGTGGTGTAGAAGCCCTTGATGAAGCCGGCAGCGTTGGGGTTGAAGGTGTCAGCGTGCTCTACCCAGTTTGCGTCTGCGGAGAGAATCGCGGTGACCGGTGCCGCCTGGGTCTTAGCCTTGTTGCCGTCAGCCAGGTGTGCGACGAGGCGCTCGCGTGCCTCGGGGCTCTTAACCCAGGTGATGCGCAGGGGCTGACTGTTGAAGGCGGTGGGGCCGTAGAAGGTCAGCTCCTGGATGCGGCGCAGCTGCTCGTCGGTAACGGGCTCCTCGGTGAAGGAGGAGACGGTGCGCGGCTCGTGGAAGAGGTTAATGAGCTGTTCGTCGTTCAGGCGGGTCATGGTGGTGCTCCTTTGTGTTGTTCTCTCAATCGATTACTTTACAAGTAAAACATTACGGGCTTGTTGGGAACCTGTCAAGCACATCTTCCTCCCCCAGCCCCCAACAATTCAAGAGGTGCACACCATAAACCCCGCCATAATAGATACATGACCGACGCACTCTCCCACTTCTCCGCACCCGTACGCGACTGGTTCCGCGCCACCTTCAGCGCACCCACCGCCGCCCAAGAAGGCGCCTGGGAGAGCATCCGCAACGGCAACAACACCCTCATCATCGCCCCCACCGGCTCCGGCAAAACCCTCGCAGCCTTCCTCTGGGCACTCGACGCCCTACACCGCGAACACGAAGCCGGCACCGCGGGCGGTACGCGCATCCTTTATATTTCGCCCCTCAAAGCGCTCGGTGCGGACGTCGAACGCAACCTGCGCGCACCGCTCGCTGGAATTACCCGCCTGAGCGGCAACGACACGGGCGAGCCGAGCATCAGCGTGGGCGTGCGCAGCGGCGACACCCCCGCACGCGAACGCCGCCAGCTCATCAGCAACCCACCCGACATTCTCATCACCACCCCCGAATCCCTCTACCTCATGCTCACCAGCGCCGCCCGCAACACCCTCGCCGGCGTAACCACCGTGATTGTGGATGAGATTCACAACCTCGCCGCCACCAAACGCGGCGCACACCTGGCGGTCTCCCTCGAACGCCTCGACGCGCTCCTTACGAAGCCCACGCAGCGCATTGGGCTCTCCGCAACGGTCGAAAATCCCGAGGCGGTTGCCCGGTTCCTCGGCGGCATTCAGCCGGTGACCATCATGAGCCGCCCGGTCGCCAAAGAATGGGACCTGCGCCTGAGCGTGCCCGTACCCGATATGGCGGCACTCGGAGGCGCCAACGACTACGGGCAGGGGCTCTACTCGCCCTCGGAATACGCACCCTCGGAGGTGCAGGGAGGCGGAGGTTCAGCTTCTACCGGCTCACAACAGGGCGTAGCACAGCCTGCTTCCAGTGCACCCAACGCCCCGGCGAGCGCGCCCTACACGCTCGAAGATGCCATTGGCGTGTTCCCCGGGCAGGAAATCGCGAAAGAAACCGGGCAAGCAAACCCGGCGCAACAGGGCGATAACACCGCACCCAAAAATACGCTCACCATCCCGGAATATTCACTCCGCGAAACCCCCGATAGCGAGCGCCCGGAGACTTCCATTTGGCCGCGCGTTCAAGAGCGCATCGTCGACCATATCGAGAACAACCGTTCTACAATTGTTTTCGTTAACTCGCGCGGACTAGCGGAAAAGCTCACCGCAGCACTCAACGATATTCACCTGCGCCGCGTCCTCGCGAAGCAGGCCATCAGCCCCGAAGACTACGCGGCAGGCATCTGCGACATTGCCGAAGTACCGCCGCTCGCCCGCGCACACCATGGCTCCGTGTCCAAGGAGCAGCGCACCCTCATCGAGGAGGCGCTCAAGGGCGGAACCCTGCGCTGCGTGGTCGCCACCAGCTCCCTGGAACTGGGCATCGATATGGGCCACGTGGACCTTGTCATTCAGGTTGCGGCACCTCCTTCGGTTGCTTCCGCGCTGCAGCGTGTGGGTCGCGCCGGGCACCGCGTGGGCGAAATTTCGCGCGGCTTCTTCTACCCCAAACACCGCGGCGACCTGCTCGGCGCAACCGTCACCCTCGCCGGCATGCGCAGCAGAACCCTCGAGCCGCTCGCCATCCCCACCAACCCCCTGGACGTACTCGCGCAGCAGACCGTCGCCGCCTGCGCGCTCGGCCCCATCAGCGTGGACTCCTGGTACGAAGCGCTACGCCGCAGCGCCCCCTACGCCGAGCTACCACGCGCCCTCTTCGACTCCGTGCTCGAAATGCTCGCCGGACGCTACCCCTCCGACGAATTCGCCGAACTGCGCCCGCGCATCATCTGGGACCGCACCCCCACCGAGGAGGCACCCTCCGGCAGTATTGAGGGCCGTCCCGGTGCGCAGCGCCTCGCCGTCACCAGCGGCGGCACGATTCCCGACCGCGGCCTCTTCCCGGTCTACCTGGTCAGCGGCGATGAGGAGCGCGGCCCCAAGCGTGTGGGTGAGCTCGACGAAGAAATGGTGTACGAATCCCGCGCTGGCGAGGTCATCACCCTCGGTGCGAGTAGCTGGCGCATCGAAGAAATTACGCACGACGCGGTGCGGGTCTCCCCCGCACCCGGCCAGCCCGCGCGCCTGCCCTTCTGGCACGGCGACCGCATGGGCCGCCCATACGCACTGGGCGTGCAGACGGGTGCGTTCACGCGCGCCCTCTCCAGCCTGGGTGCCACCGATAGCGCCGCCGCCCGCCAGCAGCTCGAACAGCTCGGGCTCGACACCTGGGCGGTCGATAACCTGCTCGCCTACCTGCGTGAACAGCGCGAATCCACGGGGGCGGTTCCCTCCGACACTCGCATGATTGTGGAGCGGCACCGCGATGAGCTGGGGGATTGGCGCGTGGTTCTGCATTCACCGCTGGGCTACGGTGTGCACGCGCCCTGGGCGTTGGCGGTGCGCGCCCGCATTGAGGAGCGGTACGGGGTGGACGCCTCCGTCATGGCGAGTGATGACGGTCTGATTCTGCGCCTGCCTGCCATGGAGGATGTGCCACCGGGCGCTGATCTGTTCCTCTTCGACCCGGATGAGTTGGAGGCAATTGTCACCGAACGCGTGGGCGATTCGGCGCTTTTTGCGTCTCGGTTCCGTGAGAATGCGGCGCGTGCTCTGCTGTTGCCGCGCCGTGATCCGGGTAAGCGCACCCCGCTGTGGCAGCAGCGTCAGCGTGCGGCGCAGCTGCTGGATGTGGCGCGTAAGTACCCTGATTTTCCGGTGCTTTTGGAGACGGCTCGCGAGTGTCTGCAGGATGTGTACGATGTTCCGGCGCTGGTTCAGGTGCACCGTTCGTTGCAGTCTCGGGCGGTGTCTATGCTTGAGGTTGAGACGAACGATCCTTCGCCTTTTGCGCGCACTCTGCTCTTTGAGTACGTTGCCGAGCACCTCTACGACGGGGATGCGCCCGCCGCCGAACGCCGCGCCGCCGCGCTTTCGCTGGACCCGGCGCTGCTTGCCGAGTTGCTGGGTTCGAGCGGTCTGCGTGACCTACTGGACCCGGCGGTGCTGGTGCAGACTCAGCAGCGTCTGCAGCGCACGGGTGAGCGTTACCGCGCCTCCGGGGTGGAGGGTGTAGCGGATCTGTTGCGTCAGCTGGGTCCGTTGAGCGCCCAGGAGTTGAGCCTGCGTTTGCGTGCCGGCAACCCGCGGGCTGAGGCACCCGGCACTGAGCATGAGGATTCTGAAAACTACGGCGAGGAGTACGGCGCGCACGCCAGCGTGGAGCAGGCGCGCGAGCTGGCGGAGCAGCTGGTGCGCTCGCGGCGCGCGTTCTCATTCATGGGAACTGCCGATGATTCCACCGAGGAGAACACCGAGCCGCAGCTGTACTACGCGGTGGTTGAGGACGCCGCGCGCCTGCGCGATGGGCTGGGTATTATGCCCGCCGCAGCACTTCCTACAGCCCTTTTGGAGCCGGTCGCGGAACCCCTTGAGGACCTGGTGTCTCGCTACGCGCGCACCCATATTCCTTTTACGGCGCAGCAGGCGGCGGAGTATTTTTCGCGCCTGACTCCGGTAGGTGTGGGCGTGCTGACTCCGGTGTTGCAGCGTCTTCAGCAGCAGCGCCGTCTGAGCTCCGGTGAGTTCCTGCCAGAGGTGTTGCGCACGCCCGGTGCGGTCGGTGTTGAGTGGGTGGATGCGCAGGTTTTGCGCACGATTCGAGCCCGCTCACTGGCGGCGCTACGTGAGGAGATTGAGCCGGTATCGGCGCAGGTCTACGGTGTTTTCCTGCCTTCATGGCAGAACGTTCGTTCTTTATCGGTACGGGTTGCACAGACCCTGCCGGAGGCGAGCGCCTACGGTGCGTTCCTCCCCTCCCGTCGCGCCGCTACGGTGGTGGGCGAGAGGGTGGTACCCCTCAGCCCGGCGGCTGAAAACGCCACCGAAAACTCTGCCACCGCAATAGAGGACCTGCTCACCGCCATCGACCAGCTGGCGGGTGTGCGCGTACCCGCCTCCGCACTGGAGACGCTAATTCTTCCGGCGCGCGTGCCCGGCTACCAGCCGCACATGCTGGACGAGCTCATGGCGAGCGGTCGGGTGTTCTTCACCGGTGCCGGTCAGCTCGGCGGCGGTAGCGCGCAGAAGTCCGACGGCTGGATTCGCCTGCATTTGAGCGAGAGTTCTTCGCTGACTCTGGGCGAGGACTACCCGGAACAGCTGCTGCACGCGGAGAACCCCGAGCTCTGGGAGGCTCTGCAGACTCCGGGCACCCTGGAGCACGCAATCTATGAGGCTCTGGCTCACGGCGGCCTGTTCGTGCCGGCGTTGCGTGAGCGGGTGGCGCAGCTGATGAGCGCGGCTGCGCCCGCCGGTCAGGTGGTGACTTTCCCGGATGCAGCGGAGGTTTCGGCGGCACTGTGGCGTCTGGTGTGGGCTGGCGCGGTGACGAACGATAGTTTCGCGCCGGTTCGGGCGATGCTTGCGGGGGTGCGCAGTGCACATCCGACGCCGGCGGCTCCTGCGCGTCTGTCGCGGGTGGGTCGCCGCGGTGCGGGGCGTATTGCGGCGGCGCGCGCCTCCATGGGTAACGGCATGGCGGGCGGCTACGGTTCTGATGGATATTCGGCACCGACTAGCGGATACGGCGCTACCACCGGGCGGGGCCTGCGTTCCCTACGCGGTGGCTTCCATGCCGCCACTCCCGCTGTTGCCCCGCAGGATAGCGGCCGCTTCTCGCGCGTGGACACGCTCCTGCAGGAGCCCGTGGAGGCGACAGTTGCGGCACTCGCACGTGCCGATCTGTTACTGGACCGCTACGGTGTGCTGACTCGCGGGTGCCTGCAGGTGGAGGATTCTGCCGGCGGGTTCTCGCAGCTGTACCGGATTTATTCGGCGGCTGAGGATCGTGCGCTGGTGCGTCGCGGCTACTTTATTGAGGGTTTGGGCGCGGCGCAGTTTGCCGCCCCGGCGACGGTGGACCTACTGCGTTCTACCGCCGACAACCTCAGCATTCCCGCAGGTCCGCAGGGTTTCGGCGCGAGCGCCTACACCCCGCAGCGTACCGATACCGAGCAGGTGTACGGCACATTCACGGTGACCCTGCTGGCGGCGACCGACCCGGCGAACCCGTACGGTGCGGCGTTGAGCTGGCCCGCAACTCCCTCCTTTGCACACGAGGGCGAGGGCACCGTAAAGCACCGCCCGGCGCGCAAGGCGGGCGCCTGCGTGGTGCTGGTGGACGGCGCCCCGGTGCTGTACGTGGAGCGTGGCGCAAAGACCCTGCTGGCTTTCACCACCGACCCGGTACTCCTGGAGGCGGCGACCCCCGCCCTGGCGCGCCTGGTGTCTGCCGGTGGTGCGGAGAAGATTTCGGTGGAGAAGGTCAACGATGTGGAGCTTTTGGGTACCCATACTTTGAGCGCCTCCGGCGGCGAAATCGTGGAGCATCCGGTGGAGGCACTGCGCGCGGCATTGCAAGCGCAGGGTTTCTATGCGACGGTTCGCGGACTGTCGTTGCGACGCTCCATTTAGCACCCTCCGCGCAGGGTCTCAGGTTCAGCTTCAAGTTAAGCTGATTCCCTTAACCTCAATCTGAACATCACAGAATCTGAGCATCATAATGCCCCGTACCCTCGTTGAAGGGGGTACGGGGCATTATGTTTCCCTACTCACGAACCGGGTGGTGTTCCCGGAGCCCACCACGTCGCAAGCGGCGTGGTGGAGGAATAACCGCCCGGATGTCCACGCCGCCTTTGCCGTGGAGCACATAACCAAACATCGGAGCGGGAAGTCCTACGTTGATCTGTCGCCTCTTGAAGTGACTAGTAGCCGCCGGTGAGGGTGTCCACAGCACCCAGGCACAGGTCGATAGCTTCTTCGAGCCCGAGCCCGCGGGATCGAACGGTACGCTGATCGCGAGGGTTGAGCTGCACGACATGCAGGGCGAAGTAGTCGACGAGCTGCAACCAACCACCGAGAATGACGCGGGTGCGGTCATTAATCGGCATGCCGGTGCGCTTGAGCATCCATTCGAGGTAGTCGGTGGGGTTGTTCGGGAAGTCCTCCCCACCGGGGGTGGGGACACCGGCTACGACGAGGAAGTACGTGCGCAGTGCATTGCGCAGGGCCTCTTCGGGGTTTTCGTGGTGCTCACCCAGGGCTTCGAGGACCGCTTTAGCTTCGCGTCGAGTGACGGCGGCAGCCAGGGAGTCCTTGCCGGGGAAGTAGTGGTAAAGCAGGGCACGGGTGATGCCGGCATCGCGGGCGATAGCACTCATGGAGGCGCCCAGCACGCCGCGGCGAGCAAAATGTTCCGCAGCAATTTTCAGAATTTGCTCTTCACGTTCGTGCGGTTCCATACGCAAAGCACCGGTGCGAGGCTCTGCATTCTTTTGTGAATGTTCCATAACCTCTCCTTCTTTATTTTCCGGTGTTTTAGAATTGTCCGATTGCATCGCTGTCATCGGGGCTGTTCCTTTAATCTCTGCATCCTTGCGCTGTTTCTGTCCCATTTCGACCCCTTCGTCCGACATTTCGAACTTCTGTGTCTTAATCGTACCGCTTTAAGGCTGTTTCCAGCTTTTATTAAGGCGTTTATGACGTAGGATGCCCAGGTTAGCAGGTCTTTACTTGCTTTACATCTTTTATAATTAGAAAAACCACAGGGTCTAAATTAAGGGTTATTGATTCCTGATTTGACAGCATTTTCGAAAATATCGCACTTAAACACTATTTTTTGTAAAATTAATGCAGTTTTTTTAAATTAAATGTCCAATAATTTCAAAAATTTGTGAAGTTTTCGTTTTCTCGCCCACACATTCACACAAGCATTCATGAGTGTCAGACAAATCTAAATTTCGCAACCCCACACCAAACCCACGTTAATATTTCCCCCGCTCCCACCCGCACGTAGCTCAGTGCAACCGGTTCAGTCCGCATATGTTCAGCACCAATCCTGCCCTACCCAGCTGCTAGAGCCCAGGCGGTAGAGTAGAGCCATGCCCGCACAGAAAACCACCTGCACACAGCCCAGTGCACAGCCCGGCACAAACTACCAGGCGAAGCCTGCACGCCGTACGCACCGACGCCTCCTGACCCCTCCCCTGGCCCAGAAGAACGGCATTGACCCGATTCAGCTGATCCTGCCGCACCTAGAGGAGCTCCCCACCGAGCTCTTCCCGAACAGCACCGCCCCGGCGACCATTGCGGATTATCTGATTGCGCGTTTCTACCCGAACGACCCGCAGATTATTCACGCCCGCTTTAATACTGGCGAGGTGCGTCTGGATGACGGCACGATGCTGACCAGCGATAGCCCGTATATGCCCGGCGAGCGCATCTGGTACTTCCGCGAGCTTGCCGACGAACCGGAACTGCCCTCCGATATGCCGGTGCTCTACGAGGACGAGTACATGCTGGCGATTGATAAGCCGCATTTTCTGCCGACGACCCCGCGCGGGTCCTATATTGCGCAGACCGCGCTGACCAAGTTGCGGGTGCGCGAGCAGAACCCGCTGCTGATTCCGATTCACCGCCTGGACCGCCCGACCGCGGGTGTGCTGCTCTTTGCCAAGACGGTGGAGGCACGCCGTCCCTTCCAGATGATGTTTCAGCATCGTCAGGTGTCGAAGACTTACCGTGCCGTGGCGCCGGTTCCCTCCGATCCTGCCGCCACCGAGCAGGCGTTGAGTGCGGAGGGTCTGCAGGTGCGTTCGCATATTCAGAAGATTCGTGATCAGTTGCAGGTTCAGCAGCTTTCGGAGGAGCAGTGCGCGACGCAGGGCGTGGAGCCGAATACGCTCACGACCGCAAAGATTCTGCGTACTTTCACCCCGAGCGTGCAGGCGGTCGAGGGTTGGCGCGCGGAACCGAATAGAGAATGGGCGCTCTATGATTTGGCGCCTCACACCGGCAAGACGCACCAGTTGCGGGCGCATCTGAATATGCTGGGCTCCCCCATTCTGGGCGATGTACTCTACCCGCAGGTGCTCCCCGACGCACCCGACCGCCCCGAGTACCCGCTGCAGCTACTGGCCTACAGCCTGCATTTTAAGCACCCCATCACCGGTGAGCAGGTGGACCTGTACAGTGGCCGCTCGCTGGTTGCCGCCGCCTAACCCGTTTTTGAGTGGCGTTCACCCCATTCCCTGCGGTGCATCTTCTCGGCGGGCTCTCGAAAAGGAATCACACCCGAGAGCCCGCCCACAGCATCCGGGCGCTCAGAGGGCAAAAAGTGGGATAATTTCAGACGTAATACTTCACCGCAACTACAGAGGGTCCATGAATTCCCAGCCGTCTTCCCACAACGCGCAGTCTCTGGAGTCGATTAGCGAGTACGCCGAACGCACTTCCTCGCATGCCGCTGCCGCAGCCGTCAGCGTCACCGACACCTTCGTGCATCGTATTCTTGGCGTTCCCGGCGCACTCATCGGTTCGGTACAGGTGCCCGACCCGCGCCCGCTGAGCCAGCGCCTGAACGCGTGGCATTACTGGTGGCAGGCGCACCTGCTGGATTGCCTGATTGATGCCGGCCAGCGTCACCTGCGCGAGGGCGATATCACTGCCGCTCAGGAGGAGTTGCACCGTGCTCGCGCACTGTTGCGCGGCATTAACGTGCGTAACTACGGCCGCTTCGCGAACGACTACTTTGACGATATGGCGTGGCTGACCCTCGCGGTGGGCCGCATGAATTCCTTCTGCATTGAGCTGACCGGCGCGAATGATGTTGCCGCCCAGGATGCTGGCGCGGCTCTCTTCGAGCAGCTGGCGAAGGGTTTCTCCCCGGTGGGTGGCATGAGTTGGCGCAAGTCCAAGCGTGATTTTGTGAATGCTGCGGCGACCGCACCGACAGCCCTGGCGTATGTGCGTGCGGGCGACCCGAAGACTGCCGCCGCGCTGATGGACTGGATGAATGAAACTCTCTGGGATGCAGAACGTTCGCTCTATATTGACGGCGTGAACGTGCGCGGCGACGAGTACGACTACGAACGCGGCGAATACACCTACAACCAGGGAACCGCCCTCGGCGCCCTGCTGAGCCTCGCTGCCTCCGGCGTACCCTGCGAGGTGGACCCCGCCGAACGCGCCGAACGCCTCATCGTCGGCATCGTCAAACACATGACCGAAGAGGTGGAGTTCCTCTCCGGCGCGCGCCGCCGCATCCTCATCTCGCACGGCGACGGCGACGGCGGCCTGTTCACCGGCATTCTCGTGCGCTACCTGGGCATGGCGGCATCCTCGCCGCTGCTCAGCGATGAGGCGCGAGCGCTCGCATCCACCCTGGTGTACTCGACCGCACGCGCCCTGTGGGAGGGCCGCCGCGAGTTCGACCCCGACCTGCCGATGAACGAGTACGGCATTGATCCGAACGAGATTCGCGGTAAGGCGCTCGTGCAGTTCTCCCCGCGTTTCACCGAGCCGATGAGCAAGGTTGTGAAGCCCGGCGCGCCGGTGGAGCTGTCCACTCAGGTGCAGGCGTGGACTATTTTTGAGACGGCGGCGCGTCTGGCGCATGCCCGTGACCTCGCCTCCCACGGTTTCTAAGCACGGCTTCTAAACACAGCTTTTATATTCATAGCGTTGATACCAGCCCTAGCCTTCTCTCACCAGTGCAGAAAGGTTAGGGCTGGTTTCATTGCAGGGGCTTGCAGGCAGGCGTACGGTGAACTTTATGCTTGCTTCAGAATCACAACAGGTCACTGCCAGCCCGAACGCTAACACCATTTTCATGGTGTGGAAGTTCAAGGAGGGCGTCTCTCAGGACGCGCTCGTTGAGGGGTTCCAGAACCTCTGCGGGCTCGTCATTAACCTCAACCACACCGCCGCGAACCGCTACTCGCCCGAGAACGCCAGCATTGTGCTGGGCATCAGCCACAGCGCGTGGCTGACCCTGGATCTTCCCAAGCCGCTGCCGCAGGAGCTCGTGGAGTTCGAGGAGATTAGGGGCCCCAAGCACACCGCTGTGTCCACTCCCGGCGATTTGCACTTCCACATCCGCGCGACCCAGCCGTCGGTTGCCTACGATATGGCGTCCGCTATTACCGCGGCTCTGCGCGATATTGCCGAGGTGCTCGAGGAGGTGCACGGCTTCCGATACTGGGACGGCCGCTCCATCATCGGCTTTGTGGACGGTACCGAGAACCCGCAGACCCCCGCGGCGCGCGAATACTTCGGCCTCATCGGTGACAATGACCCCATGTACAAGGGCGGCAGCTACCAGTTCGTGCAGAAGTACATTCACGACATGACCGCGTGGAATAATCTGCCCGTCTCCGAGCAGGAGAAGGTCATCGGCCGCTCCAAGCACGACGACATTGAGATGGACGAGGACGAAAAGCCCGCTAACTCGCACTCCGCCATCGCCAATATCGGTGACGACTTCAAGGTTATTCGCGACAATATGCCCTTCGGCACCGTGGGTAACAACGAGCTGGGCACCTACTTCATCTGCTACGCCAGCACCTTCTCGACCGTTCAGAAGATGCTCATGAACATGTTCATGGGAGTGGACGGCGCTAACTACGACCGTCTACTGGACTTCAGCACCGCGGTGACCGGCACCCTCTTCTTCGTGCCGACCGTGGACATGCTCGGCGACTTCGCCGGCTAAGCTTGGCTGAACCCAGCTGCGCCCGGCTAGCTTCTTGCGAACCCCGCCTCCGGCAAAGGAGGCGGGGTTTTCCGGTAGGCTAGGGTGTAGACATTCAGACGGAAAGCAAACAATCGAGAGAAGAATGAGCGTTCTAGATAATTCTTTCCCCACCGAGGACTTTGGCTTCACCATCACCAGCCGCCTGGCGGACACCGCCTCCCCCAGCGCTGAACGTGTAGAAGCCAACGGCGGACAGTTCCGCGGACGCACCGGTGTCATCACCACCCCGCACGGACAGATCCAGACCCCCGCCTTCACCCCCGTGGGCACCAAGGCAACCGTCAAGGCGGTCCTGCCCGAATCCATGAAGGAGCTCGGCGCTCAGGCTCTGCTCTCCAACGCCTACCACCTGTACCTGCAGCCCGGCCCCGAAATCCTCGACGCGGCAGGCGGCCTGGGTGCCTTCATGAACTGGGACGGCCCCACCTTCACCGACTCCGGCGGCTTCCAGGTCATGAGCCTGGGCTCCGGCTTTAAAAAGGTGATCGACATGGGTACCGTCGCGGACGCTAAGGGCGCCGACGGCCGCCCCCTCGGCGACGACGACGTGGCAAAGGGCAAGGAACGCCTCGCCCACATTGACGACGACGGTGTGAACTTCAAGTCCCATATTGACGGCTCGATTCACCGCTTCACCCCCGAGGTGTCCATGCAGGTACAGCACCAGATTGGTGCCGACGTCATGTTCGCCTTCGACGAGCTGACCACCCTGTACAACTCCCGCGGCTACCAGGAGGAGGCGCTCGAACGCACCCGCCTGTGGGCGCTGCGCTGCATCGCTGAGCACCAGCGCCTCACCGAAGAGCGCGTGGGCAAGCCCTACCAGGCGCTGTTCGGCGTGATTCAGGGCGCACAGTACGAGGACCTGCGCCGCAAGGCATGCCAGGACCTCGGCTCCATGCCCTTCGACGGCTTCGGCATCGGTGGCGCGCTCGAGAAGGAAAACCTCGGCACCATCGTGCGCTGGTGCGCCGAAGAGCTGCCCGAATCCAAGCCCCGCCACCTGCTCGGCATCTCCGAACCCGACGACATCTTCGTCGGCATCGAGAACGGCGTGGACACCTTCGACTGCGTCTCCCCCACCCGCGTGGCACGCAACGCAGCCGTCTACTCCCCCACCGGCCGCTACAACATCACCAACGCACGCTTCAAGGCGGACTTCTCGCCCATCTACGAGGGCTGCGACTGCTACACCTGCACCCACTACACCCGCGCCTACCTGCGTCACCTCTTCAAGGCGGACGAGCGTCTGGCGGCGACCCTCGCCTCCATCCACAATGAGCGTTTCATCGTGCGCATGGTGGACGACGCCCGCGATGCCATCAAGGACGGCACCTACTTCGAGTACCGTGACGAATTCCTCGGCAACTACTACTCCGGCAAGAAGCCCTAAACCCGCTCTTCAACCCGCGTAAGGAGAACCCTATGAGCATCACTCATGTTCCCGATGAGGAGCTTCTCGTCTTCGACCACGAAATTGCCGCACCGGTCGAGGACGTCTTCGGTGCCTACCTGGACCCCGAACTGCTGGTCCGCTGGTACGGCCCCGCAGGCTGGCATGTGCGCCCCACCGACGTTGTCGTGGAGCCCGTGGTCGGCGGCATGCAGCGCCTCTCCATGATCAACGAGGTCGACCCCTCGGTGTCCTGCATCCTGCAGAGCCGATTCCTGAGCATTGAACCGTTCAAGGAGATCGAGTACGCCGAGCAGCTGCCCGACCACCTGGGTAACCCCGGCAGCGTGCTGGTGTACCAGCGTCACCGTTTCTTCCCCGAAACCGTGATTACCGCTGACGGCGTGGGCTCCGGTACCCGCATCGTCATTGAGATTGGCCCCATGCCTCCCTCGGTCCACGAGGAAGTGCGCACCACCTGGCGTTCGACCTTCGCCCGCCTGGACGATGTGCTCGCCGCCCGCGCCCGCGGGGAGCTCTAGCCTTCCCCTGAGCCCCAGCTATTT